>CAYMLG010000112.1:0-13663 GCA_964391195.1 uncultured Anaerolineaceae bacterium | reverse complement strand
GAGATCCTTCGGTTGCAAAGAACGCTCCCTCAGGATGACATGGCGGGACCGCTCCCCCAGGCGTCGATTTGAATCGATGCCGGGTGTGTCCGGGTTGTGGGCGGAGAACCATCCCTTTTCGCCTTTCGCCTTTCGCTCTTCGACTTTCGATTTTCGCCTTTCGATTTTTCGCTTTTCGCCTTTCCCTTTTCGCTTTCCCCATCCGTCCTTTTCGCCAAATTCCCGGACAGCCTTTCAGCGTGCTCGCATTTCGTATTACAATACGGTTGCTGACGAAAAAAACGTAACAGATACAGAAGGGCTTAGGGACCTTAAGGCTCACTACCCACCCAAAACCTCAGTTGCACGGCTGTTTTCGCGGATTCCGCAGCCGGCACTACTCCTCTTTTGCCGCCTCGGCCTCGCGGGGAGAGACACACCCGAACCGGAAACAAGCGCTCGACCGGTTTGCGCCACCCGATGGCCTGCGCCAGGCGAATATAGAGGCGGAAACTTGTGACGAGGTGGTGTATTTGTTGGAGGATGTTCCAACTGGATAACACCCTACGGGTTTTGTGGATCTCTAGGGTGTCCTGTCAATTGTATTAAGGAGGCCTCGATGACCAAAACTGTTGTACTCGCCGGAGCACTGGACACGAAAGGCAAGGAATACGCCTACGTCAAGGAGTTGATCGAGCAGGAGGGGCTGAACACCCTGGTGATCGACTTCGGGGTGATGGGCGAGCCGGCTTTCCCCGCCGATATCCCCCGCCAGGAAGTCGCTCGCCTGGGTGGAGGGGACCTGGCTTACCTGTCCAGCGGTCAGCACAAAGATGAGGCGATGAAGACCATGGCCGCAGGGCTGCGCGAGGTGGTCAGCCGGCTGCACGCTGAAGGAAGGCTGGACGGGATCCTGGGCATGGGCGGCAGCGGCGGCACTTCGATCGTCACCACCGCCATGCGGGCCTTGCCGGTGGGCGTGCCCAAGGTGATGATCTCCACCGTCGGCGGCGGGGACGTCTCCGCCTACTCGGGAGCCAAGGACATCACCTTCATCCCCTCCATCGTCGATGTAGCCGGGCTGAACAGCATCAGCCGGGTGATCTTTGCCAACGGCGCCGGGGCGATCGCCGGCATGGTGAAGGTCGAAGCCCCGCCCGCGGAGGCCGAAAAACCGCTGGTGGCCGCTTCCATGTTCGGCAACACCACCCAATGCGTGGACCGCGCCCGCCAGGTGATGGAGGATGCCGGCTACGAGGTGCTCGTCTTCCACGCCACCGGCGCCGGGGGGCGGACGATGGAGAGCCTGGTGCGCGATGGGTATATCGTCGCCGCCCTAGACATCACCACCACCGAGCTGGCCGACGAGGTGTGTGGGGGCGTGTTCAGCGCCGGGCCGCAGCGCGGGCAGGCCGCCCCCCAGAAGGGCATCCCCACCATCCTGGTCCCCGGCTGCGTGGACATGGCTAACTTCGGCTCGCCAGACACCGTGCCCGAAAAGTACCGCGGCCGCAACCTGTACGAATGGAACCCCAACGTCACCCTGCTGCGCACCAACGTGGAAGAGAACCGCAAAATGGGTGAAATGCTGGCTGCCGCGGCCAACGCGGCCGCCGGGCCGGTCGCCGTGCTGCTGCCCCTGGGCGGCGTGTCGATGCTCGACAGCCAGGGCAACCGCTTCTGGGACCCGGAGGCCGACAAAGCCTGCTACGACGCTATCCGCCAGAATTTACGGGAAGGCATCCCGGTGATCGAATCGCAGGCCAATATCAACGATCCCGAGTTCGCCGATCTGTGCGCCAAAACGCTGCTGGAGATGCTGCAGTAGAAGTGATATCTCGTCCAACTTCACCCACCAGGCAAGCCGCCGGTCCATCCCCCGGCTGAGGCCGGATGGACCGCAAATACTGAAAGGAGACGAAAATGGCTATCTCACGTGAGGAAATGCTGAAACGCTTAAACGCCCAGGTAGCAGCCGGCAAACCCATCGTCGGCTGCGGGGCGGGCACCGGTATCTCGGCCAAGATGGCCGAGGCCGGCGGGGCCGATCTGATCATCATCTACAACTCCGGCCGCTACCGCATGGCCGGGCGCGGCTCGCTGGCCGGGCTGATGGCTTACGGCGACGCGAACGCCATCGTGGTCGAAATGGCCGCTGAAGTCCTTCCGGTGGTCAAGCACACCCCCGTGCTGGCCGGGGTCAACGGCACCGACCCCTTCCGCCTGTTCCCGGTCTTCCTCAAGCAACTGAAGGAGATCGGCTTCTCCGGGGTACAGAACTTCCCCACCGTCGGGCTGATCGACGGCAATTTCCGGGCCAATCTGGAAGGCACCGGCATGGGCTACGACAAGGAAATCGAGATGATCGCCGAGGCCCATAAACTGGACCTGTTCACCTCGCCCTACGTGTTCGACCCCGACCAGGCGAAAGCCATGGCCGAGGCCGGCGCCGACCAGCTCGTGGCCCACGTGGGGCTGACCACCGCCGGCACCATCGGGGCCGCCGTAGCGCTCACGCTGGAGGAAGCCGTGGCGCGGGTGATGGCGATCGCCGAGGCCGGGCGGCGCGTGCGCGGCGATATCCTCGTCATCGCCCACGGCGGCCCCTTCGATGAGCCGGATAACGTGGGCAAGGCCCTGACCCTCATGCCCGGCGTGCAGGGCTTCTTCGGCGCTTCCAGCATCGAGCGCCTTCCCACCGAGCGCGCCATCCGCGGCCAGGTGGAGGCCTTCAAATCGCTGAAACTGGCGGGCTAAAACGCAAATATCCCGAGAACAGAACACCCTGAAGGTCGCGATGCTTCGCATCGGCGAAGACCTTCAGGGTGTTTTTATATCAGGCGGGGAAAGAGTCCGGCTGCTCGGTCTCGTCTCCCTCCATCACAAAGCGGGTCAGCTCGCTCACCGACCAGCGGTCGATGCCCAGCTTCTCCACCGTGCGCCCGCGGCGCCAGTAATCCGTGCGATGGATGATGCAGGCCAGGCGGATGATGCTGTCCATGCCGCGCACCTGCACGCCAAACCGCGCCCCCAGCGAAGCGACCGGCACCAGGCTCATGGGCACGTCTTCGGTGATGTAGCGGTGGTTCAAGGTGGGCGGCGCGCCGATGCCATGGTACCCCGGCTGGTTGTGAATGGCCTCGTACAGGTTATCCCCGGAGGCGCCGTAAGCCATCTTCAGCCATTCCTGGGCGGTGCGCGCCCGGATGCCCAGGGCCGAGGCCACGGTCACCCGCTCCCGGTCCAGCACTTCCAGCACGCGGGCCACGGAGGGAGTCACGCCATCGATGTAGAACTGGAACTCGCCGCCGGTGGATTCGATCCGCCCGGCGTTCAGCAAGGTCAGGGCGGGATGGAAGATGGCGCCCATATTGTTCATCCCGGTGTGGAGCACGCTTTTCCCGTCGATGAACTGGGGGTAAGCCGGGTTCAGCAGCGAAAGCACGTGCTGGGTGCAGGTTTGGGGGATGGCCGCCAGGGGGACGGAATCTTTAATGCGAAAGATGCGCGCCAGGGCCGGGCCCTCCGAGCGGCTGGCGTAGATCAGGGTCTCGGCTTCAGCTACGATCACCCCGGGGGCGCAGCCGTTCTGTTTGAGCACCTGGGCGAATTCCAGGGCGCCCAGCGTGCGGCCGGGGTTGAGCACCACCACTTGCCCGGGGCGCAGGTATGGCGCGGCCGCTTTGGCCACCGAGGCGTGGGCGGTGGAAGGCAGCACCACCATGATCACCTCCGCACCTTCCAGGGCTGCTTCTATATTGGAGGTCGCCAGTTCCAGTTGGCCGAATCCGTGCGGGCCGTCCTCGTAACTGATCAGCTCAATACCGCCCAGGGCCTGGATGACCGAGATGTTCTCCTCCGTGCGGTTATACAGTTTTACCGGGAAACCCATTAAGCCCAGGTGGGCAGCCATCGCCTTACCCCCATGGCCGGCTCCCATCACAGTGAATCGCGTCTTTTTCTCCATTGGTAGTCTCCTCTCAATCATGCGTACTGCCACCTGGGCAACTTCGATGACAGGCGTCGAGGGGTCGCCGGATCGAGCCGGGTCGCCCCTCAAGGCCCGGCCTGATCATTCGAGGACGCACGCCCCGCGGGAATCGATGCGTGTGCGCGCCCGGCCGCAAGCGTAAGGGTTGTTGATCAGTTGAGGGGCATCCAGCAGCCCGGTCGTGACCGCCCGGGTCAGGGTGGCGGGGTCGGTCCACGGGTCGTCCGTGCCCGGTTCCGCCAGGGCGTGGATCTGCTCCAACAGGCGCTGAGTCTCTCCTACCAGCTCGGCTTTCCGCTGCCGCACCAGGAAGCCGGCGGTCATATCCGGCTGGCCGGCGAGGGCGTTCTCGATCGCCCGGCGCGCCATGGCGCAGGCTTCGATCACGTCTTCCGCCGTCGCGGCGTGGTCCGCCTCGGTATGGCCGACCACATGGACGATGTGCGGGCGCAGCGCCATCTGCAGGTAGATGCTGGCCGCCAGGTGCGCCCGCGCCGCCGCCGGGTCCAGCGGGTAGCTCAGCAGGCCGGTGCGGGTCTGGCGGTAGATGCGGAAATCCGGTCCGGACAGGGGTTCGATCAATTCCAGGATCGCCAGCATCTTGGCCAGGTCCATCGCATCCGAGAGGCCGGGCGGGCTGTTGAACATGAACTGGGCGATGTAGTCGCGCACCCCAAAGCGGCGGGCGTTGTAGGCGGCGAGGAAGGCGGAGGCCACGAAGACGTGATCGGCGGCGTCGCGCATCCCCCAATGGTGCGGCTCGTTCAGTTCCACGGGGATGCCTCGCTCGCCGTACCAGGCCATCACCCGCTGGTGCTCGCGGATCGATCCTTCCAGGTCCCAGGGGCCGCGGCCGTCCATGCGGTTGAACCAGAACAGGGGGATGGCGCACCAGGCGATGTTGATCGTGTCTACGTACATCTCCGCCAGGCGCAGGAAATCGTCGGTGCCGGAATAGGCGCGCAGCAGGGGATAATTGCCCCTGCGGCTGGCGGCATACAGGCGGCGATAATCGCCAGGCGAGCGTACCGGCACCCCCCCGGCCCCCCGCCGGCGCGGGTCCTGCTTTTCGGGGTGAAAGAAATTCTCCTGGGCGTCCTGATCGATGCCCAGGGAAATCACGTCCAGCGCCCCGGCTGCGGCGATCTGCTCGATCCCCCGGCAGGTGGCTTCCAGGTCTGGCAGGCCGAAGTGGTGTCGCAGCAACGGATAGGGCGCTTTCCAGGCGATGCGCTCCACCGCCGTTTGGGGAGAATCCTGCTCGGAGGTCCCCCCGCCGATCTGGCCTTTCAGGTAAGCCAGGGCGGCTTCGGCCGGCTCGCCGCCCTCGAATACGCGCTCGAAGAACCCCATGCGCCTGGCCCGCTCGGCCACCGGGGGCGTGCCGGCGAAGGCGAAGCGCACCCCCGCAGAACGCAGATCATCCGCCGCCTCGGCGAACTCGCCAAGCAGCCGCTCGCCGGTCTCAGGCGTCAGGCGGTAGGAGACGCCCACCAGGTCAGCCTTCTCCTGCCGGGCGGCTTCCAGCACCTTCTCCGGTGACACCGCCGGCCCCAGGAAGACCGTGCGCCAACCGGCCGCCTCCGCCAGGCGCAGAAAGCGGGTCACCCCGGCGACGTGTACACATTCCCCTAAAGCGGCAGCCACGACGGTTTTCATGACTGCCCTCCCGTCTCTTTTGGGCCCGAAAGCTCTTCCTGGGTAGGAGCGCCCTTGGTCCGCCCCATCCAGGACAGGTCTTCGAACTCGCCGAAGTGTGCTTTGAACAAGCGGTAATACATCAGTTCTTCCTTGCTGTTCAGCAGCCACCCGTTGGGCAGCCGTCGCTCGGCCAGGAAATCGCGGTCGGAGATGGTGCGCTCAGCGTGCTGGCTGAGCAAGGCGCCCACCCCTGCCCCCTCCCAGAACTTGGCTTTCTTGCGCCACAGCACCGTGTCGGGCACCCAACCTTCCAACGCCTTCCGTAGAATCCATTTTTCGATTGGGGCCTCCCGCGGCCCGCGCTTCCATTCCACCGGGATGCGCATCACGTAGGTAGCGACGTCCTTCTCCAGGAAGGGGACGAAGGGCATGATCCCGTGGGCGCTGGCGCTGCGGTCCACCCGTTGCAGAGCCGTGTTATGCAGTCGCCGGGTGATGTCCAACAGTTCGGCGGAGAGCTGCTCCTCTGGGATACCTTCCAGGTAGGCATATCCGGCGAACAGTTCATCCCCGCCTTCACCGGAAAGCACAGTCTCGATCCAGTCCGCCGCCCGGCGGGCGACCAGATAGTTGACGATGGAGGAGCGCACCAACAGAGCATCGAACGACTCCAGCGCGGCGATCACCTCCGGCAGGGCGGCGATCAGTTCGGCCTCGGTGAGCACGATCTCGTGATGCTCACAGTCGAGGGCTGTGGCCATCTGCCGGGCATACTCCAGGTCGGGTGCGCCGGGCAGACCGCCGGCGAAGGTGTACAGAGTGCGGACGTGGGGACGGGCCAGGGCGACAATCCCGCTCGAATCCAGGCCGCCCGAGAGCCAGCTCCCGGTGACATCCCCGCTCACCCGCCGCGCGACGGCCCGCTCCAGTTTGCGTTGCAGCTCGAGGGCGATCTGCTCCGGGGGATCTTGCAGCATCGGTCCCGGTTCTAAGTTGGCGAAGGGTTGAAAGCCGGATTGCGGTTCGTACTTGAACCCGGCCGGGAATTCTTTCACATTGCGCGTGGCCGGGAGCAGGGCTTTCACTTCTGAGGCGAAGCACAGCTCTCCATCTTTGGTATCGCCGTAGTACAACGGCCGGACGCCAAACGAATCTCGGGCCAGGAAGATGCCATCCCCTGTGTCCACCGCCAGGGCGAATGGACCGGGCTCGGCGGCCAGCGCCTGTTCGTCGGGCGGCAGCTTTTTCTGCGCGTCCCACACAGCCGGTTTACCAGAGATAACCGGACTGCCTGCCGGACCGGCTTTAGGCCATCTGGCGCCCAGGGTAGCCTCCTTTCCCTCCACAATCCGGGATCGGGCTTTCCCCCGGTGCGCGATCTTTCCCAGCATTTTTGCAACAAGACTCTGCCTGCCTGGATTGGCGACTCCAGCGATACCCGCCATGAAGATACTCCTTTCGTGTACGACTCGGGGGGAGACGCATATAGGGTGGGCCAGGCCGATGCGCCCATTCAGGCGGCCCCCAGTTCGGTGACCCAGAAAGAAACCAGATTACTTTGGGGATTAAAAATATTGTATCGAAAAAAAATCGATCGGTCAAATCCCCTGCCCTGGTCGCCAGGCCAGCCCGCGGGCCGGCCGTTTGACCAATGGGCAGCCCTACATTTGTATGACCTGCGCTCACATTTGTGCCCGGGCAATCCCCACTTTTACCGGATGACTTCACACCCGGAATGGTATATCATACAAATACCACACAGCGAACAGCAACCTCAACCAGGTTTTACCGCTTACCTGCTGCCTCATTCCGAATGTTAAGACAGCCCTCCTCTTGAGGAAAGGCCCGGCGGGTCGCCCACACGGGAAGCGGAAGCGCAGCGAAGGAGAGAACCATGCCCACCCGTCCTACCGCACTCGTCATCGGCGCCGGTCTCGGCGGGATCGCCGCCGCCGGTCGCCTGGCCCGTTCCGGGTACAACGTCACGGTACTGGAAAAGAACGCCCGTCCCGGCGGCCGCTGCGACCAGATCGTGCGCGATGGCCACCGCTTCGACACCGGCCCCACCCTGTTCCTCATGCCCGAGGTCTTCGCCGAGACGTACGCAGCCCTGGGTGAACGCATGGAAGACCACCTCGACCTGCGCCGTATCGACCCCACTTATCGCATCCGCTTCGATGATGGCCTGCAGCTCTCTCTGACCGGCGACCTGAACGCCCTGCAAAGCCAGGTGGAAGCTATCGAGCCGGGCAGTTTCCCCGCCTTGCTGCGCTACCTGGACGAGGGGTACCTGCACTACCACACCTCGCTGGAGCGTTTCGTCGGGCGCAATTTCTACCACCTGCTGGACTATTTCAGCCTGCAGAACCTGCCTCTGCTGTTCAAGCTCAAGGCGCTGGTGAAGCACTACGATAACATCGGCCGCTACTTCACCGATCCACACCTCAAAGCGGCGTTCACCTTCCAGAACATGTACCTGGGCCTGAGCCCCTTCGACGCTCCGGCCACCTACTCCTTGCTGCAGTACACCGAACTGGCCGGCGGCGTATGGTTCCCCATGGGCGGGCTGTACCAGGTGGTCGAAGATCTGGTCTCCATCGCCGAGGGGCTGGGCGTGCGCTTCCTGTACAACACGCCGGTGCGGGCCATCCAGGTTGCAGGGCGGCGGGCGACCGGTGTCACCCTCCCCGATGGGGCCTTCCTCCCCGCCGACCTCGTGATCGCCAACGCCGACCTGCCCTACGTATACCAAAACCTGCTGCCCGACGCCGGCCCGGCGGCGAAGGTTGACAGGCTGCGCTACACCAGCTCGGCCGTGATGTTCTACTGGGGCATCGACCGGGAAGTGCCCGAGCTGGGGGTGCACAATATTTTTCTCGGCGGCGATTACCGGGCCAGCTTCGACCGCATCTTCAGGGACCATTCGCTCCCGGAGCGGCCCAGCTTCTACGTGCACGCCCCGGCCCGGGTGGATCCCGCCGCCGCCCCCGCCGGACAGGACACCTTGTTCGTGCTCGTCCCCTGCGGGCACTTGGCTGAGGGCCAGGATTGGGATGCGCTGCGCCGCCAGGCCCGGCAGTCGGTGCTCGAGCGCCTGGCCGAAGCCGGGATCCCGGACCTCGAGCCAGGCATCAAGTTCGAGATCAAATTCGATCCCCATACCTGGGAGCGGCAATATAACCTGGCCCATGGAGCGGCCTTCGGGTTGAGCCACAATTTCTGGCAGGTGGGCTACCTGCGCCCGCACAACCGCCACGCCCGCTACGGCAATCTGTATTTCGTGGGCAGCAGCACGCACCCCGGCACCGGACTCCCAATGGTGCTGCTCAGCGCCCGGCTGACCGTGGAGCGCATCCTCCACGACCAGCCGGCGCCCCTGCCCGGCCGGACTCACGCCAACCGTTTTCCGATCGCGGCGCAGCCGGCCAGGTCCGTACATTAGCCAACCCGGGCCTGCCGGGGCGGAGTGTGGAGACCCGAGGAGAACCACCATGAACGTATCTCGCCATTGGAGACTGAAAGCCCAGCGCTACCGGCTGGAAGGCGGGCAGTGCCCGGTGTGCGGGGAGAAGTCCTTCCCCCCTCGCCCCGTATGCAGAGGCTGCGGCTCTCACCTCGCCGGCCACCGCACCCTGGCGGTGATCCACCTCTTCACCCCGCCGGCACTGCCGGTGGAACCACCTCTCCGCCCCGTGATCCAGGCCCTGGCCGAGATCCTGCCCGGTACGCCTGCTGAAACGCGCCGTTGATCCGGTAAGGCAGCTCGTGCCGGCAAAACCGCCTCGATCCACCCCCTGAGGAGAGTGATGCTTTGTTGTTACACAACACGCTGATTGCCAGCACCCCCGTCCCCTGGGAACGTCCCCTGCTCAACCTGGCCCTGGACGCCTTCCGGAGCGCCCCGGAATCCGCGGTGCACGACCCCACCCGGACCCTGCCCGGCATCTGGGAGGCGGTGGCCCCGGCCGATATAGCCGCCGCCTTCGAACACTGCCGCCGGCTGACCGCCCATCACAGCCGCACGTTCTACCTGGCCAGCCTGCTGCTCCCCGCCGAAAAACGTCGCGCCATGCACGCCCTGTACGCCTTCTGCCGGGTGGCCGATGACCTGATCGACCACCCCGGATCCGATCCGCAGACCGCCCTTGCCGATTGGGGGCGCAGGGCGTTGAACGCCCGTCCGGACCCCGGAGACCCCGTGGCTCTGGCCTGGGCCAGCACCCGAATGCGGTACCGCATCCCCGCCCGCCTGGCCGAGCAGCTTCTGGATGGAGTGGCGCTGGATCTGCACCCGGTGCGCATCCAGACTTTCGAACAACTGGCCGCCTATGCCTACGGGGTGGCTTCCACAGTCGGGTTGATGAGCATGCACATCACCGGCTTCCGCGGCCCCCAGGCGATCCCCTACGCCATCAAGCTGGGTGTGGCCCTGCAGATCACCAACATCCTGCGCGACGTTGGCGAGGACCTGAGGCTGGGCCGGGTGTACCTTCCTGCCGATGAGCTGCGCCGCTTCGGCCTGAGCGAAGAAAACCTGGCCGCCGGGACCGTCGATGACCGCTGGCGGCGCTTCATGCGCTTCCAGATCCAGCGCAACCGGCGGCTGTACGCAGAAGCCTGGCCGGGCATCTCCCTGCTGGACACGGACGGCCGGCTGGCGATCGCCGCGGCCGCCGATTTCTACGCCGCCATCCTGGACGACATCGAGGAGCACGATTACGATGTGTTCACCCGCCGGGCGCACCTCACCGCCTGGGAAAAGCTGCGCCGCCTGCCGCCCCTCTGGCAGCGGCTAAGATGCGAGCAGGGCTCACCGGATGGGAGAGTACGCCTCGGGCGTAGATCAGGTGCGGCGTAATGGCCCATCAGACGGACTTCGATTACATCTTCGCCGGCGGCGGCCTGGCCGCGCTCAGCCTCGCCTGGCGCATCGCCCACAGCTCGCTGCCCGAGCGGTCCATCCTGATCGTCGATCGCGATGAAAAACTGCGCGACGACCGCACCTTCAGCTTCTGGAGCGACCAGCCCGGTCCTTTCGACCCGGCCGTCTGCCGGGCCTGGGAGCGGCTGTCATTCCAGGCGCCCGGCTTCGAGCGCACCATCGATCTGGGGCAGTACCGCTACCAGACCATCCGCGGCATCGACTTCTACCGCCTGGTTCGGGACGACCTGGCTGCACACCCGCAGGTGGCCTTTCTCCACGCGCCCATCGATCAGCTATACGAAATCAATGATCGACCTGTGATCTCGGCCGGCGGACTCCAGTACAGCGGGAGGTGGGCTTTCGACAGCCGCTTCCAGACGGCGAAGCTCGCCCGCCAGCCGCACAAGTACCACTACCTGCAGATGGCCTTCCGCGGTTGGGAGATCGAGACCGAGGCGCCGGCCTTCGATCCTCTGGTCGCCACCCTGATGGATTTCCGCACCCCGGCTCAGGGGGATATGCGCTTCTTCTACGTACTGCCCTTCGACGGACGCCGCGCCCTGGTGGAGTACACCCTGTTCAGCCCACAGCCGTCCGGCCTGGCTGCCGGGGAGGCCGCCCTGGAGCGCTATCTGCGGACCGCGTTCGGACTCCACCCGGGGCGGGACTGCCAGGTGCGGGAGCGCGAAGCCGGTAGCCTGCTGATCACCGACCACCCCTTCCCCCGCCGCCTGGGGCGCTACACGCTGGCGATCGGCCTGCGGGGCGGGCGCCTGAAGCCTTCCACCGGTTACGCCTTCACCCGCATCCAGCGCGATTCGGAGGCCATCCTGCGTTCTCTGGAAAACAGCGGCCACCCCTTCGACCTGCCCCCCGCCTCCCCCCTGTACACCGAGCTGGATTCGATCATGCTGGAAGTGATGCATCGCTACCCGGACCGCATCCCCCAGATCTTCACCGCCTTGTTCAGGAACAATCCAATCCAGCGCGTGTTGCGCTTCCTGGACGAGGACGCTCCTGCGGGAGAAGTGCGCAGCCTGATGGCCAGCCTGCCGCCCGGGCTGTTCCTGCGCATCCTCGCCCGCCGCGGCATCGCCCCGCCCGCCTTCCTGCGCTCCCTGCTGCTCGGCCGCTGACATCGACGGTTTCTCATTTCGATGGCCTTTGTGTTCTGAGAGGATTCACCACAGAGTGCACAGAAAACACAGAGTTTGATGGCGGCGCGGCTGCCTCGTTGAATCGTCTGGAACCATAAACCTTCCGTTCCCCCCAACCCATTCATCCTGAGCGGCCGTCCAGCGTGGTAAGCCTCAGCCATCGGCAGCGCGATCGCGTGCCGGATGGCCTACAAAGGATCTCCACCGCCATCAACGCATGTACGCGCATAGCAGCGCCATAAATCACCAGAAGGCCAGCCCTCCCGCCTGCCCACCGTTGAGGGTCGTGCCGGTGGTGAGTGGGTCTATGGATGAGGGTGGGCTTTACCACCGAGTTCTCATTTGGCGAAATTCATGGATGATACCGTGACGGCGGCAATCGGCTTCGATCTAAAAACTTCCCTCACACAAATGTATGAGGGGGAATTCCAACCTTTATCCGCTCAAGGTCGTTCATTGAGTGATTGGTCAAACACCCGGAAAATGCTAGACTGGTAGCAACCAACCAGCAAAATTGACGGAATTAGCTGAATAGAATGGATCACCAGCCGGCCGCCGGCCTTGAGCGGGCAGCTGCAAATCAAGGATCAACCATGAAAACCCTGCTGCGTCTCGAGCAAATTGCCGGATTTCTCTTCTCCATTTACCTGTTCTCGCTGCTGGCCTACCCCTGGTGGGCCTACCCCCTGCTGTTCCTGGTACCCGATCTGGCGCTGTTCGCCAGGGCTGCCGGGAGGCGAGCAGGCGACTTCACCTACAATCTGGTCCACCACCAGGCGGTGGCGCTGGGCCTGTATACCCTGGGCATGCTGCTCGGTCTCCCGCTGCTCTCGCTCGTAGGCGCGGTCTTCTTCGGGCACGCAGCCTTCGACCGGGCGCTGGGTCTGGGCCTGATGGATGGGGACACCTTCTCCCACGCGCACCTGAAACCGGAGCGCCCCCTCGTCCGCCGGGGTTTGTCGAGCTGAGGAAGCAGCCATGGATTCGACTCTGTCTGGAGATACGAGACAAGGAGATGGTCCGGTGGAAGTCGTATATGGAATCCTGATCTTCCTGAGCTGGCACCTGAGCACCACGGCCTTCGTGCCCGCCTCAGCCGGGCGAGCGTGGCTTCTGTGGCCCTTCTCCGAAGATGCGCAGTCGCTGCTGCCCGGGTTGGTGGCGCTCACCCAGCAGCCGGCGAGTCCCGCGGTCGCAATCCTGGCCGGGAGCGCCAGCCTGTGCTTCATCGCCGCCAGCCTGGCGCTGTTCGGCATCCTGCTCCCGAACAGATGGTTCCGCCCCCTGGTGACCGTCGCCGCCTCGGCCTCGGCCTTGCTGTTCGTGCTGTTCGCCGGAGTCTGGTCCTTGCTTCCCCTGGGAATCGACGCCCTCATCCTGTGGCTGGCGCTGGGCCAGAATTGGACGCCCGCCGCAGGCGCGTAGGGGCACGGCAGCTCCGGAAAATAATCCCAAACCGTAAACCCTCACGCCGTGCCCCCGCCCGTTGCGCTACGGGTGAGCGCTGCAAGACCGGCATTTTGCGCTATGTTTCGCCGCAGATGCGTAGGGGCACGGCGAAACCGTAAATCACCCAAAACCGTAACCCCCCACGCCGTGCCCCACTTCTATCCACTGACCCTCCCCGCTGTGCTCCCCCCCTATAAAATTACCCGGAATGGCGACGTAATGCGTCGCGCGACATAGTGTATCGCCAGGGAAGGTGGGCGGTTCCTTGCCATAACCGACCATCTCTGCTCCGCCGTCCGGGGTGAATAATCTCGTTGTCCGGGTTGGATATGGGGCCGTCCACGAATGGCATGCCAAGAACGCATGCTCAGCACGAATACTCGAATACCCCTTTCGTGTCTTCGTGGTCGCGCGGCATGATCATGCCGCACAGACCATTCGTGGATGGCTTCTCCCCGGCGCATGGGCACGACTACACCGTTAACGGCCCAAGACCGTGCACCCGCCCGCCGGCAGCGAAGC
>CAYMLG010000111.1:0-13855 GCA_964391195.1 uncultured Anaerolineaceae bacterium | reverse complement strand
CGGGCTGAGCAGCAGCCCGCCCAGCTTACAAACTCCCCAACCTTACGATCCGATCCACACCCCGCTCCAGGGGAACAGGGTCACCAGCAGGTGGTCTCCGGAGACGAGATACTCTTCCCGGCCCAGGCGGTTGTGCAGGATCTGCCCATCTCGCCAACCCAGGTTCGCGACCGGCAGGCGCAGGTGGCGCAGGGTTGGGCTGGCGTTCATCACCACCAGCACTTTTTCATCCCCCAGTGAGCGCGAAAAGGCAAAGCAGCGCCGCCGGTCATCGGCGAAGACGCGCGCATAGTTCCCGCGCCGCATCGCCGGGCTGCTCTTCCGGTTCGAGATCAGGTTCTGCACCCAGCCGCGCAGTTCCAGGTTCCACTGCTCCATGTCCCAGGGGAACGCTTTGCGCGACTCGGGGTCTTTGCCCCCGGTCAGCCCTACCTCATCCCCGTAATACACAGCGGGCGCGCCGGGAAAGGCGAACAGAAAGGTGAAGGCCAGCTTGATCTTGTTCAGGTTCCCCTCCATGACCGTTGCCAGCCGCTCGGTATCGTGCGAGCCCAGGGTCAGGTACATGGCGAAGGCGTTCTCGCGGGGGTAGATTTGCAGCAGTTTTTCCACCTGGTCCCCGAACGTCCCGGCAGTCATCCCCGTGCCGTTCAAGAACTCCAGCAATGCGTCCCGTAGGGGATAATTCATCAGCCCGTCGAAGTGCTTCTGCCCCACCCAACGCGGGTCGGCGTTCCAGATTTCCCCCACCAGGTAAGCGTCCCGGTTGACGGATTTGACCACCTGGCGGAATTCCTCCCAAAAGGAGTCGTCGTCGATCTCGTTGGGCACGTCCAAGCGCCAGCCGTCGGCGCCCTGCTGGATCCAGTAGCGGGCCACATCCAGCAGGTAGCGGCGCACCCGGGGGTGATCGGTGTTGAACTTCGGCAGGCTCTTATGGCCCCACCATCCGAGGTAGTTTTCAGCCGGGCCGGGGGAATAAGCGTCTACCGGAAACCGGCGGATATGGAACCAATCCCGGTAGGGGGAGTGCTCCCCATTTTCCAGCACGTCCACAAAAGCAAAGAAGCCCCGCGAACAGTGGTTGAAGACCCCATCGAGGATGACCCGCACCTTGTTTTCGTGCGCCACCCGCAGCAGGGCGCGGAAGTCGTTCAGATCCCCCAGCTTTGGGTCGATGGTGTAGTAATCGATCGTGTTGTAGCGGTGGTTGGACGGGGAGAGGAAGATCGGGTTCAGATAGAGGGCGTTCACCCCCAGATCGAGCAGGGTGTCGAACTTCTGGATAATCCCGCGCAGATCGCCCCCCTGGAACCCGTAAAGGTCAGGCGCCGAACCCCAGGGCTGCAGGTTGGGGGGATCGTTGTTCGGGTCTCCGTTGGCAAACCGGTCGGGAAAGATCTGGTAGAAAACCGCGTCCTGCACCCAGTAGGGGACTGTCATGATGACCTCGTGATTGCCGGGCGGTAGCGGCGGTGCAGGTGGGCTGCACCCCGGCCGAATTATGGCTCCGGCGTTGGGACTCGTTCAGATAGCCTTTGGATGATATCGTTCTCAGCCGTTTGCAGCGCGGTCTGCGCGTCTACCCCTTCGCTGAGGTGGGCCCGGATGGCCGCCTCCATCACCGGCGGGTACACTTCGAACTCGGGGAGCACCGGGTAAGCCGTCCCCCCTTCCAGGGCCTCCATCGCTTCCAGGATCAGCGAGTTCTCCACGAACAAATCGGTCACCGCGGGCACATCGCCGGCCTGGGCCAGGGCAGTCTGGACCGGGTCGGAGAGGAAATAGACCATGAACTCCCAGGCTGCCTGGCGGTCCGCTTCGGCGGCCAACGGGTTCAAGAAGAGCGCATCCGCCTGGACAAACCCGGACAGGTAGCCGTTCCCGTAGGAGGGCCAGGGGTCGATGGCCACGTTCCGGTCGCCCATCGCCTCCAGCAGGGAGGCCATGTTCCAGGTGCCGTCGATGATAAAGCCTGCCTGCCCGTTTTTGAAGTGGTTCAGGTCATTGTCGTTCTGGAACTCCAACGGGCCGATCCGCTGGTAAGCGGCCAGCAGTTCCAACCAGGCATCGCCCAACTCGTTGTTAAAAGCGGGCAGGCCATCCGGTTGGATCAACTGCCCGCCGAGCCCGTACAGATGGGCGCCGGAATAACGGAAGCTGGGATCCAACACCGCCCCCACCGTCTCCCCCTGGTGCGCCCCGCGAGCAAGCTGCACCCAGGATTCGAAGGTCGTCGGGGCTTCCAGCACCAGGCTGGGATTGCGATACAGCACCACCCCTTCCAGGCGGTAAGGCAGGCCGGCCAGCCCGGCGGGCAGCCGCAGCGCCTCGACCCCGGCAGAGTTGAGCCGGTCGAGCAGCGCCGCGGGAGCCAGCGCATCCAGGCTGGAGATCAGCCCGGCTTGCAGCAAGCCGGGCCCCCAATCGGCAGGACCGAGCAGCAGCGCCGGCCCCCAGCCTTCGCGGACGGTCGTCTCATACCGGCGGCGCAGATCTTCCGGCGGCACGTACAGCACATCGAAGTGGACCTGCGGGTTTTCGGCGCGGAAGCCGTCGATAATCTGCACCAGGAACGGCACCCGGGCTTCATCCCAGGAATGCCAGATGGTCACCGTCCCCTGGAGTCCGGCCGGGGTCGGCGTCAGCCCCTGCGCCGGGGCGGACGAAATCGCGGTAGGCCCCAACTCCGGCCCGGTGGCGGTCGTCTCCACCGGCGGGGTCTCAGCTCCGCCGGGACCGCAGCCTGTCAGGGCAGCCCCCAGCAGGAGGAGGATCCATATCCATTGAAAAGTGAAGCGTTGTTTCATTGGGTCAGTTTGGCTGTCTATATATCTGGATCCCGCCCGTGCGGGTGGCGATCCATAACCTGTTGCCTTCGTCGAGAAGGATTTCCACCGGTTCGGCGCCGTTGAACCCGGAGTTATTCGGGTCGTATTCCGTCCAGTCCCCGCCAGTGAAGCGCAGCAGACGTCCGCCCACATCCGTGGGATCGGCGGTGGCAACCCAATAGACGCCCGGCTGGGTTTCGACCACCTTCCGCACCGTGTTCGACGGCAGACCAGAGTTGCTGATGCGCAGCCAGGACCAGCCTTCCCCATCCCACTGGCCCACCCCACTGCCCAGGGTGGAGAGCCACACCTGGCCGGACGAATCGACCATCAAGTCCGACACGCCGCTGATGGCCAGGGCAAGATCTTGGGCGGTGAAAGCGCCCCATTCGCCCGTCTCCGTGTCCAGCCGGTAGACGGCATCGCGGGCGCCGGCCCAGATAGCCTCCCTTTCGCCGGATCCATCCACCGCCAGCGCCAGGATGAAGGACTCCACCAGGGGTGAGTTGGCCGTAGTATAAGCCCGCCATCTCTGTCCGTCGAAGACGGCCAGCCCGCCGCTGGCGGCCACCCACAGCCGGCCGTGCGAGTCGAACTCGAGCCGGTTCACCTGCTCGCCCGCCAGCCCCAGGTCCTCGCCCCGGTAGACCGTCCAACTGCCGTCGGAAGGGGAATAGCGGGCCAACCCAGAGCGGGTGCCGGCCCACAGATCCCCCGCCGGGCCGGCCGCCAGGCTGAGCACCCGGTTGTCTGGCAGCGGCGAATTGCCGCGGTGAAACACCTGCCAGTCGGTGGGGAGCAGGGTCTCCGGCGCGAGCGAGAACAGGGCCAACCCGGCGCCGGTAGCCGCCGCCATCCGCCCCTCTCCCAGGCTGGCCAGATCGTAGACGCTATCGCTGGGAAGCTGCGAGTTTTCCATGTTCAGCTCCCGCCACCCCCGCTGGTTCATTGCCGTGCGCACCGTACGCACCATCTCGCCGAAGGTGGCCAGCGCCAGGAGCGCCACGGTGGCCATCACCAGGACCCGGGAGGGTCGGGGGGCCATCTCCTCGAACCAGTTCCAGTACAGGTCGGCCTCCCGAATGCGCCGGACCAGGTCCGCGACCCCGGCGGCGGCGGCGAAACAGAAGGCGGGGAGCACCACCAACGCATACTGCGGCCACTTGACCGGCCACAGCAGCAGGGCCGCCATGCCGGCCGCCATCCACACCACCACCCAGCGCTGGTTCTTCCAGCAGGCCCGGACCCCGGCCAGCGCCAGCAGGGCGATCAGCCCGTCGAAACCATAGTAGAAGAACACCTGCGGGTGCCATTGGTAGGGCATGGACCTCCCCACCCAGATGAACGGCTGGTACCAGGGATAGCCAACCGCCTGGACGTGGGCGCTCTGCGAATATCCGGGGTGGAACAGGGCAGATGCAATCAGCCGCCCGGCGGGATCGGCCCACAGGGCGGGGTTGAGCGCCAGGAAGGCCAGCCCGGCGGCCCCCAGGTAGCCTAGGGCCCACCGCCAGGGGAAGCGCTTCTCCCAGAAGCACAGGTAAATGAGAACGAACAGGATCGGGAAGTAGCTGTACTTTCCGGCCGCGACCAGCCCCAGGGCAAAGGCCGAGAGCCAGAACCGGTGGTCCCCGGCCCGCTGCGAATGGGCCAGGGCCAGCACGGCGACCAACGACCCAAACAGGGGCAGCGCTTCCAGGTAAGCCTGGCTGGTGTATTTGACCACCAGCGTTTGCACCGCCAGCAGCGCCCCCGCCAACGGGTTGAACAGCGCCACCACCCACACCGCAGCCACCCCGAACAGGACCGAGATCCCCCGGGCGGCGAACAAAACCGGGTCCCAGGCGGCCTTCTCGCCCAAAACCAGCACCGGCAGCGCGTAGAGCAGCTTGACCAGCGGGGGATGTTCCCGGTTCCCGGGGTAGTCGATCACCCCTCGCAGGTCGCCGTCTTCGAGCAGCCGGGCGTAATCGAAGCCGGCCTGCAGATACACCGGTTCATCGTAATCGACCGGAAGCTGCCAGGCCGCCCACAGGCGCAGAAAGCAGGCGACGAAAACCACGGCGATGAGCACCCGCCGCCGGGTCCAAGAGGCCAACATTCAAACCAACTCCAATCAGAACACCCGCGGCCGGCTACGGGGCCGGGTGAAGTTGCAAGATCACCGTGCTGCCTGCCGGGAGGGTTGGCAGCGGTTGGTAGGCATCCAGCCCGCCCCGGGAGTTGGCAGTGAAACCTGCCGGATCCCCCTCGCCGAGGAGGGTCACCGCCTGATACGCGCCCGCCAGCGGGCCCGAGGATAAGGACAGATTATAATCGCTGACCGGTTCGTCACCAAGGTTGATGAGAACCAAAAGAGTCTCATCTTCGCTGTGCCGCAGCAGGGCGTACACCTGGTCTACGCCCGACTCCACCAGCAGCGGGGCGCCGGTGCGCAGGGCCACGTGCTCGTTCCGCAGGCGCACCAGTTGGCGGTAGTGGTTCAGCAGCGAATCGGGGTCCTCGTCCTGGTTCGCCACGTTCCGCTCGGCGTAAAAAGCGTTCACCGGCTCCCAAGGCTGCCCGGTGGTAAACCCGGCCTGCGGCTCGGCGTTCCACTGCATCGGCGTGCGGATCAACTCATCGGGCTTGCGCCCGGTCATGCCGATCTCCTCCCCGTAATAGATGAACGGCGTCCCAGGGGCGGTCAGGTACAGGGAGGCGGCCACCTTCGCTCGCTCCACCTCGATCCCCAACTGGCTCATCACCCGCTCCTGGTCGTGATTGGTGAGGAAGACGCCGTACTCCCCCAAGGGGAACATGCGGTTGCTCAGCGTCATCTGGTTGCGCGCTCGCTCCGCCGTCCCCCTCTGGGCGCTGGCGAGGAAAGCCGAGGCCAGGTCGAATTCGAAGGCCATGTCCAGCTCGTCCGCTTTCACATAGGAGACGACGGCGAACGAGGTGGTCCAAACCTCTCCCACAATGAACGCCTCGGGGTTCAGGCTCTTGATGTAGGCGTTCAGTTCGGCGAAGAACTGGTGGTTGGCCGGTGTATCGGCCAGGTTCGAGCCCTCTTCCACCACGTAGCGGGCCCCGTCCAGCCGGAAGCCGTCCACACCCACCTCTTCCAACCAGAAGCGCACCACATTCTGCATTTCGGCCACCACTTCCGGGTTGGCGTAGTTCAAGTCCGGCATGCCTTCCCAGAACACGCCATAGAAGTACTGCCCACTGACCGGATCCAGGTGCCACACCCGCTGCCCCCAGGGGCCGATCATCGCCGGGTCGGCCTCCGACCAGATATACCAGTCATGGTATTCGGAGCCCGGGTCGCGGGCAGCCTCGAACCAGGGGTGCTCGGAAGAGGTGTGGTTCAACATCAGGTCGATGATCACCCGGATGCCGTGGGCGTGGGCTTCCTCCAGCAGCCGCCGGAAGTCTTCCATGGTGCCATACTGCGGGTTGACGTCGTAGTAATCCACCGTGTCATAGCCGTGATAGGAGGGGGAGGGGAACACCGGCATCAACCAGATGCCGGTCACCCCCAGGTCGGTGGTCGTCTCCGGGTCTCCATCGTTCAGGTAATCCATCTTCTCGATAATGCCGGCGAAATCACCAATGCCATCGCCATCGCTGTCGAAGAAAGAGCGGACGAATATCTCGTAGAACACGGCGTCATTCCACCAGGGGAAACCGCCGCTCCCGGTGGGGAGGCCCAACACCGGCTCGACCGGGACCGGCCCCAGGGTGGGGGCCGGGGTCGGCGAGGGTTCAGCCGTGGGCGGCAGCGTGGGTTCGACCTGGGTGGCAGTTGCTCCGGGCGAACCGGGATCCTGGCTCGCCTGGCAGGCCGGGAGCAGGAATACCAACAACAAATGAATGGCGAGCAAGAGTCGCATCTTCCGAACCATGATCATTCCTCGCGAAGTACTGCGCCGCTGAGGGGCGCCAGGTCGATCTGAGTGCCGCCTCCCTGGGGCCGCAGCCGGGCGCCCCCCGTCTCGGCTTCCACCTTGCCCCACAGGCCGGGGACGAGGACCGACTGGTCCTCTACGGACAGGTTGAGCGCCACCAACAGCCGCTCCCCGCCGGCCTCGCGGGTGTAAGCCAGGGTGGATGGGGAAACCTGCACCGTGCGGCGCAGGCCGTCCCGCAAACAGGGGTGCTGTTTCCGCAGGCGGGCCAGCCCCTGGTAGAAGCGGAACAGCTCCCGGTCCTGGGCCTCGCCCCACAGCATGGGCAGGCGGGATTCTTCGGGCAGGCCGAACCCGTTCTGGCGCACGTCTCGCTCCTGAGACAGGCCCACCTCGGTGCCGTAATAGATCACCGGCGGGCCGGAGAGGGTGAACTGGCACAGGGCTGCCAGCCGCAGCCTGCGCTGGTCGCCTCCCATCGCCCACAAAATCCGGTTCATATCGTGATTGTCGAGGAAAGATGGGCGGGAAAAGCCGGGCGGGAAGAAGGCTTCGTGCCGGGAGAGGAAGCCCTCGAAGCAGCGCGCATCCCAGCGGCCGAAGGCGAAGGTCTGGCGTAGGGCTTCCAACAGCATGAAGTCCAGGCAGCCGTCCAGCAGCCCGGTGAAGCCGAGCTGAGAGTCCGAGGGCTCCACCACCTCGCCGAAGGTCCAACAGTCGGGGCGCGCCCGGCGGGTCACGCGGCGGAAATCCGCCCAGAAATCGGGCGTCGGGCCGATGGCATAATCCAGGCGATAGCCATCCACCCCGAACTCCAACCAATAGGCGGCGGCATCCAACATATGCTGGCGCGCCGGCCCGTAGCGCAGATTCACCTGGGGCAAATCCCGCACTCCAAAGAAGGTCTCATATGCATGCGGCCAGTCGGTGAAGTTGTACCACTGGCGGTAGGGGCTGTGCGGATCGGCCAGGGCGGCCTGGAAGGTGGGGTGCCGGCTCGACCAGTGATTGGGCACGAAGTCCAAAAGCACGCGGACCCCCCGGGCGTGAGCTTCGTCCAGCAGGCGGCGCAGGTCGGCTTTGCCCCCCAGGCGGGGTTCGATCTCCATCAGGTCGGTGGCGTCGTAGCCATGATGGGAGGGGCTGGGGAAGATCGGCGTCAGCCACAGGACATTGGCGCCCAGCTCGAGGATATAATCCAGCTTTTCGGTGATCCCGTTCAACGTGCCGCCGTAGAAACCCGCCGGGGTGGCGGGGGTAAACCAGGGCTTTCCCCCGCCGGGGTTGAAGCGGTCGACGAAGATCTCATACACCACCGCCTCCCGGGCCCAGACCGGCGGCGGGTCATCGTCGATGTAGATGGCGTACATCGCGCCCCCATCCGCCGGGACTTCCTGCCCGTCCGGGGTGCCGGCCGACAGGCGGTAGCGCAGCACGGTGCCGGCGGGCTGAGGGGGAAGGACTGCGCGGAAGCTGCGCGCGTAGCCCCACAGCAGCGTATCCCAGGCCGCCCCCACCGTCTCCATCTCGGTGACATGCCCCTGGACGGCGGCTCCACCGGCGCCTTGTGGATCCTGGCCATCGACGGACCAGTAGACCCAGGCCCGGTCGCAGGTCGGGCAGGCTGTAGGCCCGACCATCAGCTCGAGCTGCACCGTTTCTCCGGGGAGAGGATCGAGCGGAATCCTGCGCTGGCGGTGGGTTACCCCGCCCCTGCGGCGGCGCACATCCGCCAGGCGTAGTTCATCGGTAGCCAGTGTGCCGAAAATAAAATCATCCATTCGCCAGGTTCCAAAGTCGAGTGACAGGGACCAACAGATCAGGGGGATGGGTGGGCGCCCATCCCCCTGATCTGTTGGAATAAACCCACGCTAATTAGCCCTTCACGCCGCCCAGGGTCAGACCGCCCACCAGGTATTTCTGGAAGTAAGCGTACACCAGGATGACCGGGATGATCACCATCACCGCTCCGGCGGCGAAATGCCCCCAGGGGATATTGATGCTGTTCGCCAGGCTGTACATGCCCACCATCAGCGTGCGGCGGGCATCCGGGGCGGGCACCAGCACCGAGGCGAAGACGTATTCGCCCCAGGACCCCATGAAGGACAGCAGGGCGGTCACCGCCAGGGCCGGCTTCGCCAGCGGCAGGCCGATCAGCAGGAAAGACTGGATCGGCCCGGCCCCATCGATCATCGCGGCTTCCTCCAATTCGACCGGGATGGTATCGAAATATCCCTTCAAGAGCCAGGTCGTGAACACCAACTGGCCGACCACATAGGCCATCACCAGGCCCCACAGGTTGGCGTACAGCCCCATGGCTGTGAGCAGCAGGGCGACCGGCACCAACGACAGCACCCCGGGGAAGGCCTGGATCGCCAACAACAGGATCAGACCGAACTCGCGCCCGTAGAAGCGGAAGCGGGAAAAGGCGAAAGCCGCCGAGGTGGCCACCAGCAGGCAGGCCAGGGTGGTGAAGCCGGCCACAAACAGGCTGTTGCGCATCCACTGCAGGAAGGGCCCCTCGAACAGCATCACCCGGTAGTTCTCGAAGGTCCACTCCACCGGGAAGAACATGCCCGGCAAGCTCAGAGTGTACAGGCGCCCGCCGGCCCGCCCGGAGGCGATGACCGCAAACCAGACCGGGTACAGGGCAAAAATGGAGGCCAGCACCAGGAACAGATACTGGAAGGCCAGAGTCAAAGTCTTCGGCCGCCGGTTCATTCGAACGCTCCTTTCGTGATGCGGGAGTAACGCAGGCTGTAGAAGGTGGCGATAAACAAGAAAACGAAGATGATCACTGCAAAAGCCCCCGCCCTGGCATAGGCGTTACTCTGGAAGACCTGTTTGTAAGCATAGATCATCACAAATTCCGTGGCGCCCGGCTGCCCGGCGCCGCGCACCGGGCCCCCGGCTGTGATCGCCCACACCGTGCCAAACATCTGGAACGTGGTGATCGAACTCAGCACGACCGCCGGGAGGACCGCCGGGCGGATCAGCGGCAGAGTGATGTTGGTCAGCCGCTGGAAGAAGTTCGCCCCATCCATCTCCGCCGCTTCATACTGTTCGGGTGGGATCGACTGCAGCGCCCCGAGGATCACGGTGAAGAAGAACGGGTAGGAGAACCACAGGTTGACCAGGACCACGATGGCGAAGGCGTAGGTCGGGTTGTTCAGCCACCGCACCGGCTCGCCGCCCAGCACTCTCAGCACCTGGTTGATCGTCCCTTGCTCGCGGAAGAAGAACTGCCACACCAGCGACATCATGATCGCCATGGTCGAGGAGGCCCAGGGGATAATCATGATCGCCCGCCACATCGTTCGCCCTTTGATGTACTCGTTGTTCAACACCAGCGCCAGCGCCAGGCCGAAGATGAAGAACAGGGGAATGCAGGCAACCACATACAGGATGGTGCGGAAAACGACGATGAAGAAATCACCGCTCCGCTCCAGCACCCGGTATGCCTCCTGAACGTCAACCAGGAAGAACAGCCCCATGGTTGCCAGCAAGGCGATCAGCCACACGACCAGGGAGGAGACCGGCCGGGTCACCTGCCGGTCTAAATATTTGTTCACATAACTTGCCGCCACCAGCGGCAGGACGATTACAACAATACGCAGCAGGGCCAGGATAGCTTCCCTGGTGAACAGCTTGCCGATCAGGTCCGAGTAGTTCCGGTAGAACGGTTCTTGAATCGTGTATGGCTGGCCGACCCCTCGCGGCCGCTCCGTGCGGAACATGGGCCAACAGGAAGGCTCCAGCACCGAGCTGAGAGGGACTTCGCAGTCGGGGTTGGGGTGGAACTGGTTGCGGTTGGTGAAGGAAATATAGGTGTTGAATAGAATCGGATAGATGTTGAAGATGAGGATGCCGATCAGCGTCGGGGCGATGAACATCAACACGGTCAGCGCCTTTCGGCTACCCGACCAGTTAGCCATAGAAATCTCCTTCTCTGTGCGCTAACAGAGCTTTCGTATCGCCAGGGCCTGCGCGCTGCCCGGCTGGCTTATCCTGAGCAGTTCAAGCCATGCAAGTGGGAACGGCGGGGAGAGCCCAGGGGGCCCTCCCCGCCAGCAGATGCAGACAAGCCTTACTGCATTTGGGAGATTTGATCTTCCATCGCCTGTGCGGCGGCATCCATCGCTTCCTGAGGCTGCTGCGAACCGTTCCAGACAGCGGTGGTCGCATCGCCTACGGGGCCCCACTGTGCGTTGGCGAAGGGCGTATTCGCCATCGGGACACCCAGGTTCAGCGATTCACCGAAAGCGCCTATGGTGCCCAGCGCCTGCACCTCGGGATCATTCAGCGCTTCAGTGTTGGCCGGGATCGTGCGGTTGGCCAGGGCCAACTGCTTGGAGTTCTCGGCGTTGGTGAAGAACTGGATGATGTCCAAAGCGGTCTCGGCGTTGCCGCGGTCCACCGCGTTGCTGGTGATCATCAGAGTCTTGATGCCCACGAACGGCTTACCCATCGGCAGGATACCGTAATCTATGCCGGCGGCTTCGAGGTCGGCAATCGCCCACGGCCCGGTCCACCAGGCGGCCGCCTGGCCTTCGATCAGCATGGTGCGGCAGATCTCATGGCTGGTCTCAGCAGGAGCGACCTGGCTGAACTCGGTCATCCACTCCGCCGCCTGAACCGCCTCGGGGGTGTTGATGTACACAGTGCCTTCGTCGTCTACGTAGGAGGGCACACCGAACCCGAAGTAGATCGCTCCGGCGTGATAGGGATCAGGATTGCCGAGCCCCTGGTTGCAGACCAGGTACTTATCGGGGTTGGCCTGGCGGAATTCCTGGGCCTTCTGCAGCAGGCCGGCGAAATCCATGGGGTCGCTGGGGAAGTTCTCTTCGCTCGCCACAGCCCGGTTGAAGATCAGCGCAATCCCTTCCTGGCTCTCGGGCAGCGCCCAGATCTGGTCTTGCCAGACCACGCCCGCCACGGCTGCCGGCTCGAAGTTGCTCTCCAGGTAGGCCATGTCGATGCCGAGATCGTTCAGTGGGACGATATTGCCGACCAGGGCCTGAGTGCCGATCTGGTCGTTCGCCCAACCGATGATATCGGGGCCTTCACCGGCGGGGATCGCCACAGCCAGCGCGTCGGTCACGTTTTCCGGTTGGGTCAGGTCGATGGTGATCCCGGGGTGCTCGGCTTCATAGGCCCGGAAGACCTCGGTGATCGCATCCAGGTAGGCGCCAGTCCACTGGTGCCAGATGGTGATGGTGGTGGCCTCACCGGACGGTTCCGGCTCGGTGGGTTCCTCCACGGCCGGCGCCTCGGTAGGTTCGGCCGGTTCCTCCACGGCTGGCGGCTCGGTAGGCTGCTGGACCGGTTCTTCTACGGCTGGCGCCTCGGTAGGTTCGACCACCGGCGCTTCCGTGGGCTGCTGCCCGCCGCAGGCAGCCAGAACCATCGTAGCAATCAGCAGCAGGCTGATCAAGGACCAAAACTTTCTAGACATTTTTCTCCTCCAAAACACTTAACATATTGGATTTTCTCGGGCAAGCCCATGAAAAGCTCCCCAGGCCCCTGCTTTCCGTCCAGAAAAACGGGAACGCAGGGCCCTGGGTCGGTTACGGAGCTCTTCCGGTCGAGACCATTTGAACCTGATTTGATTGCATCCTGGTATGTGGGATCGGGATTTTTGGGTTCTCACTCATATGGTGCAAAACAGTTGATGAGGCCTGAACGACCGCGCCCATCCCGATTGAGCGACGCCCCAATAATGCTGCATTGATCCGCACCGCCTGGGCGGCAGGCTTCAAACTTCGCCCCAAAACGGCCTGCCGGATGGGTTCCAGGAGTAAATCTCCGGTCTGAGCGACTCCACCCCCGACAACAACTATACCAGGGTTGAGTAAGTTTATCAAGCTGGCGATGGCCGTGCCCAAATGGGCCCCGGCAGCGCTGAATATCTGCTGTGCCACCAGGTCGCCCCGGCGGGCGGCGGCGGTTACGTCGGCCGCGGTGATCGCCTCGACCGGCCTGATCCTTGCCAGTTGGGTCCGCTGGCCTTTTTTCACCGCCTGCTGCGCCTGTATTGCAATCGCCCGCCCACCGGCTACCGCCTCCAGGCAGCCCCGGTTGCCGCAGGAGCAAAGCGGGCCGTCATCCACGATGGTCATATGACCGATCTCGCCTGCCATGCCGCTCATGCCCTGGTAGAGACGGTCGTCGAGCAGCAGGCCGGCGCCTACCCCGGTCCCCACTTTGATATAGACCAGGTTTCTCTCCGAGCGGCCTGCGCCAAACGCCCACTCGCCCAAGGCCCCCAGCGAGGCATCGTTGTTCACGGAAACCGGGCACTGCCAGCGGCCCTCCAGGAAAGCGCGGATCGGGTACCGGTCCCACCCGGGCATAATCGGGGGGATCACCACCCCTCCGCCGTCAGGGGAGATCGGCCCGGGGACGCCTATCCCCACCGCCAGCACCTCCTGCGGGGAGAGCCCGGCCGCCTCCACCAGCATCCGCACCTGTTCATCCACTTCTCGCAGGCAGACATCCGGCCCACGGCTCACGTCGAAGGGGATTTCCACCTCCATGAGGACATGGGCTGCCAGATCCGCCAGATACAGGCCCAGGTGGGTCGCCCCGAGGTCGATCCCGATCACATGGCCGCGCCGGGGATCGATCTCCAGCAGGATCGGGCGCCGGCCGCCTTCCGCCGGGCCGCTCTCCGCCTCCCGCACCAATCCATTCTCGATCAGATCGTTGACAATCGCCGTCACCGCCGACCGGCTCAGCCCCATCTGGCGCGCGATCTCGGCCCGGGAGATGCCCCCGTGGGCAAACCGGATCAAATCCAGGATGGCGTGTTTATTGATATTTTTCAGGCTGCCGGTCTCAATCACCAGGTGATTCACACTGACTTCCCCACTTCGCACCGCTCTGGTCCGGTCGCTCTTGCACTTTGTACAAAGAGTAAACTCGGGTTGCACGGAATTTCACTAATTGAGTGAAATTTTTACCGTTTTGTACTCTATACTGCGGACCAGTTGCCCGATTTATAGCATAGAGCAGTACCTTTGTCAAGTCAACGAACGCAGCCCCAGACTTTGTAAGCTTTTCTAACAAAGCCTCACACCGCTCCACACGGCCATATATCCCCGGTTTCAGGTAGGTGCGGGTCTTTGATTC
>CAYMLG010000110.1:6846-14036 GCA_964391195.1 uncultured Anaerolineaceae bacterium | reverse complement strand
ACACCCCCAGCGCCAGGCGTTCTTCGGGGGAGAAGTGGTGGGCGTAGTCTTCGATGAACAGGGTCCGTTCTTGCGGTTGGCTTTTGGCGATGGCGTGACGGCGGATTTCGGCCAGGTATTCGTTGCTGTCGTCGTCCACCGGGGACCAGATCACCAGTTGGTAGCCCTGCTTTCCGGGGATGTCCACGGTGAGTTCGTATAGCCAGAGAAGGGTGCCATCCGTGCGGAAGAACGGGAACGGCACCCCAAGCTGATCGCTCGTCCGGACGTCGTCCAACTCCCGGCTTTGTTCCAGCATCGTCTCGAACCCCTCGGTTTGCTTCAGTAAATTGAACAGGGCCATGCAGCGCGGGTCTTGCTGGGCCAGGTACCGGTCCAGGATATGGGAAAAGCGCTTCATCTGGTGCAGGTGGTAGCTCCGGGCGTAAGGCCCGCGCAATGACTCGAAATGGCTCTGGTGTGTGTACTTGGTAATCCCCCTGACCGGAACGGCCAGGCGGTGCCACCAACCCCAATGGCGAGTATCCTCCCGGTTGAGGCCCACCAACTCCAGGTCCAGGATATTGGTGGCCCGCAGGCACCACAGGTGATCGATCACGAACCCGAACACCGACCAGCGGGTATATTGGTGGCGCCAATCCTCCCATTCGAACAGCTTCTCAGGATCGATCAACCCGGCGTCGATTTCGAACTGGTGGACCAGGCGCCTGAGCTGCAGCCGGTACTTCACCGGCAGGTCCTGGTACAGGCTGGCGAGGCGTCGCAGCTCGGGCAGCAGCACCACCGGCTGGCGGCGATGGCTGTGCTCCTGGAGGAACCAGCGCACCACGGCGACCACGCGCATGCCGCGGGCGTCTTCCGACAGGGCGCTGATCATCTTGCCGGAGGTCACATCGCTGGTCCACTGGGTGAAGGATTTCATCCCGATCGAGGTGATGGCTTCTTCGGCGTCGGCATGATCGCGCAGCTCTTCGAGCACCACCGAACGCTTCACGCCGCTGCGCTCCAGCCAACAGGCGAGGATATGGGCGCTCTCTCGATCCGGGTCGTGGAAACTGAGGATAGCATTTTCGGAATCGCGGATTTCCAATTCACACCTTTTTCTTCAGGAAAAGTCGGGATTGACCGCTGTTCGCGGCTTTCGTAATATTGATTGTACACCAATACAGCCAGCACAGTTTTTGGAAAACTATTTTCCGGTTCCCAGCCGTTTACGGTGAAAGGAGGCAGCCTATTTGAACTTACCGGGGCCTTCGGTTTGTCCATCCAGGGTGGCGCACTCACCAATCCCATGTCAATCGTCCTTAAACCCATTCATTCATCTGAGGAGTGAACGATGAAAAAAATTGCAGTTGTCGGCAGCAGCGGGGGGCACCTGTTTGTCTTAGGTGGCAGCGATCCTAAAGCGCTGCTCTCCGAAATCATTAAACAAGCCGGCTCGGCAGGCATCGCGGTGAGCGATGTAATTTTCGTGGCCGCCACGAAATCCCTGGATCATGTCAGTGAGGATACGCCGGCAGCCCTGTGGACCGTTCAAGGAGATCAATTGAACCAGGTGTTCAGCGGCACCCTGGCCGAGGTAAACCACGAAGCTGAAGTTTACAACCGGGAGCTGGCGGAAAAGATCGAAGCCGGGGAGGTGGATGGGCTGGTGCTGGTCAGCGCCGCGCCCAAGGGCATCAGCCAGCCGGTGATCCAGGCGGCGACCGGGAAGCGCATCCCGATCGTGGGCACCGGCGGCACGTCGATGTCGGACGCGCGGGCCTTGGGCGGGAATGTGATCTCGTCCTCCGGCACCACCGGCACCACCAACCGCACGCGTGCCGTGGGCTATATCTCCGCCCTGGCCTCGGAATGGAAGCTGAAGTACACCCCGGTGATCGGCGCGACGACGGAAGTGGCCTCGGGCAACATGCTGAAGCGGATCAACCTGCGCAGCATCATGATGGGCTCGCTGCCCGCCTTCATTGCGATGGCCCTGATCCTGGCGATCGGGAAAATCCCCTGGATCAGTGAAAGCGTCGGGCCGCTGTTCGACGTCCTGATCGCCGCCCTACCGGTGGTCGTGGCGGTGGTAGCCGCCAAGCAGGTCTCCGGCCTGGATGAGGTGGGCATCGTCGCCGGGGTGATCGCCGGTGTGCTGTCGGTGAACGGCGGGGTGCTGGGAGGCATCGTCGGCGGTATCCTGGCCGGGATGCTGGCAAATTACCTGCTGCGCAAATCCTTCCAATGGCGGTTCCCGGCCACCACGGCCAGCCTGGTCGCCGGGGCGATTGGCGGCCTGACAGCCGGCCTGGCGATCTACTTCATCCTCGCCCCGATTACGCTGTGGATCGGTGAGAACATCCGCGGCGCAATCCAGGCGGCGCTGGACTTCAACCCGGTGCTGGCCGGGGCAGTGGCGGGGCTGCTGATCTGGCCGGCGATCATCGGCGGGGTGTACCACGCCGCGATCCTGCCCATCGTCCTGCTGGAGATGGAACTGCAAGGGAACAGCTTCCTCGGGGCAGTGGACATGACCGGGCTGGTGATGGTCTCGGCAGGGATCACGCTGGCCAATGTGATCGCCCCCAAGACCAAGAGTGAGGCATCCGTGGCGGCCCCGGGCCTGTTCGTCAACCTGGCCTTCGGCACCTTTGTCGAGGCCGCTTACCCGTTCATGTTCGCCGATAAAAAGATCTTCGCCACCGCGCTGGTCGCGGCCACCGTCGGCGGGGCTTTCTGCGGGTTCTTCAACGCCCGCGGCACCGGCTACCTGCCCACCTTCGTCGCCCCGGGCGTCTCCAACAACCCCTTCGGTTTCGCGGCTTCGATGGTGATCGCCATGGCGGTCGCCTTCGTGCTGACCCTGTTCTTCAACCGAGTGGGGAAGCGGGCGGTTGAGGAGGCCCCTGAGCTGGCGGTAAATGCCTGATCCGAAGCCGCCTTTCCCCGGCAGCTTACGCCATCCATGATGGCCATCAACGAATAGATATTTTTACGACCGGAGGGTTTCTATGATTATCGGAGATATGAAGCGGAAAAGAGAGCTTGCCATGAAGAAAGTGGAGCAGGCCATCGAGATGCACGGCGGCACCACGCTGTTGAGCACCGGCATCACCGGGGACGACGCCCGCCTGGCGCTGGCGGCGGTCCAGGCCGGGGCGCGCATGCTCGAGCCGAACCATCCCGCGGTGGCGCTGGCGCGAGGCATCGAGGGGGTCACCACGATGCATGCCGCCGAAGCTGTGCGCCATATGGTGACGATGGAGCAGATGGCGGAGGTGGTTGCCGGCGTGCGCAAGGTGGTCGGGCCGGAGATTTTTATCACCGTTGGGGTGCCCGGGTCCTTTGCCGAGATGCTGCCCACGCCGTTCACCGAGGAAGACGCGATGCTCCTGTCTCGCGCCGGGGCGGATGGGATCCACACGCACAAGACCACTTACGAGGACCTGCGCGACATGGTGGATCTGGCGCACGGGTACGGCCTGCTGATCGATGCTTACATCGCCCATCCCGCCGACCTGCACCTGTTCGGTATTCCGGCGGAGAACCCGGTGGAGGTGTGCGAGGTGGCGGCTACCATGCAGTCCATCGGGGTGGATATGATCGGGTTGATGACCGGGATGAGCTACGAAGGGGTGGCCGCGGGTGAGATCGCGCCCCCGGTGAAAGCCCGGCTCCAGGCGCTGATCGATTCGGTGAGTGTGCCCACCCTGGCCGAGGGCGGGATCAATTTGCAGAATTACCGGGCGTTTTCCGGTACCGGGGTGAAGGTGCTGGTGGTCGGCACTGCTTTCGATGATATGGCGAGGCAGGCCGTGAAGCAGGCGGTCGGGGCGTTTCTTACCAGGTAATAAAACCGGTCGCCGCAAATAGAAGACCGGGCTCTCTGTTGTGAACGCCTTGATCAGAGAGCCCGGTTTTTCGTTAAGCAACCCCTCCCTGGACCGGGAGCGAATGATATGGAGTAAAAGCTCAGCGGAAAAGGCCGCCGAAAATCGCTACCAGCACCCCTCCGAATATAGCATAGAAGATCCCGAGGATAATCGCCGCGGGAATGGAAGCAAATGCTATTTTCACCAGGAAGCCAACCAGAGAGGAAAACGGCATATTAAAATCTTCGATTTTGGCCGCAATTATTCCTTTAAGTGATCCGGTTGAACCGGGCGATTTGGGATCGGCTAACAGGCCGATTATCCTTTCGTTTTGCGCTTTTAACTCTTCAATTTGCTGCTGCTGGCGCTTTTGAATCTCACACAACGCAGTCAGGAGCTGCACTTGTTTATCCAGCAAAGTTAAAGGCTGCTTTGCTCCAGCGCTCGATATTGGGGTGGGGACGTCGCTCATTGCCAGGCACTCCATCTATGAAATTGTTTCGCGGATGATAGGAAAACATTACGAACATTGCAAAGTATATTTCAAATGCTCTAATTTGGCAATATGGTTAACTAGACCCGCCCTCCCCACCATGTTATCCGGAGTGGTGACATAGTGGGTCGCTCAGCGATGGAGCCCGTTCACCGGGTAGCGAGGGAACCCAGATCAGGCTCGGAGCATGATCTGGCGGGGGAGATGGCAAGACCGGCGTCTTACCCTACGGACACGGCAGGAGGGTATACGGATTAGGGTGACCGCCAACCGTCGTTCAATCCGTTCAATCCGTGCCAAAATCCGTTTTCAGCAATCCGTTATCCGCTCCGCGCCGACCCCTGGCCCTTCTCAGGAGGGAAGGGCCAGGGTTTTTTGGTTTTAAGCGGCGTGCGCTGAAGGCCGGTTACCAGCCCACCACGTATACCGGGACGAGGGAGTAGTCATCATCGATGCCGGCGCCGAGTTGGCTTTCTGCGTTGGAGCCCCAGCACATCAGCCGGCCGTTGTCCAGCAGAGCACAGGTCGAGAAGACGCCGGTGGCGATCTCGGTTACGCTGCCGTTGAGCTCTTGGACCGGGGCCGGGGTGACCGAGTAGTCGAAGATTTCGCCCCGCCCCAGCTCGCCTTCCAGGTTCCAGCCCCAGCACCAGGCCGCGCCGTCGCTGAGGATGGCGCAGGTGTGCGTGTCTGGCGCGATGAACCTGACCGCGGCGGGTAGTCCCACTACGTCTTCTGGGAGGATGGCTTGACTGGTATCTCCGGTGCCAAGTTCGCCGCCGTTGTTCAGGCCCCAGCATTTCACCGACCCGCCGCTGAGTATGGCGCAGGTGTGCTTGTCCCCGGCGGCGACTGCGATCGCCCCACCGGACAGGCCGTGCACCGGTTCGGGTAAGGGAAACTCTTCGATTTCAAGGCGGATGCTGCCGATTTGGAAGAATTCGCTCGACCCCCAGCAGTACACTGCTCCGGAAGAGATGGCGCAGGCGTGGCGGGACCCGAGGTCGATAGCGCTGACCCCGGACAGGCCAACGACCTGGACCGGCACAGGCTGGTTTTCCAGGGAGCCAATGCCTAGCTGCCCGTTGGTATTGTTGCCCCAGCACTTGACCAGGCCCGTGTCGAGCAGGGCGCAGGCGAACAGATCGCCCACCGCAATCTGCGCCACTCCGGCGGTCAGCCCGGTCACGTCAACCGGCGTCGCGCTGTGGGTTGTTGTACCGTTCCCCAACTGCCCGGAGATGTTGTTGCCCCAGCACTTTACGCCGCCGCCGGTGGTCAGAACACAAGCGAAGCCATCCCCCACGCCGACGGATTTCACCCCGCTCAGGCCGGGGATGGTCACCGGTACGTTGGATTCGTCCGGGATGATGCGTCCATCCCACCCGAATGGGTCGCCCCAGCACTGCACCGTTCCCGAGCCGGTCACCGCGCAGTAGATATGCTCGTTGGTGGACAGCCGGCTGGCGGGAGCCGTGACCCGGTTGGTGGTGGTGAAAGTCCACACCGGCCCGGCGGTGGACAGCCCACCGGAGCCATTGGTCACGACCTGCCAGAAGTATTGGGTGGAAGGGGTCAGGTTGGAGGCGGTGTAGCTGGCGCTTTTCAGATTAGTCGCCACAACTGCCTTTGGCGGGTTCACCTTGTCCAGCCGCAGCGTGTAGGTGACAGCGCCCCCATTCGAGGCGCCGCCTTTCCAGGTGAGGGTCAGCGTGGTGGGCTGGTCTACTGCCCCGCTGACCGGCCCGGGGGCGGTAGGAGGACTGGGGGGCTGGGCCGGTTTCCCCGGGGCCATCACCAGGGGCAGATACTGGTATTTGTCGCCGGGGCCCTGTGCTGCCCTGGAATTGTGGAGCGGGGCGAGCACGAGCGATAGGAGCAGCGGCAGGACGAGCAGACAGCGAGCTGCAATACGATACAGCGAAGGACGGTGAAGGGTCATGTTGGCTCCAGTGCGAGTATTACAGTTGGATGGTAAAGAGGGTGGAGAACGTGCAATATATTGTATTAACGTTTGTTTGTGAAAACAGTTACAGATAAATACTTTGCTTTCAGACGGCTCACTCTCTCCCATGCCCGGTATGCAATTCCAGTGGTTCGCCGCATTCGGGGCAGAGCATTTTCAGCGGCAGAGCGGCGGTGGACGGTTTGCGATCGATAGGGTAACCGGCATGGTACCAGGCCATATAGCCGCCGATCAAAGCGTAGGCCCGGTACCCTTGTTTTTCGAGGTATGACGCCACACGGGCGCTGGTGAACTCGTCGGGTCAGGTGCAGTAAGCGATGATGGCTTTATCGCGCGGCAGTTCGCCGTAGCGCTCCCGGATCTCGTCGGGCGGGATGCGGATCGAGCCCCGGATGGTCCTGGTCATGCTGGGCCAGACGTGGGAGGCCACCGTGTCCAGGATCACGGCTTCTCCGGCGTCTACCATCGCCTTTGCCCGGTCTACATCGATTCTCGGTCCTTTTACACGTACTGTGGTCATGTTCTCTCTCCCCTCTGGCCGGTTTCCTGCCTGGACGTTGTTCGCTCTGTGGCTGGCCTTCATTATAAATGATTGCTGGGGGAGATATAACGCTAAGACGCAGGGATGGCCGGGGTCCAACTGCTGTCCCTGGCGAGGCGCGATGTCCAGGGAGCCGCCGGGGGAAGCATCGTAGCGCAAGATGCCGATCTTGCGGCACTCAACCGTACCGTACCACCTGGGTAAAACCGGTATCTTACCCTACGCGCCCGTGACGGACCATGAGAGACACGGCGGGATGGCTTACGGTTCCGCCGTGCGGGCACGGCGTGAGGGTTTACGGTTCGGCGTGATTTACGGTTCCGCCGTGCGGGC
>CAYMLG010000110.1:0-6746 GCA_964391195.1 uncultured Anaerolineaceae bacterium | reverse complement strand
GGGCACGGCGTGAGGGTTTACGGTTCGGCGTGATTTACGGTTCCGCCGTGCCCCTACATGCGCGCGGCGTGGTTGTAGGGCGAGTTGCCGTGCGACCGTATTTTGGTCGCCCTTGCCCAAGCCGCTGGCCTGGCAGACTTGCCTCGCGCCAGGGGCATTCATTCGCCATTTGGTAGGGGCGGGGTTCTCACATGTGGGAGCGTGGGAACCAGGATAAGCGGACGGGGGTCAGCCGGCGGCAGGTCCGGATGAGGCAACGGCAGCCTCGACTTGCTCGGTGTGCTCAGCTTGCTGTACTTCGCGCTCCACCTCTTCTTCCCACTCGAGCTCTTCTTTCACTTTCTCCCAGTACCACTTGGTGTGGTGGAGGCGGGCATACCAGGCGCTCACTTTGCCGGTGAACATGGAGAAGAAGGCTTCTCTCTCTTCGGGGAAGACGGCCCCCATGTAGACGTGGATGATCAGCCCGGCGACCACCGCGAACACCGAGACCCAATGTAGGGGCTGTGCCCATTGTTTAAGCAGCGGGGGGAAGATTTCGTGGAAGGTCATTACCACGCCGCTGCTCATGATCCCCAGCGTGCCGAGAATGACCACGTAGCTGTACAGTTTCTGCCCGGCGTTGTACGCGTCTTGCGGGGGGAGCTCCTTGTCTTTGAACAGGCCGAGCATCTGCAGCGGCTTGAGCTTCAACCACTCCAGGTCGTCCCGGTCGAGCAGCAGGCGCGAGAAAGCGAAGGGCACGAAGTATCTGCGGAAGCCGAACAGGATGTTGAAGCCGAGCACGAAGATCCAGATCAGCCCCAGGGTGTAGTGAAACTGGATCAGGCCGGCCGGGCCGCCGAACAGGTTGCGGAAGGCCGCCTGCCACCATTCGGGGGTGAGACCCAGGCGGGGCGAGGAGATGATGGCTACCCCGGTTGGCAGCAGCATCAGCCACATGGCGACGTTGAACCAGTGGGTGAGGATGTTCGCCAGTTGGTGTTTCTGGTAAGTTTTGGCGCGCAGCCGCTTGCGTTCACTTAACGGGATCGCTGGTTTGGTCATGCACGGTCTCCTCTGTCTATTCTTCGAATTCCTTCTCGCCCTGCAGAAGCTGGCGGGTGAAGTACACCGCCTGCACGGCGAAGGATGCGCCGATGCCGGTCAGCACCAGGGGGACGAGCACCCGCTTCCAGCCCGTCTCGGCTGGGGAGTAGCGCGGGTCGCGGGGCAAGACGCCGCCCTCCAGCACGATCTGCTCCAGGTCCCCGACGTTGGTGTAATACACGTTGGGGCCGATGGCGAGGCCGTCTTTTTCGTATTCCAGGCGGTGGATGCTCCTGGCCTTCTTCAACGCCAGTGACGCCTCAGAGGCCGGGTCGTTCAAGTCGCCGAACAGGCGCGAGCCGCCGACGCAGGTAGCCACGCAGGCGGGCTGTCCGCCCACCTCTACGCGCTGGATGCAGCCGGTGCACTTGTCCACCACACCGCGCTGCTCGTCCAGATAGCGGGCGTCGTAGGGGCAGGCCTCGACGCAGAACCCACAGCCGATGCAGGCGTCCTGGTCGACCAGCACCAGGCCGTTCTCGGGATCCTTGTAGGTGGCACCGCTCACACATACATCCACGCAGGGTGGGTTCTCGCAGTGCATGCAGTTGTAGGGCACGAAGCTGCGGGTGAAATGTGGGTACTGGCCCTGCAGCCCCAGGTCGTGCACCCAGATGCGGGTGTGGTTCATGGGGACGGAGTTTTCCACACTGCAGGCCACCAGGCAAGCGCGGCAGTCGATGCAGCGGGAGACGTCGATGACAAAACCGTAGCGTTTCTTGTTCGCCATAAGCAGATCCTGAGTGGCGGGCCTATTCGCTTGCGCTCGCCCGGCGCACGGTGACGAAGGTCTGGGAGAGAGCCTGCCCGCCGCTGATAGGGTCGACGAAGGTCAGGTGCAGGTCCGAGTCGCTGGCGCCGTGGGCGAAGGCGGTGCGCAGCCCCTTGGAGATGTGCCCGTAGCCGGGGGCCATGTAAACGCAGTCGGAGCGGATGCCGGGGGTGATCCTAAGGCGCACCTGGACGGCGCCGGCCTCGCTGCTCACCTCGATCCAGTCGCCGTCCTCGAGCCCGGCATCCGCGGCGGGATTGGGGTGCATCCACAGCCGGGGCTCATCTTCGTACTTGTGCAGCAGGAGGTTGTTCTGCGTGCCGAACTGAGTGTGCTGGGCCACTTTGCCGGTGAGCAGATAGAAAGCGCTGGGCTTAGGCTGCGGGGGTTCTTCCCAGTTGGGCAGAGGGTCGAAGCCGCCCTGCTCCAGGGTGGACGAGTACAGCTCGATCTTACCGGAAGGTGTGTTCCAGCGCAGTTCTGACGGCGCTTCGGCCGGGGGCAGGTCGATGTAGCCGCGCAGGCGCAGCGTGTCGAGGGAAGCGCCGGTGGGGGCCAACTGCTGTTGCAGGTAATCTTCTTCGTCTGTGTACTGAAAAAAATCGCCCAGGCCCAGGCGCTCGCCGAGCTGTTTGTAGATCCACAGCGCCGACCTGGCCTCACCCTGAGACTCGATCACCGGCTGGCGGATGAACACCCGGTCGCCGGGGGCTTCGGGCAGTTCGCCTTCCACCGTGCAGCGGATCGGGGCGCACAGGCCGGCCTGCTCGGGGGTGGGCATGGCCACCGGGTGCAGGGGGTCGTACCGTTCCAGGTAGGAGGCCTCGGGCAGGACGACATCGGCGAACCAGGCGGTGTCGTTCATGAGAATATCGACCACGGTGATGAAGTCGAGCTTGCCCATGGCTTCCAGGGTGCGCTTGCGGTCGGGGAGGGAGAGCACCGGGTTCTGGCGAGAGATGAACCAGCCGCGGGCCTGGTAGGGCTGGCCTTCGAGGATGGCGTCGCGGAGCTGCTGGAAGATGCCCAGCTTGAGGGGCACGAAGGGGTACTTCCAGGGCACGCCATCCAGGCGCAGGGCCGAGACCCGCGGGTAGGGCGGCTGGGGCGGTTTGCCCAGGATGCCGCTGCCCTCACCGGCGGCGGAGAACAGGGCGGTGTTCCAGTTGCCGGCCAGGGCGTTGAGCACCGAGATGGCCCGCTGGGTGGCGAAGGAGTTGACGAAGTTGGAGGTGCGCCAGCCGTTGTGAGCCAGGGCGTGCGGTCCGGCGGCGCTGAACTCGCGAGCGATGCGGCGGATGGTCTCGGCCTCCAGGCCGGTGATCGAGGCCGCCCATTCGGGGGTATAGTCCCGCACGGATTCGGCCAGGCGCTCGAAGCCGGTGGTGTATTGGGCGACGAAATCCCGGTTGTAGCGCTCTTCGGTGATGATGGTCTGCAGCAGGGCCAGGTGAAAGGCCAGGTCGGTGCCGGGGCGGACCGGCAGCCACTCGTGGGCTTTGGCGGCGGTCTTGGTGTAGCGCGGATCGAGGTAGACCAGCTTCGCCCCGCGGGCGATGGCATCCATCAGGGCGGCGGTCTCGGAGGTGGAGATGGCTTCGGCCAGGTTGCGCCCGGTGAGCAGGATGTATTCGAGCCGGCTGTAGTCGCGGGCCGGTTCTTCCAAACCGTAGGTCATCAGGTTGGCGACGATCATGGCGTTGAAGCACAGGCTGCGCTGGGTGCCGTAGTTGGGCGAGCCGAAGCCGTTGAGCAGGTTCTCGAACTGCACCTGCGACAGGTTATGGGTGGAGGAGAAGACCATGGCTTCCGGCCCGTAGCGCTCTTTGATCCTGAGCATGTTCTGCGCCACGATGTCCAGGGCTTCGTCCCAGGAGGCGCGGCGGAACTTGCCCTCGCCGCGCTGCCCAACCCGCACCAGGGGGTAGAGCACCCGGTCGGGGTCGTAGGTGTTCATCAGGCCAGACTGGCCGCGGGCGCAGAGCTTTCCCCGTGAGTGGGGGTGCTCGGGGTTGCCTTCGAGCTTGACCACCCGGCCTTTCACCACTTTGGCCAGCACGCCGCAGCGCCACACGCACATTTCGCACATGGTGGGGATGTAGCCGTCGCCGTCCGGGTCTATGGCCCCGGTGAGGCGGGCAGCCCGGGCGACCGTGGGCGGGACGAAGCAGCCGAGCGCCCCCGCTCCGAGGACTGTGCCGCCGAGCTTCAGGAAATCTCTACGGGATAATCGTGGGTTCCCCATGACATTTTTCCTGCGGCTATGCCTGCTTGCGCTGCATACCGGCCCGGTCGATCAGGTAGAACAGCAGCCCGCTGATCAGGCCGAAGAGCAGCACGAGCAGGTAGGGGTTCAGGTTCCACAAATCGGGCATGACCACATTGCCCAGGTTGGCAATGGCCGAGATTTTGGGGTACACCTGCTGGTAGGTCAGGCCGAAGATGACCGCGCCGGTGAGGAATCCGAGCATGCCGGGCACCAGGTAGTCCAGTTTTCCTTCGCCGCTCCCGGCGGCGCAAGTGCCCGGTCAGTACCCGGTGATGGCCATGCCCACACCGAAGATCGCGCCGCCGATCAGGTTGCCGGCGATGTAGGTAGCGGGGATGTTGGGGAATTCGATCACCCCCAGGCCGCGCAGCACATACAGCCCGCTCATCGCCACCACCAGGGCGGTCATCATGAACTTGAGCACCGACAGGTCGGTGAAGCGGAAGACGTTGACGATCTTGTGGTAGCGGGTCAGCCCGGCTTTGTTGAGCGAAAAGCCAAAGGCCAGGCCGAAGATCAGGGCGAGAAGATAGTCGGTCATTGGTTTTTCTCCCGGATCAATAGCGGCGGCGGTAGACGACCAGGGTGGTCAGGATACCGGAGACGAACATGCCGGCGATGAAGAGGAAGGCGGCCGGGGCGAGCAGCATGCCGCCCGAGATGGCCAGGCCGCTGGTGCAACCGCCGGCGATGCCGGCCCCGTACTCGAGGATGATCGCGCCAATGAAGGCCACCAGCCAGCGTTTCCAGGTCTGCGGGCCGAAGATGCGCCGCCACTGCGGATCGGCGTTCACGCTGAACTTGAAGGTCCTGCTGGACAGGGCGCCGAGCATGCCGCCGAAGAACACGCCGATGAGCAGGACGACGCCCCAGGTAATGCCCGGCGGCATGATGAAGTTGAAGTACAGGTTGTCGAACAGGGTGGGGGCCACGGCTTTGCCGAACATTCCGGCCAGGTTTTCGAAGGCGCCGGAAGCGCCGAGCAGGGCATCCGACAGGGCCACGGCCAGCACGCCCACCAGGCCCAGCAGCGCCCCGGCGACGTAAGGGGACCACAGCTCTTTGCGGAATTGGGTTTTGAGATAGTCCATGCGGTTCTCCTCTTAGGCGAGATATGCCCGTTATTCGCCGGCCAGGGCAAGCAGCAGGGCCCGCGAGTCGCGGTCGAGGCTCCGGATCTGGCGGACCAGGGCGGGGTCGAGCTTCGAGACGGCCTGGAGCAGGGCGGAGGCCTGGGCCGGGTTTTCGAGCAGGCGGCGTAGGGCGTGGAGCCCGGCGGGGTCGAGTTGGGCGATCAGGGGCAGCAGGGCGCTCACTTCGTCGGAATAGCCGGCTATGCGGGGAGCACCCGGCGTCACGGGTTTCGCCGCCCGCCGGGGGATGGCCGGCATGCCGCGCAGTTTGCGTTCGTTGGCGAAGATGAATGCCCCGCCGCCCACCGCGACCATGCCGATCATCAGGCTGAGGACCACGTTGCCCCAGTTGATGAAACGCTTGCCGAGCACGGTCTCTTCGTAGCGGCGGTTGAAGTCGATGATCTCGCCACCCCCATCGCCCAGCAGGAGCGCAGAACCGCCGGAGGGGGCCGGGGCGTTGGGGATGGGGGCTGCATCTTCACCGGTGGGAGTGGCGGGGCTTCCGGAACCACTGCCTGGGTCTGCGCCCCCGATTTCAACGCCCAGGGCGGCGGCATACACGCCGGCCTTTTCCATCAGGTCGGCCGGGTGGCAGCTCTGGCAGGCGGCCTGCACATCGGCGAGGGGCGGGACCATTCCGGCGTGCGCTTCGTCGGGATCCATGCTCTGGTTGTTGCCGCCGTGGCACAGGTAGCAGAAGTCGCCGAAGGCGTGGCTCTGGTGCCAGGCGGTGCCGTCGGTGTTCACCGGGTCTTGCCCCTGGACTTCGTGGCAGTTCTTACAGGATGAGGCCTGGGAGCCGCATTGCGCATCCGCACCGGCCGCGGGCCAGAAAAAGAAAAAGCCCCCGAACAGCAGGAGCCCGGCGAGGATGGGGATCCAGTAGGAGTGGTAGCGGGGCTGCATTCTGCCTCCTCATGTGGAAATCTTTGCGCCGGCCGGAATGCCAGGAGGCCGGCGAAACAGATTATTCTTCTTCGCTTTCGAGCAGGCTGGCGCGGTAGCTCAGCCGGTCGCGCAGCACCGTGCGCAGCAGGTCGAGGGCTTCAATCAGGCGGGGGTCGGTCAGGCGGTATTCGACGCTGGCCCCCTGGCGTTCGGCGCGCACCAGACCGCGCTCGCGCAGGAGTTTGAGGTGGCGGGAGGCGGCGGGCTGGCTGATTCCGATTTCGTTGGCCAGGTCGCTGACGTTCATGCTCTTCTCTGCCAGGGAGTAGAGCAGCATGATGCGGGACGGGTCGGCCAGGGCCGAGCAGATGTCGGCGTGGAGTTGGGTGATTTCTTGGGAGAGGTTCGTTTCCATGATTGCAATCCTTCAAGTATGCACATTCATGCATACATGTATCTGCGAATATGATACCGGGATTAATCTGTTTCTCATAGTGAGAAATGTCACATATGGGAGGTGACAGAGGTGGGATTTGCTAATTTCGGATTTCGATTGGTGAGCGCTTCGCTGCCGGCGGTGGCGCTTCGCTGC
>CAYMLG010000109.1:0-14042 GCA_964391195.1 uncultured Anaerolineaceae bacterium | reverse complement strand
GGGGCGGGGTGGGCGTGTCGAAGAGCAGGCTGAGGTCGATGTCGGAGCCGGGGCGGGGGTTCTGGGCCAGGCCGCGGGAGCCGTGCAGGGTGATCTGGGTGACGGTGGGGTGGACGACGAGGTGGGCGGTTTCCAGGATGGCGTGGGCTGCCGGAAGCCGGGCGGCGAAGGCAGGGTCGAATTGGGTGATGGGGAGGGTTTTGTTCATGTTGGGTTCCAGACTTATGGTTGCAGGCGATGAGGCGATCGGGACGGGATGTAATCGGTCAGGTTCAGCCAGGGGAAAGGGGCCAGATCCGAACCCGGTTCTGTGGCTACCGGGCACCCCACCTCCCTGCGGGTGGCTCTCTGTGTTCTCTGTGATCTCTGTGGTAAAGACTGCGGCATAACGCTCCGCCCCCGGCGGGCAGCAATAGGTCCACCGGGATGGGGGCGGCAGCGGTCAAGGGTTCCGTATGGGCTCCTGGGCAGCAGTTATGCGCCGCTTCCCCAGCCTCCAGGCGATGAGCACGTTGAACAGCATGAAGAGCAGGCCGAGGAGGGGGGAATGGATGATGGCGGGCAGCAGGGCGTAGTCGGTGGAGGCGTGGGCAAAGGCAGTGAGCCACAAGCTGCCGCTCAAGAGGTAGATGGAACCGAAGAAGCACCAGGAGACCATGTTCAAGAGCAGATCGAAGGCCAGGCCAGGGCCGAGGGTGCCCATGCGCAGGCCGACTGCCAGGTAACCGGGCAGGTGCCAGAGGGCGAAGCCGGCCGCGGTGAGCAGCACGGCCGCCCAGCGCCGGCGGTGATCCCGGGCGCGGTCGATCAGGTTGAACAGCAGGCCGGCAAAGACCAGCTCCTCGCCCAGGCCGGTGAGCAGCCAGTTGTTGAAGATCGCATCCAGGCGATACTCCGGGCGGAAAAGGGAGAGTTGGGCTCCGAGGGCATTGGAGACGAGCAGCACCCCCAGGAGCAGCAGGTAGGCGAGTGCGATTCCACCCAGGCCGCGCAGGAATGCGCTGCCCCCGAGCCCGATCGAGCGCGGATCGAGGCGGAAGGCAAACAGCAGGCCAGCGCCGAGCAGCAGAAAAGCGACCTGGGCGATCGTCAAAGTGAGGTCGTTGTAACCGGCGAGCGGGTAAAGCATAAACCAGGTGAGCGCCTGCACGGCAATGGCGGCGAGCAGGGTGATCCAGGCATTCAACCGGGCTTTGGAAGCCGTCATGATGGGGTCTCCTCAAGAATGGATTGTATTGGGGATGGGGAGGGGCCGCACAGCCCATCCCCATCCCCGATATATCGATCTCTTATCCAGGCACAGTGCCGGAAGCATGTGCCGGCGCTTTCGGTAGTGCATGTTTTCGCGCATAACGGCCAGCCAGCCAAATCAAAGCCAGCATGGCGAGCAGGACTTCGAGGAAGCCCAGGCTGGCGATCAGCGGAAGATCCAGGCCATCTTTGATCAGGGTCACCAACTGGCCCGCGGGCTGAAGAAGAGGCCAGAGGATGAAGATGCTCTTCGTCAGCCGGAAGGTGACTGCGTACAGCAGGCCGATCCAAAAGAGAAAGGCAATTTCCTCCAGCGGCATGGCATAGCCAACGTGATAGGCAGCGTAGAGCAGAGACCCGAGGAGGATGGCGGGGATCATACCAAAGGCTTCTTCCAGGCGGAGGAGCACCCACCCGCGCCAGAAAATCGCTTCGAAGAAACCGATGGCGAGCGACAGGGCCAGGAGCGGGATCAAGCGTTCGTAGGGTGGGAAATCTGCCTGGGCCAGGGTGCCGGCGAATTGGAGGGCGGCAAAGACGAGCTGCAAGATGAGGCAGAGGCCCAGTTGCTTGGTGGTGATCCCAAGGTCCTGCAAAGTACGCTTACGAAAAATGACCATCCAGAACAGGGGAAGGCCGATGCCGAACAGGGTTGCGCCCAGGATGGCGTAGAGGAAAAAGTAAGGCAAGCCGCCGCCCGCCTCCGGGGTGACGATGACGGTGGCGGTATAGAGGGCGGCTGTGACCAGCAGCCAGGAGATGAGCACGGCGACCAGGTCCAAGCCTGGCTTCCAGCGCAGGGTAAAAAGGTCGCGGAGCGCAGATTTCACGGACGACATGGATTAGCTCCTTTCAGGACGGTAACCGAATTGCATCATTCTGAATAGGGCATAGCAGAGCCGGTTCAGGGGGCATTAGAGGAATAGTTGATCCGGGGTGGTTATTTCGAGCGATGCGGGATGGAACGCATGTGGATGAATGGTGAAAAAGGGCCGGGTTTCGACAGGCTGGTGTGCGGTTTGTCGCCCTGTTGAGCGGAAAACCGCACACCATTGGAAAGGGACGCCTGGACGTTCAGCCGGTGCTTATAAAGGATCTGCGTCCTAAGATTCAGCTGACGCAGATCCAGCGCTTGCGCCGGAGGGCATCAGCACCTCGGTCACCGCCTCCCCGCGGCGGAACATGTGGCTGCGGTTCAGCCAGGTGACCAGGACGGCGGCGATGATGATCAGCAGGCTGTCCCAGGGTTGGGCATCGGGCCACAAGGGGTTCATCATCTGGAAGTGATAGAGCACGGCGATGAGCAGGCTGCCCTTCGAAGCGTTGAACATGGGCGTGAGCAGCACGGAGATGGCGACGATGCCGGCGAAGAAGGGGACGAAGTCCCAACTGCTTTGCGGCGTGCCGCCGATCAGGAAAGAGGGGATATGCCACAGAGCCCAAATGATGCCCAGGATTAGCCCGGCCCAGAACGGGGCGAATTTACGCTGCAGCAGAGGCAGGGCCAGCCCCCGCCAGCCGATTTCCTCGATGGGGCCGAGGAACAGCGCCAGCCCGATCGCAGGCAGCGCCTGGTACCAGGGGGAGAAGGGGAACGGGTCGCCCAGGGTGCCCTTGATCGCTGCGCCAGCGTAGAAAAACACCGGGATGCCCAGGAGGAGGAAGGACCACCAGGGCAGGGAGAGGCGCCACAGCGTCAGGCGCTGGAAAAAGCGGGCCAGGCCCCTGAGCCCGTAATAGTACAGGACCAGCAAGACGCCGGAGATGCCGGGTGAATAGACGGCGAGGATGTACAGCGGGTTGGTGGTGCTGATCTCGCCAAAAATGGCCACGATTTGATCGTAGAACAGGAACAGCAGGGCGGCCAGGCCCCAGGTGAGGAGGAAGGTCAGCCCCAGGAACGGGATGAGCGCTTTTGTCGTCATCGGGTTCCTCACGGAAGTGGTCAGTCTGCTTGTTGAGGTTTTCGCCGCATGAAATGTGGTCATCTTCTGTTCTCCCAATAGGTGGATGAATAGGTTGCTGTTAATCGTGGCGCTGGGTCACCGTCATCGGTCCTGGTTAACGCTGGTTAAGTGCTGGGAATGAGTTTTGCTTGTGCTCGGGTAGGGTGGCCGGGGCGGTCTTCGTCCCCGACCTGTGTATAGCATAACAAAACCGGCCGCGGCGGTCATCCCAGGAATGGTTGATCTGCGGTCGTTCATTTTAGCGATGATTGGCGTAACAAATGTAGGATGGGAAAGGTGAATCGGTTAAAATCACGGCGAGATGCTATAATGAAAAGCTGGGGGAGGTCTTTTGTTTTTATGGTGGAAACCGGCGGTATTATCTCAATATTTGCATGCTATGTTAATAAATCCACGTAAAGGCATTGGGTTTTCAGACCAGATGTCCTTTAATCGCCAGTTTATGTTTCGCTATGGGAGGAAATAAATGAGCGACAATGGATTATTCCCTTTCACCGAAGAGCATGAGATGATCCGGCAGGCGGCGCGGGATTTCGCTCAAAAGGAGATTGCGCCCATCGCCGCCGAGTTCGATGAGAGCGGCGAATTCCCGTCGGCAACGATCCGCAAGATGGGGGAGATGGGCTTTATGGGCATCGAGGTCCCCGAGGAGTACGGCGGAGCCGGGATGGATACCCTGGCGTACGTGCTGGCGCTGGAGGAGATCTGCAAGGCGGATGCCTCGCACGGGACGATTATGTCGGTGAACAATTCCCTGTTCTGTCATGGGATTATGAAGTTCGGCACCGAGGAGCAGAAGAGGCAGTTCCTCGTGCCGGTCGCTTCCGGGGAGGCGGTGGGCGCGTATTCGCTCACGGAGCCGGAGTCCGGCTCGGACGCAGGCACCATGCGCAGCAGGGCGGTGCGCGAGGGGGATCAGTACGTGATCAACGGGCGGAAATCGTGGGTGACCAGCGGCCCGGTTGCCGATTATATCGTGCTGTTCACCATGACCCAACCGGAGAAAAAGCACAAGGGCATCACCGCCTTCTTGATCGACACCAAGCAGCCGGGGTTCAACGTGGGCAAGGTCGAGCCGAAGCTGGGCATTCGCGCTTCGGCCACCAGCGAGATTTACTTTGACAACTACTGTGTCCCGGCCACAAACCGGTTGGGGGAAGAGGGCGAGGGGTTCAAGATCGCCATGACCGTGTTGGACGCCGGCCGGATCGGGATCGCGGCCCAGGCGTTGGGGATCGCCGAGGCAGCGTACGAGGCCAGCGTCAAGTATGTCCGCGAGCGGGAGGCTTTCGGGCAGTCGATCGGCCAATTTCAGGGGATCGCCTTCAAAATCGCGGATATGAAGATGCGCATCGAGGCGGCCCGGCTGCTGGTGTACAACGCGGCGATGGCGAAGGAACGTTCCAAGCAAACCGGAGCCCGCTACACCCTGGAAGCCTCTATGGCGAAGCTGTTTGCCTCGGAGACGGCGATGTTTGTCACCGACGAGGCGGTGCAGATCCACGCCGGTATGGGGTACAGCAAGGAGATGCCGGTGGAGCGGTATTACCGGGACGCCAGGATCACCCGTATTTATGAGGGGACGAGTGAGATCCAACGCCTGGTGATCGCCCGCCTGGAGACCGGGCTGAGGGTATAGGGAGGAAAAGCGAAAGGGGAAAAGCGAAAAGCGGAAGGCGAGTTCGCCCGGCTGCGTGGGTGTTCTGGCAGAGTGGGGGGGTGAAGGTTTGGGAGCAGCTTCCCTGGCGACCGGGCCGGCGCCTCGCTGACCTTGCATGGAGGAAAAGCAGTGAAAGCCGTGTTGTTTCACGAACATGGGGGGCCAGAGGTACTTCAGTATACCGAGTTCCCAACCCCGGAGCCGGGGCCGGGGCAGGTGCTGGTGCGCCTGCAGGCGGCGGCGCTGAACCGGCTGGACTTGTGGGTGCGGGAGGGCTGGCCGGGGATTAAGCTGCAGTACCCGCATATCCCCGGTGCGGATGGGGCCGGTGAGATCGCAGCCGTAGGGCCGGGGGTTACCCGTTGGAAGCCGGGAGACCGGGTGGTGATCAACTCCAACCTGGGCTGCGGGATCTGCGAAGCGTGTGTCCGCGGCCAGGAGAACCTGTGCCGGAATTGGGGACTGCTGGGGGAGACCCGCCGGGGGACCTACGCCGAATACCTGGACCTGCCGGAGCAGAACGTCTACCCCCTTCCCCAGGGGTTCGACCCGGCCGCAGCCGCTGCCGCAGCGCTGGTGTTCCACACCGCCTGGCATTCGCTGATCACCAGGGGGGACCTGCGCCCGGGGGAGACGGTGCTCGTAGTAGGCGCTTCAGGCGGGGTGAACACGGCCAGCATTCAAATCGCCAAACTGGCAGGCGCCACGGTGTACGTGGTCGGCTCGTCGGCGGAGAAACTTAAGCTGGCCGAGTCGCTGGGGGCAGACTTCCTGATCGACCATTCGAAGGAGGAAAACTGGTCGAAGGAAGTGTTCCGCCTCACCAACCGCCGTGGGGTGGATGTGGTGGTCGATAATGTGGGGACCACATTCCCGTTGAGCTTCCGGGCGGCGAGAAAAGGGGGGCGGATTCTCACCGTGGGCAACACCGGCGGCCCGAAGTTCGAAATCGATAACCGTTATATCTTTAGTAAGCATCTCTCCATCCTGGGCTCAACCATGGGCACCCGGGCCGAGTTCGCCGAGGTGATGGAGCTCGTATTCGCCGGGAAGCTGAGGCCGGTCATGGGTCGGAGCTTTCCGCTGGCCGAAGCAAGACAGGCGCAGCAATGCCTGGAAGAGGGCAGCCAGATGGGCAAGATCACCCTGAGGATCGGATAACTCGTTCGCCGGTGCTTGCCGTGTCTCAACTCACTGTGACTCATCATGAAAAGACATCGACCCTGGAGCGTAACCTGCTTCACCCTTGGTGTGTTAACCCTAGCAACAGTCAATTTGCTCCGCTGGACTCAAACCCTGAGGCAGTGGTCTCTACTGCAAGAACTGCTTCCGATTTCGCCCCTCTATCACCTGGCCACGGGCCTGTTGTGGATGGCGGCCGGGCTGCCCCTGGCCTGGGGGTTGTGGAAAGGCCGGCCCTGGGCGCCGCTGTGGACTCGGCTGGCGACCGTGGCCTACCTCCTCTACTATTGGGTGGACCGGCTGTTGATCGCCGATCCCTCTACCCCGCCGGTGAATTTGCCCTTCGCAATTGGGATGAGCGCACTGACTCTCCTGTTTGTGTGGTGGTTCTTCACGCTGAGGCCGGTGAAAGCGTATTACCAGTGATTGCCCTGGAGGAAATGCATGACCGATAACCCAAAGATACAGAATTTACGCGAATTGAAGGCCGAGAGCCGGTTGGGAGGCGGTCCGGAACGGATCGAGACACAGCACAAACGTGGGCGGTTGACTGCCCGTGAGCGGCTGGATCTGCTGCTGGACAAAGGTTCATTCCGGGAAGTGGATGCGTTTGTGGTGCACCGCACCACCGATTTCGGCCTGGACCGGCAGAAATACCTGGGCGACAGCGTGGTGACCGGTTGGGGGACGATCGACGGGCGGCTGGTTTATGTCTTCTCTCAAGATTTCACCGTGTTCGGCGGCAGCCTGGGGGAAGCGCATGCGGAGAAGATCGTGAAGATCATGGAGATGGCGCTGAAGAACGGGGCGCCGGTGATCGGGCTGAACGATTCGGGCGGAGCACGCATCCAGGAGGGGGTGGTCTCGCTGGGCGGCTATGCTGATATTTTCCTGCGCAACACCCTGGCCTCCGGGGTCATCCCGCAGATCAGCGCCATCATGGGCCCCTGTGCGGGCGGCGCCGTCTACTCCCCGGCCCTGACCGATTTTATCTTTATGGTCCGCAATTCATCCTACATGTTCGTCACCGGCCCTGAAGTGGTGAAAGCGGTGACCCACGAGGAAGTGTCCTTCGAAGATCTGGGCGGAGCCGAGGTGCATGCGGAGACCTCGGGCGTGTGCCATGTGGTGGCTGACAGCGAAGCCGACACCCTGTACCTGATCCGCCGGCTGCTCTCCTACCTGCCCCAGAACAATATGGAGGAACCGCCTTTCGTCCGCACCGGGGACGACCCGCTGCGGATGGAGCCTGAACTGGACCACATTGTGCCGGACGATCCGAGCAAGCCCTACGATATGAAGGATATCATCCACCTGGTGGTGGACGACAGGCAGTTTTTTGAGATTCACGAGAACTACGCCCCCAACATTGTGGTAGGATTTGCCCGGTTGGGCGGGCACAGTGTGGGGATTGTCGCCAACCAACCGGCGGTCCTGGCGGGGGTGCTGGATATTAAATCCTCGGAGAAGGCGGCCAGATTTATCCGCTTCTGCGATTCTTTCAACCTGCCGGTGGTCACTTTCGTGGATGTGCCCGGTTTCATGCCCGGCACAGTCCAGGAACACGGGGGGATTATCCGTGCGGGGGCCAAGCTGCTCTACGCGTACTGCGAGGCGACCGTGCCTAAGCTCACCCTGGTGACCCGCAAGGCCTACGGGGGAGCGTACGACGTGATGAGCAGCAAGCACATCCGCGGCGACCTGAACCTGGCCTGGCCAACGGCGGAGATCGCCGTCATGGGGCCGGATGGCGCGGTGAATATCATCTTCCGCAAAGCGCTGGCAGAAGCCGAAGACCCGGTGAAAAAGAAGGCGGAACTGGTGGCGGAGTACCGCGAGAAGTTCGCCAACCCGTATGTGGCCGCCTCCCGCGGCTATATCGATGATGTGATCGAACCGCGCGAGACCCGGCCGAGGCTGATCAACGCGCTGGAGATGCTTTCCAACAAGCGCGATTCCAATCCGCCCAAGAAGCACGGCTGTATCCCGCTTTAATTTGCTGCGCTGAGGGTGGACCTAGAATGTGCAGGTTAAATGTTGTCAGTAGTACCTTCTTGCTGACAAGTTGTGCGTGCACACGGATCTAGATCTGAAGTGGGCGATATGGTTGATTGCATACACGTCAACGGCCACGAACTGTATGTAGAGACGCACGGACCGCCTGACGCCCCGGCTGTGGTGCTGCTGCACCATGGCCTGGGATCGGTGCGAGCCTGGAAGGCGCAGACCCCTGCCCTGGCGGAGGCCGGCTTTTACACCGTGGTATACGATCGCTGGGGCTACGGGCGTTCCGAGCGCCGGGAAGAATTCTCGATCCCATTCTTCAATGAGGACCTGGACGATCTGGACGACTTGCTGGATCAACTGGGGCTGGAACGCGCCTCCCTGGTGGGGCACAGCGATGGGGGGACGATCGGGCTGAGCTACGCTGCGCGCAGGCCGGAGCGGGTGCAATCTCTGGTCACGGTCGCTGCCCATATCTATGTGGAACCGAAGATGGAAACGGGGATCGAAAGGCTGCGCATCGACTACGAGAACGGCTCTTCATTCCGCAGGGCCTTCTCCCGGGTCCATGGGGTAAAGGCGGATATGGTCTTTCGCGCCTGGTACGAAGGATGGCGTAAACCGGAATACATCCATTGGGATATCCGCCCGCTGCTGCGGCAGATCGAAAGCCCCACGCTGGTCATCCAGGGGACAGCGGACGAATACGCCACCCCCCAGCACGCCCGGGATATCGCCGAAGCCATCTCCGGGGCGGAACTCTGGCTGTTAGAGGGGGCAAAGCACATGCTGCCGCAGGAGCAGGCGCAGGAATTCAACCGGCGGGTTATCGAGTTTTTGAAAGCCCATACGTAATTTGCGCACTCGTTTCTTTATTAATAATATTACGTTAACTGCGGAGCGACGCCCCGCCTTGCAGCGGGAAAACGAGCAGGCATTATCATACGAGGTCAGGATATGTTTACAAAGGTGCTGATCGCCAACCGAGGAGAGATCGCCGTACGGGTGAACCGTGCCTGTCGCGAGCTGGGATTGCAGACGGTAGCGGTGTTTTCGGACATCGATCGGGGTGCGCTGCACGTGCGCACGGCAGATGAGGCTTACCCGATCGGCCCGGCCCCTTCGCGCGAGTCGTATTTATGTATCGATAAGATCATCGATGTCGCCCGGAAAAGCGGGGCAGGGGCGATCCATCCCGGGTACGGGTTTCTGGCGGAACGGGCCGATTTTGCCCTGGCCTGCCAGGAGGCGGGGCTGGTGTTTATCGGGCCCAAACCTTCTGCCATCGCCGCCATGGGGGATAAAGCCATCGCCCGGGCGACGGTTTCCGCGGCCGGGGTGCCGGTGGTGCCGGGCACGGAGGGGGAGGGGGACTTGAGAGATGAAGAATTGTTGGCCCTCGCCCCCCAGATTGGCTTCCCACTGCTGATCAAGGCCACCGCGGGCGGCGGCGGGAAAGGGATGCGGGAAGTCCGCAGCCTGGAGGAGATGCCCGCCCTGCTCCAGGCCGCCCGGCGGGAAGCGGAAGCAGCCTTTGGCGACGGCCACGTGTACCTGGAGAAGCTGGTGGAAGGGGCGCGGCACATCGAGTTTCAGGTGCTGGCGGATGAGCACGGCAATGTGGTCCACCTGGGCGAGAGGGAGTGCTCCCTGCAGCGCCGTCACCAAAAGCTGCTCGAAGAAGCGCCCTCGCCCTTCATCCAGGATGATGAGGATCTGCGGCTGAGGATGGGGGAGGTGGCCGTGCGGGCGGCCCAGTCGGTAGATTACGTGAACGCGGGGACGATCGAGTTCCTGGTGGATAAAAACAAGAATTTCTATTTTCTAGAGATGAACACCCGGCTGCAGGTCGAGCACCCGGTGACGGAAATGGTGACCGGGGTGGACATCGTCAAGGAGCAGATCCGGATTGCCCGCGGGCGGCAGTTGCGCTTCAACCAGGAGAGCGTGATGCACAACGGCTGGTCGATCGAGTGCCGCATCAACGCCGAAGACCCGCACAACGATTTCTTGCCGTCCACGGGGACCATCACCCACATACTGATGCCCACTGGTCCCGGGGTGCGCATCGATGCCGGCGTTTTCCCCGGCATGGAGGTCTCGCCGTACTATGATTCGCTGATTTCCAAGCTGATCGTATGGGGAGAGACCCGGGCGGAGGCTATCCTGCGCATGCGGCGGGCGTTGGACGAGTATAAGATCGTGGGGGTGCGCACCAACCTGCCCTTCCACCAGAAGCTTATGGACTCGCATCGCTATATGGGCGGGCAGTACGATACCCGGTTTATCGAGGAACGGTTCACCATCGAGGAAAGCGAAGAGTTGGACCACTGGCGGGCGAATGGGAGCGAAGGCAGGCTCTCGCCCCCGGAAGTGGCGGCGATCATGGCCACCATGACCGCCCACCGGCGGAATCAACTGAGCGCGAACATCATTCAACGCAGCGAACGCTCGTCCAGCAGTTGGAAGTGGACCGGACGCTGGCGCAAGTAGGAGTCGAAGATGAAATACATCACCACCGTCGGAGACCGGGAGTACAACATCGAAGTCCTGGACGAGCGGCACGTGAGCATCAACGGGAAAATCTATACGGTGGATTATGAATCCATTGAGGAACAGCAGTTGGTGTCGCTGCTGGTCGACAGCCAGTCCTATGAAGCGTTCGTTTATCCGAACGAGGATGAATGGCAGGTGCTGCTGCGCGGCCGCCTGTTCCCGGTGACCGTGGAGGACGAGCGGACGAAGCGGCTGAAGGCAGCGAAATGGGACAGCGGCGCAGGCAAAGGCGAGTTCCACCTGAAAGCGCCGATGCCCGGCCTGGTGATCTCCGTCCCGGTGGGGGAGGGGCAGGCGGTGAAGAGGGGCGACGTCCTGGTGGTGCTCGAATCGATGAAGATGCAGAACGAGCTCAAGTCGCCCCAGGATGGTGTGATCTCCCGGCTGCGGGTGAAGGAAGGCGACCGGGTGGAACAGCGGCAGACGATGCTGAGCGTGGTGCCGGAGGCGGCTGCTTAAGGATGGAAATCGAGGCCAAATTCTACGTGCGCGACCTGGAGCGGGTGAAACGGCTGTTGGAGGAAATGGGGGCGGCCCAGGTGCAGAGCCGGACCCACGAGACCAATCTGCGGTTCGATACGCCCGACCGGCAGCTCAGCCGGGCTCTCAAAGTGCTGCGCCTGCGCCAGGACACCGCCGCCCACCTGACGTATAAAGGGCCGGGCAGTTTTGGGGAGGGCGTCCGCTCGCGAGAGGAGATCGAGTTCACCCTTGACGATTTCGAGGCGGCTCACCGGCTGCTGGAGGCTCTGGGCTATCAGGTGAGCATGGCCTACGAAAAGTACAGGACGGTGTACGCCCTCAACGGGGCGCACGTGATGTTGGATGAGATGCCTTTTGGCCTCTTTGTGGAAATCGAGGCGGATTCGCCAGGCGCTATCCGCAGGATGGCTGAGGCGCTGGGCCTGAATTGGGAGTGCCGCAGCGCGGAGGGCTACACCGCCCTCTTCCAGCGGGCGCGGGCGGTTCTGGGCCTGAGATTCAACGATCTGTCTTTTGCAAATTTCGAGGGGGTCAGAGTCGAGGCGGATGCGCTGGGGATGCGCCCGGCGGATTCAGAAGGATAGCTCCTGTTCAACCCATTTTAGCCCCGTCACCGGATGGGACTCGCCGAGCAGCTCGGGCAGCAGGGCGGCGAGGCGAGGCGGGTCGCCGGTGGTGTAAACGCGAAGCTGCCCGGCGGCGGGGCCGGGATTGAGCAGCCCCCCGGCGAGCAGCAGGCGCTGCGCCTGGCGGGCGATGGCGGGCGCCGGATCGATCACGCGCACGCCGGGGCCGGCAATCTCCTGAATGAGTGGAATGACAAACGGATAGTGGGTGCAGCCGAGTACGACGGTGTCGATCCCTGCGGCGAGCATGGGGCGCAGGGCCTGCTCCAGGATCTCGCGCGTGCGCTCGCCGCGCAGTTCCCCGGCTTCGATTTGGGACACCAGGCCGGGACAGGTATCCTCCAGCAGGCGGACGCCTTTGGCGAAGCGCTCGACCACAGAGGCGAACAGTTCCCCCTGAAAGGTAGCCGGGGTGGCGAGCACGCCGACCACGCCGGTTTGGGTCTGTTCGGCGGCGGGTTTGACCGCCGGCTCCATGCCGACGAATTGGACATGCGGGAAAGTGCGGCGCAGGTGATGCAGGGCCGCGGCCGAAGCGGCGTTGCAGGCGACGACGATCAGCTTTGCGCCCTGGCCGAGTAAGAACCGCGTCACCTGCTCGGCGAAAAAGCGCACCTCGGGGAGGGGGCGGGGGCCGTAGGGCACATGCTGCTGGTCGCCGAGGAAGAGCACGTTCTCTTGAGGCAGCAGTTGACGCAGGGCACGCAGCACGGAAAGGCCGCCGACGCCCGAGTCGAAGATGCCGATGGGATCGCTGGGGGTGAACATGCTTTTTCCCTACTTCTGGGAAGCCGCGGCGGCGACAAACGCCCGGAAGATCTGGTTCATCTCGGCCTGGCCGGTCAACCATTCGGGGTGCCACTGCACCGCCAGGCCAAACGGATAGTCCTCCAACTCAAAGGCTTCGATGAGCCCATCGGGGGCCAGGGCGCTGGCCTTCAGTCTGGGGGCCAGCCGGTCAACACCCTGGTGGTGCAGGCTGTTCACCCGGGCGGTCTGGCAGCCGAGGACGGCTTCCAGGCGGGTCCCGGGCAAGACTTGCACCGGGTGGGCCAGGTATGAGCGGGGGTTCCCGGGGATATGCTGGTGAGACAGGGCGTCGGGTCTGCTGGCGAGGATATCCTGGTAGAGAGTCCCGCCCAGCCCGACGTTGATCAACTGCAAGCCGCGACAGATGCCGAGGAAGGGGCGGCGGGCGGTGAGCAGGTTCTCCAGCAGGATCAGTTCTACCCGGTCGCGCTCCTCGTTGATGTCGGTGGACAGGGGGAGGTGCTCGGCCCCATAGCGCCGGGGATGGACGTCTCCGCCACCGGCGAAGAGCACCCCATCCAGGCGGGCGAGCAGCCCCAGCAAGGCCGGGGCGGGAAGACCCAGCGGGATGAGCACCGGCAGCGCGCCGGCCTGCGCCAGGGCCTGGGAATACGCCTCGGGAATCGAAGTGTGGAGAACGCCGGTCGAGCTTTGTAAATGCGAAGTGGTGATACCGATGAGTGGTTCCTTCAAAGGGACCTCCATCCAGCCTGGTTTACCTGGCGGGAACAAGAGAACAGGAAAAGGACGCAGCGCCACTCAGGGCTGCGTCCCAGGACCATTCGACCGGAACCAGGCAGTCGAAGCGAGCGGCGCGCCCGCCAGAACGACCGCCAGGGGATTATTTGGTGAACTTTGTTTTGAGGCGAGCCCGCTTGCCGGAGCGTTCGCGGAGGTAATAAAGCTGAGCGCGGCGAACCTTTGCCCGCCGTTCTACGATAACCTTATCCAGGCGGGGGGAGCGCATGAGGAAGGTGCGCTCGACGCCAACCCCGTTGCTGGCGATGCGGCGCACGGTGAAGTTGGCATTATTCCCGGAGCTGCGCAGGCGAATGATAACGCCTTTGAATTCCTGGGTGCGCTCGTTGTTGCCTTCTTTAATTCGCAGGAAGACGCGCACACTGTCGCCGGGATGGAGCTCGGGTACGTTCGGGTTTACCGGGGCCTCGACGGATTTCAATAATTCATTCATCGTTCGCAATCCTTAAACAAATTTGAACTGGCTGCTGAGCGCCGCTCATATCAGATCCTGGTGTGCGTACAAATGTACACAGCATAATGCCGCCAGGGGGCGGCACGGACGTGCATTATACCATGCAGGCCCTGTTTTGCAAATAGCAATTTGCACAAAGAACGAGGAGATCCTTCGGTCGCTGCGCTCCCTCAGTACTTTGTTAACTAAATGCTGTCGCTACTCTTCCTCGGGAGGACACCTCCACGCATGTCATCCGGAACGGCGACGGGCGACACGCAGTGTCGCAGAACGTCGCATGGTGAAGGATC
>CAYMLG010000108.1:0-14115 GCA_964391195.1 uncultured Anaerolineaceae bacterium | reverse complement strand
GAGGAGTGAAGCATGCTGCGTATTTTATTGGTCGATGACCATATTCTGTTTCGTAAAGGTGTGGCCGCTCTGCTGTCATCCCGTAAAGATGTCGAGGTGGTGGGTGAAGCGGGAAACGGATATGAGGCCCTGGCGGCGGCGCGCGAGCTGCTTCCGGATATTATCTTGATGGATATCAACATGCCCGGGTGCGATGGCCTGGAGGCTACGCGCCGCATCAAACAGGAGATGCCTCACGTCAGGATCGCCATGCTGACCGTATCCGATGACGACAATCATTTATTCGAAGCCATTAAGAGCGGCGCCCAGGGGTATTTATTGAAGAACCTGGAGCTCCACCAGCTATACGATATCCTGGATAGTATCGCCAGGGGTGAAGCGCCGCTGTCTGGCGTGATCGCCGCCAAGATTTTGGAAGAATTTACCCGGCCTGCTCGAGACTCTTCTGCAGAAGTCGAAGTAGGCGAAGAACTTACGCCCCGCGAGATCGATGTCTTACAATTGGTGGCCGAAGGCCTTTCGAATAAAGAGATCGCCTTGAAACTGTCTATCTCCGAGAACACAGTGAAAATCCACCTGCGCAATATCCTGGATAAATTGCACCTGCAGAATCGCATTCAGGCGGCAGTCTATGCTGTACGCCAGGGGTTGTTGGACGAGAACAATTCCTGATCTGGCTCGAATAGCCCATCTGGGCTATATCAACCCAACCGCCTCATCTAGTAGAGCTATCTTAGAGCTATCTCCGGATAGCTCTTTTTGATTCTCGAAATCGCCCGCCCTGGTGTACCTTTTCCTTCTCAGATCCGCTATTATGTAATTGTCTAGCCCTCTGTTCTATGATTCTACAAGTTCATATCTCCGTCGATACCGGTCATGTATCGTGATTCACATTGTCGCAGGAAAGGAGAGCCATCTGGAGAAATAACCCCTATGACAGATCAAGTATCTCAGGAAGGCATTGTCTAACAGCAGAAAATTTGTGGAGGATAGAATGGCACAAGTTGAACGGAGAGATAAAAAGCCAGATCCCAAGCAAGAGCCTAAGCAGCAGTCGCAAGGCACCGGTGGAGGAATCAATCGCCGGGAGTTCCTCTCCCTGACCGGCACCGGTATTGCAGGTCTGGTAATTGGTGGTGTGGTGGGCCGCGAGGTGTTCCCCAAAGAAGCGCCTCCCCCTCCTCCTGGGCCTACTCCTGCCGCCCCTGCAGGCGGCGAGGCGCCCGCCGGTGAAGAATCACCCTATAAGGCCGGTTATAACCTGGTCTACGACCCTTACCTGTGCATAGGTTGCCTGTCCTGTGCTACTGCCTGCGCCGAGAAATGGGCGACCGAACTGCACCCTGAAGAGACCAAAGACGTAGTCAACCTGGAGTTCTCCCGTATCCGCCCCATGCGCTTCCAGTTTGTGGATGTGGTCAACAGTTGCCACTATTGCCAGCTCGAGGCCTGGGCGGAAGGCACCGACGAATTCCCCTGCCAGTTCGTTTGCCCGGAAGATGCGATCATGACCGTTCCGGAAGGCGAAGGCAAACCCGGATACTACGGTATGGGCTACAAGTGGGTCGATCAGGAGAAATGCCTGGGTGCGGACAAGTGCTGGCGCTGTGCCGAGATCTGCGAAGACCAGTTCGGCAGCGGCATCTCTTACGACCCGATCAGCAAGAAAGCCCAGGTTTGCAGCCGCTGCGGCGGTGATCCGGAATGCGTCAAGGCCTGTCCTAACGGGGCGCTGCAGTGGGTCCCGCAGTTGAAGAACGGCCGCTATTTTGCTCAGTCTCCATCCGCCGCGGCTGAACTGTATTACCGCAAGATGTACAACGTGAGGAGGACTGTATAATGGCCGACTTAAAAGGAATGACCGGTAAGATTGCCCGCGTGGATTTGACCACTCGAACAGTCACCGTCATCGAACCCGAGGAAGAAGTTTATAAAAAGTACCTGGGCGGTTCGGCTCTGGGCGTGTACTTCTTGATGAAGGAAGGTATCGCCAGCCCGGACATCCACCCCCTGAGCCCAGAGAACTTGTTCCAGATCATGGTCGGCCCGATCACCGGCGCTGCCCCCAACGCCCGCTCGGTCACCGTCACCAAGAGCGCCTACAACTTCATCTCGGTCGCCACCAGCGGTGGTCACGCTGCCTCCGAGTTGAAATTCGCAGGCTGGGACGGTATCCAGGTGGTAGGCAAGGCCGACAAGCCAGTCTACATCGCCGTGATTGATGACGTGATCGAGATCCGCGATGCCAGCCACGTCTGGGGCATGAGCGTTGACGAAGGTGAGTTGGTCCTCAAGTCTGAGGTCACCGCCGAGATCGAAACCCGCGAAGCCATGATCCGCGACGCCGACCTGACCCCTGAGTGGGCCGCTCTGCGCCCGCCCAAGCGAAAGGGTGTTGGCAACAAGCGCCTGGCGCACGTCTGGATGATCGGCCCCGCCGGAGAGAACCAGGTCTGGTTCGCCAGCGTGATGACCGAAGCCGCCCGTGCCCACGGTCGTTACGGCCCCGGCGCCATTATGGGTTCCAAGAACCTCAAGGCGATCGTGGTGCGTGGCACCAAGGGTCACCGCCTGGCCGACAAGCAGACTTTCATGCGCCTGGTCAATGAAATTCAGCAGTCCGAGCTGGGCAACTACGCCATGCGTACCCTGGGTACAACCAACATCGGCTCGCGCGCCAACTTGAGCGAAAACGGTTACCCGGTGCGCAACTGGCAGTACACCGGCTGGGCAGATCCGAATATCAAGGCCATCGATGGCGTGTTCATGGATATGGCCAGCTACGTGAAGAAGCAGGCCTGCCCGAACTGCTTTATCCACTGCCTGATGACGGCCGAAATCACTTCCGAAGACGAGATGATGAACGGCGTCCTCTCCGATATGCCCGACTGGGAGGCCATGGGCCAGGTAGGCGGCAACCTGGGTTACTTTGAGATGCCCGGTACCACCCCGGCCGATCCTTTCACCGGCACCCACATCGATGAGGCCGAGAATCTGGCCAAGCTGCAGTTCACCACCTTCCTCTTCGATAACTATGGTATGGACTTCATCGAGGGCGGCGCACTGCTGGCCATGCTCATGGAGCTGCGCCAGCGCAATCTGATCACCCCCGATGACCTGGACGGCATCGACCTGCAGTGGGGCGACGTGCACGCGGTGGAAGCCATCGTCAAGAAGATAGTCTACCGCGAGGGCATCGGTGACGTGCTCGCCAATGGCACCTGGGAAACGGCGAAGTACTTCGCTGAGAAGAAGGGCAAAGCCGAGATCATGAAATACCCGCAGACCACTCACCGCTACGGCCAGCCGGCCCACGGAACCCGCGGTCAGGACAAGGACGCCCTCGAGTACATCACCGTCTGCCGCCCCTGCGAGCACACGGGCGGCGGCGGCGCCGGCTTCATGCAGGGCGATCTGGCAGCGGCTATCGCCGGGCAGAACAACAAGTGCTCGACCGACTCGCTGGTGGCCTGCAGCTTCGGCGCAGGTCACATGGCCGGCAAGGTTGTGGATCTGATCAAGGCGGCAACCGGCTGGACGGACTTCACCGAAGAAGACCTCTTCAACGTCGGCGCCCGCCAGTACGCCATGTCTCGCCTGCTCGACATCCATTCCCAGCAGCTCAAGGATCCCAAGAAAGAGTGGGACATGCTCGTCCCCGATCGCTGGTTCGATGACCCCATCCCCTTCGGTATCCACAAGGGTGAGACGGCTTACGATGGCGATCGCAAGAAGGTGTTCGACGAGCTGCTGCCTGCTTACTGGAAGGAGCGCGGCTGGACCGAGGACAAGGGTATTCCCAAAGTGGACACTCTGAAGGCTCTGGGCGTTCCCGACGAAGTCATCAAGATCGCCGAACAGCACCTCTAATCCTGACTGTGCCTGCCTGAGAGATAAGAGGCCCCAACTGGATGTTCCCCATCGGGTTGGGGCCTCCTGAATACTGGCAAACGGTACACTTTATGACCGCATTATCGATGATTGATGATAGAGCACTCCACGTAGATGATGGTATACGAGCAGTTATTTGAACGTAATCTGGGGATCTATACCCCAGAGGAACAAGCTCGCATTCAGAAAGCTCGGGTGGTGATTATCGGCGCCGGCGGTATCGGCGGCACGGTTGCCGTAGCGCTGGCCCGCAGTGGTATGGAGCACTTCGTGCTTTTTGAATACGACACTTACCAGCCTTCGAACATGAACCGTCAGATCGCCTGCCGCACAGACACGCTGGGCATGAACAAAGCCGTGGCCGTGTGCGAAGAGATCCGGAAGATCAACCCGGCAGCCGAAGTGGAGGTCTTCCCGCGCGCCCTCTGCCCGGATGAACTTGATCGGGCTATTCAGATGGGCGATGTATTCATGCCGGCTGCTGACGAGTGGCCGCTGAGCATCGCCGCTTTGAACCGGGCGAAAGAGCTGGGCAAACCGGCCATCATGGCTTATCCGGTGGGTGCACTCACACGGGTCAGCACTTTCATGCCCGAAAGCCCCTACGCTGCAGAATGCCTGGTGATGCCATACCAGGCCCCTTATGAAGAGCTGATCGAATTCATGCGCAACCCTGCCAACCGCCGCATCCTGCACTACTACATTAATGAAGGCGCCTGGCGGCAGGATTGGTTCGATGAGTGGTGTGAGAGTCGAAAACCGCACGCCCAGTTGTGCGTTCCGGTGTGGATCAGCAGCGCCCTGGCCGCCTTGGAGATCCTTAAGCTGGTTTCGGGCAAATGGAAACCGGTTGTGGCGCCGCGCTATTGGCACATCACCCCTGAAGGCGCCAGCATTCGCAGATTCGGCCTTGGGCGGCGGCTGTTGTCGCGCTATATGCGCCATGGGAGGGGGATGCACATGCTGCCCTTCCTGGCGCAACGCCCCGGACTGGTGCGCCTGTTCACCCGCCTGATCAGTTGATGGGTAATTCGAGCAGGTGTCGACCATCAGGATCACGAGAGGACCGGAAGTGAAAATTCGTGGTGTTGAAATCAATATACTGGCCTTCTTGGCCGCAATTCTGCTGATCACCTCCATGCTTTTCCCCTGGTGGAGTTTCGCGTTGGAGTGGACCGAGCGGTCTGATATCTACCCCTATTTGGTGGACGGGCCGGCGAGCGAACTGGTGGGGTACTCGCGCAGCGGCTCGATGACCATCCTCACCGGGGTGCTGATCGCCTGCATTTTGACGCTGTTGGCCGGAACCTTCGTGAAGGGAAAAGCAGCTCCCATTATGCTGGGGATTGCGAGCGTACTTACCCTGTTCGGCAGCTATATGTTGATTAAACGCGTGGTCGGGGTGGCCGCACGTTTTCACATCCCATTTCACGGCAGCGGTCAGACCTATCACGAAATGATGCTAATCAAAACATGGGCGGCTCTGCAGCCGGGGCTATTCCTGGCGTTGGCAGCGGGCGTGATCGGTCTGCTCGCCTGCCTGGCGGAGACGCGTTTCTTCCGGGAGGCATAAGCTGTTATGAAAGGACCCATCCGGAACCAGGTTGCAGAGCTTGAAGAACGGTTAGCCAAGGGTCAGATCAGCCGCAGAGATTTCCTGCGTTCCCTGGCCTTGCTGGGCTTAAGCCTGGGGCTGACCGAGGTGACTGCCGGCTGCAGCCCGGCGGATGGGCTGCAGCCGGCGGCCACATCGACCGCTACTGCCCTTCCCCGCGAAATGATATTCGAACCCGGTTTCGGCGACGTCACGCCCGGGCCGGCGCCGACCAGCCCCTGGACCGGCAGACCGGTGGCCGGCGAATCCACCGCCGGCGAGGCCACGGAGCTTGAAGCGCAGCCCTCTCCCACTGAGCCGGCAGCCCCTCAGCCCACCAGGGCCGCTAAGGTGTTCTCCTGGGCTTGCATGACCTGCGGGCAACGCTTCCCGAAACTGGATGCCCTTGAGCGGCACACGCTCAAAGAGCACTGGCGCCGTGTGCCCGAAATCCGCCAGGTGGATCAGCCCACCTACACGCCTTTTATCGCCGGAAAGCTGCAGCGTTTTGACGAGCGCAATACGGCCTTCTGTCGCGAGGTTTGGGATAAAGAATACCAGGCCCAATTAAAGGCTGCGGCTGCCCTGGCGCCTCCTCTGAACGCGCAGGGCATCGAAGGCCGGGCGCTGGGGGCCGGGGCCATCTTTGTCGACGATTACGCCGGTTCGTTTAACCCCGATTACCGCGGCTATGACGGACGCCAGCGGGAGGGTGGTGGGTTATACAGTTGGGACGAAGCGCCCAGCCCCGAGCGCTTCCCCGTGGACGACCCGACCTGGATGGCGGCTCGGGTCAAGCAGGTGGCGCGCTTATTCGGCGCATCCCTGGTGGGCATCACCGAGGTGGATCCGCTCTGGGTTTACTCGAACTTCTTCGAACGGAGCACCGGCAAGTCGGGAAAACTGGATATCCGCTATAAGTATGCCATTGTAATCGCCATCGAAATGGATTGGGAGTTCATCAACACCTCGCCGGGTTGGGAAGCCAGCGCCGCAGCCGCCCTGGGTTACTCGCACATGGTCGAGGTTGTCGGTTCGCTGGCCCGTTACATCCGCATGCTGGGTTATCCGGCAGTGCCCAGCGGCAATGACACCGCCCAGAGCATCCCCCTGGCGATCGATGCCGGTCTGGGTGAGCTGGGTCGCAACGGCCTGCTGCTAACCCCCGAATTCGGACCGCGGGTGCGCCTGTGCAAGGTGTTCACCGATCTGCCCCTGGTGCCCGATCGTCCCATTGATTTCGGCATCCAGACTTATTGTGAGACCTGCCACTCTTGCGCCCAGTCCTGCCCGGTGAACGCCATTCTTTGGGACGAGCGCACTACCGAAGTCCCCTCTATATGTAACCGGAAAGGCCTGCTGCGCTGGCCGGTGGACACAGCGCGCTGTTATCTGTACTGGAAAGAGAACGGAAAAAGCTGTGGAAACTGCATGGCAGCCTGCCCCTGGGCTTTCCAGAACCCGCGTGACTGGCTGGAGTTCCCCAAGCAGTAATTGTTATTTGATCCTTGATGAGAAGAAAGGGTGCAAACACATGGAAGTAGATATCCAAAAAGTTGATGCAATCCTGGAACGACACAGCACGGAAAAGCGCAGCCTGATCCCGGCGCTGCTGGAGATCCAGGATGAGTATCATTACCTGCCCCCGGAAGCGCTCGAGCGCGTCTCGGAGCATATCCAGGTGCCGAAGATCCAGGTTTATCAGGTAGCTTCTTTTTACAAAGCATTCAGCCTGGAACCGCGCGGCAAGCACATCGTCACCGTGTGCCTGGGCACTGCCTGCCACGTCCGAGGCTCGGACCGCCTGATCGATCAGGTGGGACGCTTCCTGGGCATCGAACCTGGCCAGACAACGGAAGATTACCAGTTCACACTGGAAGGGGTGAACTGTCTGGGCACCTGCGCCCTGGGACCAGTGATGGTGATCGACGGTAAGTATTACGGCAATATGACCGCCACCAAGGTAGAGCGAATTCTCAAGAAGTACATGGCGGCTGAGGAGGTAACCGAGAATGGTTAAAGAACGAACCCCATCTGCACTGGCCTTGGAAGAACTGCGCGCCCAAATTCTGGCCAGCATTGATCCATCCAGGCCCTGCATCACCGTTTGCGCCGGAACAGGCTGTACTGCCGGTGGTGGTATGGAACTGTGCGCCGCTCTGCAGGAAGCTGTCGCCGAGCAGGGCGCACAGGACAAAGTCGACGTTAAAATCACCGGCTGCCGCGGGTTCTGCGAGCAGGGGCCCCTGGTCACGATCCTGCCGGAAAAGGTCTTTTACACCCACGTGCAGCCCAAAGACGCCCCTGAGATCGTGAAGAAGACGATCCTGGAAGGCGGGGTCGTGGAGCGCTTACTGTACAAAGACCCGGTTAGCGGCCAGCACTGCGTGCACGAAGACGAGGTACCCTTCTACCGCGAGCAGCAGCGTGTGCTGCTGCACGACAGTGGTTCGATCGACCCTACCTCCTTCGAAGATTACCTTTCGGTAGGCGGCTATCGAGCGCTGGTGAAGGCGCTTTTCGAACTGCAGCCGGAGGAAATCATCGCTGAAGTCAGGAAGTCCGGCCTGCGGGGGCGCGGCGGCGCCGGTTTCCCCACCGCCATCAAGTGGGAGCTGTGCCGCAATGCGGTGGGCGATCCCAAGTATGTGATCTGCAATGCCGACGAAGGCGACCCCGGTGCATTCCAGGACCGCAGCCTGATCGAAGCCAACCCGCACAGCGTGCTGGAAGGCCTGATCATCGGCGCATACGCCATGGGCGCCAGCCACGGTTATATCTATATCCGCCACGAATACCCCCTGGCAGTGGAGCGCATCAGGATCGCCATCGAATCGGCGCGCGCTCATGGCTTGCTGGGTGAGAACATCTTGGGCAGCGGTTTTAGCTTCGACATCGACGTGCAGTTGGGCGCCGGGGCCTTTGTGTGCGGGGAAGAGACGGCTCTGATCGCATCCATCGAAGGCCAGGCCGGCGAGCCGCACGCCCGTCCACCCTATCCGGCCCAGAAGGGCCTTTTTGGCCAGCCGACCAACATCAATAATGTGAAGACATGGGCGACCGTGCCGTACATTATCAACAATGGCGCCGATTGGTACACCCAGATCGGTACGGAGACCTGCAAGGGCACCACGATCTTCTCCCTGGTGGGCAAGATCAAAAACACCGGCTTGATCGAGGTCCCCATGGGCATCAGCCTGCGCTCGCTGATCGAGGACATCGGCGGTGGTTCGGCTACCGACAAGAAGCTGAAGGCCGTGCAGACCGGCGGCCCCTCCGGCGGCTGCATCCCCGAGAGCCTGTGGCACCTGCCGGTGGACTACGACAGCCTTAAAGAAGCCGGCTCGATCATGGGCTCGGGCGGCATGATCGTCATGGATGAGTCTACCTGCATGGTCGATATGGCCCGCTACTTCCTGGAGTTCTCGCGCTTCGAATCCTGCGGGAAGTGTACCGCCTGCCGTGAAGGTGTAACCCGTATGTACGAGATTTTGGATTACATCACCCGCGGCTATGGCGAGGAAGGCGATATCGAACGACTGGAGGAGATCGGCAAATCCATCAAGCAGAGCGCACTATGCGGCCTGGGGCAGACCGCCCCCAACCCGGTGCTGACCACCATCCGCTATTTCCGCGATGAATACGAAGCCCACATCATGGACAGCCGCTGCCCGGCCGGTGTATGCAAGGAGCTGATCACCTACTACATCATCCCTGAGAAATGCAACGGCTGCGGTCTGTGTGCGCGGATGTGTTCAAGCGATGCCATCAGCGGAGAGAAAAAGCAGCCTCACGAGATCGATAAGGAACTGTGCATCCGCTGCGGAATCTGCCGCGATGTGTGCAAGTTTGACGCTGTTATGGTGGAATAGGGAGTGCATGCAATGGTAAACGTCAAAATCAATGGTGAAACAATCCAGGTGGCTGATGGCACCACGGTGCTCGAAGCTGCCCAGCGTGCGGGTGTCTATATCCCTACCCTGTGTAATGATCCGGACCTGACCCCATACGGCGCTTGCCGCCTGTGCCAGGTAGAGATCACCAGAAATGGGAATGGGCGGAAGACGATCACGACCTCCTGCAACACCACTGTTGAAGAGGGCATGGTCATCGAAACCGACACGCCCGAGGTGGAGGAGAACCGCCGCGTGATGGCGGACTTGTTGCTGTCCCGCTGCCCCGGAGTCCCTTCAATCCAGCGCATCGCCGCCGACCTGGGCGTGGAGCAGCCCAGCTATCCTGCGGAGAACGCGGAAGAGGACTGCATCTTGTGTGGCCTGTGTGTGCGCGCCTGCGACGAAATCGCCGAAGAACACGTGCTCGGCATCGTGGGGCGCGGGGGCGAGCGCCGGGTGACCAGCGCCTTTGGCGAACAACCCGCCGTCTGCGACACCTGTAATCGATGTGTGGAGTACTGCCCCACCGGCGCCATCACCCGGCTGGAAGCGCCGAAAATCGGCCGCCTGTTCAAAGCCAAAGCGACCCGCTGGAAACGAGCGCGGCAGGTGGTCCAGTATGGGGCCTTGCTGCTCTTCCTGGGCCTGGTTGCCAGCACCCTGACCCAGCAAGAAGCTGTGCCTCTGAACCTGTTCTCTCGCCTGAACCCGCTCCAGGCCCTGGCGGCGATGGTCGGCGGGCGAGAGTTCATCCTGAACTACTGGCCGGCTTTGCTCACCGTAGTGGTCACCCTGCTTGTTGGCCGTGTCTGGTGTGGGTGGTTCTGTCCTCTTGGCGCAGTCCTTGAATTGTTCGGGCGGACGGGCCGTTTCTTCCGCTGGCAAAACCTTCGCCGGTTCAAGTACGTCATCCTGTTCACCATCCTGGTAATGGCCGCTTTCGGCAGCCTAGCCTTTATGTACTTTGAGCCGATCACCATCTTCGTCCGTGGGCTAACCGTACCGCTAAAGCCGCTCCTGGCCTACATCGGCCTGGAAGACAAGAAGGAGTTCGTCTGGCCGCAGATCTCCTGGTACCTGATCGCCATCCCCTTCGTGCTCGTGCTGCTGCTCAATATCGTAGAAAGGCGCTTCTGGTGCCGTTATCTGTGCCCGCTGGGCGCACTGATCGGCCTGGGTTCGAAGTTCTCCGTCTTCAAGCGCTTCGTTAATCAGAAGAGCTGTGTTCAGTGCGGTGACTGTGCCGCAATCTGCACCATGGGCGCCATCAGCAGTGAACGCGATTTCACCAGCGATCCGGCCGAGTGCATCATGTGCATGGACTGCGCTGTGCCTTGCCGCAAGACGGCTATCACGTTTGAGTCCGGCTCTCCTCTGGGCTGGAACTACGAGTTCGATCCCAGCCGCCGCGAAGCCCTGGCCACCTTTGGGATCGGTGCTGCTGCTGTTGGTCTGCTGACCCTGGATGTGGGCGAAGTGAAAGCCGCCAAGTCCACCGTCCTGCGCCCGCCCGGCGCACAGGGAGAAAATTTCCTGGCGAAATGCATCCGCTGTGACCAGTGCATTATGGGCTGCCCCAACAAAGCGATCCAACCGGCACTGCTTGAATCCGGGTGGGACGGAATGTGGACGCCTGTCATGGATCCGTTCTCCGGTCACTGCGATTATGACTGCAACCTGTGCGGTCAGATCTGCCCCAGCGGCGCCATACCGCCGCTTAGCCTGGAAGAGAAGCGGAAGGCTGTCATCGGCATCGCCCAGGTGAATTTCGAGACTTGCTCGCGCTGCATGGACTGTGTCGAATACTGCCCCACGAAATCCTTCGAAGAGGTGGAAGTCGAGGGGATCAGAGGTGTATTCCCCAAAGTTATCGAGGAAACCTGCATCGGCTGTGGCAAGTGCGTAGCCGTGTGCCCTTCGCAGGATGAGCGCGCGATTGTCGTCTACCCTGTGAGCATGGTGCCGGCTGAGAAGTATAAAACGACTCCGGTAATAGATTAACATCGATGGCAGGCAGTAAGCCGCCGTATCCAATATGCGGCGGCTTACTGCCGAAGAATGCTGTGGCTCCCGGGCAAAAGTTCAAGGGCTGCACCGGTTGGACTCGAAGCGAGTACCGGGGAAGGAGCAGTGACGGTGAAACGCATTTATGTGCTCTCGCGCAATTCCGTGTTCGGTAAAGGAATTGAAAAACTGCTCGCGCAGGAAGCTGGGGTGGATATCGTCGGCAGCGATGTGGTTTTCGGGGAAACAGTCGAGTGCATTCAAAAATGTAGTCCCGATATTGTCATCTTGAACTGTGACGAGCCCGATAAAGATCTGACGGATGCTGTGCTCTGGATTATCCAGCAGCGGCTGGATATAACGGTTGTTGGCCTGAGTTTGAAGGACAACAAGCTCTGTATCTACCGTGGAGAGCAAAAACAAGTACGGCAGTTGGAAGATCTGCTGGCCGTGATCCGCGGGTGAAGGGATTCTGTGAAAACTGTTTTCTCTCTCCTGTTTCTCTTTTTCCTGTTAACCGCCTGTTCCGTTTCCGGCACAGTCCCTGAGACTCAGGCCAGTCCCGCCCCTTCTGCCGTTCCTTCGCCGACCCCAGAGGATATCTACGAAGTCCAGGTTTGGGTGGATAATCCGAACCCCGCCCGGGATGAGACTGTTACCATCTCCGGCAGCCTGATCAAGAATGGGGTTTATTTGAGCCAAATGCTAAGGATGGAGGCGTGGTGGCCCGAAGAAGGCCAGGACCGCGGGGTACCGAACTGCTTTAGTATGGTCATTTACCAACGGGGCATTTGTACCCTCGAGGCCAAGGATTATCCATCCGGCGTGTACGTGCCGGTCACGGTTGAACTTGAATATAATGGCAAGACCTATACCGGAACCACCGGTTTCACCCCCAAATGAGACTACCCTGGGTCCGAACTCTCTTCTCTTCGTGCAGGGTGGTCTCGAGTGCTTTTCAGCCGGCATATAAGCGCAAACTGCATAATTCCCCCTCGATCGCTACTGCCCCATAATAACCCTGCCCCGGGTCCAGTTCGATGATGGCGAACTCTTCGACCTGGTTAATTGGCAGGCGGGGATCGACAGTGAAACTGTCCAACGGCAGGGAAAGCCCGGCCCCCCGGGCCTTGATGTAGGCTTCCTTCCTCGTCCAAATCTTAAAGAAAACATCTGCGCGCTGTTTTGGCCTGCAGGATAGGACCGCTTGCGCCTCGGCCTCAGAAAAAAAGCGGCGCGCCAGGCTCTCGGTATCGATCCCGGGGCGTAGTCGCTCGACATCGACCCCCACCTCCCGCCCGCAAGTTACTGCAATTAATGCGATACCCGCGCTGTGTGAAAGATTGAACCGCAGTCCGGCAGGCCCCTCCGTTCCCGGGGCGGGTTCAGCATGGCACAGGCACGGTTTGCCTTTCGGGCCCGAGTCGAACTCCAGTGAAGATGGCTCTGTGTGCAGGTAGCCCCCCAGGATCTGCCGCAGTCTGCCGTGCGCGACCACATATCGTTGGCGAAGTTCGGGGGTAACGAAGCGAGCCGCCCGCTGGCGCTCTGCTTCTGAAAGGCAAGCAGCAGTTTCCTGGCGCCTATCCTCGGGGAGATCCAGGCGTATCCGCCAGATATGGGTTTCTGCAGCAGGCAGTGACAGGCTCATGGGAGCCGGAAGCCAGAGAGGATCGCTCATATCACCTCGATTCGCCATTCTGCCCATCCCCGGGAGGACCGGGTTCACCTGACGCCACCCATAACCCCAATCCGATCAGCGCCCCACCGGCCAGGAACAGCGGAGTCAGTTGCTCGCCCAGCAGCAATGCCCCCAGGCCCGCGCCGACGACGGGCTGGGCGAAGAAAGTCAGTGAGGCAATCCCGGCTTCCAGGGTGGCGAAGGCATAATTCCACAAATACATCGCCAGCGCTGTTGAGATGATCCCCAGAAACAGCACACCTGCGACCACAGGCAAGGTGATTGGGCCAAAGCTGTTACCGCTTGACGTTTCCCAGATGCCGGCCGGAACGGTGATCGCTAACCCGCCAAAGAAAGCCAGCAGGCTGGCCGCCAGCGTATCCATCTCCCGAGTCACTTTGCGCATCAGCACCGAATACAAAGCCCAGGTGAGGGCTGCGGCAACCAGGCACAGGTTACCTGCCATCAGGTCCGGAGTCAGTTGGGCGCTGCGAGGATCGATCACCGCCACCACGCCCAGTGATGACAGGAGCAGCGCCGCCATACGCCGCCTGGTGATCGCCTCCCGCAGCAGCCAGGCGGCGAACAGCAAAACGAACGCCGGAGTCGCCGAAGTGACCAGCGCCCCGTTGGAAGCCGTTGAAAGCTGCGTGCCGGTGAACTGCAGGCTGAGGGAAACCCCATAGCCCACCCAGCCTGCCGCGACCACCTTCAAGGCTTGCATCCTTGTCACGCCCCTGCGACTGCGAAGAAGGTAGATGCTTCCCAGGGTCAGGATGCCTAACGCCAGCCGCAAAGTGACCAGGCTAAACGGAGGGATCACTTCCAGCACCACCTTGCTGACCACGTACATCCCGCCCCAAATCGCTGCCGCCCCCAATCCTGCCAGCAAGCCGCGCAGGTGTCCCCCATCCATCACCTGGATGGCGGGTGTTGCCTCGCTGGGGGAAGTGGTCTGGGCCGGCATCCGGTACGTCTCTTATGGAGCTGGTGAACCCTGCAGGCGGGTAGGAGTACCCTGCAGGCGGGTAGGAGTACCCTGCAGGCGG
>CAYMLG010000107.1:0-14337 GCA_964391195.1 uncultured Anaerolineaceae bacterium | reverse complement strand
GTGGGGGGCGGGTCTGGTTGGTCCATTATGAAGGGCTGGCCCTCCAGGCGCCATTAATGGCAGACCACTGTCGCCAGAATCAATGACCCGCCCCTACCAGAATAGGGGGAGGTCATATACATATAGAAAAAGTTGGAACAGATGGGGTGCTTCGCCGCCTAAACAACTATTCTTTTCTGCCGGGTGGGTCAGCGCTTGCGCCGGGCGGCTTCCTCCAGAAGCTGGACCAGGCCTTCCGCTTCCAGGTCAGCCGCCTGGCGGAGCTTCACATGGCGGGCGCGCTTGCCGGTCCCTTCCAGCAGGCCGGAGGGATCGGGCAGGTCCGCCCCTTCGCTGAACATCAGATTGACGTGTTTGGCCTGGGGGGCAATGGCACAGATCAGTTGGGAATATTTCCGCCCGAATCCGTAGCCGATAATTTTAGAAGGCGGGTCGACCATCTCGATCGCATCGGGGATGAGGCTGAGGATTTTGTTTCTGGCCAGCAGAGCGATTTCGGCGATCTCCGGGGGAAAGGAATCAAGGAATGCTTCGGGAGAGAGTTCAGTCATGGGTCGCTTCCTTTTGTTCAAGCGCAAGGATACCTCGCCATCCTATTGTAACCCCGATCGCCCCAAATTGATAATTCAAAATTAATATTTATAAAATCGCATTTTGGTTTTGATTTTATTTGTAAATGGTTGACAAATATTGGAAAATACTTAAAATAGGTTTATCTCTTAATAGAGAAAGGAGTATGGCGATGTCCACCTGGGCAATCGATGCCGAAAACCTGATAAAAAAATTTCCCCGCCGCGCGGCGCAAGAGGAAGAAGAAGCGCAGAAGCGCCGCGGAGTATGGCCTTTCAAACCCCGCCCGGCCAAAACCTGGTTCACCGCGGTGGACGGGGTTTCGCTGCAAATCCCGCAGGGAGAAGTGTTCGGGCTGCTCGGCCCTAACGGCGCGGGGAAGTCGACCACGATCCGTATCCTGTGCACCCTGTTGGAACCTACCGATGGCACGGCGCGGGTCAACGGGTTCGACATCCGCCGGGAGCCGGACCGGGTGCGCCAGAGCCTGGGGACGATTCTGGCCGGAGAGCGGAGCATTTATTGGAAGCTGTCCGCCCGCGAGAACCTGGAATACTTCGCTGCCCTGTACCATGTGCCTCCGGCGGTGGCGCGGCGGAGAGTGGCCGAACTGCTGGAGCGGATGGAGCTGACCGCCCGGGCGGACGATCTGGTGGAGAAGTTCTCGACCGGGATGAAGCAGCGGGTGGCCCTGGCCCGGGCGCTGCTTTCCAACCCGCCCATCATCTTGCTCGACGAGCCCACCCTGGGGCTCGACCCGCAGGCAGCCCGGAAAGTGCGCCAACTGGTGGGGGAACTGAAGCAGGAGGGGCACACCATTCTGCTCACCACGCACTACATGGAAGAAGCGGACCAGCTTTCCGACCGCATTGGCATCATCGACCAGGGGAAGATCATCGCCCTGGACACGCCGGCCGCGCTGAAGAAGCGCATCCAGCAGAAGGATGTCGTCCGCCTGGAAGTGGCCGGTTGGCAGGAAGAGATGCGGGGCGAACTGCTGCAGCTCCCGGCGGTCGATAACCTGGTCGCCCGGCATTTGGAGACGGAAGCCACCTGGGAGGTGAGCCTGCAGACCGAAAACAGCCGGGTCGTGCTGCCGGGCCTGCTCGACCGGGTGAACCGCAACGGCACCCGGCTGGTTAACATGACCATCGTCCAACCCACGCTGGAGGATGTGTTCATTCACCTCACCGGTAAAGCCCTGCGGGATTGAGAAGGAGGCGAGCATGGCGCTTACTGCACACCCTGTGTCCCCGCCCGACAGCCTCTCCCGCCGCAGCCTGGCCTCCGAACTGCGCCTGCTGTGGGCGGTGGTGCGCCGCGAATGGTTGATTTTTGTCCGCTACCCCAGTTGGGTGGTGGCGATGCTGATCTGGCCGGTGCTCTTCCCCGCGGCTTATATTTTTTCCGGCCGGGCGCTGGCCGGTCCGGACGGCAGCGGGTTAGCCCTCTTCACCCAGGTCGCCGGGACGGATGACTTCCTTGGGTACATCGTCGTCGGCACCACGGTGTGGATGTGGCAGAATATGGTGCTGTGGGATGTGGGTTATTCACTGCGAAATGAGCAGATGCGCGGCACGCTGGAGACCAATTGGCTGGCCCCCGCCTGGCGTTTTTGGTTCTTGCTCGGCAGCAGCGCGACCCAACTGGTGACCGTGCTCATTTTTATCCTGATCTCTGCTGTTGAGTACGCCCTATTCCTGGATGTGCGCTTCGCGGACAGCCCCTGGCCCGCCCTGCTGGTGCTCCTGGCCGCTATCCCCTCGATTTATGGGGTGGGGTTCGCTTTTGCCAGCCTGGTGATCACCGCCAAGGAAGCCAACGCCTTCGTCTTCCTGGTGCGGGGCCTGGTGATGATCTTCTGCGGGATCACTTTTCCGATCGCCCTGCTGCCCGAGTGGATGAAAGGGGTGGCGCGCTGGCTGCCGCAGACTTATATCATCCGCGCCTTCCGCCAGGCGGTGCTCACCGGCGGCGGGATCGAGCCGATACTCCCCGACCTGCTGGCTCTGCTCGGTTTTGGAGCGGCCTGGCTGGCGTTGGGGTATCTGCTCTTCACCTGGATGGAGCGCCGCGCCCGGCAGACCGGGGCGATCGGCCAGTACTGATGCGCCGGAGGGTTCAGATGGCAAAAATCGGATTGTCCAACCCAACCTGGAGGTCGCACCTGTATGCGCTGTGGGCGATCACCCGCAAAGATTGGAAACACTACTGGCGCTACCCGTTGAACGCCATATCTTCGGTCTTCCATCCGCTGATCTGGCTGACCCCGGTTTATTTTATGGGGCAGGCGTTCAGCGTGAACGGGCAGGCGCTGGGGTTTGCCGCGTACAGCGGGACGAGCGACTATATGTCCTTCATCGTCATCGGCTCGGCGCTGACGAACTTTATCAACGCCGTCTTCTGGGGCATGGGTTACTCGATGAAGACCGATATGGATGCCGGCGTGTTGGAAGCCAACTGGCTCGCGCCGGTCCCCCGCCCTTTGCTGCTGATCGGGCGCACCTTCACCAGCATTACCATAACAACCATCACCTCGCTGGCCATGATCGGCATCGCGGCGTTGATCTTCGGGTTCCACCCCACGGGCGATGTGTTGGCCGCAGTCGGTACCATTATCCCGATGCTCATCGGCCTCTACGGGTTCGGCTTCGCCTTCGCGGCCCTGGTCTTGATCATGCGTGAGGCCAACACCCTGGTGGACACCAGCAGCTTCCTGGTGCAGATCTTCTCCGGTTCCAGCTTTCCGGTGCAGGCGCTGCCACGCTGGCTGCTGCCGGTTTCCCTGGCCCTGCCCCTGACTTACGGCTTCGACGCGGTGCGCGGCTGGCTGCTGCACACACGCACCTTGTTGCCCATCGAGGTGGAGATCGCGCTGCTGGTGCTGTTTATGTTCATCTTTATCGCGCTGGGCATGTGGGTCTTCGGGGCCCTGGAGCGCCGCGTGCGCATGCTGGGGACGCTGGGCCAGCACTAGCGCGAAATGTGTTGGGATGAGTGAGAAAAGCAGCCCGGGTTGCCCGGGCTGTTCTCTTCTGTAGAGATGATATGATTGTAACGAGCTGTACAGCCTAGCGAAATTCGCAGCAGACAAAACTCAATCCCTTTTGCTCAGGAGATACACCATGACGAAAGCCCCAATCCCGAAGCGATCTGAAGTGCCCGTCGAAACCACCTGGGACACGGCCAGCATATTCCCCACCCCCGAGGCCTGGGAGCAGGCCTTCCGTTCTGTGCAAGCGCGGCTGCCCGAGCTGCAGCGCTTCCGCGGGCGGCTGGGCGAAAACCCGCAGGTGCTGCTGGAGTGGCTGCACACTTACGAAGAGGTGACCAACCAGATGGATCGGGTCGCCCTGTATGCCCGCCTGAACTATGCGGTGGATACCACAGACCAGGAAGCGAAAGCCCGCGCCGACAGGGTCTCTTCTTTGGGGGCTCAGACGATGGCGGCGGCCTCCTTTGCCGAGCCGGAATTGATCGCCATCGGTTTCGACCGGCTGCGAGCCTGGGCCGAGGTGGAACCCGGGCTGCAGACGTACCTGCATCACTTCGAGCGGCTGGAAATTCTAGCCCCGCACGTGCGCTCAGCGGAGGTGGAGGAGCTGCTCAGCCAGGCCGTCGACCCGTTCCGCAGCGCGGCCTCCATCCATTCCGTGCTGGTCAACGCCGAGATGGAATTTTCGCCGGCCACCAGTGAAACAGGAGAGCAGCACCAGGTGACCCACAGCACGGTCAACAAACTGCTCGCCAGCCGGGACCGCAAGCTGCGGCGCACGGCCTGGGAGAGTTATGCCGACGCGCACCTGGCGATGCAGCACACACAGGCCGCCTGCCTCGCGACCGGGATCAAACAGGACGTGTTCCGGGCGCGGGCCCGGGGCTACTCCTCCTCTCTGGAAGCCTCCCTGAAGCCAGACTTTATCCCCCTCGAAGTGTTCCACAACCTGATCGACACCTACAAGGCGCACCTGCCGATCTGGCACCGTTACTGGCGGGTGCGCTGCCGGGCGCTGGGCCTCGACCGCCTGCACGTCTACGACACCCGGGCCGCCCTCACCGAGCGCATGCCAGAAGTCTCTTTCCGCCAGGCGGTGGATTGGGTGGTGGAGGGGATGCGCCCGCTGGGTGAGGAGTACGTCTCTGTGCTGCGCAAGGGGGTGCTGGAAGAGCGCTGGGTGGACTACGCCCTCAATAAGGGCAAGCGGTTCGGGGCGTTTTCCTCCGGGGTGAAGGGCACTCATCCCTTCGTGATGATGAGCTTCAACCGGGATATTTTCGGGGTGAGCACACTGGCGCACGAGCTGGGCCATTCGATGCACTCGTACTACAGCCGCTCGGTGCAGCCGCAGGTGTACTCCTACTACGGCCTGTTCCTGGCGGAGGTCGCTTCGAACTTCAACCAGGCGCTGGTGCGCGCCCATCTGCTGAACACGCTCACCGACCGCGAGGCGCAGATCGCGATCATCGAAGAAGCGATGGGGAACTTCCACCGCTATTTCTTCATCATGCCCACCCTGGCCCGCTTCGAGCTGGAGATCCACCAGCGGGAGGAACGGGGCGAAAGCCTGACGGCGCAGGGGATGATCGACCTGCTGGCAGACCTGTTCGCCGAGGGGTACGGCCCGGATGTGGAGATGGATCGCCAGCGGGTGGGGATCACCTGGGCGCAGTTCTCCACGCACCTGTACTCGAATTTCTACGTGTACAAGTATGCCACGGGTATCTCCGGAGCGCACGCCCTGGCCGAGCGGGTGCTCAGCGGTTCCGAGCAGGCGCGCCAGGACTACCTGGGTTTCCTCAAATCCGGCAGTTCGCGCTTCCCTCTGGATATTCTGAAATCTGCCGGGGTTGACCTGTCCACTCCGGAACCGGTAGAAAAGACTTTTGCCGTGCTGGCTTCCTACGTGGACCGGCTGGAGGCATTGGTTTAAATAAACCGGGGATGCCCGGCTCCGGCACACAGGCCGGGCCGGGCATCCCCGATGGAAAGAAAATTACCCCTTATCCCTTTTTTACCCTTTCGAACCGGATAACACAATGCTCTCCAGCACGTACCGTTGGGCGAACATGAAGATCACGATCAGCGGCAGGGTGGTGAGGACTGAAGCCGCCATGATAGTGGGCCAGGGCTGGTAGGACTGCTGCGGGTTGACCAGGGAGGCCACGTAGATCGGTAGGGTATAGAGCTCGGCCGACTGCAGGTAGATGACCGGGCTGAGCAGGGAGTTCCAGGTTCCGACGAACAGGAAGGTGGCGATGGTGGCCAGGGCCGGCTTGCTCAGGGGGAGGATCACGTGCCACCAGATCTGGAAATGGCTGGCGCCATCGATCACCGCGGCTTCATCCAGCTCTTTGGGAATCTGGGCCATGAATTGGCGTAAGAGGAAGATCATCGCCGCGCCGCCGGCAAAAAAGCCTGGTATGGTGATGGGCTTGTAGCTGCCAATCCAGCCGAGCTTATTGAACAGCACGTATTGAGGGACGATTAACGCCTGCCAGGGGATCATCATGGTGGACAGCATCAGGATGAAGACGAGATTGCGCCCGGGCCACTCGATGCGGCTGAAGGCGTAGGCCACCGCGGCGACCGAAATCAGTGTTCCGGCGATGGCGAGCAGGGCGACGAACACCGAGTTGGTGTAGGACTGGATGAAACGTTGGTCGCTAAAAATGCGGGCATAGGCATCGATCTGCGGGCTGGCGGGCACCCACACCAGTTTAGGGGCGTTGGCCTCGGCTTCTGTTTTGAGCGAAGTGGAGATCATCCACAGCAGGGGGAAAGCCACCACAATGCTGCCGCCGATGAGGAAGATGTACAGCAGGGACTTGCCCGCCAGCGCGGTCCAGTGGCGCCTCAGCCAAGCCACCCGGCTCTCGCGCTTCACCTGGGGCGCTGCCAGGGGTTGTCTAACTGCCGGTTCTTGAACAGCTCTTGTCATCGCGTCGCTCCTTTCCGACCGCTAGCGCAGGTCATACTGGACCCACTTATCCTGGAATTTGAACTGCACCAGGGTAATGACCAGGATCAGCACCAGCAAAATCCAGGAAATCGCCGAACCGTAACCCATCTCGTTGAAGCGGAAGGTTGCCCGCCACAGGTAGTACACCACGGAGTACGCCGAGTGGCCTACGGTGGGCACATCGCGGAACAGGACGTAGGTTTGCTCGAAGATCTGGATGGTGGCGATGGTACCCACCACCAGGTTGTAGAATGTGGCCGGGGAGATCATGGCCAGGGTGATGTGGCGGAAACGCTGCCAGGCGTTGGCTCCGTCCACTTCGGCGGCTTCGTATAGCTCGCGAGGCACGGCGTTGAGCGCGGCCAGGTAGATCAGCATCATCGAGCCGCAGCTCCACATCATCAACAGGATGATCGAAGTCTTGGTCCACAGCGGGCTCTGAAGCCAGAGGGGGACGCGCTCTGCCGCCGGGAAACCCGCCTCGATGATCTTATTCATCATGGTGAAGTTGCTGTTGTTCTGCAAGCCCAGGAAGAAGGCGCTGATCGTTTCGTTGGCGAAGATTAGCGCCCGGTTGAGCCAGCCTACCGGGGCGAAGACCGATGAGATATTGCGGATGAGGGTGTTGATAATGCCATTGTTGGCGTTGAACATCAGCCGCCAGGAGAGCAGTACGGCGGTGTTCAGGCCAAGCACGACCGGCAGGTAGAAGGCCATGCGGTAAAGACGCTCACCTTTCATTTTCTGGTTGAGCAGCAGCGCCAGGCCCAGGGCGGTGAGCAGTTGGAGGGGCAGGCCAATAACGGTCAGGAACAGCGAGTTGAATAAGGAAGCTTTGAAATCTTTGTCTGCCAGCACCCGGGCGTAATTCTCCCAGCCGACCCACTGCGGTTCGGCCGGGGGTTTGTATTGGGTAAAGCTCCACTGCAGAGAGGCCAGCATGGGGGTCAGGACGAAGAGCAGGAAGCCCACAATCCAGGGTGCGGCGAACAGATAGCCGGCGAAAGTGTTCTGCTGCACTTTGGGACTGGCGCCGCGCAGGCGAGCCACCCAGCGCGCCAGGGAAGCCACCGCCCAACTGGATAGGAGGATGAAGATGATGGTCCCCAGCGCCGTGACCAGGGTCTCGGTGTACGCTTCAGTCATAACTCTTCTCCTCATTCCCCGGGGGCGGGGCGGAGTTGTGGCCTCACCCGCCCCCGGGATACGCGTACTGTGGTCGGGTCTTTACTCGATCCAGCCGTTGTCAGCCAGCACCTGGCTGTACTCGGTCTGGATGTTGGTCAGGGTGGTGTCAAGGTCCTGCAGATCGGTGAAGTAAGCGGGGAGCTCGCGCTGCAGAATCTCGCGGAACTGGGCGGTCATGCGGATGTCGGCAAAGCCCACACCGTAGCTAGCCATAATATCACCCAGGTCCTTCATCAACTCGGAGTCGGTCACGTATTCCTTCCAGGCATCCTGGCGGGGAGGGAAGGAGCCGAAGTCGGAGTTGTAGCGGAACATATTCTCGGCGGAGCCGATGAACTTGAGGAATTCGGCGGCCAACTCCACGTTCTTGGAGTAAGCGGGGACGGCCAGCCAGTCGTTGAAGACCTGGGAGACCGGCTTGCTATTGGGGAAGTCGGGATGGGTAGGGCCGGCGACGAGCTCGATCTGCTCCCAGATGGGGTCATCGGCGGGCGGAGCGCCCCACATATTGGCCCACAGGCAGGCGGCGCTGCCGTCCACCAGGCGGGAGCCCTGCGCTTCGGGCAGATCGGCAATGGTTTCATCGGCGTACACCCCGCGGCGGCGGTCGTACATGAACTGCAGGGCGGCGCGGGCTTCCGGCGTGTCGAAGGTGGGCGAGCCATCATCATTATACAACTTGCCGCCCAGGCCCCAGATGAGCGAAATGTACTCCTGCCAGTCGTCCATGCGACCGGTGGTGACCAGGCCGGCCTGCATCACAGCCCCGCCCTCGACGACGGTGGCGGCCTCGGCTGCGGTGATCCATTCATCGAAGGTGGTGGGGATCGTCGTGATGCCGGCGGCTTCCAGCAGATCCATGCGGCACATATAGGCCCGGGGAGCTGTCAGCCAGGGCAGGCCGCGCAGCTCGCCGTTCCAGGTGACAGTGTCCAGGGTGCCGGGGGCGAACTGCTTGATGTCGGGCCAGGCCTGCTCGCCCAGGTAAGCGTTGAGCGGGGCCAGGTTTTCGCCGAACAGCGAAATGTACTCGGAGCCCAGGTTGATGATGTCGGCCCCGTCCCCGGCAGCAAAGTAACCGGCGACGGTTTCATCCAGGGTGCCCCAGTTGACGTAGATGAACTCGACGGAAACGCCGGGGTGCTCAGCTTCGAAGGCGGGCTTGATTTCATTTTCCAGCCAGGTGTCGGTCATGTCGGCGACGTAGTCCACCACCATCACCCGCAGGGTGGTCGAGGCGGCGGGCTCCTGAGCGGGGGCTTGAGGTTCGGCGGGGGCCTGGGGCTCATCAGCCGGTTGTTGGGAATTTTCCGCCGGTGCAGCGGGTTCCTGCGGCGCAGCGGGTTCCTGGTTCTGAGGCGCGGCGGTCGGGGTAGCGCAGGCGCCTAACACGAAGCTCAGGATTACAAGAATGAAGAATAGTTTGTTGCGCATTTCATCCTCCTCAAAAGTGAAAAAACTGAAAGATCCGGTAGGTTGTTTCATTCGTTCGAGCCAATAGCCTCTCTCCTGGGGTAAAAGGGAACCAATTACCTCCCGTCTGCTGCTTCTGTTGTCGACCTTTCGGCCACGGCGATGGCGCCCCACAGCCCGGCCGAGAAGCCCTCCGGCAAACGTTGGATCAAGCCGGGGGTCATCATTTCCGCTGCCAGCGGCGATACAGCCCGCAAATTTTCGACTTCTTTCATGATCGGGTTGAAGAAAGCCTCTCCGGAGCGGGTGACGCCCCCGCCCAGAAAGACGCGCTCGACATCGTAAGCCATTACCAGGCCATGGATAGCCCAGGCCATGCAGCGGCTGGCGGTGCGCACGATTTCGACCGCGGGGGTGAATCCGGCCGCGGCCGCCTGCAGCACCATCTCAGCGGTGACAGGGCCTTGCACGCCGGGCAGGGAGCCGGCGATCTTCTGTCCAAAACGGGCCAGGGCCGGGCCGGAAACCATCGTCTCCAGGCACCCGTTCAACCCACAGGCGCAGCGCGGCCCGCAAGGATCGACAATGATGTGCCCCACCTCTCCCGCCATACCGCGGCTGCCGGTGAAAAGCTGCCCGTTCAAGATCAGCCCGGCCGATACGCCGGTGCCGATGTTCAGGTAAGCCAGGTTGTCTACCGAGGCGTCCAGCCCGTAGCGGTGCAGGCCGAGGGCCGCCGCCCGCACGTCATTTTCGATCTGGCAGGGCACGCCCAGCGCCTGGCGCAGGGACTCGGCAAGGGAGTATTCGATCCAGTTAAGGTTCACTGCCAGGCGGACGACGCCTGTGGAGGGGTTTACCCGGCCGGGAACTCCCACCCCGACCGCGGCCACCTGCTGCGGTCCGACACCGGACTGGCGCATGCCTTCCCGGATTACCTGCAGGATGCCGTCGAAAGTGGCCTGGGGGGTGCGGAGGTCGGTGGGGGCCTGCAGGCAGGCCTGAATGCGGCGGTGTCCATCGACCACCATCACCGCCACCTTGCTCCCGCCCACATCGACCCCTATCGTGAAATCCCGCCGGTTACCAGCCATTGAATGTCCTTCCTACCTTACCGTGCCAGATCCAACCCGAGTTCCCGCATGAGCAGCAGGGCCGAGGCCCCCAGCAGAACTACGTCGCTGTCGATGGGTGAAATTTCTACCTGAGTGTTATCGGCCAACGATGAGAGGGAGGACCGGCGCATTTGGGAGCGGACCGCATTGAGCCAGGGATCGCCAAAACGGGTCACCCGCCCGACCAGCACGATGCGCTGGATGTTCAACACCCCCACCAGCCCGGCGGCGGCGAGGCCCAGGTAGCGCCCGGCCTCAGTCACCACCTGGAGCGCCAGGGGGTCGCCCTGGTCTAGCGCCTGGCGCAGGGCTTCGCTGGTGAGCTCACCGATTTCGCCGATATAGGTGTGCAGCAGGGAATCGGGATGTTCATCAAGCAGGCTCTCGGCCCGGCGGATCATCGCCCGCTCGGTGGCTACGGTTTCCAGGCAGCCGCGGTTGCCACAGCGGCAGAGTTCCCCATCCGGCTGCACGGCGATGTGGCCGATCTCACCGGCGCCGAAGCCATCACCCTGATACAACTGCCCGTTGAGCACGATGCCGGCGCCGATGCCCCGGCCCAGCTTGATCGCCACCAGGCTGGATGCGCCCCCCGGCCGGTTCTGCGCGCGAGTGGTAGGCGCCTGCCTGGCGGCATCGTCGGACCCGGGACGGCCAAAGATGTACTGGGCCAGGGCCGATACCTGGCTGTCGTTGGCGATGTAGATCGGGAGATGGTAGCGATCGGTGAGAAGTTTGCCCAGCGGCAGATCGACCCAATCGAGGTTCACGGCACGCAGCACGACGCCGTTGGTAGTGTCGATCAAACCCGGGGTGCCGATGCCAATGCCGAGGATGGGGTGAGTCATGGTCTGCAAAAGAGCATCGATGAGTTGGAACACCAGGGAGAGGGCGCCGGCCTCGTCGAACTGCTGGAGGGGGAGGCTCATCTGGCGGATGATCTGGCCGCGCAGATTGACAATGGCCCCGCAGAACTCGTCGTTGGCCAGGTCGAGGGCGATGATATGGCTGGCATCGGAATTGACGGAGAGGAGGATGGGGGATTTGCCGCCGGCAGAGGGCCCACGCCCGACTTCTTCGACCAGGCCGCGCTCGATCAGCTCGGCGACGAGATCGGAGACGGTGGCGCGGGTGAGGTGTGTGAGGCGGGCGACATCGGCGCGACTGATCTTTCCGTGGTCGTAGATCGCCTTGAGGACGAGCTGGGAGTTGAAGGTTTTGGTCTGTTGATGGGTGGCTTTATCTGGGAAGCGTCGCATGAGGAAGCGTGCTCCTGCTTTGTTAGTTTACTCAACTTACAAAGTCAGTATAGCAAAAGCATCACAAAAAGTCAAGCACCAATTTGTTTTGTTCGATATTAGGGATACTTCTCATCCAACTTTCATCTTTATTTCGCACCGCACGAGGCGGCCGCGCGTACCCCGAATGCTCGGCGGGGGCGTTATCCGGGTGATCCACGCCGGCGCCGTGGATCACCCGGATAACGGGATCCTTTCACGGTCCGCCGCGGGGCGTAGAGTAAGCTGCCATGCGACCGTATTTGGTCGCCCTTGCCGATTCCGTCCTCGACGATCCCTGGCTGCCTGGAAAAAGATATTCTTCGCGGGTCGCCCGGTGGAGCGTTGATGTGCACGAGCGCCGGGGTACACCTGCCGCACGGACGATCGGGATGACAGGGAGAGGAGGGTGTCCGCTGCGGGCACGCAGGGCGAAATGTCGATCTTGTCTCCTGGTGCGCTCCGGTTGAAGGCCGCAAGATTGGCATCTTACGCTACGCCGCGGCCGGGTAGGGTAAGACGCCATGCGACCGTATTTGGTCGCCCTAGCCTCCTGGTGCGCTCCGGTCGAGGGCCGCAAGATTGGCATCTTACGCTACGCCGCGCGAGGATCCCGCGCGGCCTGAGCACCGGTACCATTCGCACGCACAGGGATGATCTGGAACTAATCTATAATTACGGTATACTAACTAATGTTTGGTTCCGCCAGGAGACCTGGCGGGGCGTATCTCAAGGGGGAATTTCAGGAGGTTATTTCATGGTAAAAAAACTGCCTTTCTGGCTGTTTATCATATTATTGGGCTCGCTGCTGCTGTCCGCCTGTGACCAGGTCGAGGACTTGATTGCGGGTGAGACCGCGGACGATCAAATCCTGTCCACCCTGGAGCTGCCCACGGAAACGCCGGAGGCGACAGGCGATATCGTCCCCGGGACCGGCGCGGAAGGCCAGCCTTTGGCCACAGTCACAACCGGGCCGGCGGAGCAGATCGCAACCCCCACCCAGGCCTCCGCTCTGCTGCCCAGCCCAACGACGGCCCCCACACGGCGACCGGCCACCGCCACCTCAACAGCAGCAGAGACACAGCCCGCGGCGGAAACGATGCCGGCAACAGCTGCCGGCCCGACCGCCGCCAACACCCCGCTCTCCGGCCCGGAAGGGACCCTCGTTCCGACCCAGCAGGCGCTGGTGGGAGCCTGGCAGGCCCCGATCACGGCCTTCACAATTTTGGAAACCATCTGCACAACGACCCAAAACGCGTTGGAAAGGCAGCAAGCAGGCGAATTGGACGCCGATCAATTGTCAGCCGAAGTCCTGGTGCTGGGGGTCTTCGTATCGGCGATCGAACAAGGTCTGGAAAGGTGGACCACCACCTCAGAAATGCGTGAGTATTTGACCCTGGCCGAGCAGGAACTCTCGGCGCTCGAAACCCTGATCACCCAATGGTCCAGCGGAGAGATCAGTTCGGAGGACGCAGCCCGGCAGCTTGAAACCCGCTGCGAGGAGATCGACGCGACGAGTGATGAGATCAAAGTCGCCGCTGGCGATGCGGGATTGGAGGAGGAGTCGCTCGAGGCGCTTATCGCCGATATCCAGCGCGCCTTGCTGATCGCCATTACCCCGACGCCCGCGCCCTGAGTCGGCCAGGGGCCCTGGCTCCGCTCCTCATCCCCGTCCGGCGGCCGCACAGGATATCGTTCACCGGTCACCCGCCGATGGATGCATCCAGAATGGATGCATCCACCGGCTCCCAAAATCCAAACCCGCTGAAGCAGGTTCATCACCACCTCGCGTTCACTGCGCATTGAAGCATCCACCGCCTGCCAGCCCCCAACCCGATCGGTCGGGTTCATGGCCTGCAGCCCTCCCCCAAACCCGCTTGAAGCGGGTTTGGATTCCTCAGGCGTCGATTTGAATCGATGCCGGGCGGGCAATGCATGGCATGCATTGCATGCATTGCGAGGCACGTCCGCCGCCATGAGTAGGGGCACGGCGGGAGGGTTTACGGTCTCGGTTCATTTACGGCGCAGCCGTGCCCCTACCGCTGGACGGTGGTCGCCCCCTTGCCAGGTGTGTGGAGCAAGGGCGACCAAAATACGGTCGCATGGCAACATGCCCTACGGTCTGCCGCAGGATACGGTCCGCCGCCACCTGTATAGGCAAGGAGGCGCTGTAACCACCCGATTCTGGTAGGGGCGGGTCATTGACTCTGGCAGCGAGGGCTTACCCCACACGGCGCCTGGCAGGCCAGCCCTCCCGTGGGTCCAATCAGACCCGCCCCTCACCGCCTACCAACCCCCAAATCTCAGGCCAGCCCTTCCCGGCCTCCACCGTTATAGGTCGTGCCGCTGGTGTGCGGATGGGAGCGTTCGTGGACAATCGGGGGCGGGTCTGGTTTGCGGGTAGGCGGGGTTGGGCTGAGGATGGTGCGTCTTGGACTGGGTGCTCTCGCCTGAATCAATGACCCGCCCCTACCTGGTTCGAGATGGGTAATCCCCGCAGCGGCATGTAGGTGAATGCCTCGCAGTCTTCCCCAACCCGCTTCCAGCGGGTTTGGATTTCTCAGGCGTCGATTTGAATCGATGCCTGGCGGGCGGGTCTGGCCTGTGGGTTGTAGGGTTTTCCTGGCGGTTGTGCTTTTCGGTTTGGAAGCCCTCGCCTGGATCAATGACCTGCCCCTACCAGAGTGTGGGCGGGGAACCAGGCATCTCATATTTGTTTATTCGTGGATGACTCTCCCCCCTGGCAACCACAGTTGCGTGGGGTGGGCGAATATCCGTGGCAATCAAGCCTCCCCGGCTGGGAACCCTGCCCAA
>CAYMLG010000106.1:0-14380 GCA_964391195.1 uncultured Anaerolineaceae bacterium | reverse complement strand
TCAACCGATGCCGGAGCGGGACCGGATTGAACGGATTTTTTGGTTTTAGAGGGGTTGGGTTATGGAAGGAGTCGTTGTCCGTTACACGACGGGCGGGTCTGGGTTGGCAGGCGGGCGGGGTTAGCCTGGCAGGCTGGCTTTCCAGTCTGGCAGCACCCGCCTGAATCAATGACCCGCCCCTACCTGTGTTGGGTTTTACGATTCTCGTAGGGGCGGGTCTTCGAGTCAAGCGCCGGTTGCCCACCATAAGCGGTGCGTGTCAGGCCAGCCCGCCTGGGCGGACCAATCAGACCCGCCCTTCACCATCGTTCGACCCTCCCTGACCACGTACCAACCTGCACGGCCTTCCGTCAGCTACCAACGTTCAGACCCGCGAAAACATCCCTTATGAGTTCGGCCCCCATCCGGCCATCAACGAATGATTGCGCCAAATACGGGCGACGATATGGGCGCTTCCCGTATATGTGGTGGACTCAGACTTCCTGCAGGAGGAAGCTAACATGAACTCCACCACTTTTGTTTTTAATACACAGGGGACTCGTTCGATTATTGTGATCGATAGCGGCGCTGTACCAACTGACTGCTGGGTTGTGAACAATCACCCCCCCATAGCGTGGGGCATTTGGTTATAATCTGCTTACACAAGAGGAGATTCGCAGAAAATGAGAATCAAGGGATACTAATGCGAACATTTCTGGAGTTTTTTGCAGGAATCGGCCTTGTCAGACTTGGCCTGGAGCGAGTGGGCTGGAAGTGCATTTGGGCAAACGACATTGACCAGAAGAAGCTGAAGCTCTATCTTGGCCACTTCAGCCTCAACGGAGGCCACTATGTCGTCGACGACATCCACCAAATAACCGCAGATGAAGTTCCTTCTGCATCGCTCGCAACTTGCTCGTTTCCGTGTGTGGACATGTCGGTAGCAGGCTGGCACGCCGGATTTGGCGCGGAGCGAAACGACGCGCACAAGTCATCCGGCGGCACGTTTTGGGAATGGGTGCGAATACTCCGCCAGATGGGAGATCGGCAGCCTTATCTGGTGCTAGTGGAAAATGTGTTGGGCTTTCTGTCCGCCAACGGCGGAAGGGATTTCCGCGAAGCGATGATCGCCTTGAACGATCTCGGTTATACTATCGACGCCTTTGTGTTAGACGCCAGGCACTTTACGCCACAGAGCCGCCCCCGATTGTTTATTGTGGGCGCTCAGGGAATTGATCCTCTGCCCGCCTACAGCATCATTGGGTCTGTCCAATCAAGATCGGCCGATTTGCGGCCAGAACGGTTGGTGAAATCGTTGACGGTCAATGCCGATCTAAAATGGATGCGTCTGGATTTGCCCGCTCCGCCGCCGAAAAATCATTATCTGGAATCGATAATCGAGTATCTACCGGACGACGATCCGCGCTGGTGGCCGCCCGAAAAAATCGAGCGGCTTTACAAGGAGCGGTTGAGCGACAAGCACTTGGCTATGGTGAAAGAGTTGATCACCGGAGACCAGATAACCTATCGGACAGCCTTCAACCGCGTCCGGCGCGGGCGGACATACACCGAAGTTAGAAGCGACGACTATGCTGGATGTCTGAGAACGCCATTGGGCGGGAGTGGGCGACAGATTGTAATTGCTGCTGGACAGAGCAAACTGCGGGCGCGGCTGATGACCGCTAGGGAAGCCGCTCGGCTGCAAGGCGTCCCAGACGATTACCCGTTGGTTGATAACTTGAATGATAACTTGTGGGGTTTTGGCGATGCCGTATGTGTGCCCGCAATCGAGTGGATAGGAAAGTATGCGCTTAATCCACTCTACGAGAAGTTGATGCTAGAAAAGGCCGAGTAATGCCTGACAACTTGAGTCCTGATGATCGCCGGCGCACGATGCGGGCGGTCAAGGGGAAGAACACCAGCCTGGAACGGCGGCTCTTCGCTATGGTCGCTGGTATGCGCATCCAGGGGTGGGAGCGTAACGCGAGCGACATCCTAGGTAAGCCTGACATCGTTTTCCGGGCGGAAAAGGTGTTAATTTACGCCGATGGCTGCTTCTGGCACGGATGTCCTGTGTGTCAAAGGAAATTGCCGGAAACCAATCGGGAATACTGGCAACAGAAAATAAGTAAGAATGTTGAGCGCGATCACAAGAATGATGCCGCCCTGAAAGAGATGGGCTGGACAGTGATTAGAGCCTGGGAACATGAATTTCGCACACCCGATGGTCGCGCCGAGATTAGACGACGGATTAAGTCAGCAATACAGGAGGCCAGGGTTGACAGATCAGAACACGGACATAATACAGCAACGGGCTAACCGGTTATTGGATGAGTGGCTTGTATCTTGCACAACGGCAGGGAGGCCGCTATCCAGGAACACTGTCGCCATGGGCATTGTGGTTCTGGATCACCTCCGGCGACAATGCCCGGTATTCAGGAGTGATGTTATCTCGGCGCGAGGGGAAGTAGCCAACTCCCGGTCTGGTCTTCGGCGCGTGCTGGAACGGTATGGAATTCCCGAACGCTACTTAAAGGAATGTACCACGAGGCAGAGCCACCAGGACGGGCAACGGCTGTTCGAAGCCTATGAGTGGGGATCAATGTTCTGCGACATGAACAACGCGGAACGTGACGCAATGCTGATTGGAATGATCGGCAGGCTATCAGACTTGGCTTTCGCCTGGCTAAACAGGCAAAGTCTAAGGTTGGATGTAGACAGACGACAAGCCCCGTCATCCTGGGTCGCAGAGATTTTGGAGTCCGCCCGGAATAATCAAAGCGGCGGGGTCGTGGAGCAGCACTTGGTGGTCGCGAAGCTCGAAAGGCGATTCGCTGACCAGGAAATTCCAAATCAGCCGGCTCATGCTGGAGATCAGCAAACCGACCGCCCAGGTGATTTTGCCATCGCACGTCTCGTTTACCACGTCACCGCATCTCCTGGCCGGGCAGTGATCCAAAAATGCGCCCGGAATATTCAAGTAGGCCAACACCCGATTCTACTAGTACCGCGAGAACAAGTCACTAAAGCCCGCGCCCTAGCCGAGGATGAAAACATTGCAGAATCGATGACGATCACATCTATCGAAGACTTTGTAGCGTTGAACATTATCGAATTAGCTACGGAGGAAAAACGGTCATTTTTTGACATCCTCCGGGAGATCATAGAAATTTACAACAGACGTTTGGGCGAAGTAGAAACTGATCTGTCTTTGCAGATCGAAGTTCGTTAATCGCAAGGCTCTATCTGCTCCCCGCTCAATCACGAGCGGGGCTTTTTATTTCCTGTGTCTTTCATAGAGTGTACAATTCAACTAAGTTACTTTCTCCAGACTCACTTATCAGGAGGGAACGATACATAAGTGGGAGTATAAGGCACTAGTGGTCGGATTAGAATTTCGCCGGAAAGGGGAGCCTAACAATTCGCTTGATTCAGACGAGTATTGCCCACCTCCAAAGATCAAATGTTCTAGACAAAGGCGGTCCGATATGTTATCCTTCTCCCCCGAGATGGGTGCACAGGACGCAGCCTTTGATCCAGGCCGATGATCTCAGAAGGAGGGAATTGCTATGCCAGCAGAAGAAAAGACGCTCAGGATTTGCCCCGAGGGCCACAAGTATTATAAGAGCTCGGATTGCCCCATTTGCCCCATTTGCGAGGCGAACAAAAAGCCCGAATCCGGCTTCCTCTCGCAGATCAGCAGCCCTGCAAGGAGGGCGCTGGAAAGTCAGGGCATTACCACGCTGGCGGAGTTGGCGAAACATTCGGAGCAGGAGATCCTGAGGCTGCACGGCATGGGCCCGCGCTCGATCCCCATTCTGAGACAGGCCCTCACCGATGCAGGGCTGTCTTTCAAAGGTGAGCAGGCCGGCGATCGCTGACATCTGCCCTGGCATCCCGGCTGGTTACTCGCTGCTAACACACGACGAACTTGAGCCAATGGATAGACCAGTGTTCCCTGACCTCACTCTCCGCCCCACAATACCCGCCGACTTGCCGGCGTTCTTCGCACAGCAGCTAGAACCCGAGGCGCTGCACATGGCCGCCTTCGCCAGCCCGGTGCCCGACATGGAAGCCTTCTCCGCCCGGTGGGAGCAGCGTTTGCAGGATGCTCAGAACCCCATCTGCACCATTCTGTACCGGGGGGAGATCGCCGGGTATGTGCTCAGCTACTACAATGCGGAAGACGAACGCACCGAAGTCGCTTACTGGCTGGGCAAGGAATACTGGGGCCGGGGCATCGCCACCCTGGCGTTGAGAGCGTTCATCGAAGCCGAATACCCGGGGCAAACCCTGTACGCCCGCGCGGCGAAGGACAATATCGCCTCGCTGCTGGTGCTGGAGAAGTGTGGCTTCACTGTGGTGGGCGAGTCGCGGGGGTTCGCCCCCGCCCGCGGCCGCGAGACCGAGGAGTATGTGTTAGTGCGGGCAGTCTCTTGATAACGGATTGGACAACGGATTTTTGTCACGGATTTCACGGATTGCTGGGGATCCTTCACCCGCGACCTGGTTCTCTTTTCAACCAAGCGGGGACGAAGGTTTAATTGACAACGGATTGCTGAAAGTGGAGAGATGCAATTGGTTCATGGCATTGGACAACAGCGCTGTGCTGGCAACGTCCTATATCCAATAAATTGGCGATTCAATAAGACCAGATCAAACCTCTCTAAATTACCGGTTGTTTTTTAATTAATAATCAGCTATTATATAAATATCACAAATCTACAATTTATAAACGGTCGATGGGAAAGGATCCTGCCGATATATACCTTCTCGTGCTCTGAACGTACGTTTGGGAAGAAATCGATGAAGAAATTCGAAGGGCTCTTGAAAGCCCATAAAGCCAGCGACGAGCAGTTAGCTTTCAGAAAAAAACAGTTTGAGCATTTCTGTAGACCGGTAAACACCCTATTGGATGAACTGATCGATGTACTTTGCCGGCTGTTTCAGGCTGAATTCCCAGTCCCACAACCGAAGATCTGTAAAAAGATGTCGGACTCGCACGACCTGGAACCCTATTGGGCGATATCTGTGGACAATCATATTTTTATCAAGGTATCTGTGATCGGTTCAGGGAACTGGGCCTGCGTTCGTTTGCTCGAAACCAGCGGTAGATTGCACTCCTACTGTGTCAGCAAGCAATTGAGCCCAGGTGAAATCATCGTGAAACTGGATTCGAAGGAAATCACTACCGCGCTTAATAAGCTGCTCACCCCGAAACAACCCAATACACAGTAATTCCCCAATATACAAAAATTAACCTGATCATCTGGAGTGTTAGCAAATCACCATTATTTGCCCATCGCGCCCAATCCGCTCCATCCGTTGCTGAGCGACCGTACTTTGGTCGCCATCCGTTGTCAGCAATCCGTGAAATCCGTGACAAAAATCCGTTGTCAGCAATCCGCTCAATCCGTTGGTGAGCGACCGTACTTTGGTCGCAATCCGTGAAATCCGTGACAAAAATCCGTTGTCAGCAATCCGCTCAATCCGTTCCCTGAATCCGTTTTCAACTCTCTATCTCCGATTATCAGTATATAATATGTAAAGTGCTCCTGAGTTTCCGGAGCAGTGTGTGATTTTGGGGGGTGATAAAACGGTCGCCTCCACGTATTTCCTTTCGAAGAGTATTTTCCTCCGCCTATTAACCCAGGAGAGTGTATCATGTTCATCCGTTGGTTATTCGCCGCTTTACATCTACTCGCATTGGGGATCGGCCTGGGGGCCATCTGGTGGCGGGCACGCGCACTACGGAGTGAGCTCGATCCGGTTGGGATGAAGCGTGTTTTATACGCCGATAGTTTATGGGGGATCGCGGCCTTGCTGTGGATTTCGACCGGCTTGGTCCGGGCGTTCGCCGGGCTCGAAAAAGGGTCAGCGTATTACCTGCAAAACAATGTCTTCTGGTTGAAGATGGGGCTGCTGGCAGTTATCCTGCTGCTCGAGATTTGGCCGATGATCACCTGGATCCAATGGCGCGTGCGCATGGCGAGGGGTGAGAAGATCGAGATCGATCCCCGGCGAATCAATCTGTTTGCCAATATCAGCACGATCCAGGCGGTGCTCGTGGTGTTGATGATTTTCGCTGCGACCGCCATGGCACGGGGAATGAGTTTATAGGAAGGGCATTACTACAGAGTTCACAGAGAACACAGAGTAATTTTTATATCTCTCCGCGCACTCTGTGTACTCTGTGGTGAGATATCAGACAAGATGAAAGGGAAAACCACAGAGTTCACAGAGAACACAGAGTTTTTATATCTCTCCGCGCACTCTGTGTACTCTGTGGTGAGATATCAGACAAGATGCCGGGTTATCATTTCGAAATTCGAAATTCCCAACGTTATCCCTCCTGGCTGTAATCACCCGGCTCGAACAACTGCACGATCTCCGTCTCGCCCTCACCGATGATCCTCCGGAAGCCCTTCGACCATTCGATCGCCTCCTCCACCGACCCGACGTCGATCACCGCGAAACCGGCCAGCAGTTCCTTCAGCTCGATGAACGGTCCGTCGGTCACGGTGAATTTGCCATCCGTGAGCCGCAGCCGGGTGCTCTGCGGGGTGAGCGCTCCGGTGACCACTACCACGCCGGCCTTCATCGCCTCATCGATAAACTGGCCCATCTCGGCCATCATCTCTGGGGTTGGGGGGTTGGTCATCGCCTCGGGATCAAAATTGGGATCGTAAACCATGAATCGCATTTCCTACCTCCTCGTCACTCAAAAACGGTAAACTTTTGTCTGGCTCACCGGCGAGCCGGCCTTTCGGACCGAGAGCCGCCTCCGCCTGTGCGCCCGGCCTGGCTCTGCGAACCGGTCCTTTCAATAGATAATCGTTTAAGCGGGCCCGGAATCGACAACCCCGCAAAAATAGGCCGGACCGGATTTCTCGGCTTAACCTGGAAAGGAGTCCAACCGCCGCCGGAGGAACCGCCGCATGGGCTCCTGCCTGGCAAGGGAAAGCGCCTGCTGGTAAGCCTGCCTGGCTTCCTCGATCCGTCCCAGGCGGCGGCACAGATCGGCCCGTGCGGCGTGGGCCAGGGCATAATCCTCCAACTCACCCCGGGCGAGGACGGCGTCCACCAGGGCCAGGCCCGAGGCGGGCCCGTCGCGCATCGCCACCGCCGCAGCACGGTTCAGCTCGACCACCGGGGAGGGGGCCGCCTGCAGCAGCATGTCGTACAGCAGCACGATCTGGTCCCAATCTGTGGCGGCGAATGTGGGCGCTGCGGCGTGAGTCGCCAGGACGGCGGCCTGCAGGGTGAAGGGGCCATACCACCCCGCCTGCAGCGCCTGGTTCGCCAGGGCAATCCCCTCTGCAATCAGATCCCGGTCCCAACGGCTGCGGTCCTGATCCTCCAGCAGCACCAGCTCCCCCTCGGCCGACACCCGCGTCGCCCGGCGCGCCTCGTGCAGCAGCATCAGGGCCAGCAGCCCGGTCGCCTCCGCCTGCCAGGCGCGCTCGTCTGGTATCTCCTCGTCTACCGGCAAATTTGCCGGCGGCTGAATTGCCGCGCGCTGAATGGTTGAGAGCAGTTCCACCAACAGCCGCCCCAGGCGGATGGCTTCCCCCGAAAGATCCGGCCGCGTCAGCGTATCGCCCGAGGAGGCATAATACCCCTCGTTGAAAACCAGGTAGATCACCTGCAGCACGGCTTCCAGCCGTTCCGGGATCTCCTCACGCGATGGCACCTGGTAGGGGATGCCTTCCTGGCGGATCTTGGCCTTAGCGCGCACGATGCGCTGGGCCAGGGTGGCCGGCGTGATGAGGTAGGCGTGGGCGATCTCTTCCGTGGTGAGACCGCACACCTCGCGTAGGGTGAGCGCCACACGGGCCACCAGCGGCAGGGCGGGGTGGCAGCAGGTGAAGATCAGCCGCAGCCGGTCGTCCTCGATCTCCTCATCCGCCTGTCCGGGGATAGGCATGGCCTGGCGCTCGATTTGCTCGGCGAGGGCCCCCAGAGATGCGTCGAAGCGCGCCCTCCGCCGCAGGTCGTCGATGGCCTTGAAGCGCCCGGTGGAGACCAGCCAGGCGCGCGGGTTCGCCGGGACGCCATCCCGCGCCCACTGCTCCAGCGCGATGCGGAAAGCCTCGTGCAGCGCATCCTCGGCCAGGTCGAAATCGCCCAGCAGCCGGATCAGCGTGGCGAAAATGCGCCGTGACTCCGTGCGGTAAATCTCATCCACGCGCTCGCGCGCCAGTTTTGTATTTTCACTTGCAGCCATGTGGATACTCGCCGGCAGGATGGGTCGTCCTGCCCTGATCTACTCCCCCGTTCACCATCTTCTGGAAGCAAGTGTAGCACATAAATGAGCCGTCCGCCGCGCTCCCTGGGGGTGAGTTGCAACCGTACTTTGGTGGCCCGTGCCTGTGCCCGGCGGTCCCATCCCCTATTCACGTAGGGGCGGTTCATTGATTCTGGCGGCGGGGGCCTGGCCGTAAACGACGCCTGGAGGGCCTACCCCTCCTGAAGGACCAACCAGAACCGCCCGCATCCACCGCCCAGCGCGGTCCGCCGCGTATGTACGGGCACGGCGGTGTTGATAACGGATTGCTGTCACCGGATTCGAGGAGCGTATTGAACGGATTGGACCACGGTTGGCGGTCACCCGAGTCCTGACATGCACCCACCGGCAGCAAAGCGCTACCGCCGGGCCCCTACAATCGCGCGGGCGGGTTGGTCATGTGCAGGGCGGGTTGCCAGGCTGGTGGTCGAAGTCCACGCAGGTGGACTTCGTGCATTCCGTTGATGCGGTTTCAACCGCCGTCCCCACCGGGTTCACGCGGGCCGTACTGAAACTGCCGGGACGTGCCCGGCTAACCCTGCCTCCCTTTATTCGTGTATTCGTGTGAGCATGCGCTCTTTGCATGCCATTCGTGGACGGCTTCCCCTCCAGGGCGCGCAGGCCAGGATTCGATGGCCGGGTTACTTTTTCGCCTTTCACTTTTCGACTTTCGCTTTTGCATGGTAGACTTGACCCGTTGTGCGTTTATTAATCCATGCAGAGGGTTCAACATGCGCAAGGTACAAACACTCTTACTCGGTGTCCTCCTCGTCCTGCTGCTATCGGGCTGCGCCACTCTGGCAGGCTCCCCCCCATCCGCGCACCTCGCCAACGGCAGCCTGCAAGTCCACATGATCTACGTCGGCCAGGGCGACAGTATCCTTATTATCTCTCCCGAAGGCCGCACCATGCTCATCGACAGCGGCAACCCGAACGCCGGGGCTCTGGAGTACCTGCAGTCTCTGGGCATCGAGCGCCTGGATATGGTGGTAGCCACCCACTGGCACGGCGACCATATCGGCGATATGGGCCGCATCCTGAGCGCCATCCCCGCTACCGAGATCATCACCAACGGACGGAAGAGCACGAACCCGAACGTGGAACCAATGATGGCCGCCATCGAGGCCACCGGCGGCAAGATACGCGTCGTCAAGCGCGGCGACCGGATCTCGCTGGGCAGCCTGCGCTTTGACGTGCTCCATCCCCTGGCAGCCAGCGAGCTGCGTTTCGACAAGGTGAATAACGAATCCGTCGTGCTGTCACTCAGCTATGAGGGGACCCGCATCCTGTTCGTGGGTGATGCGGAGGTGGAGGCCGAGGAGCACATGATCGCTTCCGGCCTGGATCTGGACGCCGACATCCTCAAATTGGGGCATCACGGGGCCACGACCTCTACCTCGCCCGCCTTCCTCGCCGCCGTCAGCCCCGAACTGGCCCTCTACTCGGCCGGGGTGAACAACGACCTGGGCTTCCCCGAACCCGAGACCATCGCCAACCTGCAGGCCGCCGGCGTACAAATCCTGGGCACGGATCAACATGGCACCCTGGTGCTCACCGTGGATGAGCAGGGCTACACCGTCACCGACCTGCAAGGCGCTGCCCTCACCCCCGACTATTAATCTGGGTTCACTACCTCACTTTCACCAGCCACCCGCATAACAGGCCCAGAGCGCACATCGGCGCCAGCAGCCAACTCGCCGCGGTCCAACCCAGCGCATCCACCGCCTGGCCGAAGAAAAGCGGGCCCAAAAGCTGCCCCAGGTTCTGCCCGAATAGGATCACCGCCAGCCCCCACCCGGCCCACAGCGGGTTGCGCATCACTTCCGGCGCGGCGGCAAACGTGGCGGTGGGGATCGCCCCGCTGAACACCCCCATTGCGAACATCATCACCCCGATCCACTTTGCTTCCACGTGGAACCCCAACAGCAGGAAGACCGTCACCGCCAGGTAGGGCAGGGTGAACACCAGGCGCCGTGAACCCAACCGGTCGGAAACCCACCCCGCCAGCGGCGCGGAGAGCAGCGTGACCATCGTCCCGATGCTGGCGACCAGCGCCGCCTGCCCCAGCGGGAAGCCGCGTATCTCGCTCAGGAAAGTCGGGAAGTAAGTACCGAACGCCACCAGGGCCAGGTTGAAGAAAGCGAACTGCGCCGACAGCAGCCAGATATCGCGGTTGGCGAGGATGCGCCGCAGGGGCAGCGCCTGGCGCCCGGCGGGCTCATCCTGAGACAAGGCCTGCGGGCGGCGCACGAACCAGCCATAGAGCAGCATCGTCGCCAGGGCAAACGCCGCCCCCACCCACCACACCGTCTGCCAGCCCCGGGTGGTGGTCAGCGCCGGCCCCAACAGGTACATGGCCACCGTGCCCACCGGCACCCAGGTAGCCCAAATGCCCATGGGAGCGCCCTGTTTCTCGGGTGGGAACCACATGGCGATCGTCGCCGGGGCTGTCACGCCGATCAGCCCCACCCCGGCCCCCTCCATCACCCGCCCGGCGAGCAGCAGGACGAAATCGCTCGCCAGCGCCCCTATCGCCGCCCCCGCCACGAGAAAACCCAGGGCGATCAACCCGGTGAGCCGCGGGCCAAGCCGCTGCAAGATCAGCCCCGTGGGAAGCGCCAGGACCAGCCCGGTGAGGGCGAACACTGACATCATCGCCCCGGCTTGAGCCAGGTTGATCTGGAACGCATCCATCAGCACCGGCATGATCGGCGGCACTTTGAACTGGTTGAGCGGCGCGGCCACACTCGCCAGGTAAACCACCAGCAGGATCACCCAGGCGTAAGGCACAACGGTCGAACGGGCTAGCAGAGAAGCGTCTTTGTCCATCTTCTTATCCAATCGACACCCAATCAGCGGCCATCGGGGAACATCATCCCCAGCGCGAACCGCCGGCTGAACTGCGGATACGTGGTCAGCTCCAGATACTGCGTGCGCCGGGCGATCTCCACCGCCCGCTCCCGCGCCGTCTGCGAGATCAGAATCCACTTCGCACCCAACGCCGCAGCGTTCCCCACCTGGCGGTACTGCGCCTGCGGCAAATGCGGGAACAGCCCGGCGGCTATGGCGCTGTGGATATTCAAGAACGAACCGAACGCCCCGGCCACGATCACCTCCTGCACCGCTTCCGGGGGCGTCCCGGTTGCCTCCAACAAGATCATCAATCCGGCGTGGATCGCCCCTTTGGCCAGCAGGATCTCGTTGACATCGTGCTGCGTGATGAGGATATCCCGCCCGCTGCCGCTCTTCGCCGCCGGGACGAGGACGAACTCGGGCCCGTAATCGCCGTCGCGCACCCCCCGGCGCTCCTTCTGCAGCCGGCCGCGCCTGTCCAGCCAGCCGCCCCGGTGCAGCTCCGCGATCGTGTCCAGGATGCCCGAGCCGCACAACCCGACCGGCGGCTCATTGTCGATGGTGGTTAGCTGCAGCCCATCCGCGGTCAGGCGCACCTTCTCGATCGCCCCGGAGGCGGCGCGCATCCCGTCGCGGATATGGGCGCCCTCGAAGGCCGGGCCAGAGGCGCAGGAGACCGCAGTCAGCCGCTCCTGCCCCGGGAGGCGCAGGCTGATCTCGGTGTTGGTGCCGATGTCGATCCCCAAGACCACCTTATCACTCCGGTCCAGGTCAGTCGCCAGGACCATGGCCACATGATCCGAGCCGACGAAGCCGCCGATCGTGGGCGGGATGTGAGCCACCGCCCCGGGGGCCATGCTTAAGCCCAAACTGGCCGCGGGCACGTCCATCGCCTCGGCCGCTGCGGCGACGTAGGGGGCCGTCGCAAGCTGCCGCACCGGAAGCTGCAGCAGCAGGTGAGTCATGGCCGTGTTGCCGGCAATGCAGGCCTCGGCCACTTGTCCCCGGCTCGCCCCGGCCTTCTCTAGCAGCTCGCCCAGCAAATCGTCCAGGGCTTGGCAGACCTTCTCCGCCAGCAACTGCCCCCCATCCGGGCGGCGGGCGGCATAGTTCAAGCGGCTGATCACATCCTCGCCGTAGCTGATCTGCGGGTTGGGCGTCCCCGCGGAGGCCAGGTTCTCGCCCGTCTCCAGGTCCACCAGCAGGCCGGCGATCTTGGTCGTCCCCAGGTCCACTGCCAGCCCCAGCGGGCGCTCCCCCCGCGGCCGCACGGCTACGATCTCGCCTTTGCGGACGAAAGCGCTCACCTCCCAACCGTTCTCCCTCACGGCAGGCGAAAGCTCGCGAACCAGCGGCAGGCCGGCCGCCAGGCCGCTCAGGCCGTGCTCGCTCTGCAGCTTATCGATCAGGCGGGTGAGATCCGAGCGCGGGTCGGTGAGCGTCGCCGGTTCCAGGGTCACCGGGTAAGCGTGCACCGAGGGGTCGGGCGGCTCCTCGCGCAGGTTGCTCTCCACCTGCAGGCGCTGCCCGGTGATGAGCGAATCTTTAGGCAGGTGGATTTTTACGTCGCTGAGCACGCAAGTAGCGCAGGCCAGGCGGTAGCCACGACTGCGGTCGCTCTCGGAGATAAAGAACTCCTCGTCGGGGGTCAGCGGGGTGACCTCGCCAGACAGCACCACCACCTGGCATTGGCCGCAGTTGCCTTCTCCGCCGCAGGCCGAGGTCAGATCGATCCCTGCCAGACGGGCGGCATCCAGCAGGGTGGCGCCGGCAGCCACGCTGACGCGCTTGCCGACCGGTTGGAATTGGACTGCAAATGTGGGTTCGTGGGTCATCAGCACTCAGGATCCGGGGGTAAAGGTTCTATTTGCATGATGCCTGGAGGTTCTGCCCGGTAGGTGGAACGCAGAAGGGATATTTGCGAGTTCCCCCGCAAATATCCCCCACAACACCTCGACCCCGGCAGTCAACCAGGCGCCGCTTTGATTCGATTGAGAAATGGACGTTCTCAGTTTATACTTAGTTGGAAAACTTGTCAAGCAGGAGGGTAAACAATGATCAGTCGCATCTGGCACGGTTGGACCACGCCCAAGAACGCCGACACTTACGAGCGACTGCTGCGGGAGGAGATCTTTGCCGGCATCCAGGGGCGGAACATCCACGGCTTCCGGCGCATTCAGCTATTCCGGCGCAATGTTGGCGAGGAAGTGGAGTTCGTGACCGTGATGTATTTCGACTCGCTGGAAGCGGTGCGCATCTTCGCCGGGGAGGATTACGATGCCGCCGTTGTCCCGCCCGCCGCCCGAGCGGTCCTCTCCCGTTTCGACGCCCGCTCGCAGCATTACGAAATTATCGAGGACCGCGCGGCGGGGTAGGAGGGGAATTTCGAATTTGCGTATTTCGGATTTCGAAATGGGGTAAGCCGTCCACGAATGACGGGCACAATACGGTCTCGGCAAATATACCCCAAAACACGTAGGGGCGGGTCATTGAGTCAGGCGAGGGAACCCAAACCCAAAAGCACCACCGCCAGGAACACCCCCCAACCCACAGACCAGACCCGCCCGCCGCGCCTAACCGCCAACCCGCCCGCACCTCAGACCCGGGTTTCCTGCAACCAACCACCCAAGTCATAAAAATGAGATCCTTCGGTCGCTGCGCTGGGCGACGCGGAGCTCGCCACTCCGGATGACACGGATTGGGGGGCCTAAGGGTAGGGGGAAAGTCTACGATCTCGGCTCATCGTCATCTGGGGCCCAATCCGATCAATCCGCTCCTAAAAATCCGTTGACAGCGCTTCACCCACCCCCCTCCCGCCCTTCTCCTCACCCTTCCACCCCACACCGGAGACGGGCGGGGAGTCGGCCCGATGTTCAGGGGGGGTTGGATAGCGGCGGGGGAGGCATCGATTGAAATCGACGCCTCCATAATCCAAACCCGCTGAAGCAGGTTGATGGAGCGCGGGGCGGCATAGAACCTGCTTTAGCGGGTTTGGGGGTTGGGAGCCGGTGGATTTATCCACTGGCGAGGTGGTGGTGAACGAGATCTTTCGCCTGGCGACGCCCAGCGACACGGAGTGTCGCCCGTCGCCGTTCTGGATGACATGCGCTGGGGTACAGCGGGGGATGTGTGGCCGCGACGATACTAGGCATCGATTGAAATCGACGCCTCCATAATCCAAACCCGCTGAAGCAGGTTGATGGAGCGCGGGGCGGCATAGAACCTGCTTTAGCGGGTTTGGGGGTTGGGATCCGGTGGATT
>CAYMLG010000105.1:0-14478 GCA_964391195.1 uncultured Anaerolineaceae bacterium | reverse complement strand
CCCGGCCATATTTGTCAAGTTGGGTACTCTGCTACCTAAATACTGTCGCTGCGCTTTCTCGGGAGACACCTCCACACATGTCATCCTGAATACTCTGCAAACTAAGTTCTGTCGCTAATTTTCCTAAGGAGGACACCTCCACACATGTCATCCTGAGCGGCGATAGACGACGCGCAGCGTCGCAGGCATCGCCAGGCGAAGGATCTCGGCGGAGCCCTAGCGACGCCAGTCGCCCGACGCCGATGACCGTTACCTGCTGAAGGATCTTATTCCCGGGACAGGGGAGGTCTATGGTCGCTTCGCCAAGCAACGCTCTGCGTTGCCGATCCTTCAGTCGCTGCCAAGCAACGCTCTGCGTTGCCCTTCCGGATGACATGGGAGGAGTTATGAAAGCCAGTCATTGAAGACAAAACTAAGTTGGCAGAGTACTGAACGGCGACGGGCGACACTTCGTGTCCCTGGGCGTCGCTTAGCGAAGGACCTCATCCCCGGCTCTCAAACTCAAACCCATTGGAAGCGGGTTTATGTTCACCCGCGCCCCATCAACCTGCTTCAGCGGGTTTGGATCCCCCAGGCGTCGATTTCCAATCGATGCCGGGCACGCAGCGGGGCTGGGTTGTGGATGTGCAGGTTGGCGTTTCCGCGCGCTGGGCGGGTCTGGGTTTGTGGATGGGCGGGATTGGCCCGGCCATCATGCGTTCCTGTTTGTCAGCCTGGACCTGACTCGAAGACCCGCCCCTACCTGTGTAGGGAGGAGATTCTTTGGTCGCTGCGCCGAGCGTCGCGAAGCACGCCACTCCGGATGACATATCGGGGACGCACTCCAAAGGATGCCGCGTTTTTAGACATTTTTTAGTTCAAAGAACACTGAGGGTGGCCGGGGCCCTGGCCGGGGAGAATTGACACTTTTTTACCACTTTGGTCCCATGACAACCTGGCCTCTCGGTGGTATCCTCGCCTCATCCCGGTTCTCACCTGGCTCCCCGAAGACATCTCGAGGCGGACACCAACCCGGCGCCGTTTTCCTGGCCCGGCCCGCCGGAATTTGCGTTGGGCAGGCTCTTCTCGTCCGTCCTGTCGGGCCGAGCGCTGTCGCGGCGGCTTTCACCGCGGTCGAGATGATCTGGGCTGCGGCCGGGGGCTGAACCGGATTGAGGGTATCGCCCGTAAATCAAAGCCATAGAAGGTGACTATGATCGGAATCATTACGGACAGCACTTGTGATATTCCCCAACACCTGTTGGAAGAATACGGCATCTTCGTCGTCCCGCAGATGGTGGTGTGGGGCGAGGACCAGTATCGCGACCGGGTCGATCTGCAGCCGGACGAATTCTACCGCCGCCTGGCTCAGGACCCCATCCGGCCGCACTCTTCGCTGCCCAGCCTGGCGGATTTCCTACAGGTCTACCAACAGGCCGCGCAGGGCGGGGCGGATGAACTGGTCGTCCTGACGGTCAGCAGCAGCATGAGCGGTACGTATGCCATGGCGCAGAAAGCCGCCCAGCAGTTCCATCTCCCCGTCCGGGTGGTCGATTCCAAGGGCCCGACCATGAGCCTGGGCTGGCAGGTCCTGGCTGCGGCGCGCGCCCGCGAGGCAGGCGCAGACCTGGAGCAGATCCTCGAGGTGATCGAGCGGGTGCGCCAGGGGCTGGCGCTGGTGGTCGGTATGGAATCGTTGGACTATCTACAGCACGGCGGCCGGATCGGCGAGGCGGCGAAGTGGGCCGGAGCCATGCTCAAGGTGAAGCCCATTGTCCGCATCAATCACCGCACCGGGCTGGTCGAGCCTGCCGGCCTGGTGCGCACGCACTCGGCGTTGGTCGAGCAGCTCTACCAGAAATTCTTCGCTCAGCTCAACGGGCGAGAGAACCTGCGGGTCGCCGTGCTGCACGGCAACGCCCCGGACCAGGCGGCAGCCCTGGCCAAGCGCATCCGGGAAGAGCACCATCCCCTGGAGCTCCTGATCAATACGACCGGCCCCGTGTTGGGCATCAACACCGGCCCGGGGGCCTTAGCCCTGTGCGGCTATGCGGAGGGCTGAGGGTTCTGCTAGCGAAATCGGATTGCTGTCAACGGATGGCATGGCATCCTGAACACTCCCCCCATGTCATCCTGAGCGGCGACGGGCGACACTTCGTGTCGCTGGACGCCGCATGGCGAAGGATCTCGGCGGAGGGCGATGCTCCGCATCGCTAGGGCGACGCCGGAAAATACCGCCCGGAAAAGGATCCCATCACCAGATAGGAGAGGGTCATCCTGAGCGGCGACGGGTGACACTTCGTGGCGCTGGATGTCGCATGGCGAAGGACCTCATCCCCGGCTCTCAAACTCAAACCCATTGGAAACGGGTTTATGTTCACCCGCGCCCCATCAACCTGCTTCAGCAGGTTTGGATCCCCCCAGGCGTCGATTTCCAATCGATGCCGGGCACGCAGCGGGGCCGGGTTGTGGATGTGCGGGTTTGTGGTTACGCGGGGCGGGCGGGTCTGGTTGGACGGTCAGGGCGGGCTGGCCCTCCAGGCGCCGTTTATGGCAGACGACCGTTGCCTGAATCAATGACCCGCCCCTACCAGAATAGGGGTATATGTATATCGAATTCGTTGGAACAGATGACGCAAAGACCCGCCTCTACCTGAGTAGGAAGGTCACATCTCCACGCCGCTTTTCTGGTCCGGGTTGTAGGCATCCAGCGGGGTGGTGACCGCGATCCGCCGGGTGCCATCCGGCAGGGTCACCACCTGGTAGGCGTTCCGCTCCTCGCCAACCTCCGTCCCCGACCGGTCTAGGTTCACGAGTTTCAGGTGCCCAACCCAGATCCCGGGCACTTCGATCTCGGTCACGATATCCCGGGCGCGCACGCCGTAAATGCCATGCGAAGCGTAGAACGCCCGCCCCTGTTTGAAAAAGTCACGGGTTTGCTGCGGGTCGGTGATCGCCTGGCAGCCCAGAGCCGTCACCGCCAGGGCGGGGTAGTTGTAGATATCCGCCAGGCCGTCGAAGTCGCCCTCGGTCAGGTACTGCGTGTAGCGGTCGAAAAAGTCTTCGATCGATTCTTTTGCTTTGGCAATTGGTTGCATACTTTCCCTCCTAAAGCTATTACCAACGAATTACCCATCGGTCTCTTGCGCATTCGCCCTCTTGCGCCATTCCTTCAAGCCGATCCGGCCAAACTCAAAAGATTCGCGCAGCCAGCCTTTCACCTCGTGATCGAGGTCGTCCGGTTTTTCGAGTAAGACATGATGCGCCCAGCGCCCCGGTCGCAGGTTGACCGACTCACGTACCCGCGGGCTGGTCTCATGCCGGGGGAGGTCGATGGTCAACATGATACCGTTCTCAGGAAAGCGGTTGTTGATCATCTCCGGCGCCCAGACGAAGGCGAAGTTCGTCTTAAAGTCCTTGCCGCCGAACGAGATTTGCGTCTTGTGCGGCAGGGCCTCGACCGGACCGAGAGATTTCAGGTACTCGAACACCGCCTCATAGAGCCCCCGCATGGCGGGATTATTCTTCAACAGGGTGCTGATGTCGGGTTTACCTGTCTTATTTGTCATAATTTGATTATAGCATCATTGGGCTCGGTATGGCTTGCCGCGGATGGCTTCATCCACACGATAACCAGACCCACCTGAAAAGCGAAAATCGAAAAGCGAAAGTCGAAATGGTAGCCCGGTCACTCAACTCCGCCATGCGCAACTGGCAACCACCTCCAGCCCAAGGCTCACCCTCCTCAGCCCAACCCCGCCTACCCGGAAACCCAGACCCGCCCGCCCCGCGTAGCCGGGAACCACCGCATCCATAACCCAACCCCATTTACCCGTCATCCGCAGAGGCAACGATGAGCGTTGGGTGGCCCATCCAGCGGCCCTCCCTGCCCCGCGGATTCCCATCGTTTCAAACCTGCCCCATTAATATGGAGAATTTAAGGGATAATAAGGAGCAGCATCCCAGGGATGGTATACCCGCCGGGATGACATCCCTGGGGGATAGCATAGGGATGGTAGACCCAAATACGCAAGCTCAACAACCCAGATCGTGATCATAAGGAGTGGACATGAGGAAAATTATCGTACACGAGTTCATTACCCTGGATGGCGTCATCCAGGCGCCGGGCGGTGAAGACGAAGATACCGAGGGCGGCTTCGTCCACGGGGGCTGGACCCAACCGTATTGGCACGACGACATCGGCGCACACTTCTTCCAGTCGATCTCGGAGACCGACACCTTTCTGCTGGGGCGGAAGACCTGGGAGATCCACGGCCAGGCGTTCGAGCCGATGCCGGAGGGGGATCCTTTCGGCGATGTGATGAACGGCATGCGCAAGGTGGTCGTTTCCACTACTTTGAAATCAGCCGATGGCTGGCGAAATTCAACCCTCATCCGCGGCAACGTGGTCGAGGAAGTGCGCAAGCTGAAAGCACAGCCCGGCAAAAACATCACCGTAGACGGCAGCAGCGTACTGATCCACACCCTGGCCGAGAACGACCTGGTGGACGAATACAGTTTGCACGTCTATCCCGTTGTCCTGGGCAGTGGCAAGCGCTTATTCCCGGAGGGGAAGCGCATCAACCTGGAACTGATCGAATCGAAGGCGCTGCCCACCGGCGTGGTCTTCCAGCGCTATCGCCCTGCCGCACCCTGATACGCGGATCGAGCGCCAGCCTGGCTGACCGGGCTGGCGCTCAACGAACCCCCTCCCCCCTCGGTCCTTGCACCCCTTTCCACGATTACTCGCCGCCCACCTCCTGAGCGACCGCCTCCATATCCTCCAGGATCGAAGGCAGCGCGGCCGGGTCCTGGACGAACTGCAGCACGGCCTGATGGAAGGCCTCCTGGACGGGGGAAGCCATCAGGTCCGAGGCGTCGAAGTGCACGCTATCGGCCTCCACGTACAAGCGGGCGATCGCCTGCGTGAGTTCATCCGGGTAGACCTCGGGGGATACCGCCCGGTTGGGGGCGATATAGCCGCCGTTCTCCGCCCAGATGGCCTGAGTATCCGCCGCGGTCAGATAGGCCATCAAAGCTCGCGCCTGCGGGGTATCGTTGAACATGCCGAGCAGATCGCCGCTGACCAGCAGGCTGGTCCCATGCCCCTCGTCGATGGCAGGGAAGGGGAAGAAGTCCAGGTCCTGGCCGAGGACCACCTCGGGGAAATTCTCTGCGATGAAGGTCGGGAAGAAGCTGGCCTGGTGGTGCAGGAAGCAGCCGGGCTCTTCGTCGAACATGAGCGATGACGAACCGCCGGAGTTGCTCGACAGGACGAAGTCCGCTCCGCCGTGGGCCAGCGCCGGATCGTGGACGATGCGCCCAAAGGCCTCCCAGGCAGCGGCGACCGCCGGATCGGTCCAGGGGATGGCGCCCTGCCAAAAGGCGTTGTACGTCTCCGGCCCGGCGGTCTGCAGCAGCAGGTCTTCGATCCAATCGGTCCCCGGCCAGCCGGTGCTCACCCCCACGCACCAGGGCGCCCCTCCGCCGGAGATGATCTGCTGTTCCAGGCTTTGCAGCTCCTCCCAGGTCTGGGGGACGGTGTAACCGCGTTCCTGGAAGACGTCCGGGCGATACCAGACCAGGTTCTTCACCGAGGCTTTGATAAAGACTCCATAGGTCTGGCCGTCGACCTGGGCCAGATCGGTGAATCCGGCGGGGTATTCCGCCTGCAGGCGCGCCGTGTCCAGCGCCTCATCCAGCGGGACCAGCAGACCCTGCTCCGCGAACTGGCGCAGAGCGCCTGGGTTGGGCAGCCCGGCCACGTCCGGTGGGTCGCCGGCCTGGATGCGTGTTTCGATGGCGCCGGTCAGGTTGCGGGGGTGCTCATACTCCACCTCGATCCCGGTTTGCTCCTCGAAGGGCCTCAGCATCGCAAGGAACTGATCCGCCTCTGCGCCGCCCCAAATCCCCATCACCGTGACCGTACCGCCGATCCGCCCGGCCATATCATCCGAGGTGGGTTCATTTGTCGCGGGCTCTGTGGGGGCTGCGATGGGCGCGGCCGGTTGCGTTGCGGTCGCAGGGATCACGGCGACCGTCGCAGGAGCCTCCGTCGCCGCCCCGATCCCTGCGCCGGTATCGGGTAAGGCATCGGCCGGCTGCACGCCACAGGCTGCCAGCGCGATGGCGGCAACCAGTAAGATTGTCCATAAATAACGGATGTTCGCTTTCATGTCAAACCTCCAAACCAACCTGTAATCAGGACCGGTGCTCGTGCACAGCCCTGGATTCTGGCTGAGGGTATTTTCCTGCCTGCAACATTCCATCTGTGGGGAGTTCAGCCGCTAGACAGGGGGACTAGATACCTGCACAGTGTAGAGTGCATCCGGCCGCCTGTCTCCATGCGAAAGAATGGTGGGAAGAGGGGAAAATGAGGGGTGGAGCGAGATTTTCCCTTTTCGGCTCCACTTTATTGCCGAAACGCAGAAGCGAGGGTAAGATTATAGGATAGATTTTCTGCTCGAAAGACAACTTACCTTCCCGGAGGGATTTGATCAGATATGGCAATAAAAAAGTCAGAGCTGTATAGTTCCATCTGGGCAAGCTGTGACGAACTGCGAGGCGGTATGGACGCCTCGCAGTATAAAGATTACATTCTGGTTCTGCTGTTTGTAAAATACGTATCCGACCGCTACGCGGGGCAGAAGGACGCGGTGATCGAGGTTCCTAAAGGCGGCAGCTTTGACGATATGGTCGCCCTAAAGGGTAAGCCCAACATCGGCGAAGAGATGGATAAGATCATCGCAAAGCTGGCGAACGCCAACCACCTGAAGGGCATCATCGATGTGGCTTATTTCAATGACCCCAATAAGATGGGGTCGGGCAAAGAGATGGTGGATCGTATCTCCAACCTGATCGCCATCTTCGAGAACCCCAGTCTGAATTTTTCCAAAAACGGCGCCGACGGCGACGACCTGCTGGGCGATGCCTACGAGTACCTGATGCGGAATTTCGCTACGCAGTCGGGCAAGAGCAAAGGGCAGTTCTATACCCCGGCGGAAGTGTCGCGGGTGATGGCGCAGGTGATTGGTATCCGCGAGGCGCGCAGCGCCGACACGACCATCTACGACCCCACCTGCGGGTCGGGTTCGCTGCTGCTGAAAGCCGCCGATGCGGCCCGGGAAGCCACCGGGGTGAAGATCAGCATCTACGGGCAGGAGATGGACGTCGCCACCCGCGCCCTGGCGGTGATGAACATGTTCCTGCATGACAATCCTGAAGCCGAGATCTGGCAGGGCAACACCCTCGCGGACCCGTACTTCATAGAGGGTGGCAAGCTGAAGATGTTCGATTACGTGGTCGCCAATCCGCCGTTTTCGACCAAAGCCTGGAGTTCTGGGGTGGACATAGTTAACGACCCCTATGACCGCTTTGCCGACGGCGTCCCCCCGGCGAAGAACGGGGATTACGCCTTCCTGCTGCACATCTTGCGTTCCATGAAATCCACCGGTAAAGGCGCGGTAATTCTGCCTCACGGCGTGCTGTTCCGCGGCAACGCTGAAGCGGAAATCCGCAAGAACCTGGTTCGTAAAGGTTATATCAAGGGCATCATCGGGCTGCCGCCCAACCTGTTCTACGGCACGGGCATCCCCGCCTGCATCATCGTTTTGGATAAAGAGACCGCCGCTGCGCGCACGGGTATTTTTATGATCGACGCCAGCAAGGGGTTCGCTAAGGATGGTCCCAAGAACCGCCTGCGCCACCAGGACATCCGCAAGATTGTGGACGTGTTCACCCGGCAAATTGAGATCCCCAAATATTCGCGCCTGGTCCCGCTGAGTGAGATCAGCGACCCGAAGAACGATTACAACCTCAACATCCCGCGCTATATCGACAGTTCCGAGCCTGAAGATATCCAGGATATCACCGCCCACCTGTGCGGCGGCATCCCCGACCGCGACCTGGACGCGCTGGATGTCTACTGGCGGGTCTTCCCCAGCCTGCGGGCGGAGTTGTTCGCCCCGGCAGCGCGCGCGGGATACAGCGAACCGAGAGTTGAAGGCGCCAGGGTGAAGGCAACCATCACCAACCACCGCGAGTTTGCTCGCTTCCAGGCTTCGATCCGTGAGCGTTTCGCCGGGTGGGTGGCCCAGAACAAGCCGATCATGCTCAGCCTGGATCAGTACAACGCCCCGAAGCGCCTGATCGCCGAACTCTCCGAAAGCCTGCTGGCGGCGTTTGAGGACGCCCCGCTGCTGGATAAGTATGATGTGTACCAGCGCCTGATGACCTACTGGACAGAGGTGATGCAAGACGACGTGTACCTGATCGCCGGTGAGGGCTGGCTGGGGGCGAGCGAGCCGCGCAAGGTCAGCGAGGACAAGCGCTTGAAAGAAAAGCCGGATATCGAGCGCGGCAAGCTCAAACTGAAGGCGGATCTGATCCCGCCGGCCTTGATCATTGCCCGTTACTTTGCCGAAGAGCAGGCCGCGCTGGACGAATTGAAGGCGGAGCAGGAGCGCATTGAGGGGCAGATGGAGGAACTGCGCGAGGAGCAGGGCGGCGAAGAGGGGCTGCTGGCCGAAGTGATAGACGAGAAGGGCGGTATCAGCAAAAGCGCGGTGTTAGATCGCTTGAAGCTGCTCAAGTGGAGCGATGACCCCGAAGCCGCCGAGGAGCGGAAGGCGCTGGAAGAATACGCCGCGCTGCTGGAGGCCAAGACTAAATCGGGGCGAGATGTGAAAGAAGCCCAGGCCGCGCTGACGGATAAAGTGATCGCTCGGTACGGTAAGCTGACCGAAGCCGAGGTGAAGGCGCTGGTGGTGGACGACAAGTGGCTGGCGACTTTGACCGCCGAGGTGGATGCGGAGATGGAGCGCGTTTCGCAGGGGCTGACCGGGCGGGTTAGGGAATTGATGGAACGGTATGCCACACCGCTGACCGTGATTGAGCAGGAAGTGGAAGCCCTGAGCGCCAGGGTCGCCGCGCATCTGCAGAAGATGGGGGTGGTATGGAAGTAAAGCCGGGTTATAAGCAAACGGAATTAGGTGTAATACCGGAAGAATGGGATGTAATTGATATAACTTCACTATGTACTCTTCAAAGGGGCTTTGATATTACAGAAGCGACATGCAAAAAAGGGACAGTTCCCGTTTACTCCTCATCAGGCATAAGTTACTACCACAATAAAGCTATGGTATTCCCACCCGGGGTTGTAACGGGAAGAAAAGGACTTCTTGGGAAAGTCTTCTTTATCAATGAGCCCTTTTGGCCTCATGATACAACTCTTTGGGTCAAAGATTTTAAAGGGAATTTTCCCGCTTATGTTGCTCTCGTTTTACAAAATTTTCATCTTGAACGATTGGATGCTGCAACTTCAGTTCCGACTCTAAATCGAAATAGTCTCAAGGGTCATCGAATTATATATACCCCTTCCCTCCACGAACAGCGCGCCATCGCCGCCGTGTTGAGCGACGTGGACGCCCTGATCGCCTCGCTCGATGCGCTGATCGCCAAGAAACGCCTGATCAAGCAGGGGGTGATGCAGGAACTGCTCACCGGAAAGAGGAGGCTGCCGGGGTTCAGCGGGGAGTGGAAATATACAAAAGTTGGTGCTGTAGTCCATATCATTAACGGCGGCACTCCTAGCACAGGAGTGGCAGAGTATTGGAACGGGAGTATAGATTGGTGTACACCAACCGACATAACCAAATCTCCAGGGAAATATCTATACAGAACGGAAAAGCAAATAACTGAGTTGGGACTTAAGAATAGTTCGGCTCAAATTCTCCCGAAAGGCACATTATTGTTATGTAGTCGGGCAACTATTGGCGAAGTAAAAATTGCAAAGCGAGACGTATGTACAAATCAAGGTATTAAATCACTCGTTTGCTCCAACCAGATTTATAATGAATTTTTATACTATCTCCTTCTGACTATGAAATCAAAATTGGTGGAAAAGGCTATCGGTTTGACGTTCTTGGAAATATCCAAGAAGGATACTGCTTCGCTAGATATTCTATTACCGCCATATGAAGAGCAGGAAGCAATAGGCGCGGTATTATCTGATATGGATTCTGAAATCTCCACTCTTGAGCAACAGCTGGACAAGACACGCCTGATCAAACAGGGCATGATGCAGGAACTGCTGACCGGGAGGACGCGAATAGTCTGAACCAGGATTTATGGGATGATAGGATGCCCAGGATGAAAAAGCATCATGGCAATCCTATAATCCTAAAAATCATGGTTCAGACAATGGACGGACATTATGCTTTATGAGGATATCACCCGTCGGATTATTGGCGCAGCCATGAGGGTGCATTCCACGCTTGGTAATGGCTTTAAAGAAGTCATCTACCAGCGCGCTCTGGCGATTGAGTTTGCATTTCAAAATTTATCGTTTGAGCGCGAAAAAGAGATGAATTTATATTACCGGAACCAGCACATTGGAACGCGGCGTGTAGACTTCTTAGTAGAGGGCTGTGTAATGGTGGAGATCAAAGCAGTCATCCGGCTGGAGGATGTCCACCTGGCGCAAGCGTTGAATTATCTCGAAGCCTACCACATGCAGGTGGGGTTGCTGCTCAATTTTGGGGCAAGGAGCTTAGAATATAAACGGGTACAGAAGAAAGTCTGAACCGTTATTATCAGGTTTCATTCCGGCCATCCAATATCCTAGGAATCATGGTTTGAATAGCAGTAATGTCAAAGGAGACGTATATTCCATGAGGGCAGTCGGAGAGATCGAACGCACCACGCAAAATCGGGTCGTGCAGCTCTTCTGCCAACAGCTTCATTACGATTATTTGGGCGATTGGGAAGCCCGCGCCGATAACAGTAACATCGAAGAAGAGTATCTGCGGAACTTCCTTGTGCGCCAGGGCTACCGTCCCGTCCTCATTGACCGCGCCATCCAGGAATTGAACCGGGTGGCGGGCAACCAGAACAAAAGTCTGTACGACATCAACAAAGAGGTTTATTCCCTGCTGCGCTACGGCGTGACGATTCAGGCTGCGGCAGGCGAAAACCCTGAAACGGTCTGGCTGATCGACTGGGAGGACCCGCTCAACAACCATTTTGCTATCGCCGAGGAAGTGACGGTCAGCGGGCAGCACAACAAACGCCCGGATGTAGTGCTGTATGTCAATGGCATCGCCCTGGGCGTTCTGGAACTCAAACGTTCCATCGTCTCAGTCTCCGAGGGCATCCGGCAGAACCTGGATAACCAGAAAAAGATATTTATTCAGCCGTTCTTTACCACCATGCAGCTCATCATGGCTGGCAACAACACCGAAGGGCTGCGCTACGGCACAATCGAGACGCCGGAGAAATACTACCTGACCTGGAAGGAAGAGGACCGTAATGATATCGATCCTTCTCTAAGCGAATACCCGCTGGAGCTCGGATTACTCCACCTTTGCGGAAAAAGGCGCTTCCTGGAGATCATTCATGACTTCGTTGCGTTCGACTCCGGCGTCAAAAAGTTGTGCCGCCACAACCAGTATTTCGGAGTCAAAGCAGCCCAGGAGCGAATCCGGCAGCGACAGGGTGGCATCATCTGGCACACCCAGGGCAGCGGCAAAAGCCTGACTATGGTTTGGCTGGCAAAGTGGATCCGCGAAAACATCCCCGGCTCACGGGTGCTGATCGTCACCGACCGTGTGGAGTTGGATGAGCAGATCGAGAAAGTGTTCATGGGCGTGGACGAAAAAATCCACCGCACCACCAGCGGGGCGGACCTGGTAGCTAAACTCAATGCCACCTATCCCTGGCTGATGTGTTCCCTCATCCATAAATTCGGCGGCAAGGAAGATGGCGATGTCGATGGATTTATCGCAGAATTGACCCGCACCCTGCCGAAGGATTTCAAAGCCAAAGGCGATATCTATGTGTTTGTGGATGAAGCCCACCGCACGCAAAGCGGTGAGTTGCACAAGGCGATGAAGTCCATCCTCCCAGACGCTATGCTAATCGGTTTCACCGGCACACCGCTGCTGCGGGCTGACAAACAGAAAACCATCGAGGTCTTTGGCCCCTACATCCATACCTATAAATATGATGAAGCAGTGCGCGATGGCGTCGTGCTGGACCTGCGCTACGAAGCGCGGGATATTGACCAGGACATCACTTCGCAGGAAAAAATTGACCAATGGTTCGAGGCCAAGACGCGCGGACTGAATGATGTCGCCCGCGCCCAGCTCAAAAAACGCTGGGGGACGATGCAGAGTATTTATAGCTCGCAAGATCGTTTAAAAAGAATCGTCAATGACATCCTGCTTGACATGGAAACCCGACCGCGCCTGATGACCGGGCACGGCAATGCCTTGCTGGTGGCGGGCAGCATTTACCAGGCATGTAAATTTTATAAACTGTTCCAGGATCATGGCTTTGAGAAATGCGCCATCATCACCTCCTACAAGCCCAATGCAGCTTCTATCCGTGGAGAAGAAACCGGCGAGGGCGAGACCGAAAAGCTGGAACAATACGAGATCTACCAGCAGATGTTGGGTGGGCGGGATGTGGAGACCTTCGAAAAGGAAGTAAAAAAGAAATTCGTCGTAGAACCTGGACAGATGCGGCTCCTCATTGTAGTCGACAGGCTCCTGACGGGCTTTGACGCGCCACCGGCCACCTACCTTTATATCGACAAGCAAATGAGGGATCATGGGTTGTTCCAGGCGATCTGTCGTGTCAACCGCCTGGATGGTGATGACAAGGAATACGGCTATATCATCGATTACAAAGACCTTTTTAATTCGCTGGCAGCCTCGGTGCATGACTACACCTCGGCCGCGCTGGATGGGTATGACCAGGATGATGTCGAAGGGCTGCTGACCGACCGGCTGGAGAAAGGGCGCGAACGGCTGGAGGCAGCACGGGAAGCCATTAAAGCCCTGTGCGAACCGGTCGAAGCGCCGCGTGACAGCACCGCATATATCCGTTACTTTTGCATATCCGGTTTTTCTTATGGAGACACGGAGCGGGAGAAGGAGACACGGCGCCTTACTCTCTACAAATTGACGGCTGCCTTGATCCGCGCTTATGCCAATCTGGCGAATGAAATGTCCGAAGCCGGGTACAGCCCCCAGGAAGCGGAAACCATCAAAAACGAAGTCACATATTACACTCTACTACGGGATGAGATCAAGCTCGCCAGCGGCGATTACATCGATCTCAAGATGTATGAACCGGCGATGCGCCACCTGATCGACAGCTATATTCGCGCCGATGAAAGCCGCAAGATTTCAGCTTTCGACGATATGACCCTGGTGCAGATGATCGTGGAGCAAGGGATCGGCGCGCTAAATAATCTGCCTGTCGGTATCACCAGAAGCCCGAGTGCGGTAGCTGAGACTGTGGAAAACAACCTGCGGAAAGTTATCATCGAAGAGCGAGCGGTAAACCCGATCTATTACGAGCGGATGTCCGCTCTGCTTGAGGCATTAATTCAACGGCGGAGAGCGGAAGCGTTGAAGTACGAGGAATATTTGCAGGAGCTAGTTGAACTAACCCGCCAGATCGCCAATCCTGCATCGAGCAGCGGTCCTCGGTATCCCGAATCTATCAATCGCCCAGCCTTGCGTTCATTGTATGATAACCTTGGTGGTGATGAAAACCTTGCTCTGGCGCTGGACCAGGCGATTCAGAATGTACGCCAGGATAATTGGCGGGGCAACCTGTTCAAAGAGCGCAGAGTTCGCGGCGCGATCCGATCCCTGATCAGCGATGAGACGGAAGCCGATCGCATTTTCGATATCGTGAAAAACCAGAAAGAGTATTAACCGGTGCATCAAATCGACGTTAATGGCATGGTGGTCGATGTAGTCCGCAAGGATATTAAACATCTACACCTGGCCGTCTACCCTCCCTATGGACGCATCCGCGTCGCCGTTCCCTTGCACGTCAACGATGAGGCCGTGCGGCTGGCGGTTATCTCCAAACTGGGTTGGATCAAACGCCAGCAGGAGAAGTTCAAGAAGCAGGAACGGCAGACTCCGCGGTTATACGTGAGCGGTGAGACCCATTTCTTTCAGGGACGGCGTTACCGGCTGCATGTAATCGAAAAGGACGCTCCCGGTCAGGTCAAAATTCGTGACGGCCAATGGATTGATCTGTATGTCCGCCCGGGCAGCAGCGTTGAACAACGCCGGCACATAATCACAGAATGGTATCGCTCCACCCTGCGGCAGATGATCCCGCCGCTGATCGAGAAGTGGGAAGCGGAAATGAGGGTAAAGGTGGTTGAGTGGGGGATCAAGCAGATGAAGACCCGCTGGGGAACCTGCAATCGCGAGGCAGGACGCATCTGGCTCAACCTGGAACTGGCAAAGAAATCGCCGCGCTGCCTGGAATATATCGTAGTGCATGAGATGGTCCACCTGCTCGAACGACTGCACAACGACCGCTTCCGATCTCTTATGAGCCGCTTCCTACCGCAATGGGAAATTCTGCGGGATGAACTCAACCGCGAACCGTTAGCGCACGAAGATTGGGAGTATTAGGGAGCAGGCTAAGCGCCAAAGCAAAACACCCTGGGCAAACGCCAGGGTGTTT
>CAYMLG010000104.1:0-14818 GCA_964391195.1 uncultured Anaerolineaceae bacterium | reverse complement strand
TCAGCAGATCCATCATGCGCTGCCTGAGCTGCGCGTCCGGCTCGACCTCGATCGCCTGCGCCAAAGCCGGAGCGGCTTCAGGCGGCCAGTTTGCTTTCCCCCAATCGGCCAGCGCGGCCACTGCAATCCCACGGTTGGACAAATTAGAGGCCTGCAGGGCGGTGGCGATGAGCGGCCACCCCTTCCCGGGATATTTAGCCAGGGAATGGATGATAAGATGCAGGCTCAGCCAGTCGTCGTTCCTCAGCCACCCCCACCCCGATTCGGCCTTCGGCTCGCCGGTCATCTGCGCCAGGGGCAGGGCCTGCTGTGCCAGGCGGATGATGTCATCCATGTGCTCGCCTCGGGCCTTTCGGAGCACTTCGGACCAGCAGCCGGAATCACGCGGGTTGGCCTGCAGCCTGCCCCAGTGGACCGGCCAGGTGTCGAGGCCGAGGATATCGGCGGCTTCCGCAGCCTTGAAGAACTCCAGGGAGTCCGCTGACCGCAGGCCGTCGAGGACCAGCTCCCGCCACTGCGGCTGCTGCAGGATATGGTTAGCCGCCACGATCGCCCGGTCGCGGTTTTGCGGGTCCCACCCGCCGGTCAGGTTGGCTTCGGGGTCCCAATCTTCGGTCAGATAGGCTGATATGGCATCCACCACCAGGAACTCGTCCACCGTGCCGGCCCGCCCCTCGAGCAGTTCGAGATAACGGTTGATAACCTCGGCCGCGTCCGGGTAGTCCTGGATATCTTCCGCCGGACCGCCGTGGATCAACGCCTCGATGATCTCCCCCGCCGCCCGCAGCAGATCGTCATCCACCTCTCCATACAAAGCCTGGCGCAGGTCTCCCCCCACCGCGCAGACATAGGCCAGGTACTCGTTCATCACCTCGTTGCGGAAACCCTCGCGCAGCAGCCAGTCCTGCACCTGCGGCGAGGGATCCTCGGCCAGGCGCTCCACCAGGTGGATCCTCCCCCACCCGCTCACCCTCCGCGCCAGGGCCCACAGTTCCTTCTCCGGGTTGGCGAGCATATTGGTCAGGGCGACCGCCGAATAAAGGGTGAACTCCTCGTGCCGGCCCAGCAGGGACACCAATTCCACGTCTCTAGGGTCGGCGATGATCCCCAACAACGCGATGGCCAGCTTAACCGGCCCCCGGTCCGGCGCGGTTTTCGCCACGAACAGAGCGAAATCACGCAGGTAGGGTTGGGGTGAAACCCGGGCGCGGATAATCGCCTGCAGCGCAGGGTCGATATAGGCCAGCACATCATCCTTCAGCAGCAGCCGGTACAGGGCCACCTTCGCCCTGGCGGTATTGCTTTTGGCGATCTCGGCCACCAGCCGGGCGACCTGCTCGGCGGCCTTTTCCCCCTCCCGGGTAGGCACCGCCTGGCCGCCCAGGCCATCTCGGGCGCCGGGCATAAAACGGATTTCGCCCGGCCGGTAGCGCCGCTCCTCATCCGGCAGCGAGCGGCCTTCCCGGGCCAGCTCCCCGCTGTCCGGGTCCAGGTGGAGGCGGATGTGCTCGTAGACAGACGGGCTGGCGAGCCAGGGCAGGTCATCGCCATTGGCGGCATGGCGGTCTTTGGTTCTGAAGAGGGATGAATACCAGTTTTTCATCTGGGCCTCAATTGGATTAGCTATCGCTTGAGCACGACCAACCCTTTCAAATAGGCGCCCTCGGGGAAGTTCAACGACACCGGGTGATCCACGCCCTGGTGCAAGGTCTCCACGATCTGCGCCTCGACCCCGGCATCCAGCGCCGCCCCGGCCACGATCTTCTGGAACAGCTCGAGGCTGATCCCGCCCGAGCAGGAGAAGGTCACCAGCAGCCCGCCCGGACGCAGCAGCTTGAACGCCAGCAGATTGATATCCTTGTAGCCGCGCGCCGCCCGCTGGGCCTGGGCCGAGGTAGGCGCAAACTTAGGCGGGTCGAGGATGATCAGATCAAAGGATCGCCCCTGGTCGCGGAACGCCCGCAGCGCCTGGAACACATCCCCCTCCAGCCACTCGGCCTTCTCCTGCGGCAGCCCGTTCAACACCACGTTCTCCTGCCCCGCCCGCAGCGCGGCGCCGGAAGAGTCCACCGCCAGCACCGAGTGCGCCCCGCCGGCCAGGGCGTTGACCGCGAAGCCGCCGGTATACGAGAAACAGTCCAGCACCTTCTTCCCCGCTGCCAGCTCCCGCACTCGCAGGCGGTTCGCCCGCTGGTCCAGGTAGAAGCCGGTCTTGTGCCCGGTAGCCACCCCCACCCAAAACTTCAGCCCGTTCTCAGTGATCAGTATCCGCTCGGGGGGCGGCTCCCCGCGCACCGGGCAGGCTCGCTCTGGCAGGCCTTCCAGGCCGCGCACGTCCACATCCGAGCGCTCGTAGAGCCCAATCCCCGGCGAAAGCTCCACCAATAGATCGGCGATCTCCTCCCGCCAGCGCTCGGCCCCGCTGCTGAGCACCTGCATCACCAGCATCCCGGCGTAGCGATCCACGATCAGCCCCGGCACCCCGTCCGACTCGCCGTGCACCAGGCGCACGGCGTTGGTCACCCCCGGCGGGATCAGCTCCTGGCGGGCGATGATGGCGGCCCCCAGGCGACGGCGCAGCAGACCGGCGTCCACCGTCGCCTCCCGCTTCCAGGTCCACACCCGGAGGCGGATCTGCGACTGTGAGCTGTACGCCGCCCAGGCCAGGAACTCGCCCCGCGCGCTGAGCACGGCCACCGTCTCGCCATCCGCCGGATCACCCTGCACCTGGCCGACCGCCCCCGAGAACACCCACGGGTGCCGCCGGGCCAGAGATTTTTCCCTGCCGGGTTTTAAAATCACCTGGGCCATCTGCTTTGTACCATCCTTGCTGCCGGTCGTGATTGGAATTGGGCTGTGAAACCCTGGCGAAGAAAGAAATGCGGTGTTAGAAAAGGGCGGGACCTGCCCGCCCTATGACTAATCCACCAGGCCCAATGACTTGCCTGCGGCGGCGATGACATCCATCGCCCGTTCGATCTCATCCGGCTCGTGCGCCGCGGTGACCGTCGCCCGCAGCCGGGCCAGCCCCTGGGGCACCGCCGGTGATACTACCGGCAGCACGAATTGATCCTGGTGCTGGCAAATCTGCGTCATCTGGTAGGCCACCTCGTCCATGCCGCACAGCACGGGCACGATGGCGGTTTCGGTCTGCATGGTGTCGAACCCCCGCTCTTTGAGGCCCTTGATGAACTGCTCGGTGTTGGCGCACAGCTTTTGCACCCGCCAGGTCTCGTCGCGGATCACTTCGAAAGCCGCCTTGGCCGCCGCAGCCTGGGCAGGGGGCAGAGCCGCAGAGAAGATGTACGCCCGGCTGGCGTGGCGCAGATACTGGATCAGCTCTTTCTTCCCGGCCACATAGCCGCCCACCGAAGGGATGGTTTTGCTCAGGGTGCCCATCTTGATGTCGATCGTCCCTTCCATCCCGAAGTGCTCTTCGATCCCACGCCCGGTTTTTCCCAACACACCCACCGAGTGGGCCTCGTCCACCATCAGCCAGGCGTTATACTGGCGGCACAGCTCCACCAGCCGGGGGAAGTCGATAATATCCCCATCCATGCTGAACACCGCATCCACCACCACCAACTTGGTGGATCCAGAGGGCACCTGCTGCAAGCGCTGCTCCAGGGCCTCCATATCGTTGTGGCGGAACCGGAGGAACCTGGCGCCGGACATCAGGCAGCCATCGACGATGCTGGCGTGGTTGAGCTTATCCGAAAGCACGTAATCCCCCCGGCCCAGCAGGGTGGAGACCACCGTCAGGTTGGTCACATAGCCCGAGGAATAGGTGATCGCCGCCTCCGCTCCCTTGAACTCGGCGATGGTGTCTTCCAGTTCGCGGTGCAGGTCCAGCGATCCAGCCAGGGTGCGGACCCCGTGCGTGCCCGTCCCATAACGGTCGATGGCAGCCTTCGCCGCAGCATTGATCTGCGGGTGGCCGACCAACCCCAGGTAGCTGTAGGAGGCGAACATGCCCATCTCGCGCCCGTTGACCAGCACCCGGGCGCCGCCTCGCAGTTCGGTCACCGGCTGGTTGTAAAAATACAGGTCGTGCTCACGGGCCTCATCCACCCGCTTGTTCATCGCTCGTATTCGCTGGATAACCGCGTCGTCCTCTCGATAATAATCCATCGTCCGCTCCTGATTGGAATGTCTCCGAGTTTGGGGATTTCAGTTTTCGCCGGCCAGGTTGAACAGCCCGGCTTCGTCTATCACCTTCACCCCCAGCGCCTGGGCTTTGGCCAGTTTCGAGCCTGGGTTCTCTCCCAGCACCAGATAACTGGTCTTTTTGCTCACCGAGTCGGTTAATTTACCACCCCGGCTCTGGATGAAGGTCTTCGCCTCTTCCCGGCTGAGGGTAGGCAGCGTACCGGTGACCACGAAGGTTAACCCTTCCAGCGTTTGGGGCCCCGCCTGTCCTTCCGCATCATCCTGGATCACGGGCCACACCCCTGCGGCCCGCAGTTTGGCCAACACCACCTGGTTGGTGGGCCGCGAGAACCAGTCTACAATCGCCTCGGCGATGTTCGGCCCGATCCCCGGCACCGCCGTCAGGTCCTCCACCTGCGCTTGCATCAAGGCGTCCAGGCTCTTGAAGTGCGCGGCCAGATCGTTGGCCACCACCTCGCCCACACCGCGGATCCCCAGGGCGGTGATCACCCGGGCCAGGGGGCGCTGGCGCGAGGCCTCGATCGACTGGATGGCATTATCGGCTTTCTTTTCGGCAAAGCCCTCCAACGTGAGCAGGTCTTCCTTCTTCAAGTAATACAGGTCGGCCACGTCCCGCACCAACCCGCTGGCGACCAAATGCTCCACGATGCGGATCCCCAAGCCTACGATGTCCATCGCTCCGCGGGAGACAAAGTGCTCCAGGTTGCGGATGAGCTGTGCCGGACAGGCCGAGTTGACGCAGAACCAGGCCACCTCGCCCGGCAGGTTCTCCACCGGTTCCGAGCAGGCCGGGCAGACGCTCGGCGGCTGGTAGACCTGCTCGCTCCCATCCCGGGCGGTCTCCACCGGGCCGATCACATAGGGGATCACCTCCCCGGCCCGCTTGATCCGCACCCGGTCGCCAAGGCGGATATCCTTCTCCCGGATGTAATCGAAATTGTGCAGCGTGGCCTGCTTGACGATCACCCCGCCGATTTCCACCGGTTCGAGCACCGCATTCGGGGTGAGCACCCCCGTGCGCCCCACGTTGACGACGATGTTGAGCAGCCTGGTGGTGACTTCTTTCGCCGGGAATTTGAAGGCGATCATGCCCCGCGGGTCTTTGCCCACCACGCCCAGGTCGGCCTGCAGGCGCAGGTCATTGATCTTGATCACCAGCCCGTCCGCTTCGTAGGGCAGCTCGCCCAGGCGTCCCTCCCACGACTGGCAGTACTCGATGGCTTCGTCGATGTCTTTGCAGCATTGGGCCACCGCGGTGGGGAAGCCGAGGTCCCGCAGGTATTCGAGCGTCTCCCATTGGGTGTTGGGGAGCGCCCCGCCGCTGGCGGCGATGATGGAGTAGATGAACAGGTTGAGGGGGCGCGAGGCGGTGATCTTCGCGTCGAGCTGGCGCACGGAGCCGGCCGCCGTATTGCGCGGGTTCAGGTAAGTCCGCTCGCCGTTCTCTTCCAGGCGCCGGTTCAGCCGCTCGAAATCGGCGATGTTCATGTACACTTCGCCGCTGACAACCAGCCGTTCCGGGGGCTGCGGGCCATCCTGGCTGACCGGGATGTGCAGCGGCAGCGAGCGAACGGTGCGCAGGTTGGCGGTCACATCCTCGCCGATCACCCCATCGCCGCGGGTGGCGCCCAACACAAAGGACCCGTTCTCGTAGGTGAGCACCACGCGCAGCCCGTCGATCTTCGGCTCGACCACGAAATCGGCGTGTTCCACCCGGTCGTCCACCCGGGCGATACGCTCGAACCAGGCGCGCACGTCCCCGGGGTTGTAGGTGTTGCTCAGGCTGAGGATCTGCCCCGGATGGCGCACTTTGCGGAACCGGTCGGCCACCTGCGCTCCCGCCCGCTGGCTGGGCGAATCGGGGGTGATCCACTCCGGGTGCTCCGCTTCGATGGCGTTCAGTTCCGCCAGCAGCTGGTCGAACTCGTAGTCGCTGATGATCGGGTCGTCGAGTACATGGTAACGGTAGTTATGGTAGTTGATTGCCCGACGGAGTTGTTCCAGCCGTTCGAGGGTTGAGGGTGGGGTCTGCTCGGTATTCATGGGCCGTATTATACGCAGAAATCAGGGCCGCCGGGCAGGAAGATTAACCGAAAATTGGGGCGAAGTCCCTTCCGGCTGTTCCAGCGTCTCCACCTCGGCGCCTTGCGGGACGCCCAGCGCGTTGGCTGCCAGCAGCACCAGGGCCACCCACACGCTGTCTGCCAGCAGCAGGTGCACGATCTGCATCCATACCGGGGCCCGCAGCAGCAGGTTGACCAGCCCGGCGAAAAGCTGGATCACCAGCAGGATGGTGAAGACCAGGGCGAAGCGTTTGATCGGCCGGCTGTCGCGCATCAACCCCAGCAGGAGGCTGAGGAAGATCAGGTAGAAGCCGATCCCCACCGCGAAGATGGGGTGCCACACCCGCAGCCGGATGGTGAGGTGGGCGGTGGGAGAAAAGTCATCCGCCATTGTCGCCCCCGGGAACAGGGTGTCGCCCAGGGCGGTCACGGCCCCGGTCACACCGATCAGCATCACCCCCAAAAAGGCCACGCCCAGCGCCGGGAGCAGGATCCCCTGGTCCTTCAGCCTGATCCGGGCGCCGCCCGAGGCCCACCAGGCGGTCAGGGTCAGCCAGGCGAGCAGCAGGAAGGTGTTCACCAGATGCACCCCCATAATGATCACCCGCTCGGTGGACTCGTCTCGCGCCACCCACTCGAACTTGACCAGCCCGGCCCCCACCAGCGCTTCGACCACCAGGAAGATCACCGAAAGGCTGGCGCCCAGGCGGACCCGGTGGCCTTTCGGGAACAGGCGGAACCCCCACCAGGCCAGGAGCAGCACCAGGGGCAGGTCCACCCCGCTGGTAAGTCGGTGGACGTACTCGATGATCGTCTCTATCTGTGGCTCCAGGGGGATTACCTGCCCGTTGCACAGCGGCCAATGGCTGCCGCACCCGGCTCCGGCGTGGGTGGCGCGCACGTAGGCGCCCCACAGGATCACTCCAATGTTATAGGCGAGCACGAACCAGGCGTAGTTAGCGAAGCGATTTTGTTTTTTCATTTCTTCCCCATTTGGCGATATGAATTGGTTTAAAAAAGCGTGAATGAAGTATCTATTAAAACAGCTTGCCCTGCTGCGGTGGGCTCAGCGGCTCGACCGGGATCCCGGCGATCTCCTTGAAGCGGTTGGCGGTTGCCGCGGCGAACCCGGCGTAATCGTTGTTGGTGAACCCGTACACCGTCTCGATCTTGCCCTGCGCCGCCTGGATCAGCTCCCACCAGGCTTTCAACTCCTCGGTGCGATCCAGGCGTTCGTGGGTGTGGTGGTCGAAGCTGCCGTGCTGCCCAATCCAGCGGATATAGACGAAATCCGCGGTGAGGTTCAGGCTGCGGGGCAGGCCCGGGTACTGGGTGGAGGCCCAGCACACCCCGTAGCGGGCGAGGGTCTCCCCGGTCTGTTCACGGGAGTCGTACCAGCTCCGTTGCCGGATTTCCACCGCATAGCGGGTTCCGGCTGGGAGTTCGGCCAGGAAAGCGCCCAGGTCGGCCAGGCGGTCAACCCCGAACGAGGGCGGGAACTGGAGCAGGACCACCCCCAGCTTCTCCCCAAGCAAGCGCATGGTGCGCACGAACTCGGTCATCAGACCCAGCGCCCCCACCAGGCTCAGGTCATGGGTGATCGCCCGCGGGGCCTTGACGCAGAACTGGAACTGCTTCGGCGTCACCGCCCCCCAACGCTGCACGGTCTCTGCCTTGGGTGTGCCGTAAAACGTCGAGTCGATCTCCGCCGCGTTGAATATATGACTGTAATATGAGAGATAGTCACGACTCGGCAGGTTTTCGGGGTATAATACTCCTGCCCAATCTTTATAACTGAACCCCATTGTCCCGATGTAGAAGTTCATGGTGTCTATTATGCAAACCGAACCGTCGATTATTGTTGTCTATGGTACCCGCTGGTGCGGGGACTGTACCGTTGCCCGCCGCTTTCTCGATCAGAATCACATCCCCTACGAGTTTGTCAATATCGATTACGACCGGGAAGCCGAGCAGTTCGTTATCCAAACCAACCACGGGTTCCGCAGCGTGCCCACCATCCTTTTCCCGGATGGTTCCGTTCTGGTGGAGCCGAGCGCCAGCGAACTGGCAGCCAAGCTGCGCCCGGAACTCGTCTGATCCATGCGTTGGTCTTATGTGGAGGGCGCCCGGCCATGCGGTCGCGGCGCTCTCCGTTTTTAAGCGCTCCCGTGCTGTTCTATGACCCACCGGGCCATTCCGGCAGGCCTCACTCCGGGCATTGCACGGAGATGAACTCCAGCCAGGCGAGGGTCGCCTCGTGCATCGCTTCTGCGCCCTGGCTTATACTCTGGCTGGCGCCCAACAGGGCGGCGTAGGGCGCGCCGTACTCGTCCAGCACAAAGAGCAGATCGTCATCCGGCTTAACCAGCCCCTCAGCCATCAGTCCGGCGTAAGCCCGCCGGGTCTCCCCTCCGGGGTCGGACAGGAGGACCAGGTCGCTCTCAGCGTGAGGGCGGCGCAGCGCCGCGGGCGGGGCGGGAGAGATGGCGATCAGGCGGGCGTTGTGCTGGCGGTAAGCCTCCGCCCGTCCGGCCAGTTCGGCGATCACCGTCTCACAGAGGACGCAGTCAGGCGAGTTGGGAAAGTACACCACCAGGTTGCAGTCGGCGCGGAAATCCGCCAGGCAGGTCACCTCACCCGCCGGGTCCGGCAGGCAAAAACCGGGGGCGGGCCTCAGGCGGTCTTCGGTGTCGAAGCGGATCCATACCGGGCGCCGCAGGGCAGCCGGGGAGAAGTCAAAACTCATAGCCGGCCCGCCTCAGAGTCTGCAGCAGCTCCGAACGCTCCGGCTGGCTGAGGATGTACTCGTCGTTGCCGAAGGACAAAGTTGGGGTGAGCCGCTGCCCGTGGTTGACGTGCTCCACATAGCGGGTAGCGTTCGCGTCCTGGTCGATGTCGATTTCCACGAACGGCACCTGCAGGTCCTCCAGCCAGCGGCGGACCAGGGTTGTTTCTGTGTCCCCATCTCGCCCGTACAGGGTGACCGGCAGAGGCCGCACCTCGTTGCCGATCACTCCGGCTTCGTTGTCACTGGATGTCATTGACTTCGAACCTCCTCAAGCCCCCGTATCACCCTTCCTGGAGACCCGGAATGTAGTCGGGACCTCCCATAAACCGGTGGGGCGGAGCGCCATCCAACCCCATTCGCCTCCTCTCAACAGAGATTATTGTACCAGGGCTTCCCCAAAGCGTGACACCGTAGGCCGGGGCGCTCTTGCCTGGGGTTTCAATATTTACCACAGAGAGCACAGAGAACACAGAGTCTTCGGATTTCGAAATTCGAAATGTGAACGGGGCTCGCCTCCCCATTGGGATCGGCAAGCCCCGGAAACAGGATGCTTTCATTGTGCCAGACTGGGAAGCGGAGGGCCCGCCAGGCCAGGCGGCCGGCTCACCCCCACCCCGGCGTGGATGACTAACGGTCGAAACGGTGGTGGTAATCTACCGGGTCCACAAACTTCGGGCTCTGGCCCTTGGCCTTGTAGTCCGCCTGCCAGGCCTGCGGCTCGACCTTCACATTGATCTGCGCCGCGGCCTCCAGCACATCCCGGTAAGCCTGCTGCGCCTGCTCCATGGCCGCAGCGTAGTCCATGCTCTGGTAGCTGGACAGCGCCGCCCCGGCGTGCGCGTCCGCCGACTGCAGCAGCCCGCTCACCTGCGAAGCCTTGGGGCTCTTGTAGATCTTGGCCAGGATGCCGTTCGCCTGATTCAAATACACCGAGACCAGGTAGCGGTTCATACTGTCCCGGTCGAACTGGCTGAAGTCCCAGTTCAGGTCGATGTAGGACATCATCGTGTTGGCCTCATCGCCCGACCAGGCGAAGTAGAATTCATCACTCGGTTCGAAGTCGACATTGGCCTCGTAATCGAAGCCGTCATGCGGATGCGACAGCCCGATGTGATGGCCCACCTCGTGGATGAAGGTGGTGGTGAAACCGTAGCCTGAATCTCGGACGAAGGGCGCATCGAACCCAAAGACAAAGCTCTGCGTACCGTCGGCCCAGTTGTCGTCGGCAAAGCCAAGGCAGCAGGTGAACAGCTCGTCGGTGGCGTTGAAGGCGAAGATCGGCACCTCGTAATCGGCATCCCCTTCCAGGAACTGCATCAGGTGATCGTTGAAGTACAGGAACAGGTCGGCAAAGGCAATGCCGGACAGCCGGTTGCCGAAGCAGGAGATATCATCGAAGAAGCACTGGTACACCTTGGCAAAGCGGGCGTCGAAGTCCTGGCTGTTTAGCTCTGCCGTATAGGTCTTTCCCGGCTGAAGCTCGTTCAGCTCGCCGGTCAGCAGGCCCAGGTCAAAGTACTGCGTGCCATCGGCGTCCGGATCGATCTGGAACACGTTGATATCCAGTTGAATGTGCTCCGGGAGCTCCGGCGGGGAAATGGCGGGCTTATACAGGGGCGAGGGTGTGAAGAGCAGGTCGAGCGCCACGTAGCGGGCTACCTTCCCCAAGTCACCGCTCAGATCGTCGAACGGGCGGTAAGCGTTGAGGTTGCCGTACTCCCAAACCGGCGGCATGCGGTAATCCAACACCCCATTGCCATCCAGGTCAGCATCGTCCACATTCCAGTTATCGGTCCAGACTTCCGGCCCGGCGGACAGGTCATAGAACCAGATGCGGTGCAGCGAACCCAGGCCGCTCTCCTCATCGTCCGGAGTCGTACCGCCCCAGGCGATAACCTGGCGGGACTCCAGTTGGCCAAACGGGAACCCGGTATCCGGGTCGGGTTCGTCCGTCTTGGAGTACAGGTGATATTGGAAATCGGCCCGCCCGAACCAGTTGATAAAGAAAATCGTGTACTGGCTGGTATCGACTCCCAGCATGGATTGGGTGTTGTCCGCCAGCCACTGCTCTACGCTGGGGGCATCGATGCGGTGATTGGCGGTCACCGTCCCGGTAGCCGCATCCTGGGCGTTGTATAGTTGCTGGTAAACGGTCAGTGGAGACGGAACGGCGATACTGCTCAAGTAGCCAAAGAAAGCATCTTCGAAAGCTGAGCCGGCGAACACCGGATTGTAATCGTAGTGGAAGGTAAGCCCGAGGAATTGGTTGCCGAGATAGAAGGATGGGAACCGGTTCACAACCCGGTAGGTGTTTGGCAGCTCGTCCAGAAAAGCGCCGAGATCGATGTCCTGCGGTCCGGCGCCCTGCTCGTACCCGACGAAAACAATATTCACCGGAAGGGTTTGTTCGATATCCAGGAACCCGCCGGGGGTCAGGTTGGTCAGCGCGGGCGGCGACCCTGGTTTTGCTAAGGCTCCCCGAAGGGGCAAGAAAGCGGAAACGATCAGCATCAAAGCGACAAGAAATTGGACCTTTTTCATATCTCCCTCCTGAATGGTAAAAAAGGAACCGAGAATTGTCAGGCTAACCGTGATGGACAAGACAAATTAACCCTCCCTCTATTCACCTCCCTCGTGTATTGGGATGTAGAACCAATCGTTGCTTGTGGAAATATTATAGATTAATTTTCGTATAATCTACATTAATAATATGGGTTATCGTTTTTAGAGGCAAAGCGGGGTGCGCTCCGGTCGAGCGCCGCAAGATTGGCATCTTGCGCTACGCCGCGGGCGCGTAGGGCCACGGCGGTTTAAACCTCACCACAGAGATCACAGAGAACGCAGAGAGCAGGGATTGATGCCCTGCGACCGCATTATGGCAGCCCTTGCCCCGTGGTGCGCTCCTGCCGAGCGCCGCAAGATTGGCATCTTGCGCTACGCCGCGAGAAGGTTCTGGGTTGCGGGCAGGCGGGTTCCCCCTGTTCCAAATCCGAGATCCGTAATTCGAATTTCGCTTTTCGCTTTTCGCTTTTCCCTTTTCCCATAAGCGGTATAATCAGCCGGGTACGGTTGCCGTTTCTCCTCGATTTCGCCCTTATTGGCTACACGCAATTTTGCAGGCTGCTCCTATGGCTGAAAAAATCCTCATCGTCGAAGACGAACCCGCCCTCCAGGATACCCTGGCCTACAACCTCTCCCGCCAGGGCTACACCGTCCAGGTCGCTGCCGACGGCCACTCAGCCATCTCCCTCGCCCGCTCCTTCCAGCCCGATCTCATCGTCCTCGATATCCTCCTCCCCGGCCTCGACGGCTTCGAGGTCTGCCGCATCCTGCGCCAGGAGATGAATACCCCCATCCTGATGCTCACCGCCCGCGATGAGGAGATCGACCGGGTGATCGGCCTCGAAATGGGCGCCGACGACTACATGACCAAGCCGTTCAGCATGCGCGAGTTCCTGGCCCGCATCAAGGCCCAACTCCGCCGCATCCGCCTCATCCGCCAGGAGATGGCCCAGATTTCCAATGAGACCCTGTATTTCGGCAACCTGACCCTCGACCTCACCCGGCGTGAAGTGCTGCTCGACGACCGCCCCCTGTCGGTCAAACCCAAAGAGTTCGACCTGCTGCTCTTCCTGGCCCGCCATCGCGGGCAGGTGCTCACCCGCGAGCTGATCCTGGAACGCGTTTGGGGCTGGGAGTTCAGCGGTGGAAGCCGCACCGTGGACGTCCACGTGCGCTGGCTGCGCGAAAAAATCGAAGCCGATCCCGCCGATCCCCAACGCATCATCACCGTGCGCGGCGCGGGCTACCGTTTTGAGGGTTAGCCGTGTTCCCCTCCATCCGCTGGCGCATCGCCCTGCCCTACGCCCTGCTGATCCTGATCACCATGGCGGCCGCCGGCGCGTACATCTCCGTTTTCATCCGCCAATCCTACCTGTCCATCCTGGAAGCCGAACTGGCGGCTGAATCGCGGCTGGTGGCCGATACTTTGAGGAACCGCCTGGCCTCCGGCGCCGGACCGCGGGATGTGGACTTCCTCGCCCGCCGTTGGTCTGACCTGATCGGCCGCCGGGTGACGGTGATCGACGCCCAGGGCAGCGTGATCGGCGAGTCCCACGCCACCGGCGAGAGCATGGATAACCACCTCCACCGGCCCGAGATCCAACAGGCCCTGCAGGACGGGGAGGGCGCCGCCATCCGCTTCAGCGCCACCGAAGGCTACGAAATGATGTACACCGCCATCGCCATCTACCAGGGCGAGGAACTGGCCGCGTTCGTGCGCATCTCCCGGCCGCTGGCCCCGGTGGAAGATGACCTGGCCCGCCTGCAGCGCGTCCTGATCACCGCTACCTTGCTGGCTACCCTGCTCGCCGTAGCCCTGGGCGCCTTGATCGCCGGGCGCACCACCCGCCCCCTGCGCCGCCTGACCGAAGCGGTGGGCCGCATCTCCGGCGGCGACCTGGACGCCCCCATCCTCCCCTCCACCTCAGATGAGGTCGGTCAGCTCACCCAGGCCTTCAACCAGATGGCGGTGCAGCTCAAGTCGCAAATCGAGGCCCTGGAGGCCGAGCGCAGCAAACTGGCCGCCGTCCTGGCCGAGATGAGCGACGGCGTCATCATCGTCGACCGGCATGGCCGGGTGCAGCTCATCAACCCCGCGGCCGAGGATATGTTCGCCATCTCCCGCCAGACAGCCCTGAACCGCTCGCTGGCCGAGGTGGTGCGCCACCACCAACTGGTCGAAATCTGGAAGAGCAGCCAGGTTTCCGGCATGGCCCAGGCCACCACCGCCGGCATCAGCGCCAGGAACCTCTACCTGCAGGCGGTCGCCACGCCCTTCGGCCACGCCCTGCCCGGCAGCACCCTGCTCCTCTTCCAGAACCTCACCCGCCTGCGCCGCCTGGAGACCGTCCGGCGGGATTTTGTCAGCAACATCTCGCACGAGCTGCGCACCCCCCTCGCCTCGCTGAAAGCCCTCACCGAAACCCTGCTGGAAGGCGCCCTGGACGACCCGCCCGTGGCGCGGCGCTTCCTGCAGCGCATGGAGACCGAGGTGGATTCCCTCAGCCTGATGGTCACCGAGCTGTTGGAGCTCTCCCGGATCGAATCGGGCGCGGTGCCCATGCAGATGAAAACCGTCCACCCGGGCGAACTGGTGCGCGAAGCCGTGGATCGCCTCCGCCTGCAGGCCGAGCGCTCTGGCCTGGAACTGCAGGTGGAGGTGGAAGATGACCTCGACCCCATCCTGGCCGACCCGGCCCGCCTGGAGCAGGTCATCGTCAACCTGCTCCACAACGCCATCAAATTCACCCCTACGGGTGGCCGCATCACCATCCGCGCCGGGCGCCAGGCGGGCCAGGCGCTCATCACCGTCTCAGATACAGGCGTGGGCATCCCGCCCCAGGACCTGCACCGTATCTTCGAGCGCTTCTTCAAGTCCGACCGGGCCCGGGGCGGCGGTGGGACCGGCCTGGGGCTGGCCATCGCCCGCCACATCGTCGAGGCCCACGGCGGAAAAATCTGGGCCGAAACCACCCCCGGCCAGGGCAGCACCTTCCTCTTCACCCTCCCCTTCTCCTCCGGCGATTAACCCACCCCCTCCCTCAATCCACTCCACTCCGTTGCCAAACGACCGTACTCCCATCGCCATCCGTACCCAGCAATCCGTGAAATCCGTGACAAAATCCGTTGTCAGCAATCCGTTCTCGAGCGATCGGGCTCTGTTCACCACCCGTTATCAGCCATCCGTTGCCCAATCCGTTCAATCCGCTCCCCGAGCAACCGAAGGTTGCCATCC
>CAYMLG010000103.1:9753-14915 GCA_964391195.1 uncultured Anaerolineaceae bacterium | reverse complement strand
GGTGAGGCGGAGCGCGAAGCATATATCCGCAAAGGTCTCGAATGGGCCGGCCGGTTCACCTGGGAGCGCTGCGCCAGGGAAACGGTCGAGGTCTACCGGGAGGCGGCCGGATGATTGCCATGCCCGCCCGTATAAGGAACATCTCACAGCCTGGCGGATCCCCGGTGGATTCCCTGTAAGGTACTCGCCCATGCCCCCCACTCCTTCCCCACGACCTATCCCCGTCCTCCACCCCATCACCCGCCTGATCGTCGGCGGAGCGCAGGAGAACACCATGTACACCGCCGCCCTGCTGGACCGTGGGCGGTTCCAGGTCGAAGTGCTCTCCGGGCCTCAGACCGGCAGCGAAGGCAGCCTGATCGAAGAGGTGCAGGCCCGCCAGGTGCCGCTCACCATTCTGCCCGAGATGGTGCGCCAGGTGAGCCCGGCGGACGACCTGCGAGCATTGTTCAAGCTGGCCAGGCTGATGCGCCGCAAGGGTTTCACCATTGTCCACACCCACAGCTCGAAGGCCGGCATCCTGGGGCGCATCGCCGCCCGCCTGGCCCGAGTGCCGGTGATCGTGCACACCGTCCATGGCTGGAGCTTCCACGATCATATGTCCCCGGCGGTGCGACAGACCTACATCCTGCTCGAAAAGCTGTGCGCGGCCATCACCGATGCGATGATCGTCGTCGCCGCGCCGGATATCGACAAGGGCCTGAGAGAAGGGATCGGCCGGGTGGAGCAGTACCGCCTGATCCGCAGCGCCATCCCCCTGGACGAGTTCGACCCAGACCGGGTGGACTGCGCCGCCGTCCGCCAGGAGCTGGGCCTGCCCCTGGACGCGCCGGTGCTGGGCAATGTGGGCCGCTTCTCCCCTCAGAAAAACCCGTTGGAATGGGTCAAAGTGGCCGGTGTGGTGGGCCGGGCCATGCCCGAGTGCCGCTTCCTGCTGGTGGGCGACGGCCCCATGCGCGCGCAGGTGGAAGCCGCCCTCGAAGCGGAAGGCATCCTCGGGCGCACCGTGCTCACCGGTTTGCGCCGGGATGTGCCCCGCATGATGCGGGCCATCGACGTCTTCCTGCTCACTTCGCTGTGGGAGGGGTTGCCGCGAGTCATCCCCCAGGCCATGGCCATCGGTCTGCCGGTGATTGCCAACCGGGCGGACGGGACGGTGGAAGCGATCCGCCAGGGCGAGACGGGTTTCTTGTGCGATCCGGGGGATATCGAAGGGTTAGCCGCTGCCTGCCTGCAAGCGCTGCGCTCGCCCGAGCTGCGGGCAGAGATGGGCAGGAAGGGCCAGGCGTTCGCCCGCCAGAACTTCGACCTGCGCAGCATGGTGGCGCAGATCGAGCAGCTCTATGACGAACTGCTCGAGAAAAAGGGTCTGCGGTAATTTCGTAGCCGGGAGGCGCAGATTAGTGGTGTCCGCAGCCGGCGCAGGAACCGCTGCTGCAGCCGGCGCAGCCACCGCCGTTGGTCCCGGCAATCGCCTGCCCGCCGCTCTGCGCGGCGAACACCGACAGCACCCGGCTGGTGCGCTCGCCGTGGCAGTGGGCGCAGGCGATGGGCGCATCGGCCTCGCGCATCGAGCGCAGGGTCTCAAAGCGGGTCTTACATTCGCTGCAATAATACTCGTAAATCGGCATATCTTCTTCCTTGATCACGATAAATTTCGATTGATTGCTTCTATCCGTTGTCGTGGCTGCCAGATCGAAACGCAAACTCATCTGACATAAGTGAACACCCGGATCCCATCCTCGTTGATCTGGGTCTTGAAAGATGGCGCACTGGCTGCGGAGAGCTCCAGGTGGCTCTCGGGGTACGCTCCGAAATCGAAATATACCCGGTAACGGTCAGGGTAGCCATGCAGGTAGCAGACCACCTCGCCGTCCTTTAGAAACACAACCTGATTCATGCCTTCGCTGACCGTGGGACGGATGCTCTCCCACTCATAGCCCACCACGCCGTATATGTATTCTCTGGTGGTGTAGGGGGCAAAGGCGAGCAGCGTGTCCCATTCAAAAGCCGTGAACTCGGATAGGTCTTCGATCACCGCCTCCCCGCTGATCAATTGGAAGGAGCGGGCGAACTCCTGCGCGTTGGCCTCCCGGACCGGCACAGGCCGGAATAGCAGATACAGAAGCACGGCTGCGATGGATAACTGGATGAGGACGGTGGCGAAGAAAAAGAGCTTCCTCAATGTATGTTTCTCGTCTTGCGTTCAGTCTGCTTAGATTATAATCCACGGATGCGGGATTGAAACCGGTTTTTCTCATATGCGCCTGTTCTGGAAACTCGCTCAGCTCTCTTTTCGGCGGCAGATCACCTACCGGGCAGCCACCCTGGCCGGCCTGGCCACCAACATTTTCTTCGGGCTGCTGCGCGCGGCGGTGATGGTCGCTTTGTACGATAACCAGGCCGAGGTGGCCGGGTTCACTTTGCGCGATGCCATCACCTACACCGGGATATCCCAGGCCGTGATCGCCTACCTCAGCCTGTTCGGCTGGTACGACATCGTGCGTTCGGTGCACACCGGGGAGATCGCCGGCAGCCTGCTCAAGCCAATGAGCTTCTTCAACTATTGGTTGGGCCAGGACGCCGGGCGCGCCCTGGCCCAGCTCCTGCTGCGCGGCGCGCCGATCATGGTCTTCTACGCCCTATACTACGACATCACCGTTCCGCAGGGTGCAGGGCAGTGGCTGGGGTTGGGGGCGGCCCTGCTCCTCGGCTGGTTGGTGAGCTTCGCCTACCGCTTCCTGCTCAACCTGGCCGCCTTCTGGACGCCTAACGCCATCGGCATCGGCCGCCTGGGCTTCATGCTAGCCTGGTTCCTCTCCGGTTTCATGATGCCGTTGGACTTCTTCCCCGAGTGGTTCGTGCGCCTGTGCTATCTGACCCCCTTCCCGCACCTGATCTACACCAGCGTACAGGTGTACCTGGGCCAACTCCAGGGCGCTGAAATCATCACCGCGCTGTGGATGCAGGCTCTATGGGCGGGCGCGCTGATCCTTGCCGGGCAGCTCATCTTGAGCCAGGGCGTGCGCCGCCTGGTCATCCAGGGAGGATGACATGAAATACGCCCTGCGCCTGTACCGCCGCCTGATCTCCATCCGCATCCGCGCCCAGATGCAGTACCGGACCTCGTTCTTGCTCGAGCTGTTCACCGCCTTCCTGACCAACGGGACTTACTTCGTCACCATCGCCCTGGTCCTGCAGCGCTTCCACGACGTGGGCGGCTGGACTCTGGGCGAGGTCGCCCTGCTCTACGGCACGGTGGAGACCGCCTTCGGGCTGACGGACCTGTTCTTCGGCGGGTTCGATCCCCCTTTCTTCGGCAATATGGTCCGCCTGGGGAGCTTCGACCAGATGCTGCTGCGCCCGATCGACGCCACCCTGCAGGTGCTCGGCTCGGAACTGCAACTGCGCCGCATCGGGCGCATCAGCCAGGGGGCGATCGTGCTGGTCATCGGCCTTGGCCTGGTGCAGATGAACTGGACCCCGCTCAAACTGCTTTACTTGCCGGTGGTGCTCCTCAGCCTGATCGCGTTCTTCGGCGGCCTGTTCATCATTGGCTCCACCGTCACTTTCTGGACCATCGAATCGATCGAGGCGATCAATATCCTGACCTATGGCGGGACCGAGATGCTGGCTTACCCCATGCACATCTACCAGAACTGGATGGTGCGTTTCTTCACCTTTATCGTCCCCGCCATCTTCCTCAACTACTACCCCACCCTCTACCTGCTGGACAAACCGGACCCGCTCGGCCTGCCATGGTTTGCGCCTTTCCTCTCGCCGGTGGTCGGTGTGGGGATAATGGCCCTCGCCGTCCTCTTCTGGAACTTCGGCATCCGCCACTACCAGAGCACCGGGACCTGAACGATGATTACTGTCACAAACCTGGAGAAAACCTTCAAAGTCGCCCGCCACTACCGGGGGACGCTCGGCTCCATCCGCAGCCTGTTCAGCCGGCAGTACCGGCTGGTGCGGGCGGTGAACGGCATCAGCTTCCACATCGAGCGCGGCGAGCTGGTGGGCTACCTGGGGCCGAACGGGGCGGGTAAGTCCACCACGCTCAAAATCCTCAGCGGGCTGCTCGTCCCCTCCGGCGGTCAGGTGGACGTGAACGGCTTCATCCCCTGGCGCGACCGGCGCACCTACGTGGCGCAAATCGGGGCCGTCTTCGGGCAGCGCACCACCCTGTGGTGGGACCTGCCGGTGATCGAGTCCTTCGACCTGATCCGGGAGATCTACCGCATCCCGGAGAACCGCTTCTACCAGAACTTCCAGGAGTTCCGCAAACTGCTCGACCTGGACCGCTTCCTGGACACCCCGGTGCGCTCGCTCTCCCTCGGGCAGCGCATGCGCGCCGACCTGGCAGCCGCCCTGCTCCACGACCCGCCGCTGGTCTTCCTCGACGAGCCGACCATCGGCCTGGACGTGGTCGCCAAGGAGCGCATCCGCCAGTTCATCCGCCACATCAACCGCGAGCGCGGCACGACCATCATCCTCACCACCCACGACCTCTCGGATGTGGAAAAGCTGTGCGAGCGGGTGATGATCATCGACCACGGGCGCCTGCTGTACGATGGCTCGCTGAGCGCCCTGAGCGCCCGCTACGGCGGTAAGCGCCGCCTGGTGGTCGAGTTCTCCGAAAGCTATTCGGATGTGGCCATCGAGGGGGCTCAGGTGGTGGCGCAGGATGAGCGCCGGGCGACTTACGAGTTCGACCGCCAGGCGATCACCGCTTCTGAGCTGATCGGACGCCTTTCGGAACGCTATCGCCTGCGCGACCTGGAAGTGCGCGAGCCCGATATCGAGGCCACCATCCGCCGCATCTACGAGCAGCGCCTGCTGGTAAAAGGTGAAAACCCATGAACGTTCCCACCTCAGACCCCACCGTCCTGGAACGCCTGCAGACTGCCCAGAACATCTGGTTCGCCTGGCATCTCAAAACCGTCAGCCAGGATTTGAAAAAGATAGATAGGGGGAGATGGATGGGTTGCAACCCATCCATCTCCACCATCTTTTTATCCTTGAGACAATGCAGCGCCTGCTGGTAAGAGGTAAAAACCCATGAACACACCCACCCCAGACCCCGCCATCCTGGAGCGCCTGGAGACTGCCCAGAACATCTGGTTCGGCAGCGTGCGCCCCGATGGGCGACCGCACCTGGC
>CAYMLG010000103.1:0-9653 GCA_964391195.1 uncultured Anaerolineaceae bacterium | reverse complement strand
CTGCCCAGAACATCTGGTTCGGCAGCGTGCGCCCCGATGGGCGACCGCACCTGGCGCCGATATGGTTCGCCTGGCATCTCAAAACCGTCAGCCAGGATTTGAAAAAGATAGATAGGGGGAGATGGATGGGTTGCAACCCATCCATCTCCACCATCTTTTTATCCTTGAGACAATGCAGCGCCTGCTGGTAAGAGGTAAAAACCCATGAACACACCCACCCCAGACCCCGCCATCCTGGAGCGCCTGGAGACTGCCCAGAACATCTGGTTCGGCAGCGTGCGCCCCGATGGGCGACCGCACCTGGCTCCGGTTTGGTTCGCCTGGCACGGCGGGCGGCTGTACGTGTGCATCGAGGCCGGCAGCGTCAAGGGACGCAATGTGGCCCTTAACCCGCGGGTAGCGCTTGCCCTGGAGGACGGGGTGCACCCGGTGATCTGTGAAGGGACCGCCGCTCCCTGCAGTCCGCCCTGGCCCGAGCCTGTGGTCGGTATATTCAAACACAAGTACGATTGGGATATCTCCACCGATGGGCAGTACGATTTGCTCCTGGAGATCACGCCGGAGAAGTGGCTGAGTTGGTAAAGGGTATAATAGGGGAGGATCCTATATGAACAGAAACCTTCACTGGCTCCTACTGCTGCTTGAGGCCGGGCTTGCGGTGGTCCTGCTGTCCGCTTGCACACCGGCAGCCTCGCCCGTGGTGGATACGCCCACCCCCAACGCGGCCTACACCGCGGCGGCGGAGACCATCATCGCTCAGCTCACCGAGGTCTCCCGCCCGAAGACCGAAACCCCCACGCTCCCGCCCACCGATACCCGGCCGGTGTTCGTCGAATCGCATCTCCCCAGCGAGACCCCGGAGATCACCGACACCCCCGCGCCCACATCCACTCCTTCGCAAACCCCCACCCCAACGGTCACCCGCGAACCGACAGCCACCTACGCGCCCAACGATCCGCGCCTCGAGTTAGGGGAACCAAGCTGGACGGATACTTTCGCCGATGGCAGCAACTGGTTCCTGTTCGAGGACGATCACGTCACCATGAAGGTCGAATCCGGGCGGCTGGAGATGACATCCCTGATCCCCGGCAATTGGGACAGTTGGATGCTCTCTTATCCCATCTTGGCGGATTACTATCTCGAAGCCGTGTTCACCACGGGGAACTGCTCCGGGGGAGACCGCTACGGCATCCTGCTGCGCGCCCCGGACCCGAACCAGGGCTATCTCTTCGGGGTGACCTGCGAGGGGCAGTACTCATTCCGCCGCTGGGACGGGACCCGTAACCACCGGCTGATCGATTGGACTGAATCTGAGGCCATCCTGACGGGAGAGGGGGCCACCAACCGGCTTGGCGTGCGCGCCGATAGGCGCAGTTTCGCCCTCTACGCCAACGCCGAGCTGCTGGCCGAAGTGACCGACGCCAATTACGACCAGGGCGGCATCGGCCTGTTCGTCGGCGCGGGCGAGACGGAGAACTTCACTATCCACGTCACCGAAGTGAACTACTGGCTGCTGCCTTAAATAACGCATGACCGCCAGGCCAACTCCGCCAGCCCGCTAACCCAGACCCGCCCATCTTCCGCAATCGGACAACCACCCTGGCCACCATCCTATTTCCCACGCGCACGTAGGGGCACGGCGGAACGGTCTACGGTCTTGGATGGTTTACGGTGTAGCCGTGCCCATGCGCCGGGATAAGCCGTCCACGAATGGGAAAGCATGCAAGGGCACGCCACGCGACCCCAATCCACGAAAACGGAGGGCGGGTCCACGCCCTCCGCCGAGATCCTTCGCCAAGCGACGTCCAGCGACACTCGAGCAACGCTTCGCGTTGCCCGGCGTCCGTCGCCGCTCCAGATGACATGGAGAGAGGGTGTTGCCCAATGGGAGCGCAGCGACCGCATCAAAACCCGGTTATTGAATACAGAATTTCGTTAGCAGAGTACTGAGGGGAACACAGCCGGAATGATATGGAACATCCCCGAACACCTGCGACACCCCCGCACACTACACTTCCCTGACGACAGGCCGCTGGGTTGGGTGGACATACGCCCCTGGCAAGGCCAGGATGATGATCCCTGGGAGGGCGGTTATTGGGACGATCTATCCCGCCAGGGGTCCGGCTGGACCAGGCTCGCACAGGCGCGGGGGACCGTCAGCGTGCCGGCCGGTGTTGAGGTCAGGCTCCGGTTAAATCGGTCGGCTGCCGGGCAGCTTTCCTCCTTGGCCGGGCTGGCCCCTCAGGATTTGCAGGCTCTCAGCATGGAAGGCTTGCCGGTCACGGATGACGAGCTGCGTTACCTGTTCCACTTGACTGGACTGCACACGCTGAACCTGTGGGCTACCAACCTTACCCCGCGTGCTCTCGAATACCTGCAAGAATTGCGCGGCCTGAGGCATTTCGCTTACTGCAACGGCCTGCCCGGAGCCGGCAACGAGGCGGCGCTCGCGGACGGGGCCGGCTGGGGCCTGTTGGGCAGGCTGGTAAACCTGGAAACCCTGTGCCTTTGGAAGGTAACTGGCGATCTCGCTTTCCTGAAAGGGCTCCCCAAACTACGCACCCTAAGGCTGATCGGTGCCTCCCCCTCACCCGTCGGATTCGAACAATTGAGCCGGATGAGCGCACTGCGCGTGCTGGACTTATCCGGCGCAGCGATCCGTGATGAGGACCTGGCTCATCTGGCGCAGCTAAAAGAATTGTGCCACCTGGACTTAACCCAGACTGAACTGAATGGTTCCGGTTTCATCCACCTGGGATCGCTGCCCAAATTGGATACCTTGATCCTGCACCGCATGTTTGGGGAAATCGACGAGAGCAACCTGGCTGCTTTGTCTCACCTGCCCCAGTTGCGAGTTATCAACTACAGCGAAAACAGCCTCGGAGAGACCGGTTTAGAACATCTGGCTCGCGTACCGCTCCTGCGCCAGCTCGATCTCACCGGCGGCACGGGGTCGGTAGCCAGGCTGACACTGGTGGGGCTCAAACACCTGAGCACGGCCCGGGGATTGCAGGTGTTGAAGCTGGGCGATACGGAGTTAGACGAGGACGGTTTGGTGTATGTGGGGGAATTGACCGAATTGCAGCACCTCGATCTGAGCGGGCTTGAGGTCAGTGATCGCAGCCTGGCACACCTGGCCCGGCTCGTCCGACTCCAGGTGCTGGATCTGTCATCCACGCAGGTCAGCGGTGCCGGCCTGGTGCACCTGCAAAGGTTAATCGATCTGCGTGAGCTGCATCTGGCCGGAACACGGGTAAACGGTGCCGGCCTCGTCCATTTGCAGGGCTTGACCCGACTGCGCAGGTTATCTCTGGGCGAAGAGCCCCCGTTCGATGTGAAGGGCCTGGCTCATCTGCGGGGGAATAAGCAACTAGAGGATCTGTATCTACAAGGTCCGGGCTTCACCGATGAGACCTTCGAATACCTGCGCGAGTTCCCGCGTTTACAAAAGTTGACGTTGTTCTTCACCCGGATTGGTGACGCCGGGTTGGCAAACATCACAGTCTTCACAGCCCTCAAGTCGCTGGATCTCACCGGAGCGCCGGTCAGCAATGCCTGCCTGCCCTATCTGGCGCAGCTCCCGGACCTGGTGGATCTCGATCTCAGCGGGACTCAGGTCAGTGATGCCGGGCTGCCCGTTCTGGCTAAATACCACAATTTGGAGCGCCTGGGCCTTCAGGATACCCTGGTTTCGCCGGAGGGGATGGCCGCTTTGAGAGGTTCGATGCCGAATTGTTGGGTCTCAACTTAAAGCTGGACCAGAACACATAAAGGGGCTGTCTCTGGACGAAATCGAGACAGCCCCTTTTTCATGCTAGCCGGCCTCTTCAACCGGATCGATGCCCTCTTTATGGCCAGCCCAAGCTAATCCGCCCTCGATCAGGCTCCACTTTCTGCACCACCACGTCGATCACATCGCCCACCTGCAGCAGGGTCCCGCGCGGGATCTGGCTGCGGTGCAGCAAGCCATCCTGCTTGACGCCGATGTCCACAAATGCGCCAAAATCGACCACGTTGCGAACGGTGCCTTTGAGGCACATGCCGGTGGACAGGTCCTCCATCGACAGCACGTCGCTGCGCAGGATCGGGGCGGGCAGGTCCTGGCGCGGGTCGCGCCCGGGGCGGACGAGCTGCTCCAGGATGTCTTTCAGCGTGGGCACACCTGCGCCTAATTCCTGCGCCAACGCTTCCACGCTCTGGCGGGCGAGCAGGTCATCGAGCGCCCGCTTGCGTTCGGCCACCGGGGCGTCCAGGCGCAGCCCGGCTTTCTTCAGCACCGCCTCGGCCACGGAGTAGCTCTCGGGGTGAATAGCGCTGGCGTCCAGGGGATTCTTACCGCCGCGGATGCGCAAGAAACCGGCCGATTGCTCGAAGGCTTTCGCCCCCAGCCCGGATACTTTCTTCAATTCCGTCCGGCTGGCGAAAGGCCCGTTGGCATCCCGGTGGGCGACGATTCGCTCGGCCAGGCGCGGTCCGATGCCGGAGACATAGGTCAGCAGCGAAGGTGATGCGGTGTTGACATCGACGCCGACCTGGTTCACCACTGACTCCACCACGCCGGTGAGCGCCTCCGCCAGTCGCTTCTGGTCCACATCGTGCTGGTACATGCCCACGCCGATCGACTTCGGCTCGATCTTCACCAGCTCGGCCAGGGGGTCCTGCGCCCGGCGGGCGATGGACACCGCCCCACGCAGGCTGACATCAAGATCGGGCAGTTCGCTGCGGGCCAGGGAACTGGCGCTGTACACGCTCGCCCCGGCCTCGTTGACCATCAGGTAGCGCAGCGAGGCTCCCTCCAGGCGGTGAATCAGCTCGGCGACCAGGGATTCGGTCTCGCGGGAGGCGGTGCCGTTGCCGATGGTGACCAGAGTGACTTTGTGCTTAGCAACCATCCGGCCCAGGGTATGCAGCGCTTCTTCCCAACGTTTCTGCGGCTCGTGGGGGTAGATTGTGCCGCTGTCCACCATCTTGCCGGTGGGATCGACCACCGCCAGCTTGCAGCCGGTGCGGAAGCCCGGGTCGATCCCCAGCACGGTATGCCCGGCCAGCGGCGGCTGGCTGAGCAGGGCGCGCAAGTTTTGGCCGAACACGGCGATGGCGTGCGCCTCGGCTTTCTCGGTCAGTTCGCGGCGCACGTCACGCTCGATAGCGGGGAGCAGCAGGCGCTCGGCCGAATCGGTGATCGCTTCCTCGAGTTGGGGGGCCAGAGGCGAGCGGGGGTCGGGGCGGAACACCGATTCGATCGCGTTGCGCCAGTCGCGCTCGGGCACCTGGACTCTGACCCGCAGCACCTTCTCGGCCTCCCCGCGGTTCAGAGCCAGCACCTGGTGCGGTTTGATGCGGTCAACCCTGAACTCGAAGTCGTAATACAGTTCGTAAACCTTTTTGGGATCTTCGGCCCCATCGATCTTCTCCGCCCGCTGCGTGCCCCACTGCAGGGCTTTCTCTCGGGTCTGGCGGCGCACTTCAGGGTGATCGCTGATGGTCTCGGCGACGATGTCCCGCGCCCCGGCCCAGGCATCCTCATCCGAGGGCACGTTCTCGTTTAGGAAAGGGGCCGCCAAATCGTCCGCGGCTTTCGGGGTGCGGAGCTGCTGGAGGATCAGGTCGGCCAGGGGCTGCAGGCCCTTCTCCCGGGCGATGCTGGCCCGGGTGCGGCGTTTGGGACGGTAGGGCTGGTACAGGTCTTCCAGGGCGGTCAGGGTCTCGGCCTGCTCGATCTGCCGGCGCAGCTCGGGGGTGAGCTTGCCCTGTTCTTCGATCGACTTGAGCACCGCCGCCCGGCGCAGGTCGAGGGCGCGCAGCTTCTCCACCAATTCGGCGATGCGCCGGATCTGCTCTTCATCCAGGCCGCCGGTGGCTTCTTTACGGTAGCGGGCGATGAAGGGGATGGTGTTCTCCGCGTCGAGCAGCTCGATGGCGGCAGCCACCTGCTCGGGGCGGGCACTGACTAGCGGGGCGATGTGTTGAGGATAATCCATCGGGTCTCTCCAGGTGAACCGGGCGTACGGCTTTCACTGATTGATCTCGGATATTTTCGAACCGCCCAAAGATAGCACAGATGGGCGAGAAATGCAATAAATTCCCCAAAGGTGAAAAGCGAAAGGCGAAAAGCGAAAAGGGTTTACGGTTTCGGGGGATTTCCGGAGCCGCTATGCCCCAACGCCCCCAGGGGAAACAACGTAGCGCAAGATGCCAATCTTGCGGCTCTCGACCGGACCGCACCGGCGGAACAAGCCTGGCTTTCTACCCTACCTGGCCGCGGCGGGGCCAGCCTTGTATACCAGGCTTCGATCCAAATCCACGCCTGGAGAGGGCTGTGGGGAAGAGCCCGACCAATCAGACCTCGCATCTATGCCCCCATTATTCTTCCAGTCCGCCAAAGAGTAATGATATACTCCCCAATATTCCGATAACCACAACAGGAGCGCCTCATGCCCGAACCAGTGCCAGGACCCGCATACCGCATTGTCACCCCCCGCCTGATCCTACGCTGCTGGAATCCGGAGGACGTATTCTTGCTCAACGATGCCGTCCTTGCCAGCCTGGACCACCTGCGAGAGTGGATGCCCTGGGCGCACAAGGAGCCCGACACGATCGAAAACCGCCTGCAGCGCATCCGCAACTGGCGGGCAAACTTTGACCTGGGCAGCGATTTCGTCTACGGCATCTTCGACCCGGAGGAGAACCGGGTGCTGGGTGGATCCGGGCTGCACACCCGCCCGGGGCCGGAGGCGCGTGAGATCGGTTACTGGATCCGTGTCGATTCCATCAACCGCGGGCTGGCGACCGAGGCCGCCGCCGCTCTGACCCGAGTGGCCTTCGAGGTGGACCGGGTGGAACGGGTGGAGATTCACTGCGACGCCGGCAACACCCGCAGCGCGGCGATCCCGCGCAAGTTGGGCTACCGGCTCGACGCCACCCTGCGCCGCCGCTCCCCGGCCGTCCCCGGCCGCCCACTCGGCGACCGCATGATCTGGACCCTGTACGCCGACGAGTACCCCCAGAGCACAGCCACGCAGGTGGACATCCAGGTCTTTGACGCCGCCGGGAGGCCCATCAGCCTGTGAGAGCTACTCCGGTCAAGGCTGTTGAAGGCTCAAGTTCTTTACTCGTATCGAGAGAGGCATCCTATGAAACATTTCATTATCGAGATCACCTACACCTCCCCATTCGACCAGATCGAGCCGATCGTGGGCGATCACCGGGCATTCCTGCAGGCCGGTTACGACAATGGATGGCTGCTGTGCTCTGGTCCGACCGTGCCGAAAACGGGTGGGATGGTCGTCTGCCGCGCCCCCTCCCTGGAAGCGCTCCAGGAATACTTCAACAACGACCCCTACCGGCTCAACGGGGTAGCCAGCTACCGCTTCGTCGAGTTCGAGCCGGTCAAACACCAAGCTTTCCTGCAGGAGTGGGTCACCCCCTAGCCCCACGGCGGGACCGCCCGCCTTTCCCTGCCTGATGCCTGAGGACAGGTCGCCCCATACCCAGCTTTTCACCCTGGGCCACAGCGCCCATCCGATCGCCAAAATCATCCGCCTGCTGCAAGCTGCGGGCGTGGAGATCTTGGTGGATGTGCGCTCCATGCCATACAGCCGCTTCCACCCCCAGTTCAACAAAGCTCGCCTGGAAGCCAGCCTGGCCGACGCCGGAATCCGCTACCACTGGCTGGGCGAAGCGCTCGGCGGGCGTCCCGCCGACCCCACCTGCTACCCCCCGGACCAGTACCCGCCGCGCAAAGGCGAGCCGCACCCTCGCCCGATCTGGGAGCGGGTTATGGAGAAACCCTGGTTCCAGGCAGGGATCGACCGCTTGTTGGATATCGCTGCGGAAGGCCGCACGGCGATCCTCTGCAGCGAGGAGAATCCTGCGAACTGCCATCGCCGCCTGCTCATCGCCGAATACCTGAACCGCACCCACCCGGAGATCACCGTCATCCACCTGCGCGGCGACGGGTCACGGGAGCTACCGGCTGGCGGGCGTTGAAGGCTCAGCCGGGCCATTTATTTCCAGAGGAGGTACCGTGAAAAAGCTAATCATTCTCACTTTGATGGCAAACCTGCTCGTTTTCGCCCCGGGAGCAGGCGCAGACCAGCCAGTGAGCGCCCAGGCGATCAGCCAGCCGGTGGCGATCAGCCAACCAATGGCGATCAGCCAGCCGGTATTGAAGTGGGCCTATGGCGGCTGCTACGCTTCGTGGTGCGAAACCGGCTGGTATTCCTCCCCGGCAGTCGCCGACCTGGACGGGGACGGGACCTGGGAAGTGATCGGCTCGGCCTATTCCATCTTCGTCCTGGACGGGGCCAGCGGGGATCTGGAGTGGCAGGTGGCTTCCGGGCACGATCGCAGCGAACCCGAGGCGGGCGTCGTAGGCCGCACCTGGCCCGGGGTGGTGGTGTCCGACGTGGACGGGAACGGCGACCTGGAGATCGTAACCGCCCACGCCGGTGGGTACGTGTCGGTGTACGACCACCAGGGCTACTTCCAACCCGGCTGGCCGCAGCAGCCAACCCCCGGCTCCGAGCTGCGCTCCCTTGGGGTCTACGACCTGGATGGGGACGGGACGCAGGAGATCCTGGTCGCCGCCACCCGCTCGCAGGACCAGTGGTACGTCTTCCAGCCCGACGGAACGATCCGCCCCGGCGCATGGCCCCAGCACAACCCGGACTCGGACACGAACGGCTATACCAGCGGGGCTTATAACCAGAACCTGGCGGCGGGCGACCTGGATGGGGATGGGCCGGCCGAGATCGCCGGGCCGAACGATACACACTATATCGCCGCCTTCCACGAGGATGGGGCGCAGGTGCAGGCCAATGCCATCTACGGGGCGGGCAAACCCTGGAGCCGGGTGGGTGTCAATGTTGATCATGTGGCCGACCTAAGAGGCTATACCATCTGCGAAACCGAGCACCGGCCCAATTTCGCTCACTCGGCTCCCGTTATCGTGGACGTGGACCAGGACGGGCAGAACGAGATGGTCGTGGTAGGCAATGTGTATAACTGCGGCACCAGCCCCTACACTTCCCTGTACGAGATGCCCTTCATCTTCAACGGCGACCGCACCCGCTGGCAGGGGGCCGGGTTCGATTGGACCGCCATCCCCACACCCGACGCCCAGGCGGCGCCGCTGAGCGAGGACTACAACCGCATCGAGAACAGCCTGCCCAACCCCGCTCCCGCCGACCTGGATGGGGACGGCCTGCTGGAGATCGTCTTCCCCTCTTACGACGGGCGGATGCACGCCTATTGGTTGGACAAGACCGAACACGGGAACTGGCCTTACGCGGTGACTCAACCTGGGGAGGGTTTCCTGCGCTTCGCCTCCGAGCCGGCGATCGCCGACCTGGACGGGAACGGGCTGGCCGAAGTGGTGTTCGCCTCGTGGACCGAGAAGGGCTCCGGGCAGAACGGTAAACTGCACATCCTGAATTATCTGGGCAGCCCAATCTGGGAGATCGACCTGCCGCCATCACGAGGCGGTACGGATTGGAACGGCGCCCTGGCCGCGCCCACCCTGGCGAATATCGACAACGACCCGGAGATCGAGATATTGCTGAACACCGCCCACTCCGGTGTGTTGGCTTACGATCTGCCTGGCGCCTCCAACGCCCTCTTGCTATGGGGTACGGGCCGGGGCAGCTACCAGC
>CAYMLG010000102.1:0-15296 GCA_964391195.1 uncultured Anaerolineaceae bacterium | reverse complement strand
ATAGCCTCGATTGTAGCTGAATTGCGGCGGACGGGGGGTACTTAACCCAAAAAGGACAGCAGCCCGGCTGCTGTCCTCGGAGCATTTCGCAAGGCTGGCGCCTCAGGCGCCGGAGAAGTTATTGAGCCAGGAGGTGGCGCCTAACTGGCTGATGATCCCTTCACTCAGCCAGCCCTCTTCTCCCCGGGCCACCCCCCGTACGGCTGCCTCGATCAGGTGGGGGGCCTCTTCTTTCAACAGATACCCGGCGGCTCCGTGCGCGAGCACAGTTTGGATGAAATGCAGGCTGTTATAGGCGCTCAGGATCAGAATCCCGACCGGTGTTTTATTAAGGCGTAGGTGGCGGGTGGTTTCGATCCCGTCCATCTGCGGCATATTGATGTCAAGAATAAGCACATCAGGGCATTCCTGTTCTACCAGGCTGATCGCTTCCTGCCCATTTGTAGCTTCACCGACTACAGTGATGTCTGGTGTTCTCTCTAATATTTTTCGCAGCGACGAACGAATCACCGCATGGTCGTCTGCAATGATCACTCTAATCACATTCAACCCCCGTGTTAACAATACTTACCGCCCATTTTATACGATCTCCTCACCGTACGTGGGAAATGCGTGGCTGGTTTATCTCGGGCCATAAAGCGGCCCGGTTTTATTAAACAGGCTCCTGACCAAAGAGAGAGCCTTAAACCAAACTCGCCGGAGGCCCGGCGAGAGGTTGGTGCTGGAATTTATTAACCAGGATTCGCAGTCCAGCCTCCCCCGCTGCAAACCCAATATGCGACCTCGCTAACCCCCTCGCACATCCAAAAAAGCTCTCGGCGTTTTCCCCCTCGGTCTCCCAGACCGGCGTGCCTGCAACTGCCCATATCATATCCGCTATCGTATTCGCTGGCAATCAGGGTTTTCCCTGCCTGAGGGGTAGGTATTTCCCTACCATCGTGGGGATAGACTCCCTACCTTTGGCCATGAACCGGGCGGCTAATCGAGGGCGGACTGCTGCAGGGGCAGAGAGACGTAAAAAGAGGTGCCCTCGCCCTCAATGCTCTGGGCGGTGATATTTCCCTGGTGGCGCTCTACGATCTTTTTACAGATCGCCAGGCCCATGCCTGTGCCTTCGTACTGGCTGCGACCGTGCAGGCGCTCGAAAGGTTTGAAAATCCGCTCCAGGTGGCGGATATCGAACCCGATGCCCTTGTCCTGGATGACGAGAGTGACCCATTCCGCTTCCAGGCCGGCATCCGGCGACTGTTTCGTGCCGAAGAAGCCGGGCATGGCGCTGATGCGGATCTCCGGAGGCAGGTCGGGGCGGTGGAATTTGAGGGCATTCGCGACCAGATTCTGCACGAGCTGGCGGATTTGCAGGCGGTCGCCGGTGATGGTTGGCAGCGTTTCCACCTGCAGGCTAGCGCGGCTGCGTTCGATGCGCACTTCCAAATCGGACAGGGCCTCTTGAACGACCTCGTTCAGGTTAATGCTCTCGAAAGGTTGGACCGTGGTGGAAACCCGGGAGTAGGCCAGCAGGCCAGCGATCATATCCTGCATGCGGCGGGAGGCCTGGATCATGCGTTCCAGGAAGTCCTTCTCCACCGGTTCCAGTTTCCCCGCCAGGTTCTCCGCCAGCCGCTGGCCGAAAGCATCCACCTTGCGCAGCGGCTCCTGCAGATCGTGGGAGGCGACGAAGGCGAACTGCTCCAACTCGCGGTTGCTGCGCTCCAGATTGCGGGCGTAGCGCTCCAACGCCAGTTGGGTCTTCTTCAGCGCCTGCTCCGCTTTCTGTTGGGCGGTGATATCTTCATTGAGGACAACGGCTCCCTGAACCCGACCGGCTTCATCGAAGATGGGGACGGACGAGTTGCGGATGACTTTCCGCTGCTGGTCGAAAGTCTGGATTTCGATCACTTCGCCCAGGCTGGTTTCGCCTTTTTGAATGGCGCGGGTCAGGGCCCATTCGGCCGGACGCATCGCTTCCCCAGAGTCGGCCCACCAGACCTGGAAACGGTGGTAATCTTCGGGCGAGGTCTGGCCGGTATGCCCCCATATTTTCTGGGATGCCTGATTAGAGTAGTAGATGTGCCCGGCGGCATCGGCCAGCCAAACCCCGATGGGCAGGTTTTCCAGCACTGCCATCAGGTACCGGCGGTTCTCGATCAGTGCGGCCTCGCTCTCTTTTTGCTCGTGGATATTGGTCGCCGTGCCGTACCACTTGACGATCTTCCCTGCCTGATCGCGGACCGGCTCACCGCGGCTGAGGAACCACCGGTACTCGCCATCCTTCAACTTCACCCGGTGCTCGACCTGGTAGGGCTCCCCTTGTTCCACCGCCCGCTTCCAGGCGGCGACCGTCTTTTCTCGGTCTTCCGGGTGCAGCACGAGCGCCCATTCCCAGCGCTTACCGGGCTCGATCCCTACGAATTCCAGATAACGCCGGTTGTAGTAGTCCACGGAACCGTCCGGCTGGGCGGTCCACACCAACTGGGGCATGGCGTCGGCCAGGTGGCGGAAACGCTCCTCGCTCTCCTGCAAGGCGCGTTCGATCATTTTGCGGGCGGAGATGTCGAGCACAAAGCCCACTATCTGGCCATCTTCGAACGAGGCGAAACCGATCAGGACCCAAACCCTGGAGCCATCTTTGCGGATGTATTCTTTCTCGTATGGTTCGCAGCTTCCGCTGTGCCGCACCGCCTCCAGGGCGCGGTAATCGGCGGGCAGGTATTGGGGCAAGGTGAGCTGTTCCCAGCTAATCTCCCCGGCTTCGAGCTCCTGGCGAGTGCAGCCGATCAGGTCCAGGAAGTAATCATTGGCATCGTGGATATTGCCATCCGAGTCCCCCATGACGATGCCTACGATATTAGCATCGACGAAACGCTGCAGGCGCAGATGAGCCGCCTGGAGCTCATCCAGGGCGCGTTGTTCCCCGGTGGTCTCGATCGCCTGGAAGATCACCCCCTCGATCTGGCCGGCGCCATCGGGGACAGGGGTGAGGGAGAATGTAAAAGTGATGTTTTCCGGGCCGTGCTCGCGTTCGATCTGCAGCGCCTGATCGATCCTGCGCAAGGGTCTGCCGGTGTTGATCACATATTCCAGGGCCGGTTGGATCCTGGCGGCAATTTCGGGCCAGACCTCGACGGCTGTGCGGCCGAGCACTTCACCTTTGCCACGAGCAAGCGCTCGGTATGCGGGATTAACCAGGGTGTGGCGGTAATCTGGCGTCTGGAGGAAGGCGATGGCTTCTGGGGCTTCCCTCACCAACCGTTCCAGGAAGTCATGCCAGCGCCGGTCCTCCGCGGCCAGCAGCTCTCGCTCGGTAAAATCTTGCCAGGTGAGAACGCAGCCGTCCACCCTCTCGCCGGCCGGCGGGACAGGGACGGCGGAACAACTCACGATTCGCTCCTGGCCGGTCGCAGTGGTTATCCTCAGCCGCTGCTGGCTGACTCGCTCGCCGCGTAGGGCCTGCCGGTGTGGCAGGTCTCCGTCCGGTCCGCCTGGATGGCGGAAGTTTAACTGCCCGGCGACCGCTTCCCAGGGTCTGCCGGCCGGGTCAAAGCCGAGGCTGGCGACCGCGGCCTGGTTTGCCTCGAGGACGGTCCCGGACGAATCGAGGATGACCGCGGCTTCGACCATGGCGGCGAAGAGCGCCCGCAGCTCATCCGCCGGACGCCTTGCCGGTCCGCCGCCTGTTTCCAGTTGGTTGCCCGGCAGGCTGTCCTTCGTGGAGTCCAGGGAGCCAGGTCTTTTGGCAGTATCCATAGGTTTCAATTTTCCTCCGGCCGGTTGGCAGGCCCTGATTACAGGTGGCCCTGGAGTGAAAGCGCCGGCACAGGCGAGGGTCTTATACCTGGGTTATTTCAGAATTTTGCGGAAGTAACCATGATGAGAGACATAATTTTACTATATATTCTCCAAATTTGTCCGGATTGTCACTTCAGGCGGCCAAATATCATTTATTGTTAATCATGCGCCAGGATCAGGGGAAGGCGCAGCAGCCTGGCCCAGACCTCGCCATTCTGGGAGTCAGGGATAGCGGCGAAACTCATTCATTGATCAAAGAGAGCGAAGATTTGATATACTCTGAATAGCGGCGCGAAGCAGCACGGCGCTGCGGAGGTCCAAGGGGTGGAATGGGCATGCAATGACCCGAACCTGGGATGAATTGGAACATCGTTTCCGGCAGGGGAGGCCCCCCGAGCCGCATCCGGACGGCCGCTTTTCGGGGCAGTTCCTGGCTTTCCGTCTCCTGCCCGGGGTTTCCAGGCTGGCCGCAGCCCTGGCTGCAGCCTGGCGCCCATGGCGGGGTAAGGTGTTTTACGCCGGACGGGAGGCAGGCTACAATTTGATGGACCGGCGGGCTTATCCGGTTGCCCGTCTGCTGTGGCCTTTTTACAACCATTACCCGCGCGAGAGCGCAGACCTCTACCGGGCCTTCCCTTTTCGCACCTACCCGGCGCCGGGCAGACATCAGCCCACGCTGCAGGTGCTGTGCCTGGATTACAACCTGAAGCTGAACCCGCGTCTCAATGTACGGCGCATCCGGGATGAGTTGGTTGAGATTGAGCCCGGTGTCTACCTGGGGAAGGCGTACCTGCACTGGTTTTGGGGCGCCTGGCAGCAGTGGGCGTTCTTTCAATTACAGGAGAGCAAGAATGACAACGAGCCATAGAAATAAACGGACGATCTATAAGATCCTATCTCAGACCAGGAACATCGCCGTGGTAGGGCTCTCCTCACAGTCGGAGCGAGCGGGCTATTTTGTGCCGGCTTACCTGCAAGAGCACGGCTACAATATTTTTCCGGTCAACCCGAACTTGAAGAAAGCCCTGGGGGTCAAAGCGTATCCGGTGCTGGAAGAGTTGCCGGAGCCGGTGGACCTGGTGCTGCTCTTCCGGCGGTCGGAGGAAGTGCGCCCGTTCGTCACTCAGGCGATCCAGATCGGCGCTCCGGCGATCTGGATGCAGACCGGCATCATCAACGAAGACGCAGCCGAGGAAGCTTATGCTGCCGGGATGGATGTAGTGATGGACGCGTGTATGATGGTCGAGCACCGGCGCTGGCTGGCGGCTGGTAGGCCGGAACCGGATTGAGACGGGGCGCCTCGCTCCACGGCATAACAATTTTAATCGTGCGCCGAACTGGCTTTGGCTTTTTCAAAGTCGTAAGCCAGGCTTTGAAACTAGAGGTTAGGGGAGATATGGGCGGTCGTCCATATCTCCCCTAACCTCTATTCTTAAGAAAATCATGCCAAACCTCCCGGATACACTGGTAAAAGCCGGTGTTTTCGTTGATAATACAACCGGCTCAACGACAGGCACACTGAGATGGTTAACAACAGCAATGGGCGAGGGGACGCCCATTGCTGTCGCGACACGGCTCGGTGTGGATGAGCTCTTATCTCACCGACAAGGAAGAATGATGCAGAAGCTGAGTAAGAAGCGAACACGGCCGGAGAAGCGCAGCAATGAGTACGAACTGCCGAAGCGGGTTGCGATCACGTACAGCGACGTCAGGCGAGAATATTTCCCCACCGAAGCACAGTACATCACCGAGAAAGACGCTGAAAAAGATGCGCAGTTGATCGCCCAGTATCTGGAGACCCTGGGGGTGAGGGTGTGCCTGTACCCGGGGAACGCCGATCTCCCCGCCCGGCTGTGCCAGGACCGGCCGGAGATGGTGATCAATCTGGTGGACTCGGTCAAAGGCGACGAGAGCCTGTCGTCGGCCATCCCCGGTGTGTTGGAACTGCTGGACCTGCCCTACACCGGCGCCGATATCCTGGGTATGTCGTTGGATACCAACAAGTTCCTGATCAAGAAGCTGCTGCAGCAGAACGGGGTCCCGACGCCGCACTACCAACTGTTCAACACCCCGGGCGACACGCTGGACCCAACCTTGCGCTTTCCGCTCATCTCGAAGCTGAACGCCATCCACGGGTCGGTGGAAATCACCCAGGATGCGGTCTCCGAGAACGAGAAGCACCTGCGGGACCGGCTGCGGTTCCTGATCCAGACTTACAAGCAGCCGGTGCTGGTGGAAGAGTTCATCGCCGGGCGGGAGATCACCGCCATTTTGCTGGAGGGGCTGAACAGGAAGGTGTACCTGGCCGAGAAGGCCTTCGTCCACCCGGAGGAGAAGTACGTGTTCTCCACGTTTGAGAGCCAATGGCTGCTGAAGGGGGAGGAGACGTTCCACTACGTCAAGTATGACGACCCGCTGTTGAAGGAGTACGTGAAGAAGGCCTTCGACGTGACGAAGATGTACGATTACGCCAAGTTCGATATCCGCCTGGACCAGTCGGGGCGGTATTTCTTCATCGATACCAACTGCAACCCGGCTTTCGGGCCGAAAGAGCTGGATGTGGCCCTGGCGGTTATCCTGGACCTGTACGGGATCTCGTTCTATGAGATCCTCAAGCGCCTGATGCTGAACACGGTGCGCGATGCGGCGGGGAAGGAGCGCCTGCCGCTGCCTCTGCCTGTGGATGTTGAGGATTGACGCCGGCTAAGCAGGGCCTTTACCACAGAGAACGCAGAGAGTAGGGTAAGCTGCCATGCGACCGTATTTTGGTCGCCCTTGCCGGATAGGGTAAGATGCCATGCGACCGAATTTTGGTCGCCCTTGCCGGTAGGGGATGCCGATCTTGTATTGGGCAAGATCGGCATTTTTACGCTACGCGCTTTCGCAAGTTTGGCAGCTTGCGCTACGCGGCCTCGCAAGATCGGCATCTTGCGGTACGCGCCTTCGCAAGTTCGGCGACTTGGGCTACTTTCAGGTTAATTGTTTTTCGCCGGTCTGGACGCGCCACAGGCTGGCATACAGGCCGTTGAGGGCGAGCAGTTCGTCATGGGAGCCCTGTTCGACCAGCCGGCCCTGATCGAGGACGACGATGCGGTCGGCGCCGCGCACGGTGGACAGGCGGTGGGCGATGATCAGGGTTGTGCGGCCCACCGCGATGCGCTCCAGCGAGCGCTGGATCAATGCCTCGGTCTCGTTATCGACCGCCGAAGTGGCCTCGTCCAGGATCAGCACCGGGGGGTCTTTGAGCACCGCCCGGGCGATGGACACCCGCTGGCGCTGCCCGCCGGAGAGCTTCTGGCCGCGCTCGCCGACGATGGTCTCGTAGCCATCGGGTAGAGCGCGGATGAAATCGTCGGCCTCGGCCACCTTCGCCGCCCGCACGATCTCGTCGAACCCGGCCTCGAAGGAACCGTAGGCGATATTCTCCCGCACTGTCCCGTGGAACAAGAACACATCCTGGCTGACGAAGCCGATCGCCCGGCGCAGGTCTGCGAGGCGGAGCTGGCGCAGATCGTGGCCGTCGAGCAGGATGCGGCCGGACTGCACGTCGTAGAAGCGCAGCAGCAGCTTGACCAGGGTGGATTTCCCGGCTCCGGTGGCCCCGACGATGCCCAGAGTCTGCCCGGCGGGGATGTGCAGCGACAGGTTCTGGATGACGCGCTGACCGCCGGACGACTGGTATTCAAAGCTCACGTTCTCCAGAACGATCTCGCCCCGCACCTGCTCCAGGGGCAGATGCGTATCCCCCGAGCGGATCTGCGGCCGGGTGTCGAGCAGGTCGAGCACACGACTGGTGGAGGCCATGGCCCGCTGGTACAGGTCCAGAGTCTCGCCCAGGCGGGTGAGGGGCCAGAGCAGGCGCTGGGTGATGAAGACCATCAGGCTGTATGCGCCGACCCCCAGCTCGCCGCGCAGGGCGAGCTGCCCGCCGAAGACCAGGATGGCGATGAAGCCCAGCATGATCACGATGCGGATCATGGGCACGAAGGCGGCTGAGAGGCGGATGGCGCGGCGGTTGCTCTCCTGGTAGCGGCGGCTCTCCCTCTCCATGCGTCTCAATTCATGCCCTTCTGCGGTGAAGGACTTGATCGTGGCGATGCCGCCCAGGTTGTTGGAGAGCTGGCTGTTGAGCAGGCCGACATTCTCGCGCACCTCGGCGTAGCGCGGGGCCAGGCGGCGCTGGAAGCGGATGGAAGCCCAGATGATGAATGGCATGGGCACAGCCGCCAGCCAGGCCACGTCGGGGGCCAGATAGAAGAAGATGCCGCCGATGACCGCCACAGTGGTGACGAGCTGGATCACATCGTTGGCGCCGAAGTCCAGGAAGCGCTCGAGCTGGTTGATATCGTCGTTGAGCACGGCCATCAGCCCGCCGGTGGAGCGGTCTTCGAAATAGGTCAGGTCGAGGGTCTGCACGTGGGCGTAGGCGTCCATGCGCAGGGCGTGCTGCAGAGACTGGGCCAGGTTGCGCCAGTAAATCGAATAGAGGTACTGGAAGAGCGATTCCAGGCCCCAGATGATCAGGGTCAGCCCGGCCAGGATCCAGAGTTGGGTGCCCACATCGGGGAAACCCAGCGAGGCGAGCAGCGAGTCCTGCTGCTCGACGATCACGTCCACTGCCATGCCGATCAGCAGGGGCGGGGCCAGGTCGAAGACTTTGTTGAGCACGGAAAAGATGGAGGCGATGACGATGCGCCCCCGGAAGCCGAGGGCGTAGCGCCATAACCTTTTCAACGGATGAACGTCGTTCATGAGCGGATTTCCCCCATCCTTTGATGAAATGGATTTTGCTCCCCGGGTTGAGTGCGCGCACTCAACCCGGGGAGCATGAAGCTAGAGCATCAGGCGGGCGGCGCGGCGGCCGATCTCGACCGCGAAGTTGGTCCCCCGATCCCAGGGGTAGACCTGGCTCATGCTGGCGAAATACAGGTCGGGGATGGGCGTCTGGATGGCGGGGATATTGCGCGAGTGGTTCACTTCGGGCACGGGCTGGGCGTAGGCGGTGCGGAACAGCCAGGACTTGCGCACCCACTCCGGCTTGAAATCGGGGTTGATGCGGGTCAGGGCGGGCAGGAAGCGTTCGAGAAGCTCTTCCTTGCTCAGGCGGAAGTACTCGTGGTCGGGTTCGAGGTAGTCGCCCAGGTAGACGATGTGCTCGCCGCCGAAGTGCTCGGGTGAGAGAAAGTTGGTGTGTTCGACCACGGCCAGGAAGGGGAACCCGGCGGACTTGGGGATGTTGTACCAGTAGTAGCCCTCTTTGGACAGCGGGTGATCCAGGGCCAGGATGGTGACCACGGCGCCCATGCTCTTCAGCGACAGCAGACCGTGCAGGTAGTTTTGGGGCAGATCGGGGGTCAGGCGGGCCAGCAGGGCGGGCGAGGTGGTCACCAGGATGCGGTCGAAGCGGCGGACGCCCTCCGGGGTGCTGAGCTCCAGCCCGCCTTCCACGGGACGGATCTGGGTGACGGCGGCGTCCAGGTGGATCTGCACGCCCATCTCGCACAGGCGCCCGGCGAAGCGGTCGGCGAAGGCCTGGAAGCCGCCGCGGAAGGTGCCCAGGCGGGTGGTGCGGGCTTTGATGCGGGCCCACAACCAGGCCATGTTGACGGTTTTGGCGTAGCGCTCGCCGAACTTGCCGTTCATCAGCGGCTCCCACATCAGTTCGTACACCCGGTCGCCGGCCATCTTGCGCATCCACTCGTCCACGGTGACGCGCTCTAAGGCGCGCCAGTTGCCGGTGAGCTTGAGATACAGCCCGACCAGGCCGAAGCGGATCTTGTTCAGGCCCCAGCCCAGGCCGGGGAAGAGCGCCATCTGGGGGATGGCGTCGAAGGGGTAGAACTTGCCCCGGTAATACATGACGGTGTAGGGGCGGCGGAAGATGACGTCGTCGCTCCAACCGAGCTCGTCGATCAGGCCGAGCATGTGGCGGTCGGAGGCGAACCAGTGGTGGTAGTACTTCTCCACCGACCAGTCCCAATGGGGCTCTTTGAACCCGGATGCCAGGCCGCCCACCTGCCCGGCGCTCTCGTAGATGGTGACGGAATGTCCGGCGCGGGCCAGGTCGTAGGCGGCTGCCATCCCGCCGATGCCGGCGCCGATGATGGCGATGTCGGTCATAATTTCTCCTGCGTTAGTTCGGTGTTGACGGTTTCGGAGCGGAGCTGTTCCACCCCCCGGGAGAAGCTGAAGCCTTCGCGCAAGAAGTAGTAGGCGCCCAGGAGGGTGATGGGGAACCACAGGGCCACGTGCAGCACCAGGGTGTAGGCGGCGGCGACCGGGCGGGCCACCCCGTAGGCGACCAGCACGGCGATGCCGGGGGCGTCGAAGGTGCCCACGTACCCCGGGGCGGAGGGGATGGTGGTCGCCAGGTTGACGATGCCGTTCATCAGCATCAGGGCGAAGAAGGACACCTCGAAGGGGAAGGCGAACATGACGAACCAGTATTTGCCGGTCTCCAGCAGCCAGATGACGACCGAGGTGAAGAAGACCATGAGCACGTCACGCGGCGAGCGCAGCGAGGCCAGTCCGCCGAGGAAGCGCCCGGCCAGGCCGAGCACTTTTTGCTGGAAGCGGCCCGGGAGCAGGCGGGTGACGAACCAGCCAACCAGGCGCTCGGTGTGGAGGGGGAACATGGCGGCGACCACGAAGACGGCCAGCGCGCCGAAGAAAAAGAGGGTGCCCACCAGGGCCACGCTCTGGATGTCCCCGGCGAAACCCGAGTCCATGGTCAGCCGGGCCAGCTCGGGCAGGTTCAGGAAGACGAAAGCCAGCATCACCACGCCGTCGAAGATGCGCTCGACGATCACGGTGGCCAGGGAGGCCGAGACGGGCACGCCCTCCCGGCGCTTGAGGATCACCGCCCGCAGCACCTCGCCCAGGCGGGCGGGGTAGATGTTGTTGCCCATGTAGCCGATGGCAACGATGGGGAACATGGTGCGGGTGGAGACGGCCTTGATGGGGCGCAGCAGGTAGTGCCAGCGCCAGGCGCGCACCCAGACTCCGAGGAAATATACGGCGACGCCCGGGAGCAGCCACCAATAATTCGCTCCCCGCAAGGCGTCCCCTAAATCTTCTAATCCCAGCCCACGCAGGGCCAGATAAAGAAAAGCCAGGCTGATCGCCACGCCTAGCCACAACTGCCAACGCCTCATGGCGATCATTCTACCATGCGCGCATCGAGATGGTTACTTTTCTGGCTTCCAGGGTCCCCCATCTTTCCAGAAATATTCAAATGGAACGTTAGAGATAACAGCGAGAACAACAGGCCACAAAAACTCATACAACTTTGAGATAAGCTCCTGAAAAGATGGATACTCGTGTACATTCAGATTTGACCGCCTGAGGAACCTTTCCCAATCCGCTTGCCTGAGCATTCCAAACTCATCTGTTAGCGCTACCGGTATGCTTATAGGTAGAGGTGTTTTTCGGTTTGTAAAAGTTGCTTGAATAGCATTCGCTAATGTCGTACCCTGGATTTCTACTTGCTGGGACAGCAGCCAGATATCAAAAAAATCCTTTATCCGATCATTTATGCTATCCAACTTAACCATTGATTCAAATTTTTCCGCTATTGTTGTTTCATATGGATAACCGCGGATCTCAAAACTTGGCAGGTTTAATAAAGATGGATACTCCACCACAATAGCTGTAGGCGTTATGACATTTGCGAAGCTTGCATCCAGACGCAAATGGATAGGCACTTTTCCAAGATATACCATGAAACGAATCCTGATACCCGGGTAATCCGCTTCATTCATAATACTTTCCCCGCTTACCGAGGCAGGGTCAAACCACATTCCATCCGGCTCGACGACTTGAGTGCAAATGTCCTTAACGATAGTTACCAGATTCTCTATCGAGTTCTCCAGGTATGCTTGAACATCAATATCACGCGTCAGCCTCCGTAGCGGTATCCCCCACCCTTTGAACATCAATCCGCCTTTTAGTATGAAGCTGTTTGAGTATCGTGAGCTAAACAAACGGATCAGGAATCGCTCCATGGCGTATTCGTAGAATACTTCTTGAAATGTTTAGCCTTCTTGTTTAGCCAAATTTTTGAGACGGGCATGTACCGAAGCAGCCAGATCTTTAATCTCTCTCATAAAGCGGCTTGAAGATATGGGCGGATAATTTTTTCTACTCGATTAATGCTTGCGAACTCTAAGATCCGTTGAATATCTCGATTAGGCTGGCGCAAATAATCCTTTAGCGCCTCCAGTGCAATATCCAGGCCGATCTTATTCCGAAATTTAAAGCAATCAGCGATTGTTTTTTCTCTACTGTAGACACGCACTTTGATTCCATCGACTATATATTCCTGTATACCAGCGGAATAAGGCTTCTTCGAGAGATATACAATGTCCAATGGGGGATACTCTATGCGCGGCGCCTTCACTTCTTGCGGTAGAGCAATGTAAACCTTATAAGGTATCTGTGTGGTTAATTGATGGAAATTCAAGGCTGAAATTAGACATACGACGGACCTCGGAACACGAATAGCTACCTGAACTAAATCAGGATTGCTCAGCGGTGGCAAATCGGCCAGTCGATATAATCCGCGGGATTCTTTAACCAACAGTCCTTCATTACACATTTGAACCAATGTATGTTCATTGATACCGAACTGTTTGGCTTGTCCGGTTCTTAGTATCCCATTATTCTCTCTGAATATTTTTCCAGCGACTTCAAACGTTTCTCTTGTCATAGCTTCAGATCCCATCTATATTGTCATGCCTATTATATAATAAAATTACTGTACTTTTGATAAAAGTACAGTAATTTTATTATTTTTGTTCGATGACCAGTTAAGAATCTGAAGGTATCCAGCCAAAAACCACTTAGGGAAAGATCCATGATAACTTCTATCATGGAACCTCAATAATTAATTGATCGTCTTAATTGCAAACACAGTTGTTTAGATCATTCCGAAAAGCCGCATAAAGAATAGTTCGACTTGTTTCTATAAATCACCTTTGTCCAAGCCAAAAAGAAAGGAGGATGCTATGAGCACGAGACTCGCGCGCCTGGCAAGCATTGCATTTGTCTGCCTGCTAATACTGACCACAGCTTGTGGCAGTCAAGCCCTCGCTTCGGCAGGAGCAGACCGGCCAAACGACGACCAGCAACTCCTTGCGGAAACCGGATGGCAGAACGATAACCAACAGAACGATAACCAGCAGCTCTACCTTCCCTTAATTAGACAAAAACCTTTCATTCCCTCAACCTGGAAGCTCTATTCAGATCCAATCTACCAATTTCGCTTTGTCGTGCCCGAGGATTGGGTCCTCGAAAACTCCACTTCCCCTTTCAATCCTGCGTACCTGGTGATGGCTCACAACATCCCCGACAACCCCTTTTTGCCCCACAATTTCGATGATCCTGCCTGGCCGGCTGATTTATTCAAGATCGAATTCGTCACCTACAACAAGCAGCCGGTCGATACGGCTCTTTCCTTCGAACAGAACGCCAGGCTGATCTTGGAAAGTGAATCTGACTCGTCTGTGATAACCGGTTTTTCGGAAAATCCCGCCTATCGAGATGGGATGATGATCACGTTGGAAAACCGGGAAAACCAGCGCCAGAGCCAGGTGTATGGGATTATTTACCCTTCGGGTGGAGCGCATTATCTCATGGTCGTCGCGGTTTACCCGAAAAGCGGGTGGGATAATCCTATGATTCAGTTCATCGTCAATTCGCTCGATTATTAGGGACCCTAAATCGACACCTTTGCCGTCGGCGTTCCCGGCGTGCCCCCCAAATTCTGGGCCAATGCCGCCCAGGGCATTGCCGCGCCTTGATCCGGTAAACGTGAAAACTGAGCGGTTGGCACAGCGCCAACCGCTCAGTTTTCATGTAGGACTTTTACCGGGAAGCGGTCGTCGAACCCGGGCGAAGCAGCCCTTTACACACCGTCTTGCCGGTAGCTCAGCCTGCCGCGGGTGAGGATGAGCAGGGCCAGGGCGGCGAGGCCGAAGATGATCACGTTCAGCCAGCCGTCCTGGACGAGCGCCTGGACCGGACCCGAGAGCACAACGTCCCTGGGGATAAGCTGGCCGAGCAACTGGGCGGCCGCATTGCTGGAGGCATGCGTCACCATCGCCATCCACACACTGCCGCGGGTGTTGTTGAAGATCCAGGTGTAAATGAAAGTTCCGGCGATGGCGGTCAGCACGAAGGCGATGAAGCCTACCGGGGTGACTGGCCCAAGCATGGGGGTGAAAAACGCCGGCAGATGCCAGATCCCGTGCAGGGTGCCGAGGATGACCGTGCCCAGCACTGGCCCAAACTGAGCCTGCAGCCTGGGCAGGGCGAAGCCCCGCCAGCCGGGTTCTTCTCCGATGGAAGGGATCAACAGGCCCAACAGCACGTTGGGTAGGAAAACAGAGATGAGCAGGGTCCAGTTCTGGATCAGGTTGAAAAGCGGCGCGCCATTGAAGAGCAGGCTGTAAGCAGCCAGCCAGATGGCGAAGAAACTGAAAAGCGCCACCACATACCAGTGCAGACCGGCGCGCATCTGAAACGTGCGCCGCAAGAGACGGCGCATTCCGGGCCTGCCCTCCAGCACACCGGTCACCGTGAAGGCGGCCAGCGCGGGTCCGGCCACTGCGCTGAGGGCGAACAAGAGGAAGCTGGCTCCATCGGATAAGCTGATTAAGCCCTGGCCGTGCAGCACCAGGGGAGTGATGACAATCCATGACCCGGCATAAGCCAGGATGAAGTAAGCCACCAATGGATGGTTCAAGATCAGGACGGGAAGGCCCCTGACTGTCGAAACCCGGCCGGTAATCGTAGACATGATCGTTTCTCCTTCGAGCGAAACGCCCAATCAAAACCGATAAGGTTAGCACCTGCGAAGCTGGAAGTTGGATCCTGTGTTTGGGCGGGTCATGCCCGCCCAAACACACAGAACCAGGCAAGATAAAAACAGGTATTTATTACCTTATTTATATAGAATAATCCTGTATGCTTGGTAGGTGTAATGCGCCCAGAAACCAGTACAAAAAGGAGGACGGATTCAGGTTCTTTCAACCTCAGGTAGCCCCAGGCCGCGCCCTCCGGACCTCTTTGGCTCCCGCCGGGTTGCTCAGCCATGGATTTCTCCAAGTCGTAAGGCAGGCTTTGAAGGGGAGGTTTGGGATGTGGGCGGGTGTTGCCCATCTGTTCCAACGAATTCGATATGTCTATGACATCCCCCTATCCGGGTAGGGGCGGGTCTTTGATTCTGGCATTGGGAGCCCAACTGAAGACGGCGTCTGGAGGGCCAGCCCGCCCGGACCGTCCAGCCAGACCCGCCCCCTGAGCATGCGCAGCATGCCGTGCCAGCGAGCCCTCCCGGCTACAAACCGGCTCCCCACCATTGTCATCCTGAGCGGCGACAAAGAACGTCGCTTAGCGAAGGATCTCCATCCCCCAGGTAGCAGGAGATCCTTCGGTCGCTGCGCTGAGTGATAGTAGTCGCCACTCCGGATGACTTATCGGGGGAGTGCTCTCTCTAGATATTCTCA
>CAYMLG010000101.1:0-15476 GCA_964391195.1 uncultured Anaerolineaceae bacterium | reverse complement strand
TATCGTACCTGGGATACCCGTTCTTGGGAATATTTTATACAAGGGGCACGGCGGCTTAGTAAAACACGCGAAACCGTAAACCCTCCCGCCGTGCCTGCCCCCCACCAGATCCACCGGGTTCACAACCCCACAGCTACACCCAACCCGCTTCCAGCGGGTTTGGATTACCGGAGGCGTCGATTTGAATCGATGCCGGGCATGCGGGCCTGATCGCGAGTGGGAGGGTGGGTCGCCGGTTACGCGGGGCGGGGCGGGTCTGATCGTGGGTGGGTTGCCGGTTGCGCGGGCAGGACAAACCCTCTCCCCTCAGCGAGGTATAATCTTATTAACAGAATTTATACCCCCCTTTGCTGTTTCATGAAAATCCTATAGTCTGGAAGGGTCGGATCATGCAGCCGGTGCAAGAATATATTTCTCAAATCATACGCAATGTCGAGACCGTCATCGTGGGCAAGCGCGCAGCGATCGAACTGCTCATGGTGGCCCTGCTGTGTGAGGGACACGTGCTGCTGGAAGACGTGCCCGGGACGGGCAAGACCATGCTGGCCCGCTCCATCGCCCTCAGCCTGGGCGGCACATTCAAGCGAGTACAGTGCACCCCCGACCTGCTGCCGAACGACGTCACCGGAGTCTCGGTATTCAACCAGCAGAGCGGAGAATTCGAGTTCCGCCCGGGGCCCATCTTCGTCAACGTGCTGCTGGCAGACGAGATCAACCGGGCCACACCGCGCACCCAATCGGCGCTGCTGGAGGCGATGCAGGAGCAGCAAGTGACCGTGGATGGGGTCACGCGCCCACTGCCCCGGCCTTTCCTGGTGTTGGCGACCCAGAACCCGATCGAGTACGAGGGCACCTTCCCCCTGCCGGAAGCGCAGTTGGACCGCTTCTTGCTGCGGATAGCCGTAGGGTATCCGAGCCCCGGCGACGAGCGCCAGATCCTGATCAACCTGCGCCGGGAGCACCCGATCGCCAGTCTGCAGCCGGTGGTCTTCAACGGGAGTGAAGAGACCGGCATCAGCCGCCTGCTGTCCTTCCAAAAGCTGGTGTGGGAAGTGCACGTGGATGAGACCCTGCAAGACTACATCGTGCGCCTGGTGAACGCCACCCGCCAGCACCCCGACCTGGCGCTGGGTGCCAGCCCGCGCGCCAGCCTGGCGCTGTATAAGGCCTCGCAAGCGCTGGCAGCGCTGCGCGGGCGGGACCACGTGATCCCGGACGATATCAAGCTCCTGGCCCAACCCACCCTGGCCCACCGGCTGATCCCAAGGCCGGAGGCGGAACTGCGTGGGCGCACGGCTGCGGCCGTCCTGGCCGATATCCTGGCCGCGACCCGGCTGGAGATCGGCTCGCTGGAAGCATGATCGATTATATTTTCCTGTTTCTCATGCTCCTGGCGCTGTTCGCCGCCGTGCTGCGCGCCGATTTCGTCCTGACCATCATCTATATGCTGCTGGGGGTGTATTTCATCGGGCGCTGGTGGAGCCAGCGGGCGCTGGGCTCGGTGACCGCCGTGCGCACCTTCAGCCCGCGGGCCTTCATGGGGGAAAAAATCCCGGTGCGCCTGGAGATCCGCAACAATTCCTGGCTGCCGGTGGTGTGGCTGCAGTACCATGAGAGCCGCCCGGTTGAGCTATCTCTGCGCAGTTTCCTGCGTGAAGTGATCAGCCTGGACCCGCACGAGCGGAAGGTGATCGATTACGAGTTGGAGGGCCGCAAGCGCGGCTATTACCCGGTTGGACCGCTGGTGCTGCACTCCGGCGACCTGTTTGGGATCGCCGGAGAGCAAGAGCGCCGGGTGGGGGAGAGCTATCTGACGGTGTATCCCAAGATCGTCCCGCTGACCCGGGTGGTGATCCCGACCAGCTCACCGCTGGGCACCATGCGCCACAACCAGCCGATTTTTGAGGACCCGAGCCGGGTGCTGGGCAAGCGCGACTATACCACCGGGGATTCCCTGCGCCGGGTGGACTGGAAGGCTACCGCGGCAGCCGGCCGGCTGCAGGTCAAGCTGTTCGAGCCGTCCATCGCCCTGGAGACGGCTATTTTTCTCGACCTCAACGCCGGGGAATATAATCCCCGCCATCGGTACGACTCCACCGAACTGGCGATTGTGGTGGCTGCTTCCCTGGCCAACTGGGTGATCGCTCAACGCCAGGCCGTCGGGCTGCTGACCAATGGCGCCGACCCATTGGCCGGCGGGGAACCGCCGCAGCCGGTCTACCCCCGGCGCGGCCGCGGGCAGCTCATCCGCATCCTGGAAGTGCTGGCCCGCATCCAGGCGGCGGACACCTACCCGCTGGTGGAGAGCCTGGAGCGGGAGACGGTGCGCCTGTCTTGGGGCACTACCCTGATCGTGATTACACCTTGCCTGGATGAGACGCTGTTCAAGGGCCTGTTCCATGCCCGGCGGGCGGGGCTGAACGCGGCGCTCATCCCCTGCGGGACGGTCTCCGGCTCGGCCGAGGCGCGGCAGCGGGCGCAGTATTTCGGCTTCCCCTACTACCCCATCCTCGCCGAGAGCGACCTGGATCTGTGGCGGCGGTGAGCGACATGGAAAAGCAGTCCCTTCTCGAGCTGTTCGGCGAAAACGAGCGCCGCACCACCCTGCTGCATCATCTGATAGCCAGCCTGATGTTGGGCTGCATGGTGATGGTCATCGTCCAGTTTGGCGAGGCCCTGGTTTTCCATTGGGAGGGCGATTTCCTGGGGCCGCTGGGGGTGTTGGTGGCGCTGGAGGGGATGTATTCCCGGCGTTTCGTGCGCCAGTACGATACGCTCAGCCGGGAGTGGCTGCTGTACCGCCTGACGGAGTGGGTGGTCATCCTGGCCGGTCTGAAACTGCTGATCTACCTGCTGACCGGGATCGAACAATTGTGGGCCGATCTCCCCCTGTGGCGGGCCAATTTTGTCGATAATTTCTTCACCGGCGAGTACCTGTTCGCGCTGGCGGTCATCCTGCTGGTCGCCGGGCTGGCGTCGATGTTCTCCGAAGAACTGGCCCAATTGGAGGGCGATGAAAAGCTGCTGCGTTGGGAGCGGGAATCGCAGATCCCGGTGCAGCGCAAGGCGGCGCGGCTCAGCCTGGCCAACCTGATCTTCACCATTGCCGGGGGCATGATCTTCCTCACCGGGCTGCTGCGCCTGGACTGGGAGACCCTGTGGGGGACCACGCCCCGCAGCGTGGGCGGTGTGGGATATGTGATCGCCTACTTCGTGCTCGCCCTGATCCTGCTCAGCCTGACCGAGTTTTCCATCCTGCGCGTGCGCTGGAGCCTGGAGCAGATCCCCTTCACCAGGAACCTGGCCAAACGCTGGCTGGTGTACAGCCTGATCTTTCTGCTGGCCGTGGGGTTGGCGGCGGCCGTGCTGCCCACCCGTTATTCGGTCGGGCTGTTGGAGGTCGGCCGGTTCCTGGTGTCGCTGGTCGCCACGCTGTTCACCCTGCTGCTCATCATTCTGATGACCCCGCTCTTCTGGCTGATGTCGCTGCTGGCGCGGCTGGTGGGGAAGCAGGTGCGGCTGGAGCCGCCCGATCTGGAGCGGCTGGTGCCCCCCGCCCCGCCGCCGCCTACCACCGGCGCATCATGGGTCGAACTGCTTAAGTCGATCCTCTTCTGGCTGGTGTTTGTGGGCGTCATCGGGTTTTCGATCTACACCTACTTATCGCAGAACCGGCTCCTGGTGGAGCGGCTGCGTGGCCTGCCCGTGCTGGGTAGCCTGGTGCGTTTCATGGAGTGGCTGCGGGGGAGGCTGGCCGGGGTCAATGAACGCCTGGCCCGCAGGGTGCAGGCGGGCCTACAGCGCCTGGCCGAGCGGCGGCGGATGGCGCTCCAGACCTGGCGCTACGTGAACCCGCACAGCCTGCCGCCGCGCCAGAAGGTGATGTTTTACTACTATGCCCTGCTGCGGCGGGCGGAGGAGGCCGGCGCCCCCCGCCGCCCCGACCAGACCCCGCTGGAGTACGCCGCGCGCCTGCGGTCCGAGCTGCCCGAGGTGGAGGCCGAGCTCGGTGAGCTGACCGGCGAATTCGTCGAGGCCCGCTACAGCCAGCACCCCATCTCGGACGAGAAAGCCAGCCTGGTGCGGGAAGTATGGGAGCGGATCCGCCCCGCCATCGCCCGTACGCTGCGCCAACGCCGGTAACGGGAGAGAAAGGGGGCAGCCAATCTTTGAAAAATAGATGTGGGCGGGCTGCAGGGGGTGGGCTGTGCGGCCCATCTGCGCCCATATCCCCCAACCTCTTATTCTTAAGAAAGCCATGAAAAAAAAGGGTACCGTTCTGGAAAACTTTGTGGTTAAATGGTAGTGATGCTGAGGATAGCGAAATGATGGCGGTGAATGGGTGGGAATTGGGAGAGAGCCGCCAGCCGCACATGCCGATATCAATTCTGGCAGGTACGTGTGGTCCCTGAGCGGGAGTGAGGAGCCTTGCACGACCTGGTTTACTATTACCCTGAGGGGCATGAAGCCCATGCACAGTCTGGACATCCGGAACGGCCGGACCGGATTGGCGCCATCCGCCGGGCGCTGGAGCGCTACGGCTGGTGGCAGGCTTATCCCCAGGTGGGTGCTGCGGAACTCCCCGAGAGCGTGCTGTTGGCGATCCACTCCCCGGCCTATCTGGAGCGTGTCCAGGCGGCCAGCCGGGCGGGGGCGCCCCTGGACGGCGACACTTATACCACCCCGGTTACCTGGGACCTGGCGCGGCGATCGGCCGGCGGCGCCCTGGCTGTGGGCCGGGCGGTGTGGAGGCGCGAAGCCCGCAGCGGGTTTGCTCTGTGCCGCCCACCCGGGCATCACGCCACCCGAGACCGGGGCATGGGCTTCTGCGTGCTGAACAACGTCGCCCTGGCCGCTCAGCTATTGCTGGAACAAGAGGGCGCCCGCCGCCTGGCGATTATCGACCTCGACCTGCATCACGGCAATGGCACCCAGGACATTTTTTACCAATGCGAGGAGGTGTTCTATCTCTCTATCCACCAGTCGCCCCTGTACCCCGGGACCGGAATGTTGGAAGAGACCGGCGCCGGGGCAGGCAGGGGCACGAACGCCAACTTTCCCCTCGTGCCCGGCTCCGGCGACACGGCGTTTCACACCCTGCTGGAAGAACTCATCCTGCCCCTGCTGGACCGGTTCTCCCCGCAGATGCTCCTGCTCAGCATAGGCTTCGACCCGCACTGGCGTGACCCGCTCGGGCACCTGCGGTTGTCGGCCAGGGGGATGGGGGAGATGGTGCGTGGCCTGGCTGCTTGGTCGGAGGAACATGCCGGCGGGCGTATTGCCTTGTTCCTGGAAGGCGGCTACGACCTGGAGGCGGCCGCTGCCTGCGCCCAGGCTTCCATTGCCGCCCTGCTCGCCCAGCCCTGGGAGGATCCGCTGGGCCCGCCTCCCCGGGGGGAATTGAACGGTTGGCGCTCGCTGATCCCAAAAGCACGGGAGGTCTTCGATCTGAATTAACATCCAAAACCTGGCACAAAAATACGGGTTACTCATCTTCGCATTACGTACGGGGGAACACAAATCAAAAAAAGCTAGGCCTCGTGCGTAACCAAACGCTTGAGGAGAATCATCAAAGATGACCGAACAACTGGCTGTGTTTATCGATTTCGAAAATATCGCCCTGTGGGCCGAACGAGAATTCTTCGATTTCGAAGTGACCGCATTGATGGAATACTTACAAAGCCGCGGACCGGCGGTCGTCAAGCGCGCTTACGGCGATTGGTCGCGTTTTTCCCGCTACCGGGATGAGCTGATGAACAACTCCATCGACCTCATCCAGATCTACAGCGTGCGCATGGGCAAAAACCGGGCCGACATCCGCATGGCCATCGACGCCTTCGAAATCGCCATGACCCGCCCGCAGATCAACACCTTCGTCATCATCTCCGGCGACAGTGACTTCGGCCCGCTGGTGGCCAAGCTGCGCGAATACGGTCGCTACACATTGGGCATCGGGCCGCGCAACATCACCCACCACCTGCTGGTGAAGTCTTGCGACGAGTTTATCTACCTGGAGACGGCCATGGGGGAAACGGCCGAAGAGGACGAGCAGTCCAGCCTGGAGCGGGAGACGGCGCGCGGGCTGCTGGTTAAAGCCCTTCAGGCCCACGGACAGCGCGGCGAGGTGCCCGTGCTGGCCACGCGCTTGAAGCAGACCATGCTGCTGATGGACCCGGCCTTCAACGAAGCGAACTTCGGCTACCCACAGTTCAAGTCGTGGTTGGAAGATTCGCGCGATCTGGTGAAGCTGTTCGTCAAAGACTTGCAGCTCTACGTCGCCCCTTTGGATTACATCTCCCCCCGAGAATCAGACCTGACCCTGGTGGACGGAAACGCCCCCGCCGCTGAGCTCCCTGAAGCGCCCCGGCTCAGCCTGGAAGGGCGCTATAAGCAGATCTTCACCCGCATGAAAGTCGCTTCCATCGACCTGGCCACGCGGCGGGACGTGCTGCGGGATATTTACCGGGAGCTATGCGAACGCCCGGGCGAGCGCACGACCGACGAGCTGCTGGATGAACTCCAGGAGCGCTACGAAGCGCAGGGCCTGATCCGGGCCAAGAGCACCCTGCGGGAGATCCTGCAGCTCGCCTTCCGCCAACGCGCCTTCGATTACCGCGGCGGGCCCGTTTCGCTCTACTCGCCGGTATGGCTGGCGCCGGGCATCGACAGCGAGGCCGGCTTCGTCTGCCGGGCCGAGGCGGACTTCGTGTACGCCGTGGTGCGCGCCGGGTTGGAGATCGACCTGGGCGAGCTCGCCTATATCCTGCTCAATGACCGGGATCAGGTGGACTACATCCAGAGCCTGTTGGACGACCTGAAGAACCGGGGGCAGATCGTGCGCAACGGCAAACGCTACTCCCTCCCCGGGCGGGGGGTGATTTCGTTTGTCGACCAGCCGGCGTTAGAGATCTTGTGCAAAGACATCGAGCAGGCACAGATCCCGGAGGACCAGGTCGGTGGGGTGGAGACGGCCCAGGTGCTGGCGCGCAAAGCGATGGTGCAGCGCTCGCAGGATTTCGCCGCCTCGGCCAGCACTTATCTCCTGGCCTGCCGCCTGCAGTGGGAAGCGGTGGAGAAAGGCGAGCCGGGCGCGACCCTGGAAGATCTGCGCTGGTACATGGCCTCCTACGCTTCGGCCATCGCCGGCAAACTCTCCCAGGTCAACCGGGATTATGCCTCCGCCCGCCCCTACTACCTGGCCTTCTTCTCCCTGGTCCAGGAGGACGACCCGCTGTGGAGCCGCATGCGCGGCCTGATCAACCCCATGCTGTCCTACTTCTGGGCCAATGCCGGGCGAGAGCTGGACTTGAACGTCTCCGCCTGGAACCTGAGCATGTCTTCGCCGGCGCAGATCGCCGTGTACGCCGCTACCCATCCCAATTCAGATCTGCGCCGCCTGTGGACCAAGATCACCGAAGAGCTGGCGCGGGTCAATCCCAGCCTGCTGCGCCGCATCGCCAACCAACTCCACCTGAACCGGGGCGAATCTCCGGAGAGCGCCCGGGTAGCCGAGATGCTGGAGCAGATCCTGACCGCCGCCGCCACCGCCTGAACTATGGAACCTGCGCCTCTCACCCAACGCTTTGATCAGGCCCTGGCCCTGGCCCGACAGTTACACGCCGGCCAGACGCGCAAAGGGACCGATATCCCCTACATCTCCCACCTGCTGGCGGTCACTTCCCTGGTGTTGGAAGACGGCGGCGGGGAAGACGAAGCGATCGCGGCCCTGCTGCACGACGCGGTGGAAGACCAGGGCGGGCTGGATACCCTGGCCGAAATCCGGCGCCAGTTCGGCGACCGGGTGGCCGATTACGTGCTCGGGCTGAGCGACACTTTCGAGGACCCCAAGCCGCCGTGGCAGCAGCGCAAAGACGAATACCTGCAGCACCTCCGCACCGCCCCGCCCCAGGTGCTGCGCATCTCCCTGGCCGATAAGCTGCACAACGCGCGCAGCATCCGCCAGGATTTGCGCAACCGGGGCGAGGCGCTGTGGGACCTGTTCCGCGGCGGGCGTGAGGGGACGCTGTGGTATTACCGCACCCTGGTCGAGATCTTCCAACAGACCTCGCCTTCGATCCTGGTGGCCGAGCTGGCCCAGGTGGTCGAGGATATCCACCAACTGGCCGGCGAGCCCTATCCGCAGCCGAATGAACCCGATTCTCATTAGCGGCCTGATCAATCTGGAGACCAGCCTGAGGGTGGATGGCTTCCCGCTGCCGTACTTCCCGGTGCGCTACCCGTTCTTCGGGGTGAACAGCACCGTCTCGGGCGTGGGGTTCAATGTGGCCAAAGCCCTGACAACCCTGGGAGACGAAGTGCGGTTCTGCTCGTTGATCGGGGTGGATGAAGCCGGTGAGCTGGCGCGAGGCGCCCTGGTGCAGGCCGGAATCCCCGGCCGGTGGGTGCTCCCCCGCCTGGCCCATACACCGCAGTCGGTCATCCTCTACGACGGGGACGGCCGGCGGCAAATCCACGTGGACCTCAAGGACATCCAGGAGCAGGCCTACCCGGAACAGGCCTTTCTGGAGGCGCTGCAGGGCTGCGACCTGGCGTTGCTGTGCAATATCAACTTCTCCCGCCCTTTTCTGCAAGCCACCCGCTCGCTGGGCATCCCGGTTGCCACCGACGTGCACGCGATCTCCAGCCTGGAAGACGATTACAACCGGGATTTTATAGCCGCGGCGGACATCCTCTTCATGAGCGACGAGCACCTCCCGGCTGCGCCTGAAGTTATGGTGCGACAGGTGTGGGACCGCTTCGGGACAGAAGTGGTGGTGGTCGGGCGGGGTAGCCAGGGGGCGCTGCTCGGCGTGAGGCGCGAAGGGACGCTGGTGAATGTCCCCGCGGCCCACGTCCGCCCGGTGGTATCCACCATCGGCGCCGGGGACGCCCTGTTTTCCGCTTTTGTCCACGATTACCACCGGAACCGGGACCCATACAAAGCGCTGCAAAAAGCAGTGGTGTTCGCCGCGCACAAGATTGGGGAGGCCGGGGCGGCGGAGGGGTTCCTCTCCGAGCCCGAGTTGGAGCGGCTGGTGCAGGAAGCTTAGCTTGAAGCCTAAGATTTCCCCAGGGCTTATAGAAGGGCGGGCCAGGGGCATGTAATCCGTCATATGACCCGGACCCGAAATCCATGACCAAGGGATGTGTCCACCAGCACATCCCTTTTTCGATTCATTTCGCTAAGATAGGGGCATTGGTACCGGTATGAGCGTATGACAGGAGGTTGAAAATGTACGCGAACCTATCTTCCAAAGGCGGGCTGGGGGCGAAAGCCATCATCGGGCTGGTCCTGGTTTTCAGCGGTATCGTCGCCCTGTTGGGGCAGTTCTTCGGGGCCGGGTGGACTGGCCCGCTGCTCGTCCTCGGGCTGGGGTTGGGCTTCCTGGCGGCGGCCTTCGTCAAGCAGGCGCCCGGTCTGCTGATCCCGGGCGGGGTGGTGACGGGCGTCGGGCTCGGGTCCATCCTGCTCCAGGGGCCGCTGGGCCGGCTGGCAGAGCCGGCGCCGGTGGGCGTGTTCCTGCTCGCCCTGGCTGCCGGCTGGGCGCTGGCGGCGGCCCTCTCCCTGTTCTTCTCCCGGCGGTTGTTCGTGGCGCTGATCCCCGCCGTTCTACTGGCCGCTTTCGGGTCGCTGTTCCTGGTCGGGGAATGGGGCCTGCAGGTGCTCTCCGTGCTGGGCATCCTCTGGCCTTTGGGGCTGATCGTCCGGGGCCTCATCCTGCTCTTGGGGGCGAGAGGGCGGTAGAAAACCAGCCTCGCCACTTGACCAGGGCGAAATACCCTACTGTAGACCAGGTGGAAATAGTACTTGAGAGGGTAGTGGTTTGGTTAACCATCGGTTAATCTATGGTTGTCATTTTTCATAGTAATGAAACGCAGGCCGGCCTGGATTTGGGATGAAAGATTGTCCCGGGTCGCATCGAGAAGCATGGAAGGAGACGACAATGAGTGTATTCGGCGGTTGGTTCAGGCGTAAAGCAGTGCCGCAGCCAGGGAATGGCAGCTACAAGAATGGAAACCGGCGTTTGATCGAGCTGCGCCGGGTGGTCAAGACCTACCGGACTGCGGCCGGGGATTTCACGGCATTGAAAGGGGTGGACCTGGTCGTCGACCGGGGCGAGTTCATCGCCGTGGTGGGCAAGTCGGGCAGCGGGAAATCGACGCTGATCAATATGCTGACAGGGATCGACCGGCCCACCTCGGGCGAAGTGTTGGTCGGCGACCACGCGGTACACACCCTGAGCGAAGGCCAGATAGCCGTGTGGCGCGGCCGCAACGTGGGCGTGGTCTTCCAGTTCTTCCAACTGCTGCCCACGCTGACCGTGATCGAAAACGTCATGCTGCCCATGGATTTCTGCCGGATGTACACCCCTCGCCAGCGGGCGGCCCGGGCGCTGGAACTGTTGAGCATGGTCGATATGGCCGAGCACGCGCACAAGCTCCCCAACGCCCTGTCCGGCGGGCAGCAGCAGCGGGTAGCCATCGCCCGCGCCCTGGCCAACGACCCGCCGATCATCGTCGCCGATGAGCCCACCGGCAACCTCGACTCGCAGACGGCCGAGTCGGTCTTCCGGCTGTTCGCCGGGCTGGTCGAGAGCGGGAAGACGATCGTGATGGTGACCCACGATATGGACCTGGCCCAGCGGGTGACCCGCACCGTGCTGATCGCCGATGGACAGGCGGTGGACCCAGGAGCGCCCGCGCAGGCGGAATCCGTCCAGATGATCCAGCCTACGAAGATGCTGGCCGAGGAGACTTTACTATGATCGCACCGCGCTGGCGCAAAGTATTTCGCGATATCTGGAGCAGTAAGACCCGCACCGCCCTGGTGGTGCTCTCGATCACCATTGGGGTGACCGCCCTCGGCATGGTCCTGGGCAGTAACCAGGTGCTCACGCGTGAGCTGGACAAAGCCTACAAGGACACTCACCCGGCCAGTTTCACATTGTACACCGGCGGGTTTTACGGCCCACTTCTGGACTCCGTGCGCCGGGTGCCCGGGGTGGCCGCGGCCGAGGGGCGGTCGGCGATCGGCCTGCGCTTTCAGGCCAACCCCGGGGCGAGCGCCGGTGAGGTCATCTGGAAGGATATGGCGGTGATCGCCCAGGACGACTACATCGACAGCCAGATCAACCTGCTCAAACTGGAAGAAGGCGCCTGGCCTCCGGCCAAGAAGACGATCTACATCGAGCGTTCGGGCCTGGCGCTGACCGGCCGCCAGGTGGGTGATACCCTGACGGTCGAATCGCTCAATGGTAAGCCGGTGGAACTGCTGATCGCCGGCACGATCCACGACCTGAGCGCGCCCAGCAGCACCTTTGTCAACCAGGTGATGGCCTACACCACCCCGGAAACGCTGGATTGGCTGGGCTATGGCCGCTTTTACAATCAGATCCTCGTGGTGGTGGAAGGGGACGCCAGCGATGAGACCTACGTGAAGCAGGTTGCCGACCGGGTGCAGGCAAAAGTGGAGAAGAGCGGGCTGACGGTGGGCTTCGTCAACATCCCCAGGGCCGGGCAGCATTGGTTCCAGCCCTTCCTCACTCCGATGGCCATGCTGATGAGCCTGTTGGGTGGGGTCAGCCTGTTCCTGAGCGCCCTGCTGGTCATCAACACCATCTCGGCCCTGCTCACCCAGCACGTGCGCCAGATCGGGGTGATGAAAGCCATCGGAGCAGGCGTGGGCCAGGTTACCGGCATGTACCTGGGTATGGTGCTGGTCTTTGGGCTGATTTCCATGGCCATCGCCGTCCCCCTGGGGATCAACCTGGCGGAGGGGATGACGCAGTTCATGACCCAGATCATCAACTTCGACGTGGAAGGCTTCCGCATGGACCCCAAGATCATTGCCCTGCAGGCGGTGATTTCCTTGGGGGTGCCGGTGGGCGCGGCGATGATCCCCATCCGCGCCGGGACGCGCCTCACCGTGCGAGAGGCGATCTCCGGCCAGGGGCTGGGCCGCGGCCGGTTTGGCACCGGGCGGATCGACCGGCTGCTGGGGAAAGTGCGCGGCTTCTCGCGCCCCGTGCTGCTCTCGCTGCGCAACACCTTCCGCCGCAAAGCCCGCCTGGCTCTGACGTTGCTAACCCTGGTGCTGGCCAGCGCGGTGTTCATCGCCGTCGCCAGCGTGTACGCCTCGCTGATGACCACCCTGGACGTAGCCCTACGCTACTTCAACTACGAACTGCAGGTCAACTTCAACCGGTCCTACCGCAGCGAGCAGCTCTACCGCCACCTGGAGGGCATCCCGTACATCACCGCCGCGGAAACCTGGGGCTTTGCCAACACGCGCATCATCCGTATGGACGGCACTGCCAGCCCTAACCTGACCATGTTGGTCCCGCCCACCGACACCGAGATGATCGACCCGCTGATTATCGCCGGACGCTGGCTGCTGCCCGACGACGAAAACGCGGTGGTCATCAACAGCGATGTGCTGCGCGAGGACCCGGATATCCAGGTGGGCGACGAGATCGTGCTCAATATCGAAGACCGGGAGACCTCCTGGGTGGTGGTGGGGATCGCCCGCGCCCAAATGACATACCCGCCCCTGGTCTTCGCCAACTACGATTACTTTGCCCGGCTGACGGGCGAAACCGGGCGAGCTTTCTCGCTGTATGTGAAGACCAACCCCAACGACCCGGCTTCGCAGGCGCAGTTCGCCCGCGACCTGGAAGCCCGGCTGGACGCCGTAGGGCTTCAAATTGGGAGCATCTCCACCACGGCCGACCTGCGGATGGGGATCGTGAACCAGTTCAACGTGCTGATCCTGTTCCTGGTGATCATGGCGGTCGTCCTGGCGGTGGTCGGCGGGCTGGGGTTGATGGGCGCTATGAGCCTGAACGTGCTGGAGCGCACCCGCGAGATCGGGGTGATGCGCGCCATCGGGGCTTCGGATGGGGCCGTGGCCCGGGTCGTCCTGGTGGAGGGGATCACGATCGGGCTGATCAGCTTCGCAGCCGGGACTCTACTGGCGGTGCCGGTGAGCAAAGTCCTGGTAAATGTGGTCGGGATGAGCTTCATCCAATCCTCGCTGAGCTTCACCTTTTCCATCCCGGGGACAATCCTGTGGCTGGTGGTGATCCTGGGGATCTCAACCCTGGCCAGCCTGGCGCCGGCGCGCAGCGCCACCCGGCTGACGGTGCGCGAGGTGTTGGCGTATGAATAAAAACCCTGGTTCTGCGAGCAAAGGAAACGGACCCACTTCCGCTAATGCCGGACGTGTCACAAGCAATCATTTTGAAGGAACTGAGATAAGGAGCCATACAATGAAGAAGCTGTTGATCGTACTTGCCGTTCTCATCGTCCTGGGCGGTATCGCCGCCGCGCTGTTCATCCCCGGCGGGCTGAGCGCAGTGACCGCCGCGGCTCAGGCGCAGACCACGCCCGAACCGACCCAGGCCCCGGTGCTGGCCGGGAATGAGATCATCGCCGAGGGGAGCCTGATCCCCAACCAGACGGTGGAACTGAGTTTCAACACCGGCGGCCTGGTGGCCGAAGTGCTGGTGGCGGAGGGGGAGGCAGTCCAGGAAGGTCAGCCGTTGGCCCGGCTGCAGAACCAGGAGCAGTTGGAGGCCTCGATCGCCGCGGCCCGGCTGGAACTGGTGAACGCCGAGCAGGCGCTGAAGGACCTGACCGATTCGCTGAACCTGCAGCGGGCTGAGGCGCAGCAGCAAGTGGCCAACGCCCAGAAGGCCCTGCAGGATGCCGAGCGCTACCTGGCTAACGTGACCAGCAGCGGCGACCCGGCGGATATCGACGCGGCCAAAGCCGCAGTCATCCTGGCCAAGGACCGGCTGGACAAGGCGAAGAAGAACTACCGGCCGTATGAGAACAAGGCCGAGGACAACCTGATTCGCGCTTCCCTGCTGGCCCAGCTCTCCGATGCGCAGAAGAATTACGACCGGCTGGTCGCCCGGTTGAACAACCTGGGTGGGACCGCCAACGCTACCACCGTGGCCCAGGCGGAAGCCGATCTGGCCGTGGCGCAGGCCGCCCTGGAAGAGGCGCAGAAGACCTACGAGATGTACCAGAACGGCCCCGACCCGGACGCGGTGGCTGTGGCCGAAGCCCGGTTGGAGAATGCCCAGGCGCAGCTGGCAGCCGCCGAAGCGGCCAAGGCCTCCCTGGAGTTGAAGGCGCCCTTCGCCGGCACGGTGGTTTCTGTGGACCTGAAAACCGGGCAGTACGTCAACCCCGGAGTTCCAGTGTTCGTCCTGGCCGATTTCTCCACATGGCAGGTGGAAACCAGCGATCTGACCGAGCTGAACGTGGTCGACCTGCAGCCCGGCGATGCCGCCACCGTCAGTTTCGATGCCCTGCCCGGCGAGCAGTTCCCGGCGGTGGTGACCGGGATCAAAGCTCGTGGCGAAAACCGCCAGGGGGATATCGTCTACACCGTGACGGTGGAGCCGGACCCGGCGGATGCCTGGGAGGCCTGGGACGGCGTGCTGCGCTGGAACATGACCGCCTCAGTGAGCATCGAGCCGGGAGACTGACCAGGGTAAGCCATCCACAATCAAACCTGCCGCGTAACCGGTAACCTACAAACGACCCGCCCCCTCGTAGAGGCGGGTCGTTGATTCGGGCGTGGGAGAGCCATCCACGAATGGACCACGAATACGCGAATTACGGCATATGTCCGTAGCTGATGCCCATGCTGGGACTAACCACCGTCCACTTGTAGTGGCCCGGCGGTGAGCGCTTCGCTGCCGGCGGGAGGGCTTACGGTTTTGGGTGGTTTATGATGTAGCCGTGCCCCTTCCATCGGCCCACGACGCGCGGCGGGAGTGCGCAAGATTGGCATCATGCGCTACGATGCAAAGCCACGTAGGGTAAGATGCCATGCGACCGTATTTTGGTCGCCCTTGCCCACCCGGTCCGTTAAGGTTGAGAGCTGCAGGATCGGCGGCTTGCGTTTCAGCACGCCCACGTAGGGCATGTTGCCATGCGACCGTATTTTGGTCGCCCTTGCCCCGAGCGCGCCCCGACCGCTGGGGATGGACGAGGCCTGCCGTGGATTGTAGGGGCACGGCGGGAGGGTTTACGGTTTCGGTATATTTCCGGCGCAGCCGTGCCCCTTCCATCGGCCCACGACGCGCAGCGGGAGTGCGCAAGATTGGCATCATGCGCTACGATGCAAAGCCACGTAGGGTAAGATGCCATGCGACCGTATTTTGGTCGCCCTTGCCCACCCGGTCCGTTAAGGTTGAGAGCTGCAGGATCGGCGGCTTGCGTTTCAGCACGCCCACGTAGGGCATGTTGCCATGCGACCGTATTTTGGTCGCCCTTGCCCCGAGCGCGCCCCGACCGCTGGGGATGGACGAGGCCTGCCGTGGATTGTAGGGGCACGGCGGGAGGGTTTACGGTTTCGGTATATTTCCGGCGCAGCCGTGCCCCTACAATCGGCCCACGACGCGCAGCGGGATCGTAGGGCATGTTGCCATGTGACCGTATCTTGGTCGCCCTTGTCCGTG
>CAYMLG010000100.1:11588-16493 GCA_964391195.1 uncultured Anaerolineaceae bacterium | reverse complement strand
ACCCGCCCGGGGTAGGCCTTATACCGGACAGCCGCCCCTCGGTCGTCGCTGGCTTATTCATCCACATGACCCATCCCCCACTGGCGGATGGGTCATGTTATTAACCACTCGAGCCTGGCCGCCGGTACGAGGCGCATCCCCCGTCCGGGCCGGTGTGGGGCACGGTGGCGCCGTAACTACCCGATTCGGGTAGGCGGGTCTTTCATTCGGGCACAGGCCGCTTACCATAAACGGCGCCTGGCAGGACAGCCCGCCCTGGTCGTCCAACCAGACCCGCCCCCAAGCATGCGCTAAACATGCCGCGCATGTCATGCCACGCTATCCACCCCTCTCAGCCACAGGCCAACCCCGCATGCCTGTTATCCTGTGCGACGGGCGAAAGATATCATCCCCCAGGCTGGGTGATCCCCACAGCCTGCGAGGCGCGTCTGCACACCAATGCCGCCCGACCTTTCCCGGTGCAGGGGTGGACCCGTCCTCCGTTTTCGTGTATTCGTGGTCGCGCGACATGCCCGTGGATGCTCGGCCATTCGTGGACGGCTTCTCCCCAGCGCATGGGCACGGCTACACCATAAATCACCCAAAACCGTGAACCCTCCCGCCGTGCCCCTACGCGCCCACGGCGGTTCCCTGCGAGCGCGTAGGGCAAGATGCCAATCTTGCCCCGCCTTTCCACGGCGGTTCCCCGCTACTCAGCCCGCCGATGGATAAATCTATCGGCCTCCAAAATCCAAACCGGCTGAAGCAGATTCACATACACTTGCGCCTTCCCAAAACCTGCTTTAGCGGGTTTGGATTACGCAGGCGTCGATTTCTATCGATGTCGGGGAAGGCGGCAGTTAAAACGCACCTACAAAGGGCGCAAAACTGCACCTGCGTGGGGTCGATCGGGAGGCTCTGGGGTAAGACGCCATGCGACCGTATTTGGGTCGCCCTTGCCCCGTGGTGAAAGCGCTGCAAGATCGGCATCTTGCGCTACGGTCTGCCGCGGGAACGTATGCCAAGACGCCATGCGACCGTATTTGGGTCGCCCTTGCTTGTTGGGCCGGGCGAAAACTATGGTAGCATAAGGGTACAGCAAATATCGAACACCATCTTCAAAATATCCCTGTGAGAGGAGCAGATATGCTGGAACAAGACCAGGTTGAAATGGGTCAGGCGGCGGGCGATGAGCAGGAACGGATGCGCGCCCTGCTGGTGAAACTGAGCGCCTATATCGAGCATTACCACGGCGGTTCGGTTGAGTTCATCGATTTTGATGGCAAAGTGCTCAAAGTGCGCCTGGGCGGCTCCTGCCTGGGCTGCCCACTTTCCCCCAGCACGCTGCGTGGTTGGGTCGAAGGCACCGTTCGCCAGTTCTTCCCCGACATCGACCGCGTCGAAGCGGTATAGGAAATCTCGTAGCCATATGCTACAGGGCCCATCCCGGAGCTGTGCCGCAGTTCCGGGATGGGCCCTTTGTCTTCATCCCCGGCTCAGTCGCTGCCGGAAGTTACTCTGCCGCATATTCCAGGGCCAGATCGATTTCGTGACCGGGTAGGAAAGCGCCGGTGAAGTAGCGGTAGGCCTGGGCCCGGTCCTCGCCGCCGCGGTCGCTGGCGAGCAACTGCTCACAGAATTCGGCAATATCGACCACCACACGTTCGATGCGGTAATAGCGGATCGCCGCGGGGTTGATCTCCCCGAGGCGGTAGCCGCGGTAGAAACGCTCTACATCCTCGCTGGCGCTCCACGCGCCCGTGCCGCCGATCAGGGCCAGATCGCGCTCGTGCGGGGCATAGAGCGGGGTATCCCAGTCGACGAGATAGACGTCTTGCGGGGCATCGCCGGACAGCAGCAGGTTGCCGGGGTGCAGGTCGCCGTGGCACAGCACCCAGTTCTGGGGGCGTGACTGCACTTCGCCGGCCAACCGCTCCGCCTGCTCGACCAGTTGGCTGATCTTATCCCGCTGCTGGCGCATAAAGGCTGCCAGATCGGCGGCGATTGGATCGACGAACGTTTCCATCTCTGCCCGTCGCTGGAAGTTCCGCACCCGCTCCCGGTCGTGGACCGAAAACCTTTCCAGGGGGATGCGGCTGCGCAGCTCCGGCGGGAGGGCGGCGGCGTGGATGGCGCCCATCGCAGCTCCGAAGACCTGCCACTGCCCGGCGGAAAGCGGGCGTTCGTACCCATCCTGCCCGTCCACGAAAGGATACAGGATCATGCGGTAAGCGTCCAACTGCCCCCACAGCTCGCCGCGGCGGGTCTCCAGCGGGGGGATGACCGCCTTCAGGCCCTGCTCGTGCAGAAAACGCGGCACAAGGACGCTGATCTCATCGAAATTGCCCATGCGCAGTTTGAGAAAATAGCTGGTACCCCCCACTTCGACCCGGTAAACGGCCGAGTTAGTGTCCACGCCAAGGGGGAGGAAGCTCAGGCGCCTGGCGCGCAGGCCGTACTCATCCCATAGGCGAGCGAGGATTTTACTATCGGGAATGTCGGGAGGCTCGAGCATCGGCCCCGATTATAACTACAACTACGCCAGAATTAAAACTTGATCCCCATTTTTCCTTCAAAAGTTAAAAAAGGCACAGGATTGTGACCCAAGTCACATACAAAACCGGGCCATTCAGATAAGATTAATATCGGATGAGATATCCGCCGGCATTGGGTAACGTGCGCATATGCGGGTGACCACATATGTGCGCCGATCGAAGCCCGAACGTTCCACGAGGTGAAAAAGCAAACAATGAAACTGCCAGTCATCACCGGAATTGTTGTCATCCTTATCACTGCCGTTGTGGGCCTGTACGTCACCGACTTCACCGCATACCTGGGCGACGAACCTTCCACCTGCAACAACTGCCACGTGATGGATGCCGCCTACGAAGGGTGGTACCACAGCGGGCACCGGCAATGGGCTACCTGCAACGACTGCCACACGCCACACCCGCTCATCCCCAAATACCTGGTGAAAGCGCAGTCCGGCTATCACCATGTCTCCGCTTTCATGCTGGGGAATATCCCCTACGCCATCCGGGCGAAAGACTCGTCCAGGCAGGTCGTCCAGGAGAACTGCGAGCGCTGTCACGCCGAAACTGTGGCTGCAACCAACGAAGCCTCCCTGGCCCACACCCAACTATCCGGCTCCCTGTACGGAGAGTACGAAATGGAGCGTTACTGTTTCGACTGCCACCGCAGCGTCGCTCACGGCGAGCGCGGTATTTCACTTTTACCATACCAACACTCGGAGGAAGCTAAATGAAACGAGCGCCGGCCCCCGCCCTGTTCGCATCCGCGGTGATCATCATCCTCGGCATTGCCCTGGTCGCCGTCCTGTTGTTCATCAAAAATCAGCCTGCCCCCACCCGGGGTGTTACCCCTCTGGTGCAGATCGCCCAGCAGGAAGCTGACTCGGCGCAGTGGGGTGTGAACTACCCCAACCAGTATTCAACTTTATTGCTGACCGAGAAGAACGAGGCCCGAACCACATACGGCGGCTCACAGCAGTTCTCGAAGCTGGAGGCCGACCCCCGCTTGCTCACCCTGTTCGCCGGTTACGGCTTTAGCATCGAATATAACGAAGACCGCGGCCATATGAACTCCCTGACCGATGTGCGCGCCATCAAGCGGGTCAATGAAAAGACCGCCGGCACTTGCTACTCTTGTAAGAGCAGCGATAACCCCCGTTTGTGGTCGGAGATGGGCATGGAGAAGTTCGACGCCACCCTGTTCAGCGAGCTGGGCCAACACATCGATGACCCGATCGGCTGCGCCAACTGCCACGAGGCGAACACCATGCGCCTGATCGTCACCAACCCGGCGTTGGAAGAAGCCCTGGAAGCCCAGGGGAAGGACTGGCGCACCTTCACCCGCCAGGAGATGCGCACTGTGGTGTGCGCCAACTGCCATGTGGAGTACTACTTCGCCGGACAAGGCGCTTACCTGACATTCCCCTGGGAGAACGGCACCCGCATCGAGGATATCGCCGGGTATTACGCCGAATTGGGCTTCAAGGATTGGGAGCATCCCCAATCGGGCGCTCCGATGATCAAGATGCAGCACCCGGAGTATGAGTTCTTCACCGCCGGCAGCACGCACTACAACGCCGGAGTGTCCTGCGCCGACTGCCACATGCCTTACACCCGCGACGGCGCGGCCAAGTTCTCCAGCCACAACGTCCACAGCCCGCTGCTCAACGCCGAAGCCGCCTGTGGAGCCTGCCACACCGACACGAATTATGTGGTCGAGCGGGTGGGGATCATCCAGGGCCAGGTGTACGAGACGATGATCGCCAGCGAAGATGCGATCCTGGCCGCCATCGCAGCCATCGAAAAGGCCGCCGCCCTCCCCGGAGTGGACTCCGACCTGCTGGACGAGTCCCGTAACCTGCACCGTGAAGCGCAGCTTCGCTGGGATTTTATCGCCGCCGAGAACAGCATGGGCTTCCACAACCCGGAGGAGGCTCTGCGCATCCTCGCGGCTACCATCGATCTGGCCCGCCAGGCTGAGTTGAAAGCCTACCAGGCTGCCGGTGCGGAGATGCTCACCACCATGCGCTGAGCGATCAAGCTGGTTGAGTGGAGGCCTCAGCCACCGATTGTACTGGCCCGGCAGTCGCCGGAAATCGCCCGAGACCGTAAAACCCTCCGCCGTGCCCGCAAGGGCACGGCGGCGCCGTTTAAGCGCCCGAAGCCCGTAACCCACCCTGTGCCCTGATGCCTCGCTGATGAAGCGTTGCGCAAGATGCCAATCTTGCGGTTCTCGACCGGAGCAGACCCACGGGCACGGGCAAGGGCGACCAAAATACGGTCGCATGGCAACATGCCCTACAACCCCCCGAGATGAGCCCTGCTGCCTGGAAAAAGAGATCCTTCGCGGCTGTCCGCCAGATAAATGGTGCTGACGAAGGCAAGGCGCAGTTAC
>CAYMLG010000100.1:0-11488 GCA_964391195.1 uncultured Anaerolineaceae bacterium | reverse complement strand
TACCGCCGCGGGCGTAGGGGCACGGCGGAACGATAAATCACCCGATGCCGTAAACTCACGCCGTGCCCTGCTCTGTCCAACACGCGCCGCTTTTGCGAGATCGGCCCCGCACATCAAGTTGGGGTGGGCCATACGCCTTGCTGCACACAAGCATGCTGGTCCGACGGGAGGGGGCACGGCTACACCATAAACCAACCAAAACTGTGAAACCTCCCGCCGTGCCCCTACACCTCACCCGGCTGCCGGTGCGAAGCACGTCCACCGCATACCCCGCGCATAGGGCACAGCGGCGCCGTAAATTAACCGATGCTGTAAACCCTCACGCCGTGCCCCATTCCAACTGGTGCGAGGCGTGTGGGTGAGGTGCGGGGCGGGTCCGCCGTGGGAGCGTTGCGTAAGATGCCAATCTTGCGGCTCTCGACCGGAATAGACCCACGGGCACGGGCAAGGGCGACCAAAATACGGTCGCATGGCACCATGCCCTACAACCCCCCGTGATGAGCCCTGCTGCCTGGAAAAAGAGATCCTTCGCGGCTGTCCGCCAGATAAATGGTGCTGACGAAGGCAAGGCGCAGTTACCGGGTGACAAAAATATCGCAGCCGCTCAGGATGACAGGAGCGATGGGTACCGCCGCGGGCGTAGGGGCACGGCGGAACGATAAATCACCCGATGCCGTAAACTCACGCCGTGCCCTGCTCTGTCCAACACGCGCCGCTTTTGCGAGATCGGCCCCGCACATCGAGTTGGGGTGGGCCATACGCCTTGCTGCACACGAGCATGCTGGTCCGACGGGAGGGGGCACGGCTACACCATAAACCACCCAAAACTGTGAAACCTCCCGCTGTGCCCCTACATACGGTTTGGCATAATTCTGGTTGGCGAGTGGACTCGGCGGGCTGCCAGCGGACGGCGAAGGACCGTATACCCCTCCTGCCTTGCCCCCATGGTTGTGGCCGGCTCCCAAATCGCAATTCGAAATCCGAAATTCGCTTTTCGCCTTTCGCTTTTCCCTTTTCAAACACAGTCTTCCGGATACCAATTCCTCAACAGGGCTTCGTCCACCACGCAAATCCGCCGCCGCTCCACGCGGATCGCCCCGCTGCGCTCCAACTCGCGCAGAGCGCGCGCCACCACCTCGCGCACCGTGCCCAGCCGGGCGGCGAGCTGGCCTTGAGTCAGCCGGGCGGCGGTCCCCCGGCCATCGGCGCAATCCCCCAACTCTTGCGGCGACATCTCACCGATCAAGCGGGCCAGGCGGTGGGTCACCTGATAGAACGATAACTCCTCCACCTTGCCCACCAGCATGCGCAGGTTTTGTGCCAGGTGCTGGATCACCACCTGGGCCATCTCCGGGTGATCGGCGATCTCCCGCCGGATCGGTTCCGCATCCACCGTCCACACATCGCTTGGCTCCAGCGCGGCGGCGTTCACCACGTTGGGTCCGCCGTCGAACACAGGCGCTTCGTTGAACGATTCGCCGGCCAGCATCACCCGGATGATCAGTTCGCGGCCCTTGGGCGACAGCCTGAACAGCTTCACACTGCCCGACTGCACCATGTGCAGCCCACAGCACGGTTCGCCTTGCCAGCACATCAGCTCCCCCGGCTCGTAGCGCTGCAGAATAGTGCCCTGGCTCAGATCCAACAGCACCCGTTCGTCCAGGCTAGCGAAATACGGGTTGCGCCGCAGGGCTTCGATCTTTTCGCTGCGGGTGACCGGTAGATTCTGCATCTTGTGCTGGTCTCCTTCCCTGGCCGGATCGCTAATCGGTATCTTCTTCGAGCCAGAAATCGGACGTCTCGGTCTCCTCGGCTTCCCCCGTCAGTTTGCTCAGCGTCCGGCGCGCTGCCCGCATCTCCCTTGCGCGCAGCTCCAGGCGGTGGCTCAGGGGGGCGAGCAGCACCAGGGTGGCCAGGGCCATCAGGGAAGTGAAGATCGCTGCGAAATAAGCCCCCACACCGGCCGCCATCCCCACCGCGGCCACCAGCCAGATGGTCGCTGCGGTCGTCAGCCCGCGCACCTTGTTCTTGTACACCAGCAGCGCCCCGGCCCCCAGGAATCCCACCCCGCTGACAATTTGGGCCGCGATCCGCGCCGGGTCCCTGACCGAATCTTCGAAGTAGGGGAAGGTTTCCACCCCCAGGTAAGTGAATAGGCAAGAGGACACCGAGATTAAAATATTCGTCCGCAGCCCCGCTTCACGCCCCCTGACTTCTCGTTCCAGCCCGAACAGACCACCTAAGATGGCGGCGAGTGAAAGCCGGATCACCACTTCCGTATAGATCTGTAGAGAGGCGAGGATCGTATCCAGGTCCAATTGGCTAACCCAACAGCACCCTTTCCGGCCCGCCCCGGTCGGTCTCCCAGGGATAGACGATGTAGGCGTCGGTGATGGCGGCATAGTAATCCGGCTGGGCCGAGCCGAACAGGTTGCGATAGGGGTTGAAGTGCAGCACGCAGGTGTGGGGCAGAGCGCCCGCCGCGGACAATCTGTGACGCACAGAGGTGATGGTCCGCCCCGACCCCCAGACATCGTCCACCACCAGGGTCCGCCGGCCGCGCACCAGTTCGTCGCTGGGGAACTGCAGGAATTTGGGCCAGGCGAACAACCGGGCTTTCTCCATTTCTGTTTGGGCAGGGAAATCCACCGCTGCAGTCAGCAGGTGCGTCATGTTCATCCGTTCTGCCAGGATCCCCCCTGGAATGATACCTCCGCGAGTGATCATCAGCATGGCTTCGAACTCGCCTTCGAACTGGGGCAGCAGGTGGTCGATCAGCTTTTCGACATCGCCCCAGGTTATCACTTCACGCCGCAACTGTGGCATGCTGCTCTCCTTAATGAATTTGGACAATGAGTCCCATGTCTCGGTATTTTTTGGAATAATAAATTACACTTAACTAATTATAGCAAGTTTGGCGGATTAACTTCAACTTTCCAATCCCCCAAAGGCCGGTTTCTGAGCATTGAGGCCGGGTCAGGCCCGCGCAGCACGATCTGCCAGCGGTACTCGCCGCCGATGCGGCTGAAGAAGCAGGGCGCGGGGCCGATGAGTTGGGTTTGGCGGCGGTCTTCGGCGGCGATCCAGGCGCGCAGCCGCCCGGCCATCTGCTGCGCCTCGCGTTCCGCCCGGCTGTTATCCAGGCTGCGGTACTCCAGGCGCACCAGGCGGGCGAAGGGCGGGTATCCCAGCATGCGCCTATACTCCAACTCCTTAAGATAGAACTGGCGGTAATTGTGCCCGGCGGCAGCCTGGATGGCGTAGTGCTCCGGGAGGAAGGTTTGCAGGATCACCTCGCCGCCCAGCAGGCTGCGCCCGGCCCGGCCTGCCACCTGGGTTAACACCTGGAAGGTCCGTTCGCTTGCCCGGTAGTCGGGGAGGTTCAGGCCTACATCGGCCAACACCACCCCCACCAGCGTCACCAGCGGCAGGTCCAGCCCTTTCGCCAGCATCTGAGTCCCCACCAGGAAATCGGCCCGGTGGTTGCTGAAGTGGCTGAGGATCACCTCGTGTGCGCCCTTGTGACGCGTGGTTTCGTGATCCCAGCGCAAGATGCGCGCTTCGGGGAAAGCCGCCTGGAGTTCCGCTTCTACCTTGGCCGTGCCGGTGCCGTACTGGCGGATGCGGTCGCTTTTGCACTCCGGGCATGTCTTCGGCAGGCGGCGGCGGTAGCCGCATAGATGGCAAATCAGCCCTCCCTCCACGGCGTGGTAGGTGAGGGGCGTCTCGCACTGCGGGCAGCACAGGCTGTGCCCGCAGTCACGGCAGAAGATGAAGGTGGCCGTGCCGCGCCGGTTCAGGAACAGTATGCCCTGCTGTCCCGCGGCCAGCACCTGGGCCAGCCGGTCTTGCAGCGCCCGGCTGAAGATCGAGCGGTTCCCGGATTGGAGTTCCAGGCGCATGTCCACCACCTGCACGGGGGGCAGATCCTTGGCCTCGGCCAGCCCTTCGAGCGGGCGGTAACCCTGGGGGCCAGGCGACCCGACTTTCAGGCGGCTGGCCTGAGACTGCACCGCCTCCCGGTGGGCCAGGATACGCCGCGGCAGGTGCAGGTACTGGTATTCCCCCTGGCTGGCCCGGTAGGTGCAGGCGATATCGGGCGTGGCGGTCCCAAACAGGCACACTGCCCCGGCCAGCTTCGCATAGGAGCAGCTCGCCTGGCGCACGTGGTAGTAAGGTGCGTGCTCAGCCTGGTAGTAGGACTCATCATGGCTCTCGTCTACCACAATCAGCCCCAGGTTTGGGAAGGGCGTGAACAGAGCGCTGCGCGGCCCGACGATGACCGCCAACTCCCCGGCCCGGGCGCGGCGCCAGGTGTCGTAGCGCTCCCCGTCCGTCAACCCTGAGTGCAGCAGCCCCACCCGCCCGGGGAAGCGCCCCACGAAGCGCCGCACCGTCTGCGGGGTGAGGGCGATCTCCGGCACCAGCACAATGGCCTGGCGGCCGAGGCGCAGCGTCTCCTCCACCGCCCGCAGGTAAATCTCCGTCTTCCCCGAGCCGGTCACCCCGTGCAGCAGCATCGGGCGGGTGCTCTCCCCGGCTGCCGAACGCTGCAGGGCTTGCGACAACTCGCTCCACACGGCCGCCTGGTCACGGGTGAGCGGCGGGGCCTGCGTGGGTTGGAAATCCATCTCCGCCAGCGGGTTGCGCCAGACCTCGCTTTCGCCCAGCACCACCAGCTCGCGCTCGGCCAGGCAGCGCAGGTCGGCCAGGCTGCCCTGGCTCTCGGCGTACACCCAGCTCACATCCACCGGCCCTGGCTCTCTCAACAGAAAGCGCAGCATGGCCTGCCGGCGCTCGAGGGCCTTCGACCCAGCCCGGCCCAACTCGGGAAGCGCCGCTTGCGCTTGCTCCGGCGGGCAGGCGAGCTGCACCGTTCGCACCACTTTGGGCTGCACTTTGGGCGGCGGCAGCACCGACTGCCGTTGCACCAGCGCCCGCCTCTCCAGGCTGCGCATAGCGTTACGCCACTTGCCCCGCGGCAGGGCCTTATCGAGCTGAGTCCCGCGCAGCGGGCCGCGCCGCCTGAGCAGCGCCAATATCTTCTCCTGCATCTCCGACAGGTCCGCTTCCGCCTCTGGGCGGGCGCTGTCGTCACCGCTCTCTGTCAGGGAATACAGGGCCTCGGCCTGGTGCGCCAGCCCGGGGGGCAGCATCAGGCGGATGCAGGCCGCCAGCGGAGCCAGATTCTCCTCCGCCAGGCTCAACGCCAGCTCGATTTGCTGGGCGGTCAACACCACGCCCGGGTCCACCAGCTCCAGCACCGGCCGCGTGTCCTCCACCAGCGGCGTATCGACAAAACGCAGCACCACCCCGTGTACGAGCTGCTTGCCGAACGGCGCCACCACCAGGTGCCCAGGCTTCACCCGCCCGGCCAGCTCCGGCGGCAGGTGATAATGAAAAACCTCCCGCACCTGGGGGACGTTCACCGCAATTTCAACATACCGGGAGGGGGAGGTGGAAATTCTCGCTGCCATTCGCTCAATTGTAGCATAGCACCCCCCTTGTACCCTTTTTCTTTAATTTGATTTTCCTTAGTGGTTTTCGTATAATATTCTGGTAATATAGCAGTAATTGGGTCGAAATTCGAATAAATAAGTCAAGCGGTCATTCCGCAGATATTTGCAGGGGGACCTTCCGGAGGGGACCTTGGATCCAAACTCAGCCCATTTGATCGCCGCCCAGGTCGTCACCGCGTTGGTCTCTCTGTTTTCGAAAGCCGCGGAGAGCCTGGCGCCCAAGATCGGCGAAGATTTGTACGCGGCCCTGAAACGTCGCTTCTCAGCCGAACCCGCCGCCCAAGAAGACTTGCAGAAGCTGGAAGAACAGCCGGAAGATGAGAGCAGCCAGGAGCAGGTACTCTCCCGGGTGAAGACCGCCCTGCTGGAAGACGAAGCGTTCGCCGCTAACCTGGGCGAAATCCTCTCCAGGGCCGGGAGCGGGCAGGCGGGGAAAACGATCTCGGCCACCCACCGGGGCGTTGCGGGGGAGAATGTTTCCGGGACCATCATCACCGGCGATATTCAGGGGTCTGTATCCATCGGCAAAGATGATGGCTAGCGTTCGCGGTCATCCGGGCGTATGGGGGAAACGATGAAATTGTGCCCGCACTGCCAGCAACCTTTGCCGGCCGATTCGACGAAATGCCCGAACTGTGGGCGAGTTATCCCAGAAACAGGTTCTGAAGCCTCTATATCCGTGGACGCCCGGGAACGCGGGGTGGCGGCCGCGGGCGATATAACCGGTACGGTGTTCACCGGGGACATCCACGGCAACGTAACCATCGGTGGTCCGGTACAGATCGAAATCCCGCCGCCTCCACCGCCCGAGCGCCCGCCGCAGATTGGGACATTTGTCGGACGGCAAGCCGAGCTTGATTACTATGCCGGAAAACTCGCCGAGCACCACCTGGTGCTCATCACCGGTATGCCGGGGGTCGGCAAGACGGCCCTGGCGGTGACGCTCGCCCGCCAACAGGGCGATCCCTACAAAACCTTCTGGTACTCTTTCCACCCATACGAAGGGATCGAAGACGTCGTGCTCAAGCTGGCGGCTTTCCTTGCCTGGAACGGCCAGTTTGAGCTGTGGCGCATGCTCAACCGCAGCCGCCAAATCGGCGGCCAGCAGCTCACCTGGGGCGTCATCTTCAACTACCTGCTGGCCATGATCCGCAATCAGGGATATCTGATCTGCCTGGATGATTTCCACCTGGTCGACGAGCGCTCACTCGGTCTGCTGGAAGAGTTCCTCTCCGTGCTGGCCGGGGCGGTGCGCGCAGGGGAGGTGGATATCATCATCACTTCTCGCAGCCGGCCGCAAACTTTCGCCCAAACGATCGAGTATGAGCCCCTGGGCGGGCTGAACCTGGCGGATACCGAACTCCTGATCGCCTCCACCCAGGCGAATGTCTCGCCGGAGATGATCCCCCGCCTGCACGCAGCCACCGGCGGCAATCTGCAGTTCCTCACCCTGGCGGTTCAGGTGCTGAAGCAGATCCCAGATCCTTCCCGGTTGGTCGATCACCTGGTGGAGACGGAGAAGGTCGAGGATTACTTGCTGGATGCGGTGGATCAGGGCTTGACCGAGGAGGAGCGCCAGGTGATGGCGGCGGTAGCGCTACTGCTCGGCTATCCCGGCACCCGCGAAGCGATCGAGACTATCCTTGACCGGGGCGGGCTCCGCCGCACACTGCGCACATTGAGCGAGAGCCACCTGCTGACCGTCTCCCAAGGGAAGACCGGACGGGAGTTCGGCCAGCACGCCATCCTGCGCGCTTTCTACTATGATATGTCCGGAGAGGCCCAACGGAGGGAGATGCACCGCAGGGCGGCGGACTACTACGCCCAGTCTGCTGAGGAGCGGGATATCCTCAAGGCCGGCCTGCACTACCAGCAGGCGGGCGATGCAATCCAGGCTGCCGGGTTGGCGACCGAAGATGTAAGTGCCTTGTTCAACCAGGGACGGGGCCGCGTGCTGCTCCACCTGCTGGAAGAGTTCCGCCCCGAATCGGTCTCGGGAGAGCTGTGGGCGCGAGTGCTCCTTAGCCAGGGCATTCTGAACACGCTGCTGGGAAGCCCGCAGCCGGCCCACGAGCAGTTCGCAGGCGCCTTGGGGCAGCTCGAAACCTTGCCCGACAGCCCGCGCAAATCTGCTCTGCTTTCCCAGGTCTTTCAGTGGATGGGCGGTCTGCTCGAATGGAATGACCCTGAGCAGGCCAAGGATTGGCTGCTGCGCGGCCTGGAGCGCATCAAGGGCGAGACGGCGCTCGAAGCGCCGTTATATATTAAGCTCGGGTCGATCCACATGCAGTTGGGTAGTTATCCCGAAGCGCAGGCCGCCCTCAAGCAGGGTCTCGACCGTTTGCCCCCCGGCCCATCCCCGGCGCGCAGCGAAGCGTTGAGCAGCCTGGGGATGGTCCACTACGCCCTGGGCGAGCTGCCCGAAAGCCTGGAATACAACGAACAGGCGCTGGACATCAGCCAGGAGCTAAAAGACGGTTACATGATCGCCAATGCCCGCAGTAACCTGGGGATCTTGAAATACTCGATCGGCGACTGGCAGGGTGCGGTGCAGGAGTTTTTGAGCGCTCTGGCGATTGCCACCGAGCTCAGCAGCCCCAACCTGATCGTGTCTGCCCTGGTCAACGTTTGCGGCCTGTACGCCAACATGGCGCAGGATGAGTTAGCCTTCGACCATCTCAACCGGGCGCTCACCCTGGCGCGGCAGGGCAGCCTGCAAGGTATGGAAGCTATGGCCCTTTTCCGCCTCGGCGACCTGCACCTGAGGCGAGACGAGTTCGACGAGGCCGGGGAGGCGCTGCAGGCTGCCGGGGAGATCTCGGCCAGGATAGAGAACAAAAGCCTGTTGGCGGCGGTGGACAGCGCCCGGGCGGAGATCGCCCTGTACCAGGGACAGATCGAGGCGGCCCGGGAGCACATTGAGCGCGCCCTGGCCCTGGCGAATGAGCTGGAAGAGGATCTGGAGCAGGGCATCAGCCTGCGGGTGCGCGGCCAGATCTTCCTGGCAGAGGGCGACTGCCCGGCGGCCATCCAGGACCTGGAGCGGAGCTTCGCCTTGCTGAAAGACAGCGATATCTACGAGGCGGCCCGTTCCCAACTGCACTGGGCGCGCGCCGCCCACCGGGCGGGCCAGCCCGAACAGGCTGCTCCGCTGCTCGACAGTGCCCGTGAGATGTTCGCGCGGCTCGGCGCCAAACGCGATCTGTCCGCCGCCCAAGCCCCGCTGCAGGCCTGACCCTCGCCCCGCTGACTGCGGGCGCCATAGCTGCCCCCATCCATCCCCATTGACCGGTAAATTTCGAAAAGTTGGATTTATAGAGAGGTACAAATGAGCAAGCGGCCCGTTCGTTCCCTTCTGATACTGATTTTATTGGTGGGGGGCCTGGCACTCAACAGCGACCTGGCTCAGGCCAGGCGTTTTATCTTTCGCGACAACCGCAACTGGATGGCCACCACGACCTGCCGCGACGGCGTCGCGATCATCATCATCGACTCTCAGTCAACCGAGCCGGATTACGACCCCCAGGCCGGTCGGGAGAAGCTCGATCTCCAGGTTCGCGAATACAACACCGCCGCCCCGCCGCCCAACCTGGTCACCGGGCTGCTCCCCGTCCCGCCTGAGGATTACGGGCCGCTGCTCCTCGACTCTGCGGTGGAGATGGAAATGCACGCCGAGCCGATCCTGGGAGACCTGGACGACAACGAGATCATCGATCCCGAGGAGGCGTATTACTTCTATCAAATCGAGAACCTCACCTGGCCGGCGTTGGATGTGAGCGCCGGCCCGAAGAAGCTGATCGTCATCAGCGAGGAGATGGAAACCGGCACGGTCGTCTATGCCCAGGACTGCGCCATCATAAACCAGGGTTTCACCGAAGCCGCCTCGGTGATTATCGACAGCGATCACCTGACCCTGGCGGAGCCCTACCTGAAACCGGATGAAATCTTCTATTTGCTCATCACTCCGCCCTCCCACGGAACGCTGCGCCTGAACGATGTTCCTCTGGCTGCCAACGAGACTTTCACCCAGGAAGATATCGACGAAAACCGCCTCAATTACGTGCCGGACAGCGACCCTCCGCAGGATGATTACTTCACCGCCCACCGCCGGGGCCTGGTGTTAGTGTCAGCCACCATGGACGGCAGCCCCACTGGCGATTGGTCCATCACTCCTTCCATCTCTGCTTCAGGGCAGTATATCGCTTACACCTCGTACGACGAGAATCTGGTCCCCGGCGACACCAATCTGGAGTCCGATATCTTCCGGTTCGATCTGCTCAGCCGCCAGACCCACCGGGTATCAGTTTCCTCCTCGGGCGAGCAGACGAACGACTGGTCTGAGCTGCCTGCTATCTCCAGCGATGGCGACTGGGTCGCCTATGTCTCCCTGGCGAGCAACCTGGTCGGCTCGGCGGGTCCCGGGCCGTGCGAGTCCACTCTGGCCGACACCAATAACCAGCTCGATGTGTACCTCAGTTTGGCCACGGGCGGCGACACCCGGCGCTATTCCATCGGGCCCGTAGTGAACGATCAATGCCAGGAGAGCTTCGGCGAAGCTTATGCCCCGGATGTTTCCGCTGATGGAGAACAGGTGGCTTTTGCCTCCACCGGCGATGATCTGGTTAATGGCCTGTTCGATTTAAATGGCGACTACGATGTCTTCGTGCATGCTTTCAGCGATACAACCGGCAGCCAGACTATTCCCATCTCCGTCCGTGACGGGTCTACCGGCAGCGGACGATCGGGGGCGGTCACTTTTCGGGGGGACGGAACGGTCTACCGCGATCTGGCGATATCCGACAGCGCCTACAACGGGCAGTTCTCCATCGCTTTCGCCTCGACCGCCCCGGATCTGTTATCCTATGGCCCGCCGGATACCCTCGGCTGGGTGGATGTGTTCGTCAACTCTCCCCTCTACGGATTGCTGCTGCTTTCACATGGGCCGAGCGGGGAGTTTGGAAACGGATCTTCGTATTCCCCCTCGATCTCGGCGGATGGGCGCTTTGTAGTTTTCGCCTCCGATGCCGACAACCTGGTGCCCGGCGATTACAACGGCGAAACCGATATTTTCCTTTACGACCGCGACCCCACTAACTCGGGTGTTTTCGATATTGATTACACTCTGCAAATCATCTCGCTCTTGAACAGCGGAGGCGCCCTCCTCAATGGGTCGTCGTTTGCCCCGTCGATCTCACCCGATGGGCGCTATGTGGTCTATGTGACCTACGCCACCGAACTGTTCAACCGCCCGGACGAGAACGGCGTGCCCGATGTGGTTCTGGTCGATCTGGATGCCGATGGAAACGGGCAGATCGGGCTGATGAATGATTCGCTGGATGACTATATCAGTAACAGTGAGGTCACCCATTTTTTTAGCGATGGTCCCACTGCGGGCGGTTCGTTCGCGCCTGCGGTGTCGGATGGCGGGAAGGTCGTCGTTTTCCACAGCTATGACAGCGATTGGCTTTTTGGGGATGCGACTCCCAATGTGTATGCTTATCATACCGGCGATTTTGTGGCATTCCCCCTCCAGTTCAGCCCGCCGGGTGTGATCGTGCTGCCGCCCACGCCTTCAGATGGGGTCTTGATGTTCATACCCCTCATCTCACGCTGACCGTCCGGGTTCGGCGCGCGGCGGATTGTAGGGCATGTTGCCATGCGACCGTATTTTGGTCGCCCTTGCCCCAAGGCGCGACGGGCCGGATAATGGGCGTGCCTCGCACCAGCAGCCCGATGGGGTGTAGGGGCACGGCGGGCGGGTATACGGTCTCGATTGATCCACGATGCAGCCGTGCCCCCTCCGATCGGGCCAACATGATCATGGCTGGCAATGTTACATGGCCCACCCCAACCCGATGCGGGGGTTGGCCACGCGCCGGCAGCCGGGTGGGCTTACATCGGGGCACGGCGTGAGGGTTTACGGTATCGGGTGGTTTACGGTTCCGCCGTGCCCCTTGTATAAAATATTC
>CAYMLG010000099.1:0-16493 GCA_964391195.1 uncultured Anaerolineaceae bacterium | reverse complement strand
CCCTCGATGAAGCCTACTTGCTCAAAGTCCTTTCAAGCTAAATGCGTTCGCCCTGCCTGCTTACCGGATCGGATGGGTCCGGTTCTAACAAAAAATTAACGCTCGTCCTTCTGGGCCCGTTTTTTGGCCGCGCGCAGGCGGGCCAGGGCATCGCCGGGATCGGGAGGAGAGGCGGAGGGCGGTTCTGAGGGCTCGGCCGGTCCGGAGGTGGGTGGCTGAGGCGGATTGAGCGGCGGAGCCGGTTGCTCCGGGTCGCCACCCGGCGTATGGCGGCGGCGCGCCCGCTGGCGGGCGGCGAAAAGATCGCCCAGCAGGGGCTCGTCCTGGCGGGAGGCCGCCGCCCCAGGCAGGCGAGCGCGCAGCCAGACTCGGGCTCTCTGCAGCTCCCGGGGGCCGAACAGCACCCGCCGCAGGGCGACATCGAGCGGGAAGAGCAGCGCGGCCAGCAGGAGCAGGGGACGCCAGATTTCGCGGGCGAACTCGGCGGCCGGAAGATCGTGGAGGAAGGCGTTCACCGGCTCGAGGAGCTGCTCGCCCCCGGTCACCCGGGCCAGCTCGGACAGCAAACCTACATCCGCACCGGCGAGGCGATACTCCGGCGAATAAGGCAGGACCATGCCCAGGGTGAGCTGCCCGAGGGACTGATCGTCCTGGTTGACGCCCAGGCGCACCAGGTAGACGCCGGGTTGGGAGAGGGGGATACGGGCTTCATAGCTGCCAGGACCGACCTGTTCGAGATCGGCTTCGCTGGTCTCAAGGTCGGGTGAGATGAGGCTGAGGCGGGCGGTGAGGAAGTTCAGCGGAGCGCCGTCCTCGGCAGCAGCCTGCAACTGAATGACGGCCTGCCCGCCAACCACTTCCACACGGGCGGAAAGACCTTCCACCTGAGGCGCAGGCAGCAGCCAGCCGACCAGTTGGGCGGCGAAGCGAGGGAAATCTTCCCAGGCGATCCACTCGGAAGCCCACTGGCCCTTCAGATCGGAGGTCCAGGCGGCGGCCCGGCCGAGGCCGAACTGCCAGGTGGCGAGCAGGGGATCACCGCGCGGCGAGGTCAGATCGAGGCGCGCGGTGCGCTTGGCAGTAGCCCCGTTGTAGCCGAGCAAAGGCGGCAGGGCGAGCTCATTCAGGCCGCGGAGGATGGGGCTGGGCATCATCGACACGGGGTAGAACGGCTCTTCGATGAGGTATTCGCCGACCGAGGTGACCGTCTCTTTAAGGAAAATATCGGGTACGCTGAGGATATCCTCGGCGGGATAGAAACGCCCGCCGCCGAGTCGGGATAACTCTTCGAGGTATTCGGCCGCGCCGCCGCCGGCGGCGACGACGCTCAGGGTAATGCCCTCGGCGTGCATCTCTTCGGCCAGGGAAAGCAGTTCCCCTTCGTGCATCCAGCCATCGGTCATGAGGATGATGTGCTTGCGGGCGGCGTCGACGTCCTGAAGGGAAGCGTAGGCGGCTTCCACGCCCGCCCGCAGGTTGGTCTGCCCCTCGGCGCCAAACACGCCGATGGCGTTCTCGAGGGTGGAGGCATCGGGCAGCCGGGCGACATGATAGGCCCAGCGGGCCTGCGAGTCGAAGGCGACCACGCCCAGGTAATCCTGGTCGCCCAGGGCGGAAGCGGCGTTCATGATGGCCGACTTGGCGATATCCACCTTGGGCTGGCCGACCTCGCGGCGCTCGTAAGTCTGGTTGAGGTCCGGGTTCTCACAGTGGCAGGCGCCCATACTGCCCGACTTGTCCACCGCCAGGACCAGCGCCAGGTTGGCGGCGAGCTCGCGGCTGCGGACATCCATATTCACCGGCAGTGCCTCTTCCAGGGGGGAACGCAAATAGCCGCCTGCGCCGAAAGACTCCTGCCCGCCGGTCATCAACAGGCCGCGGCCCAAAGTCCGCACGTATTCCACCAGCACCTCCTGAACTCCGGTGGGGAGCAACGGAGCGGAGACATTGGCCAGGATAACCGCATCGTAAGCGGCCAACTCGGGCAGCGTGTTGGGCAGTTGGGCGGGAGCGACAGAGCTGACCCGCATCTGGGCGGCTTCCAGGGCGCGGGCCAGATTCTCGGCCTCGCCGGGTTCGCCTTCGACGAGCAGGATGTGCGGCGGGCCGTGGACGACGGTGAAAGCATCGGCCTGGTTGTTCTGCAGGCGGTGATCGACATCGGGGCTCACCTGAACCCGGAAGCGGCGGAAACCGGCCTCCCCGGCGTCAACCGGGATCTGCAGGCGGTTCACCCCCTCCTGAAGGTCGAGCTCGCGGGTTTCCACCAGGTCGCCTCCGGCAAACACGCGCAGGGTAGCCCGGGTCTGGACGGTGCTGGCGATTGCAACGGAGAGTTCGATCTCCTGCCCCTGGCGAGCATCGCCGGGCGCCTGGAGAGACTCGACCAGCACTTCGGCGTCGCCGGACTGCTGGCCGAGGGGTACGAATTGGAGTTCAACGTCCTGAGCCGCGGCCAACTCGGCCTGCTCCAGGGCCTGGTTGATATTCTCGCGCCCATCGGAGAGCAGCACCAGCCGCCGGGCGCCCTCATCAGGGAAGAGGGCCAGAGCCAACTGGAGGGCGCTGGCGATATCGGTACGGGTGGTGACCGGAACAGAAGCCAGGCCGGGGAGGGTTTGCTCCCCGCTCGCCAGACGCTCCACCAGGGCATCCTGCCCGAAGACCACCACCGCCGCCCGATCGCCAAGGGGCATGGACTCCACCGCCTGGCGGATAAAGGACTCACCCGCGGCCTGGTCCACCTCGGGGATACTGTCGGAAACATCGAGGACAAAAATGGTGGTGAGCAGGTTGGAGGGCAGGCGAAGCTGGATGCCGGCCAAAGCGAAGACAATCAGGAAGAGCAGCAGGCTGCGGAGGACCAGCCCGCTCCAGAAGCGGCGACGGGTCAGCCCGCGCCGCCCGAGCAGGGCCAGGATCACGGTGAGCGGAACCAGTAAAAGCAGCCAGAGATACTGCGGGTAAATAAATGAGATACTCATAACGGCTAAGGCAGAGCCACCTTTTTCAAGACATTACGCAGGTCATCGCGCAGGCGGACGAGCCCGGCGCGCTGATAAACAGCCCATTCCACGGTGATCAGGCCGAGCGCCAGCAGGGCCAGGAAGCGCCACCACTCGCGCTTGCCCTGCCCCTCCTCGGAGCCGCCCTCTCCGAGGGACGAGCCCAGGCCGGGCAAGGATTCCGCCGGGGAAAGGCTCGATTCCTGGGGGAGGAAGAGGTTGACGGCAAACTGAGCCTCCTGCCGGGATTCGCCTTCCCCCCAGCGCACCCGGTACAGGCCCAACTGGCCGGTGCCGGCGAACACGTACCGCCCGGCATCCGGGGTAAGGCGCTGCGCGGACCCATCGGGGCGGAGGACCTCGACCAGGCCGGAATTGCCTGGCAGCAGGAAGGAGATGCTCTCACCAGGGACCACCTGAGAGGGGATCGTCCCCGCGCTGCCGGGGGCGAGCCAGTGAATGAGGTTGGCCCACAGGAGGGGGAAAGCCATCTGCAAGGGCAGGTCTGAGCGACGCAGGTCGAAGGCCAGGACAGCCAGACGGCGGCCTTCGATCTCACCGGTGAAGAGCAGGGGAAAGGCGGGCTGGCTTGCGTCCTCCCCGCCGCCGGTCTCGGCGAGGATCACCGGGCGGCCCCACTCGGGGAGAGGGATGCGGACGGCGTCGAGCAGGCTGACATCCGCCAGGGAGATATGCTCCAGCAAGGGATCTCCCGCGGCGGCGGGGCGCATCAGCGGGGCCTCGATCGTGCCGGTTGTGGTGAAGTACCCGGTGCTGCGAGGCGGGGCGATGAACAACAGGTTGCCGGCGGGTAGGGTGGCGGTGAGGGGCACATAGGCATCGAAGATGGTCAGGCCGGCCTCGGGAAAAGTCACCTCCGGGCCAGGGAGGACCTGGGTGACGGCAATGCCGGGCAGCAGGCCGAGGGCGGTCTCAAGGAAGCGATTGCCCTGCGTAACCAGGGTGACCGGGACGGGCTCGCCGGAAGGGGGCGCGGCCACGGCCCGGTCGTCTTCGGCGAGGATATCCGCCCCCTCCAGACGGGCCTCGATCTGCCCCAAACCCACGGGAAGATCTTCCACCAGCACGACCCGCTGCCCGCCTGGCGGCAGGTCGAGATCGTAGGCGTTGACCACCTGCCCATCGGCGCTGAGCACCAGGCGGCGCTGCGCGGGTTGAGCGCCGTAGTTGGTCACTTGAGCGAAAGCGGTGAGGGCGCCAGGGACAGCGCCCGCTTCGAGGGAGAGCAGGCTGATGGCCTGGTTTTCGCCGCTGACGCCGATGGGGAGGTAGCGCAGACGGCCCTTCACCGCCATTCGATCGGGCAGGTCGACGCGACCATCGGAGAGGACGACGATCTCGGTATCCGGTTGGCGAGCGGCAATGGCGGAGGCCAGTTCCAGGGCCACGGATAGATTGCTGCCGCCGGTGCCGGGGCGGACCCGTTCAATCGCCAGGCGCGCCTGGCGGCGGTCCTGGCTGGAGGCGAGCATGACCTGGGCTTTGTCCCCGGCAGCGATCACGGTGAGGCGGGCGCCCTCGGGCAGGCCATCCACCAGAGAGAGGGCCTGGTCTTTAGCGGCCTCCAGGCGGGTGGGCTGCGTGTCGGTGGCGGACATGCTGGCCGAGGTGTCGAGGATCAGGATCAGCGCCTGGCCGCCAACGCCGCTGGTCCAGGTGAACGGGCGGGCGAGGGAGAGGATCATGGCCAGGAGGAACAGGAGCTGCAGGATGAGCAGCAGGTTGGCGCGCAGGCGCTGCCAGGGGGCGTTGGCCTCCACATCGCGGACCATGCGCCGCCACAGGTAAACGCTTGGCACTTCGCGCTCGGTGCGCCGCAGCTTGAGCAGATAGAGGGCGACGATCACCGGGAGCAGTAGAGATAGGAGGAAGGCCCAGGGCGCCAGGAAACTCATCGCAGCACGCCTTTCGTCCTGAGCCAGGTGAAGAGCAGCTCGTCGAGAGGCAATCCGGTGTCGAGGGGGACGTAGTGTATGCCGCGGGTGGAACAGAAGCGATGCAGGCCGGCCTGCCATTGGCGCAACCCCTGGCGATAACGCTCCAGGAGCTCGTAATCGGCAGTGATCTCGACCTCGGCCCCGTCTTCAGAATCGAAGAGAGTGAAATCGCCGTCCAGCGACGGATCGACTTCCTCGGGGGAAAGGATATGCACCACGGTCACTTCGAACCCGCGGGAGGCCAGGGCCTGCAAGCCCTCCGTCCAGCCATCATCCATCAGGTCGGAGAGCAGGAGCAGCGGGCCGGGATGGGCAGCCTGGGCGGCATAACGCCGCAGGCTGCGGGCGGGGTCGATCCGGGCGCCGGGTTGGGGCACCAATGCAGCCAGGTTCTGCAAGAAGGCGAACAGGGTAAGGGCCTGGCTCTTGCCCCGATGGGGAGGGAAATAAGCAGCCGTGCCGTTCCAGGGGCCGGCAGCGCCCGGCCGGGGGCCATTCTGGCCGGCACCATTGCCGCCGGGATCGTCCGGCGGGCGGATGGCGGTGACAGTCACCCGGTCCAGGCCAGCCATGGCGATGTAGCCCAACGCCCCCGCGGCCCGTAAGGCATAATCCAGCTTTTTCGGCTCACCCCAGTTCATCGAGCGGCTGAGGTCGATCAGGAAGTGAACGGTGAGGTCTTCTTCTTCGACGAAGAGCTTTATGAAGAAGCGCTCCAGGCGGGCGTAGGCGTTCCAATCGATGCGGCGGAAATCGTCGCCGGCCACATAGGGGCGGTAATCGGAAAACTCCACCGACTGGCCGCGCTTGGGGCTGCGCCGCTCACCCTGCATCTGCCCGGTCATGAGGCGACGCGAGACCAGGGACAGCCGCTCGAGGCGCTGCAAAAACTGGGGCTCGAATAAGGCGCCGTTACTCATGAATATCGATCCGTCTTCTCATCCCAGTCCGCGGCCCAGGCGAGGAATGAAAAAGAGCTTCACCGGATCAGGCCGGTTCAGGGACGACGGCCTCCAGTATGGATTCGATGACCTGCCCGGTGGAGACCCCCTCGGCCTGGGCTTCGAAATTCAGGATCAGGCGATGGCGGAGGGCCGGAGTCGCTGCCTGGCGGATGTCGTCAAAGGCGACGTTATAGCGGCCATCGAGCAGGGCGATGATCTTGCCCGCCAGGATCATGGCCTGCATGCCGCGCGGGCTGGCTCCATAGCGCACGAAGTCCCGCACCGCCTGGGGAGCGGCCGGATCCTCGGGATGGGTGGCTTTGAGCAGCCGGGCCGTATAGGCGGTCACGTGCTCGGCGATGGGCACGCCGCGCGCCAGGCGCTGCATGGCGATGATCTTCTCTCCATCCGCGGCCGGGCTGGCGGAGGGGGTGGAGACGGCGGTGGTGCGGTTGGCGATCTCGACCAGCTCATCCACAGAGGGGAATGGGACATCGATCTTGAAGAAGAAGCGGTCGAGCTGGGCTTCAGGCAAGGGATAGGTGCCCTCCATCTCCAGCGGGTTTTGGGTCGCCAGAACGAAGAAGGGCTCGGGCAGGCGGCGGGTGACCTTAGCGACGGTCACGCTGTGCTCCTGCATGGCTTCGAGCATGGCCGACTGGGTTTTTGGCGTGGCGCGGTTGATCTCGTCGGCGAGGACCAGGTTGGCAAAGACAGGGCCCGGCTCGAACTGGAACTGCCGCCGGCCCTGTTCGTCTTCGACGATCAGGTTGGTGCCGACGATATCGGCCGGCATAAGGTCGGGGGTGAACTGGATGCGGTTGAAGGCGCAGTCGATCGACTGGGCCAGGGTGCGGACGAGCATGGTCTTTCCCAGGCCGGGCACGCCTTCCAGGAGAGCGTTGCCGCCGGCCAGCAGGGTGATCAGGGTCTGGCGGACCAGATCGCGCTGGCCGACGATCACCTGCCCCACCTGCTCTTCGATGGCAGCGGCTGCCTGGCGGAACTCTTCTGCAGTTATGGTCATTTCTTCGCTCATGTTATCTGCCTATCCCTCTCATGTCTTTTAAAGAAATCGTGATCCCCCACCTCGGTTGAGGCACAGGGCTCTCCGGGTGTTCCTGGGGGACTCGGGTAAAAGACCTCAGCCATCTTTCCCTGGAATGGACTGAGGATGCTCCCAGGTGGAGAGCACCTCTCCGCCGGCGTCTCGGCCGGTAATGGTCTCCACCTGATGGGTCCCCTGGCGAACGGCGAGATAGGAGCCATTGGACACGAGGGCCTGCTGCACTTCACCGTCATCCCAGAGGATTTCGATGGAAACCAGATCGGGGTCGTAGAGCAGCCCATTCACATCGCTGAAGGTGAGACGGCCTGGAGCGCTGTTCGAGTGATGGCCCATGCCAACGCCGAATGCTTCCCCCTCACCGCCGGCCGGGCCACAGCCGCCTCCTCCGCTGCCAGGGATAAAGCCCAGGCCGCGACGGTAAACCTCGTAGAGGTGCAGGCACTCGCTCACCTGTCCGCTGGAATGCAGGGCTGTGAAGCGGAGCAGCACCAGGGTCGAATCGCCCAACTTTTGGGTCTGTAATACGGCCATCGAGTCCGGGTCCGGCGTAAGGTCGGTTGTGGCCGCGCTGCGCATTGCCGATTCGACCGCCGCCTGATCCGGGGTGAAAGCCAGGCCCCCACTGCAGCCCGCGGAGGCTGCCAACAGCGCAAAAAGCAATAGAGAAGGCAAGAACGGCCAAGTTCTGCGCATCAACACGGTCATCCTTCCATGAACGCCAGCCGCAGGCCCGGCGGAAATCACGGCTCCAACTGCGAGAAATACTCGCGGACATAATCCCTGAGCCCGGAGGGGATGTAGGTCTGGTCCATCGCCTGATTGGCGGCTTCCAGGTAGTTGTAATAGACCTCGGTATAAGGGACCAGGGAGGGATTGGTCTGCCCGGGGAGCGGGTCGGGCCGCTCCTGCACCTGTGTCTCGCCCTGGCCGGTCTCCTGGCCGGGGATGAAGATTTCCCCTTCGCCGTCTGGGAAGCGCTGAGGCGGCACGTAGACCTGGGAATCGAGCTGGCCCTCTGGTGCGCTCTGGCCCTGGCCCTGGGGATCGCGAGCGGTGCCCTGGCCGGTCCCGGGCGGGAGGCTATCCGCCCGGCTGCCGCCGCCGGACATGCCCTGCCCACTCTGTCCCTGCCCCTGGCCCTGTCCCTGGCCTTGTCCCTGACCCTGACCTTGACCCTGACCTTGCCCTTGTCCTTGACCCTGGCTATCCTGTCCCTGGTGCTGAGCCACGGAACGGCCTAATGAACCGGCGCGTGCGATGCGCTGGCGGCTCTCCTGGAGGCGAGAAAGCGCCCGCTGCAGGGCAGCCTGATCGGCAAGCTCGCCCTGTGCCCGCTCCAAGGCCTGCCCGGCGCTCTCGGCGGCCTGGCGGGCGACCTGTAGATCGCCGGTCTGGGCGGCCTGGGACAGGTCCGCCAGGGCCTGGGACAGGCTGGTTTCGCCAGACCCGGCGGCCTGGGCCGCCATCTGAGCCAGGTTGCGCGCAAGATCCTCCCGGGCAGCGGCGTCCATCGACTGCATCTGCTCCGCCAGGGCCTGGAGGGCGGCGGCGAGGTCGTCCCCGCTTCGAAGGCCCTGCTGTTCGGCCAAAGCCTGCAGGCGGGCGGACAAGGACTCGAGAGCGGCCTGGCGAGCGCCGCCGTTGGGATCCATGCGCTGGCGCAGAGAGTCTTCAAGGGTAGAAAGGTCAGCCAGGGCTTCTTCACGGTCGCCGGTATTTTGGCGCAGTTGGGCTGCAAGCGCTTCCAGCTCGCGCAGCAAGGCCTCACGCTCCTCGGGGGTCAGCTCGCGAGCAGCGGCGATCTCTTCCCGCAGCGCCTCGACCTCCTGCGCCTGCCGGACGGCTTCGCGGGCGACCGCCTCCCGCTCGGCGAGCACGGCATCCATGGGGTTGGGCAGGGCTGCCAGGAGCAGGGTGGCGGCGAGGAGCAGCCCGGCAATCCCCAGCGGGCGAGGGAGGAAGAATAAGGGGAACGCCCGAGGCAGCTCGATCCCAGAGGCGGCGCGGAGGGCGTCCGCACGCTGTTTTTCCACCAGGCCGGGGGTGAAGGTGGCATACACGGGGGAGGACGGATCGAGGGCATCGAGGGACAGGCTGGTAGAGAGCCGTTCCTTCAACCCCAGCTCGAGATCCACCCGGGCGGCAACGAGACGAGGCGGAAGCGGGCGCAGCAGGGAATAGGCCAACCAGGCCAGCAGCCAGCCCATGAATGGGAGCAGCGCCCACAGCAGACGGTCCTGCAGCGGCCAGAGGCGTGCCGCCAGCAGAACGATGGCCGCGCCCAGGAATGGCAGCCAGAGGCTGCGCTGGGCTGACACCCAGGCGTCACGCAGCCGCAGGCGGCGGCGAAAACGCTGTATGTAAGCGGTCAATTCGTTCATGGTCCGAGACTCTCCGGCAACTGTTCATCGATCAAGGCGATGCTCCATCCATCTTCGCCCTGCTGCAAGTGATAAATACGGCGAAGGGTATCCGAATCCGATCGGATGAGGGCCGCGGGGATGGAAATCTGGTCGCCTGGACCCTGCTGCAGGCTGCCCAGCACGATTTCTACCGTATCACCCTCCGCTTCCCGATCTACAGCCTCGAGCGATTCCACCCAGCTCACCTGTACGGGCAGATCCTGCAAAGGGACACCGGCCAGGCGTTGGACGGCATCCGGGATGGGGGCCGCAGACCGGGGCTCCCAGGAAAAACCGGCGGGAGCCACGCTGTCATCAGTCAGCGTTGGGATATAGACGGATTCCAGTTCGTCTAAGATCCCGGGGAAGGGGTTATTTTCGAGCAAGTGGCGGATGACGAAGGCGTATACGCTGGCCTGCACTTCATCGGACACCGGCGACGCCTCGAGCAAATCACCCTCCGGGGGAAGGCCCGGGCCGGGATATGGGGCCGGCGTGGGGGTTGGCGTGGGCGTGCCGGAAGGGACTTCCGTCACAGCCCCTTCGACCACGACAACGCCCGGATCGGAAACATCACCACCGGAGGAGGTGTCCGGGCCGGGATATGGGGCCGGCGTGGGGGTGCCGGATGAGACTTCCGTCACGGCCGCTTCGACGATGACTACGCCCGGAGCAGCCATACCGCGCTCCATGAAGACGCCGGCCGGGGGCTCCGTCGGCCGGGCAAAAATACTCACGTTCTCGTAACGGCCAGATGTGCTCCAAAAGCCGAACCCGACCAGCCCGGCAAAGGCGGCGACCAGCGCCAGGGCGGTGAAGGCTTCCTTCCAGGTGACGCGCCAGCGGCGGGTGGGCTGCACCAGCCGGGTGGCGGCCAGGTACAAGACCAGGGTGATGAACCCATACAACGGCAGGCTGTAGTGGTACAGCGGGCGGGGAATCGCGGTCTGGCTGATCGGGCGAGAGACCATCCAAAAATTGCCACCGAGCAGGTAGAACAGGCCGCCGAGGTCGGTGTTCATGGAGGGGGCCAGGGCGGAGAAGAGGGCATTGATCGGGCTGGGGACCAGGATCCAGCGCGGCGGCTCCACCGCGCGAATGATGCCGATGGCGGCGGCCAGGAAGGAAGGGGCGAAAAGCAGGAGGATGACCACCAGGTAGCTGACCACGGTCGCCCGCCCGGTGCGGCGGAACAGGGCCGACATGAACAGGCCCAGAACTCCCATCATGACCGCCAGAACGATCAAAAAAACGAGAGCTTTGAGCATATCGCGCGGGGCTACCCCGCCAAAGATGAATACCAGGCTGGCCATGGGCACCGCGGCGAAGATGAGCAGGAAGATATACCCCAGGGCGGAGACCAGCTTGCCCCAGAGAATGCTGGCCGGGCGCAGGGGTGTGGCGAGGAGCATCTCGTAGGTCTCCCGCTCCTGCTCCCCGCTGATCGCTCCGGCGGTCACGGCAGGGGTGATGCCGCACACCATCATCAGTTCGAGCATGGCCAGGCCGGCAAACAAAGTCTGCCCGATGAGCGGGCTGACCGGTGTGCTGGAGTAGCGGCTGGTGGCCAGGACCATTTGGAACAAGGCGTAGCTGACGCCCCCCATGAGAACCAGCACGGCGGTGAGGGTAGCAAAGGCGCGGGCGCCGCGCATGCGCGAGCGCAGCTCTTTGACGATAATCGGGTTGACCCCAAGGCGAAGGCCAGATGGGAAGCGTTTCAACATCAGGCTACCTCTCCTTTGGTGAGACGCAAGAAGACATCTTCGAGATCGGTGGTCACCTCGCTGAAACCGGCCACCCGCACCCGAGCAGCCAGCAGCGCTTCCAGCAGATCGGCGGCGGCGCTCTCATCGCCGGTAAACTCCACTTCTAGGTGACCGTTGACGGGGTGGATCTCCCCAACCCCCGGCTGCAGGCGGAGCGCCGCCTCCGCCTCGGCCATGTCCGATAAGATCTTGATGCGCAGGGTGTGGGTGCTGCGTATCTGGCGGCTGATGGTCTCCAAAGGACCGCTGGCAACCAGGCGGCCTTTTTCGATAATGCCGACCGAATCACAAAGCTCGGCGAGCTCGCTGAGGATGTGAGAACTGAGCACGACGGTCTTTCCCATCGCCCCCAGTTCGCGGAGCAGCTCGCGCATCTCGACTCGAGCGCGGGGGTCCAGGCCGGAAGCGGGCTCGTCCAGGAGCAGCACCTGCGGGTCGTGGACCAGGGCATGCGCCAGGCAGAGGCGCTGCTTCATGCCGCGTGAAAGGGTGTGCACATAAGCATCTTTTTTCGGGGAGAGATCGACCAACTCGAGCAGCTCATCGACCACCTGGGAGCGGCGGGGGCCGGGCAGATCGTAGCAGCGGGCGAAGAAGTCCAGGTATTCCCAGACGAGGAGATCGTCATACACGCCGAAGAAATCCGGCATCCAACCGATTTTGCGGCGTAGATCACGCCAGTCTTTGCCCACCGGCTGGCCTCCGATCAGGATTTCCCCGGCCGAGGGCTCGAGCAGGCCGGCCAGCATGCGCAGTGTGGTGGTTTTCCCCGCCCCGTTCGGCCCAATCAGGCCGAAGAGCGAACCTTCTTCCACCCTCAGGTTTAAGTCCTGGACAGCAGAGATATTTCCGAAGCGCCGCGTGAGACCGCGAGTTTCAATGGCAATCACGTCTAACCTCCCTGCCCGCCGGGCGCCGAAGCTTCCAGCCCAAGATCGATGAAGTAGCAGCCCGGCATGTTCTCACCTGCCAGGCGCAAGCGGATCAGAGACTCGTCGTTCACCAGAGGCTCGGGATCCAGTATCGGGTTTTCGCCTTGAATGGGCTCGGTAACCTGCCGCCACTCCCCGGCATCCCAATTGTATATGTTTACATCGGGAGCGCGCCACCAACCCATATCGGACCACAGGCTGAGCGTCAGCGCCTCGAGATCGAAATTCTGGGCCCCATCCGGCAGGCGAAACTCGAAGATGGCTTCCCCGTTCGAGAGGTAGACCCCGGTGCTCACCTGGTCCCCGCAGAACCCTCCATCGCGAGGCGGTTGCGTCATCATGCCCGGGATCATCCCCGGCTGGAGCACCAGGCGCCCAGAGGTGGGCAGTTCGTAACGCAGGGTGGTGTACACCATGGCGGTCGTCTGCTGCGCCGGCGGCCGGCCGGAAACGGTGACAGCGGGGGGAGCCTGATCCATCCAGCCAATCAGCAGGATATCCTGTCCGCCGGAAGCGCTGGCGAGGAACCTCGGATTCATCCCGCCCCAGGGGCCGCGCTCGAAGGCGCTCTCGATCACCGCGCGCTTGAGCTCGGCTTCCCGCGTCGGGCCGCTCAGGCCCGGGGCCGAGAACTCCTGTTCGAATAAGAGATAGCTGAGGGGCGGGCCAAAGCGCTGTTCTTGTGGGTTCCTCCAAACCAGGTTGACCTCCGCCTCCTGACCGGGGCCCAGGTCGCCGATACGTACAAACTGCCTGCGCAGGACAATCACCGCATCGGTCAGGGTGAAGCTGGTATCATTCCGCACCGTGCCAGTGATCACCCCCTCCTTAACTGTGAGATCGGCGGTCAACTCCCCAAAATCCGGCCACACATCCTCGGACATGAAACTCTGCAAAGACCATTGGTCGACTGTCAGGCCGCGTACTTCTCCCGGCTCGCCCTGGACAAAGACCATCTCGCTGGCGGCCCCGCCAGAAGGCACCGGCGCCCAGGGGTCATCGTACCCGGCAACCGGGCTGAGCAGGCTGTCACCCTCAACGGCGACTTCGTAGGCCTGGCTGCCAGGGGAGAACAGGCCCAGGTAGGTGGTCACACGGGCAAGGCCGCTCTCAGCCAGTTCAACCATCGCGATCTTATTGACAATGATGTCGCTGCCGCGCAGCGAGTACCCCAGGCTGAAGGCGCCGGCCGAGAAGATCACCGTGACCAGCGGGATGGTGATCCAGGCCCAGTGCAGGCGCTTGCGCCAGCGCAGGAGCAAATAATTCACCGGCCCGACCAGGAGAATGTAGAAAACGAGCAGCAGCGACAGGCTGCGCACGGAGGGCAGGTCGAGCACGGGCATATTGCTAAGGGCATACGGCATGGAACTGGAGCGAAGTTGGCGGGGCGACATATCCGGGGGGATCCCATCCGGGTAGGCAGCGCCAGGGGAGAGGAGGGCCTCCCAGAAGGCGGCCGTGCCACTCCAGCCTTCGAAAGGCGCGGCGCTGAGATCCAGGGCAATGAAATCAACCGCGCCGCCGCCGAGGCGGCGCTCCACCACCAGGGGGAGCTGAGGAGAACCGGCCAGGACTTCGCCCTGTAGCAGGCTGCCAGTGGCGGCCAGGAACGGGCCGGGGGTCAGGACCGGATCCACACCGGCAAAGCCGGCCAGGGATTCCAGATTGGCGGTCTCCAGTTCGAGGGAATCGACCGGGCGAAGCGGGAGCAGGCTCTCAGGAAGGCCCGAAACCACCTGCCGCGCCCCGGCCCCGCCGCCCAAGACCAACCGGCCACCCGCCCGCACCCAGGTTTCCAGGGCTTCCAATTGATCGGGGGTGAGGCTGGAGGTATCGACTTCATTCAAGATGAGCACGTCGAGTGAGCGCAGCCCTTCGACACGGTCGGGAAGGCTGGCGAGAGAAAAATCGAACAGGACCAGGGGGCGAGTCGCGCCGGGCAGTTCGATGCCCTGGATCTGAGAGATGGCCCCCTGCCGGGGAGCAGCGATGCCGACCAGAAAACTGATGTTCGGTTGCGGCCGGACGGTCACCCGTTGAGAAGCCAGGGCTTGCCCCTCGGCGACGTACTGCACCTCGACCTCGCGAGTGAAATTGTTAGGAAGGATGTAGACCGGCACACGCTTGCGCGCTCCGGAGGGGAGGGAGACGGGCACGGCGAAGGTCGTAGCAGCGAAGCTGCGCTGCACCTTGACCCGCACCTCACCGTCCACATCGGCCCCCTGATTGGTGAGGTTTACCCAAACCGGGAGCCATTCTCCGTACTTGAAATTCCCGTCAAAGGCGGCCTCAGCCTGAATCTCTGGGGCGGGGCCCTGAGCCCGAGCGGTAGAGACCCCAGCGGCGGGCAGGGCCGCGGCGAACAGGAACGCGAGGATCAGCAGCGAAAGAAAAAGACGAGCCAATGATTTCAAGTTCACCCTCCACAGCGATTCCTCGGGACATCCGAAGTCATCGCCATAAATGAGGCGTAGACAGGCGGAGAGAGCAGGCCAGCATAGATAAAGGACGAGTCGAGCCATACAATTGTTCCCGAAAGTATACCGGAAAAGGATACCGGAATTGGCGTAATATTAAGGGGTGGGTTACAACTCTCATCTTGTCTAGAACATATGTTCTACTTTACCATCCCCCCCTTTCAATGCATGCTGTCCTGGAAGCGGGCTGGCTCAGGCGGACTACGCATCGCAGGCTGCTTAATGAAGTTTTCCAAAATTAGCCGGTACCTTATCAGGAAGGTAGGAACGGATAACGGTCACCTGAGATCGTATACCCACCGCTGTTCTGCACACGCCCCACACGGCCATAAATACCAGGATTCTGGTAGAGGCGGGTCATTGATTCTGGCGAAGGGGGCCCAACCGGAGACGGCTCCGGTAGGGCCAGCCCACCCGGATGAGCCAACCAGACCCGCCCCCCGCCGCTATCCAGCCCTCCCGGCTACAGACCGGCACGTCCCGCCATCTCACGGTGAGGTTTGTACCGCTTGCGCGCCAGGCAGTCTGTCCCTGGTTGGGCGGGTTATGGATTGCGCGTGTAGGGCGGGTCTGGGTTTGCGGATGGGCGTGGCTGGCCTGGAAAGCTGGCTTTCCGGTCAGAAGTCTCTCGCCTGACGCAAAGACCCGCCCCTACGTGGATTGGGGTGGATCCGCCGAAACCGTACTGTGCATTCTATTTGCGGATCGTTCACCCCGAAGGTTTGGCAGGGCTGGCTGCGGCTGGGCGGGTGATGGGTTGCGCGTGCGGGGCGGGTCTGGGTTTTCGAATAAGTTGGAACAGATGGTCATTGATTCTGGCATCAGTGGCTTGCCATAAATGGCGCCTGGCAGGCCAGCCCGCCCCGGTCGTCCTACCACACCCGCCCCCAAGCATGCGCTAAACATGCCGGACATGTCATACCACGCCATCCATCCTCCCGGACACAGGCTAACCCCTCATGCCTGTTATCCTATGCGACGGGCGACGCGAAGCGTCGCTAGGGCGTCTCCTGGCGAAGGATCTCCCCCCAGGTTGGGTGATCCCCACAGCCTGCGAGGAGCGTCCGCGCCCCAACGCCGCCCGACCCTTCCCGGTGTGGGTGTGGACCAGCCCATCGTTTTCGTGGGTTCGTAGTCGCGCGGCATGCTCTGCCATTGGTGGACGGCTTCTCTGCGGTACATGGGCACGGCTACACCGTAAACGACTCAAAACCGTGGACCCGCCCGCCGTGCCCCTACGCGCGCGTGAGGGATGGAATTATGGCCGGGGTGGTTGGCCGATGGCGCGATGTGATTGGGTCTGGGAGGGTGGGCAGGCGGGGCTGGCCTGGCGATCATGTGTTTTGTTTGGGAAGCCTGCCTTGCATCCAAAACCCATCCACACGAGAGATGGGGGAACGGGGCTGGCTGCGGGGTAAAAAACCATTCCCAATTACGGAATGATTTTATAAATTTCCATATAGCAGCCTGCACAGGCTCACGCCTCCCGAGTTTATCGCGGGCACAGATAGACCCGGTCAACATCAGAGAGGCGTTTCATAGAAGATGCCCGATCCAGCCCGTAGAAAAAAGCAACCGATCAGCGACATGTGCCCGGCAGGGTCACTCGCATCGGGCGGCTTCAACCAGTAACTGGGTGACATCGATATCGTGGCCCTGCTGAACAGCGCTCCCCCAAGTGGTGACGTTGAAGAAGTCCAACATGTCTACAACTCCCTGGATCGGCAAATGCCGAGAGCGAAAAAGGAAGGCCAGTATTCCAATCGGGAGCGCCAGAACACCTGGTAGAGCCCCCTACCAGGCGAGGCCCTCAGCGCGCCATCAGGGAGCCTCAATTCATCCGGGTGATCCTCCGTAAAGGCAATGAGGGTGTTAAGTCTTGTAAAGTCGTACCCCTTGAATCCAGAAATTCATTCTCTGGACAGGGGAAGTCC
>CAYMLG010000098.1:0-16655 GCA_964391195.1 uncultured Anaerolineaceae bacterium | reverse complement strand
AACGCATGCTTAATCACGAATAAGCGAATAACCTCGGTAGGCTATGCCCCATTCGATTATTCGTGGCAACATTCGTGGACGGCTATCCTCAAAAACCCAAACAAAAAGCCCCTACAGGTTTTGGAAGCCTGTAGGGGCTGCGCTTTTCCGGGAATCGGCCAAGGGCAGGGTGCTCACCTCGCGCCCATCAAAATCCTTTCCTGCTGGTACAGCCTGATCGCAATCAGGATCAGGATGATGGCCAGTAGAACGGTGACACCGGAGGAGACGAGCAGATTGGTAGGGTTGACCGGTTCGCCGCGCATGAGTTGGTTGATGATCAACTGCTGCCCGAAGGTGGGGATAAGCATGGTCCACAGGGTGGGGCGGACGGGGAGGAACGCCAGCCCGATCCCTGGCAAGGCAGGGACGAGCGGCAGGAAGGAGACGTAGGTCTGGGCTTCCTTGAAGCTGCGGGTGAAGGTGGCGATGATCATCTGCAGCGCCGAGGCGAGCAGCACCATGGGCAAGGCGACGAGGAAAATGCCCACCAGCGCACGTGCGTTCAGCGTCAACTGGAAGCCGATGTAGTCCTCGACCGGGAAAACGTTGAACGTCACGAAGAAAGCCAGCAGGGTCAGGAACAGGGCAAAGAGGGCGAAGGGGATGGAAGCCAGCAGTTTCCCGATGACGAAATCGCGGCGGGAAACCGGGTTGATGAGCAGTGGTTCGAGCGATCCGCGCTCCCGCTCCCCGGCGGTGGTGTCGATGATGACGTACATGCCGCCCACGAATACCACCAGCACGACGAAGTAGGGCATCATATTCAGGAAAATCAACGCCTGGCTCTGAGGGGTGGCAACGTCCAGGTTTTCGATGGCGAGTGCGCTGGTCACTGCGGGATGGATGCCGCGGGCCAGCAGGCGCATGTTCCCGACTTGACTGCTGTATGCCTCGAGCAGGTTCCGCGCCCGCTGCATGGAAGAGATTGCCGACTGGCGGGATGAGTCCAGCACCAGGCGCACAGCAGCCGGGCGACCGGCCGTGAAGTCCTCCTCGTAGCCCTCGGGGATGATGAGGATCACGTCGTAGTCGCCTCTGCGCACCGCATCTTCAGGCTGTTCGGGGGCATTGATGATTTCGGCCCCATTCTGGGTCAGGAACTGCATCAGGGAAGGGGCGTGCTCGGCGCCGATGACGGGGAGTTGGAACGAGCGCGCGAAGTCGTCGGAGAAGACCGAACGCCCAAGGACGATGATCAGCAGCAGCAAAATGATCGGGCCGACCAGCGAACTGGAGAAGGCGCTGAACAGGGAGCGCCGGTCGCGCAAGTTGTCGATCATCTCCTTGGTGAACACCACCCAGATGTTTCGCAGAGAGGTGGACAGGCCGCTGTCTTCCGGCTGGGGGGTAGGATTGGGGATTGAAGCGGTCATCGTTCCAGGCCCTCCTCGGTGCCAATAGCGGTCACGAAGGCGTCTTCCAGGTTCTGCTGCCCGGTCTGGGCGAGGATGTCCTCCGGCGTGCCGTGCGCTACAACTTCACCCTGGCTGATGATGACAATGTGGTCGCACAGGGCGGTCACTTCTTGCATGATGTGGCTGGAGAACAGCACGCACCGCCCCTCATCCCGCAGGCGGCGGATAAAGGTCCGCATGGCGCGGGTGCTCATTACATCTAGCCCGTTGGTCGGTTCGTCAAGCAGCACGTTCTGCGGACGGTGGATGAGCGCCCGGGCGATAGCCACTTTTACCCGCTGGCCGGAGGAGAAACCTTCGGTGGGGCGGTTGATGATATCGTCCATTTCGAGCAGCTCGACCAGGTTTTCGATGCTGGATTCGATCTCGTCCTGCTTCATTCCTTGCAGCCTGCCGTAGTAACGGATATTCTCGCGGGCGGTAAGCCGCGGGTACAACCCCTGGCTGTCGGGCAGAGCGCCGATGCGCTTCTGCACCTGCAGGCTTTGGGTCTGGGTGTCGTAGCCATCCACGCTTGCGGAACCCCGGTCGGGTTTCAGCAGCGTATAGAGAATGCGCAGGGTGGTGGTTTTTCCGGCGCCATTTGGCCCGAGCAGGCCTGTGATGGAGCCGTTGGGGGCGGTGAAGGACACTCCCTTTAAGGCTTGAACTGTGCCGAATGATTTGTGGAGATCGTTGACTGTGATCATGGGGAACTCTGCCTCTACGGTGTGGGTCCGGTAAAGTCGAGGAAGAAGGGCGCGGGTTGGATGCGTTCCACACAGGCCGTATCCAACCCATCGACGCTCCCGGCCTCGATGAAATCTTCGATCAGGCGAGGGAGGCAGCCGCGGAAGACCACATTGTGGCCGAGCCCGGAGGCGACCAGGCTCAGGCTGTTCGGCAAGCCCTCGGCCACCTGCTCGGCATTTTCCGGCGGGGTCACCGGGTCGGCTTCGCCGGAGAGCAGGAGGGTGGGCACATCGGAGATGACGGGTTCCTTAAACCCCTCGGGAAGCTCGCCGGTGGGCCAGAGTTCGCAAATCTTCCGCAACTGGCTGATCTGGAGATCGCCGAGGTAGGTCCCGGCCGTTGCCTGCTCCGCAGCCTCGTCGGTGATGAAGGGGATATCTTCCGAGCAGATGACCGAGTTGTGCATGCCTTCGTTGATGCTGGTCTCGAGCTGATCGACCACGATCAGGTACTGGGCCGCCAGGGGGGCGTAATCCTGTTCGGCCGCAGCCCGGTGGATCATCAGGGGAAGGAGAGCGGCCGTCTCAGGCGCGTAACTGTTGAGGCGGACTACTGTCGCCAACTCGGCGTCGGAGAAGGTGATGGTGCGGTTCTCGCCCGTGGTGGGGTCGGGCAGGCTCACTTCGACCGGGGATTGGCGGAGCTGCTCCAACAGGCGGTCGAATTCTCCGGCGATATCGGGGAAGGCCTGGTTGCAGGCTTCGTCCGCCGCGCAGCGGGCGAAGATCAATTCGAGGGCGCGCTGCGCATCGGCGGCGACCTCCAGTCCGAGGGGTTCATCCTGGGGCACCACACCGTCGAGGATCAAGGCGCGCACGTTGTCCGGGTAGAGTTTGAGGTAGGTGAGCGCAGCGCGTGAGCCGTAAGACACACCATACAGGTTGATCTGCCCGTAGCCGAGTGCCTGGCGGACCAGGTCCAGGTCGTGCATGGCGATGGGGGTGGTGTACAGGGCCGGGTCGGCCTTCTGCTCGATCTCGGCCAGGCAGGCTTCGATGGTCGCTCGCAGTTCTTCATCGGACGGGTCGGAGTCGAGCGCCTGCTCCTCGGTTTGGGGGCAGGTCAGGGGGTTGGATTTGCCCGTGCCACGCTGATCGACGAGGACGATGTCACGCTTCTGGGTGATGGGGTCGAAGGCAGTGGAGATCTGTGGGAAGGTCTCGGTGGCGGCCTGCCCCGGTCCGCCGGAGAGGAAGAACAGCGGATCGGGAGCCGGGCTGCGGCTGATGGCCGGGATGACGGCGATGTTGAGTGATATTTGACGCCCCTCGGGGTTGTTCGGGTCTTCAGGCACTTCCAGCGTGGCGCATTGGGCCGGTAAACGCAGGGGCTGGCCAGGCGTGGAGAGATTGCAGTCCTGGAAACCGATATCGAGAGCTTCCTCGGTCTGCACCGCCCCGTTCCCAGAAGAACAGCCCGAGAGCAGGAAGACCAACGCGAAAAGGAAGAGCAGTGTGCGAATTGATTGGGAAGAGACCATTGTGCTCCTACTTTTAATTGTAAGAAGATATTCCTGGTTGTGTTTTTAGAAATTTAGAAACCGCGCAGGCCAAAAAACCTGGGCGCCGATTTGACCACCCCTCGGCCGGCAAACCTGAGGCCGAACACTCCCCTTCTGCGCAACCCGGTAATTATAAACCAAAGTTCAGGAGACTCGGGTCGATGGCCAGCATCACATACAGCAGCAGGATTTTCACCCCGTTGTTGGCCACGTGGATCATCAAAGGCATCCACAACGACCCGCTGTACTCGTACACCAGGGCCATCATCGCGCCCAGGAAGGCCGTGGCGACCACGATGGAGATCTCCCCGTGGAGCAGGCCGAAGATGAGGCTGCTGACGATCACCCCGACCCAAATGCCCCACCGGCCGCGCAGCCAGCGATACAGCAGGCCGCGGAAGAACACTTCCTCGGCCAGGGGGGCGACCAGCCCACCCATGATGAACATGCCGATCAGGCCGGTCCAGGAAAACCCGGAGGGGGCGATGAACTCGAGCTGGGGGTTCTCAAGGGGCAGATCGAGCAGCAGTTGCACGCCCAGGGCGATCAGGCCGGTCAGCGGGATAGCCAGCAGGGATAGAAAGCCGGCGATCATCCACCAGGTTCCGGAGGCGGGCTTGAGCCCGACCGCCGACCAGGCCAGGTTCTTCCGCCGCAGGCCGAGGAAATACACCGCGCCCAGGAGAGCGACTCCTTCGAGGGCGCCGAGGAGAATGCTGGTCCAGATCGCCAGGTTCTCATCGTTCAGGTCGAGTTCAGCCGCCATGAAATACACCTGCAGGCCGGCGAAGGCGAGGATAAACACCGCCAGGGCCCCGGCGGAGACGAGCACCACATCCCACAAATTCCAGGGGCTGAGCCGGGGGGGCTCCGCTTCAGTCCCGGTCGCTTCATTGTCAAGTTCGATCATTGATGGCTCCGATTTCTCAGTTTCATTGGCTTTTTCTCTTGCGACTCGCGCCTCGCCCGCGCTGGACGACGGAATCTCCGAAACGCTGGCGTAGTTCATCGATGGCGGACTGCAGGCGGCGGTCCTTGTCGCTCTCCGGCTCCCACAACCGCAACTGGCGCACCGGCTGCTGCAGGCCGCTCACGCCGACCCCGATCAGCCGCACTTTCTGCCCCGGCCGCCAATTGGCCTGGAACAGGGCCCAGGCGGCCTCGAAGATTTCGTTGTCCAGGTTCACCGGCGGCTCCTGGGTCACCTGGCGGGTCAGGGTCGTGAAGTCGGGCCAGCGGAGCTTGATCTTCACCGTGGCGCCGGCCAGGTTGGACTGGCGCAGCCGCTGGCCGACCCGCTCGCTCAGCCGGAGCAGGGTGGAGCGCAGGTAGAACTCATCGTCCACGTCGCGGGCGAAAGTGACCTCCTGGCTGATCGACTTGGTCTCGTGAAAAGTGATCACCGGGCGGTCGTCGATGCCGCGGGCGTGCAAGGCCATCTCCGCCCCCGCCTTCCCGAAACGGCGTTCCAGATCGGACGGTGGGCAGCGGGCCAGGTCGCCGATGGTGTAAATACGCAGGCTGTTCAGGCGTTCGGCCGTCTTCGGACCGACCCCCCAAAGCGCCTCGACCGGCAAGGGGGCGAGAAAGGCGGCTTCCTGGCCGGGCGGGACGACCGTGATGGCGTTCGGCGGCCCTGTCATCTCCCGGCGGCGGGAGGCTTTACCCACATCGTTGGCGATCTTCGCCAGCAGCTTGTTGGTCGCCACGCCGAGCGAGCAGGGCAGGCCGGGATCGGCCTGGATGGCGGCTTGCAGCCGCCGGGCCAGCGTCTCCCCACTTTCGGGATGATCGCTGAGGTCGAGGAAGGCCTCGTCGATCGAAACCTGCTCCACCCGTGAGGTGAGCCGGTGCAGGTGGGCCATGACCTGTTCGGAAACCTGGCTGTAGACGCCGTGCCGCGCGGGGATGAGGATCAGATCCGGGCACAGGCGCAGGGCTCGGGCGGTGGGCATCGCCGAGCGCACGCCGAACTGGCGGGCAGCATATGAACATGATGATACCACCCCGCGCTCGTCCGGACGCCCACCGACGGCGAACGGTTTCCCGCGCAGTTCGGGGTTGAGGTTCTCCTCCACCGAGCAGAAGAAGGCATCCAGATCCAGATGTAATATTTTCCGGGCCATAGCCCCATTTTACGCTATCGGGGCGCTCCGCACCATACCGCGCCGGTGTGATTGTGCCCGCGCAACTTGTCAAAAGAATAGAATTGTTGACTTGGGGTGTGGCGGCGAATTCGGGCGACGGAGTCGCGGACACCCCAAAACAAAATTCACTGCTGACAGCATTTGACTGCACACGCGGTGCGAGGCCAGCCTTTGTACCGGTTCAGGGGTTGGGCTTGCGAGGCGGGCGGCCGCCGCGCGCCAACGTTTTCAAAGCGCGCACTTCGGCCGGGTCCAGATCGCGCCACTCGCCGGGCTGCAGGCCGCCGAGCTCGATCGGGCCGACCGCCACGCGCACCAGGCGCAGGGTGGGGAAGCCGGCGGCGGCGGTCATGCGCCGCACCTGGTGCTTTTTCCCTTCATAGAGGATGATCTTCACCCAACTGGTGGGGTGATAGGGGCGCACCGGTTTCGAGCGAGGAGGCAGGTCCGGAGGGGGAACAGCTTGCACGTAGCCTGGCAAGCGGGTCTGCAGGCCGGGCAGGACGATCTCATGGCGCAGGACGGAAATCGCCTCGGGGGTGATGCGGCCCTCCACCTGGGCCAGATAAGTTTTGGGGTGCTCATACCGGGGATCGGTCAGGCGGTGACTCAGCGGGCCGTCATCGGTTAGGAGCAGCAGGCCTTCGCTGCGGTAATCCAGCCGCCCGGCGGCGTACACACCAGGGACCGGCACCAGTGGTTTCAGGGTCTCCCGGCCCTCGGCGTCCTCGAACTGGCTGAGGACTTCAAAGGGTTTGTATAGGGCAATATAGCGAGCCATGGTCAACGTTTATCGGGGCTGGTTATAATTATTCCGATGGACAATGATATCAGCAACTTCCGTAATACGCGCCTGTTCTGGGTGCTGATGTTGGTCGCCGGGCTGGTGTTGGAATCCTGCCTGATCGCCGCCGGGCTGGGGGTATGGATGAGCGGGAGAGATCGAGAGGACGGCAGGGTCGTGGCGGTTGGCGGCAGCACGCCCACCTGGGAGGCTCCGGCGCCCTCCCCGGCTGTGGAGGCCTCGCCAACGGCAGAAACCCCGGTTGCCACGGAGGAGGATGCGACGGCGACGCCGGAGGCTTCTCCAACGCCCACCGCCACCCCGCCCCCCCGGCTGGAGAACCCGCCGCCGGGGAAGATCGTCTACGTGTGCTACGATGGGCGCTTCGACCAGATCTGCCTGATGGATGCGGGCGGGTCGAACCGGCGGCAGCTCACCGACATCGAGGCGACCAACTTCTACCCGTCTTTCTCCCCAGACGGGAACCAGATCGTATTCTCATCCAACCGGGATGGGAACTTCGAGATTTATATGATGGACATCCGGGGGGAGAATATCGTCCAACTCACGGATAACCTGGGGAACGCTTTCGCCCCGGCGATCTCGCCCAAGGGCAACCGCATCGCCTTCACCCTGGCCACGGGGAGCAGCCAGAATATCTGGATCATGCGCCTGGACGGGAGCAACGTCCGCAACCTGACCGAATCCAACTCCGATATCGATCCGAGCTGGTCGCCCGGGGCGAACTATCTGGCGTTCGCCTCCTCACGGGATGGGAATACCGCCCTGTATTATATGGAGGCGGCCGACGGGGGGAAGGTCGAGCGGGTGACACGGCGGGGGTTCGTCACCGGGGGCCGCAACGATTGGTCGCCGGATGGGTCGCGCCTGGTCTTTTACGCCGGCGAAACCGGGGACCACGACCTGTACACGATCCGCATAGACGGCACGGACCTGGAGCAGCTCACCGACGGGGGCGACAACCTGGGGCCTAGCTTCTCTCCAGATGGGGAGTGGGTGACGTTCACCTCTTTCCGCGATGGGAATAATGAGATTTATATCCAGAACCTGCAGGATGGGACGGCCTACCGCCTGACTTACGAGCCCACCTCAGACTGGCAGCCCAGGTGGGGACCGTAGACCGGCGATGGTCCCATCAGGGTTCCGGTCATCCAGCCTGAGGATCATTCGTTTTCTTCCTCTTCCTCGTCTTCTCCTTCGAGGTGATAAGGCAGCCGCCCGCTGAGCCAGACGCACATCAGGCTGACATCGTCATCGGCGGCCTGGCTCTCGGGATATTTCTCGCGGTACGCGGCGTTGAGCGCCTCGAAGTCTTCATCCTTGGGCCAATTGGGGAGAAAGCCGGGCAAGACGGAGCGGTCCGCTTCGGCGGGGAGGATTTCCCAGCCGCGCTCGGTCAGCAGCGAGTGGACCTCCTGGCGCAGGCCGGGGTTCAGCTCAGCCCAGGCGGCGAGCACGGCGGCCACCAGGCCCGGGTTCTTTTCGAAGGCCTCGGCCATCGGCTTTACTTTGATCGTCGCCGGGGCTTTGGCGCTGTTGCGGAAACCAGGGACCTGAACCACCTGGCGGGTGAGGCGCTCGATTAGGGCCCGGCGCTCGCCGGGCAGCTCGCTCTGGCGGGTGAGGACGGCCCGGATGACCGACTGGCGGAAGCTGTCTTTCATGAAGTCGTTGATGACGTGGAAGGGTAAGAAGGCGATCTGCTGATCGTTTGTTGTGGATTCTGTCATTGTTACTCGCTCCTGTGATCCCCGGGCTGCGACCGGTTCCGGCGCAGCCGGGTTGTGTAGGTTCGACGATACGATTTACCCCCGCGAAGAAAAACCATTCGAGCGGGTGTAGAGGTAGGCGCGTTTCTGCTTGCCGGTCACTTCCACCAGGCCGATGAGGCGCAGGCAGTAGAGGGCTTTGTTGGCCAGGTAACCGGGCGCACCCATTGCCCTGGCGAGCTGGCGAGAGGTGAAGGGTTCGGGTAGATTATCGGGGAGGAAGGCGTTGAAGTCGATGGCCGAGCGCAGGCGGACGCTGCCGACGACATCCAGCAGGCGGCGGTCGAGGATGCTCCACCCCCGGCGGCGCCAGCTCCCTTTCCCATCGTCCCGGCGGATTTCTTCTTCCTGGACGAGGACCACCTCCAGGGCGAAGTTGGGATGGTTCACCAGGTGAGGGATGCGGACGAGTTCCAGGAACAGGTCTTCCAGGCGGCCGCGCTTCGGCGATTTGCGGCGATCGAGAGGGGTATCACCTTCGGCGGGCAGCCGCACGATCCATTTCTCCACGGCGATGGGGTGGACGAGCAGCACGGGGTGAGCGTCAAGCAGGGCAGAGAGCTTGTCTTTCAGATGGGTGAAGTTGCCGGTTTGGATTTCGATCAGGGTATCGCCGCTGACCACATCGATGAAATAACCCCCAACCTGGACTTCCTGCAGATCTCCAGGGCGGGTGTAGCGGTCTTTGAGAGCGGCATGAAGAGAAGATTCCTGCATAAAGGCCCAGGCTCACCTTTCCATACGGCGCACCCACACCCCGGTCCACTCCTGTAGGCGGGTCCAGTTGTTCTCCCGGATTTGGGCGGCCAGGTCCGGGCCGAAGAAAAAACCGGTGAGCTCGACGGCCTGTTCGACGCTGTCGAACTCGTAGTCGGTACGCACTTCCTGGGGGGAAAAGCCCCACTCGTCTTCGAGCCAGTCGTAATACTCGGAAAGCTCGCGGGTCGGGGCCCTGGGTACCCGGCTGCCGGTGCCCAGGGTCTCGATGATCATGGCATAACCGCCGGGGCGCGTGAGGCGCAGGATCTCTGCCAGCACCCGGGCGATTTCTTCTTTCCAATGGGCGTTGAACCAGGAGCGCATGTGCCCGATGGCCCAACCGGTGGTGGTGATATCGGCCCAGGCGCTAGGCAGGGGTACGGAACGCATGTCGGCCTGCACCACATGCCAGCGCCCACCGACTGCCTGGCGTTGGGAGCGGTTTTCACGGAGCATGGCCACGGCGGTGTCAACCGCCACGATCTCGGCCGCTTCGCCGGCGAAGAGCAGGGGGATGCGCCCGGTGCCGCTGCCGAGGTCCAGGACGCGTTTGCCCTGAAAGGAAGTGACCGATTTCAGGGCCGCGGGGAGCATGCTGCGGTAATCTTCGGCAGCGATCAGGCGATGGTACAAGCCGGCGTGGAGGGTGTAGATCTTCTGAAAGTGATCCAATTCCATTCGAAATGAAGTCGAATTCTACGCTTGAGGGTGTCTTCAATCGGCAGGCGCGGTGGCCTGGCCCGCCTCGGCGTCATCCGGGTCGATGGACTCGCGGCTGGCAGCCTCGGCTTCGTCGTATGCGGGTTGGATCAGGAGCAAGAAGGCCGCTCCGCCGTGGGTGAGGGAGGTCATATCTTCAACCCGGCCCAGGTACTCGTCGGGGGCCAGCCATTTGTGATGGTAGATTTTCCCGTTGCCGCGCACTTCCCCCAGGTATTCGTCCGGCCCCAGGCGAGACAGGTACACTTTTCCGCTGTCCAACTCCACCCGGCCGATTTCTTTATCCGGTCCCATGCGCGCTTCGTATATTTTCCCCGTATTCAGATCTACCCGGCCGATATAGCGGTCGGGTCCCAGACGGCTTTCGTACACTTTACCATCCGGAGAGACCCGGCCGAGGTATTCGTCGCGCGATCGAGGCCGGTGCTTGTAGACTCTGTTCATCGGTACAGCCTCCTCCTGACACGAGTCGATGAATGGGTAATGGTACCACAGCAGGGTTAGTATACATCCAAACCCGGGACAAACGCAAAACTCCCGGCCAGCGGGCTGACCGGGAGTTTGCCATAAGTCAAATGAAGGCTATGCCTTGACAATGCACTCTACGGGGCAGACGTCCACGCACTGAGGGCTGTCGGCGTGGCCGACGCACTCGACGCACAGGGCAGCATCGATCTCGTAGATGGTATCGCCTTCCGCGATCGCGCTGACCGGGCATCCGGGCTCGCATGCACCGCAAGAAATGCAGTCATCGAGAATTTTCATCGCCATGGTTTTTCTCTCCTATCGAATTTAAAGGGGTTCCAGGTGGGACTGGTTGTCCTGAAAACGAGACTAGAGTAACACACCGACCTGACAATGTCACCCGACAAAAGTAATTTATTGGCATGATTTTAATCATTCACAACGATGGAAGCGACCGGTAAACCAGTAGGTGGCGGTGATCCACTCGGGCAGTTGGTTGACAAACAGCCCCTTTATGTTAAGATGGCGGTGTCCTTTTCGTAGTTGCTCTTCTAAAACCGATGCCGGGCATCGTATGCTCGAGCATACAACGCTGTGGATGGCCCGGCTCTACCCACAGCGGAGGCACAGGCCGGGGAGCGAGCAGTTTCATCTGCCCGCGAACCCCTGGAGTGAATCTGATGCAAACCATTCTCGATGATTGGAATTTGTCTCTCACGGTTGATCATGTCCTGCGTGGGCAGGGGATGGATCCTGCGGTGGCGCGTGCGCGGCGGGAGAAGCTGGTGGAAGCCGCGGAGTGGGCACTGAAGGAGAGCCTGCCGCTGTTCCGGCCGCGGGTCGTGGTGCGGGAGTATGCGGTGGACGGGCTGCGGCATAAGCGGCTGCGATTGGATGGCGGTAGCCTGGAGGGGCCGCTGATCGTCCAACACCTGGCGGGGGCGAAACGGGTGGCGGTGATGGTGTGCACCCTGGGGCCCGATCTGGAGGCGGTGACGTCTGAACTGATGCGTTCGGATGCGGTGCTGGGGATGGCCATGGAGGGGGCGGGTACGGCGGCGGTGGAGATGCTTTCTGTGCTGGCTTGCAACCGCCTGGAGGCCGGGGCAAAGGCGGAGGGGCTGCACGTCTCGATCCCGCTCAGCCCGGGGATGGTGGGGTGGCCGGTCGATCCCGGGCAGCGGCAGGTTTTCGCGCTGGTGGACGCGAGCGAGATCGGGGTGCGGCTGACGGCCAGTCTGATGATGAGCCCGCGGTTGTCGGTTTCGCAGGTGGTGGGCTTTGGGGAGGAGAAGATGCTGGAGGGGCGGGCTTGTGATTACTGCTCGTTGAAGGACACCTGCCGCTACCAGGATCATTTTGCTTGAGGGGAATATTAAAAGAGCCCCGGCGGGCTCGGGATAGCCGCGCCGGGGGTTAAGCACCGGTACGGAGGGCATATTCGCTGTACCCGCCGGGATATTCATGCAGCAGACCGTCTTTGAGTTCCAGGATGCGGTCCACGGTGCGGTCGAGGAAGTAGCGGTCGTGCGAGATGACCAGCACGGTGCCTTCGAAGTCTTCCAGTGCCTGCTCGAGCACTTCGGCCGAGGCGATGTCCAGGTTGTTGGTCGGCTCGTCCAGGAGGAGGAAGTTGGCGCCGGAGAGGACGAGCAGGGCCAACTGCAGGCGGCTGCGCTCGCCGCCCGAGAGTTCCCTCACCGGTTGGCGCACCATGCGGTAGGGGAAGAGGTAGCGGTTCAGGAAGGCGACCGCGTTGGCTTCGGACATAACGGCGCCATCCCGGATGCCCCGGCGCACGGTGTCGATCAGGGTCATGTCCGGGTCGAGGGTCTCGTGTTCCTGGGCGTAGTGGCCGGTGATGACGCTGGGGCCGATGACGATCTCACCCCGGTCGGGCCGTTCTTCGCCAAGGATCAGGCGCAGGAGCACGGATTTGCCGGCCCCGTTGGCGCCCACCAGGCCGACGCGCTCCCCGTGGCGGATCAGGGCGCACACCCCGCGAAGAACCCGCTGCGAGCCGAAAGATTTTTCCACCTGCTGAATTTCGAGGACTTTGGTTGAGCCGCGCCACCCGGTCAGTTCCAGGCCCATGCGGCGCCGTTCGGTGATGGGTCTATCAATTCGCTCGATGCGTTCGATGCGGGCGTACATGGCCTTTGCCCGGGCGGCAAACTTCTCGTTGTCGTAGACTTTGCCCCAGATGGCGTAGCGCTTGGCGGCGGCCTCCAGGCGGGAGATCTCGCGCTGCTGCACGCGGTACAGCTCTTCCTGGCGGGCCAGGCGCATGGCTTTATCGGCGATGTAGGACGAATAATCGCCGGTGAAGGAGTAGAGCCGGCCGTCCTCCAGCTCGACGATATGGGTGATGACGGCGTCCAGCAGGTAGCGATCGTGCGAGATGATCACCACCGCGCCGGGGTAGTCGCGGATCAGCTTCTCGAGGAAGACCTTGCCCGGCAAGTCGAGGTGGTTGTCCGGCTCGTCCAGGAGCAGAACCGAGGGGCGGGCAAGCAGCAGGCTGGCGAGGCCGGCGAGCTTCTTCTGCCCGCCGCTCAGCTGGCCAAGCGGTTTGTCGAATTCAGTGGGCTTGAGCCCAAGCCCGGCAAGCATCTCCCGCACCCGGTCGGGATACCCGTCGCCGCCCAACTCCATATATTCGTCCAGGCAGCGCTGCTGGCGGTCCAGCGCTGCGGCCAGCCTTTCAGGGTTGTTGTACACCTCTGGATCGCCCAGAGAGGTTTCGATGCGTTCCAACTCGCAGCGGAGCTCGTCCCAGCGCGGGTTCCCGTTCAGGGCGGCCTGGTATGCGCTGAGGTCATCCGGGGCTTCCGGCTGCTGAGGCAGGTACCCTACGCTCACCCCTTTGGCCCGGGCGAGGCTTCCGCCCGGCTCCGGGGTGTATTCACCAACGATTAGTTTGAACAGCGAAGATTTCCCGGCGCCGTTGGGGCCGATGAGACCGATCTTCTGGTTGTCCTGGATGCTCCAGGAGAGCTGGCGAAAGATGGCCCTGGCGCCCAGTATGAGGGTGATATTGGATAGCTGGATCGAAATCATAGGTCTATCTCCGGTGAAAAAAACAGCCGCAGGGGGCGCCTGCGGCTGGACTGAGCTAGCTAAGGAACTGAGAGTCAGTTGATCGGGGTGCTCCGGTCTACAGGCGCGATTCGAGGAGGCCGGGGGCTGGTAAAGCCACGAACCCCAACGCAGAGCATCGACTGAGAGAGGCGGAACTTCACGATCATAGCGGAACGATTATACCAGAAGGTGGGCAATTTTCCCACCGCTATTTTCAAAGGAAGACCGGTCTGGTAAAATTATGCCTGTTTTTCCCGGTCCCACCGGGAAGAGCGCCTGTTCGCCGAATGACCTCGGCCTCTAGGCCGGGGTTTTTGAATCTATGTGAGTGTGTACATGCTGCAAGAGAGAAAAGATATTCGTAATATTGCTATTATCGCCCATGTCGATCACGGCAAAACAACCCTGGTCGATGGCCTGTTGAAGCAGGCGCGGGTGTTTCGCGAGAACCAGCAGGTGATGGAACGCGTCATGGACTCCAACGATCTGGAGCGCGAACGAGGGATCACGATCCTGGCGAAGAACACGGCCATCACCATCTGGGATCCGGAGACTGGCGGGCAGGTCAAGATCAACATTGTGGACACCCCGGGCCATGCCGATTTCGGCGGTGAAGTGGAGCGGGTGATGAACATGGTCGATGGGGTGCTGCTCTTGGTGGACGCAGCCGAAGGTCCGATGCCACAGACCCGGTTCGTGCTGAAGAAGGCGTTGGAGATGGGCCACCGGGCGGTCGTGGTGATCAACAAGGTCGATCGCAAAGGGGCGGACCCGGAGCGAGTGCTGAACCAGACCTTCGATCTGTTCATCGAACTGGGAGCCTCGGACGAGCAAGCGGATTTCCCGGTGGTGTATGCCAACGCGATCACCGGCCAGGCGGGAGAAACCCCCACCCTCGGCCCAGACCTACAGCCCCTGTTCCGGGCAATACTAGAGCACATCCCCGCGCCGGTGGTTGATCCGGATGCCCCGCTGCAGATGCTGGTGACGACCCTGGGGTATGACGAGTACCGGGGTGTAACGGCGGTGGGACGGATTTTCGCCGGACAGATCCGCTCGGGGCAGGCGCTGGCCCGGCTGACCCTGGACGGGCAGGTCCTTCCCGAACGGGCGCGCTATCTGTACGTGCACCGGGGTCTCGAGCGAGTGGAAGTGGAGCAGGCCAAGGCGGGCGAGATCGTAGCCCTGGCCGGGTTGGAAGAGATTGCGATCGGGGAGACGCTGGCAGACGTGGAAAATCCGGTGGCTTTGAACCCCATCCGAGTGGAGGAACCCACGGTGCAGATGACCTTCGGGGTCAACACCTCTCCCTTCGCGGGGCGGGAAGGACGCTGGGGCACCTCGCGCAAGCTGCGCGAGCGGCTGTGGGCGGAACTGCGGCAGAACGTGGCCCTGCGGGTGGCGGAGACCGGGAGCGCAGATACCTTCCTGGTGTCTGGCCGGGGGGAGCTCCACCTGGCGATCCTCATCGAGACCATGCGCCGGGAGGGCTACGAGTTCCAGGTCTCCCGGCCGGAGGTGATCTTCCACCAGAGCGAGACGGGGGAGACGCTGGAGCCGTTCGAAGAAGTCCACATCGAGACCAGCCCGGAGACGGTGGGCGTAGTGGTGGAGATGCTGGGGGCCCGGCGGGGCCAGATGCTCGACATGCAGGATGAGGGCGACGGCAGCGTACACCTCAAGTACCTGGTGCCGACGCGCGGCCTGTTGGGGTTCCGCTACCAGTTCCTCACCGCGACGCGGGGGATGGGCGTGATGCACACCCTCTTCCACGGGTACCTGCCGATGGCCGGGCCGATCGCCTCGCGCTCCACCGGGTCTCTGGTTGCCTGGGAACCGGGGGCGGCTACCACCTATGGGTTGAAGAACGCCGAAGAGCGGGGGATGCTGTTTTTGAAGCCGGGGGATGAAGTGTACGAGGGGATGGTGATCGGCGAACACCAACGTCCCGGGGATCTGACGGTGAACGTCTGCAAGAAGAAGCACCTGACCAATATGCGCGCCGCGCGCGGCGATATGGAGATCCGCCTGACACCGCCGCGGGAGATGAGCCTGGACGAGGCGATCGAGTATCTGGCTGAGGACGAACTGCTGGAGGTCACCCCGGCGGCATTCCGCATCCGCAAGCGGATATTGGATACCGAAGAGCGCGGCAAGCAAACCAAGCGGGCGAAAGAATCGTATAACGTATGATTGAATAGGGGTTGGCGGCGAGCGCGCCAACCCCTAACACTCATTCTGATCGATGGAGGCCTTTATGGGGAATTTTTACGTTCCAAAACGGGCGATGGCGATCGTCGCCCATCCGGATGATATCGAGTTTAGCTGCGCAGGGACCTTGGCGCGTTGGGCCAGGCACGGGGCGCGGGTATCCTACGTGTTGTGCACCAGCGGCGATGTGGGGATCGACGAGCCGGGGATGACGCGCCAGAAGGCGGCCGAGATCCGCGAGGCGGAGCAGTGCGAGGCGGCGCGCATCGCCGGGGCGGAAGAGGTGATCTTCCTGCGGGAACCGGACGGGCTGCTGCAGGCGACCCTCGAACTGCGGAGGAAGCTGGTGCGCGAGATCCGGCGCTTCCGGCCGGAAGTGGTGGTGACCGGCGACCCGACGATCGTGTGGGCCGGGCAGGATTATATCAACCACCCCGATCACCGGGCGGCGGCCGCGGCGGCCCTGGACGCAACCTTCCCCGCCGCCGGGCAGCCAAACCTGTTCGAGGAGCTGGCCGAAGAGGGGTTCAAGGCGCACAAGCCGCGCAAGGTGTACGTGACGAGCTGGGGGGAAGCGGACACCTATGTCAGCATCGATGAGACGATCGAAGTGAAAATCGAGGCGCTGCGGGCGCACAAGAGCCAGATGAAGGACTGGGACCCTGAGCCGATGGTGCGCCAATGGGCGGCCGAGCGGGCCAAGGGGAAAGAGATGGATTACGCCGAGGGATTCCGGGTGATCACCCTGGTCCCGGACGAGGAATGGGAAAAGATCGCATCCGCCTGAAAGCGGGGGAGGCCGGGTTTGGCGGGACCCCTCACCCCTGCCCCTCTCCCACAAGGGGAGAGGGGAAAATTGCATCCATCACCCGCGCGTCCGGTTTCTGGACCTGCCCCTTTCATGGGGGATGGGTCCGATTACAAGCTCCTTGACCCCTCATCCCTGCCCCTCTCCCTCAAGGGGAGAGGGAGTAGTTGTTTCAGTAACCAGTGAAGAGGCAATAACCT
>CAYMLG010000097.1:0-16724 GCA_964391195.1 uncultured Anaerolineaceae bacterium | reverse complement strand
TTTACGGGTCCGCCGTGCCCCTACATGCGCGGGGCGGGTTTACCGGGGCACGGCGGGACGTAGGGCATGTTGCCAAACTTGCCCGTGCCGGCGACGGGAGGCCCAAGGGCGACCAAAATACGGTCGTATGGTATCTTACCCACGCGCCAGTGGCGTATCGCCGGTCGTTATCCGTGAAATCCGTGATAAAAATCCGTTGTCCGCGGTCAGGCCGGGTCGACGAAGAGGGCGGCGGCCAGGTGGTAGCTCAGGATGATGTCCTGGCGGTCCATCTGGATGTGGACAGGGCCATTGAAAGGGGCAATAGACAGCACTGCAAATTCCACGCCGGGATACAGGCCCAGATCGCCCAGGTACTCCAGCTTTTCGGGGTCGTGGACGCGCACCCGGCTCAGGCGGTACATCTTCCCCATCTCCATCTCAACCAGGCTGCGGTCGCTGAGCACAGGCATCACACCGTCTTTGGTGGGGATGGGCTCGCCGTGCGGGCAGCGGGTGGGGTGGCCGGCCAACTCGTCGATGCGGTCCTCCAGCAGATCGTTGATCCCCAACTCGAACTGGTCGGAGAGATCGTGGACTTCATGCCAGCCGAAGCCCATCTTCCGCACCAGATACATCTCCACCAGGCGGTGGCGGCGGATGGAAGGGAGAGCGATCTGCTCGCCTTGAGCGGTCAGGCGAACACCCCGGTAGGGTTCGTGCTCCACAAACCCACCCTCTCGCAGCCGGGCGAGCATGCGCGAAATCGCCTGGAGCGAGGCGTTCACGTGCTCGGCCAGCTCGGTGAGCCCGACATATTTTGCATCTTCTTGCAGCCGGTAGATCTCGGCTGCATAGCGTCTCATGGCGGCGGTCACTTTCATTATGCTCTGCTTTTCTCCCTTGCCCTGGGTTTCCTCGGTCCATTCAGAGGCGCAATATAACTATATTTTATCAACTAAGGTGAAAAAATCCATCAATTGGGTTGATACCTAGATTATACATGATTATCTTGATAAATATTATTATTATTGATTATACTAACAGGCACAATAGGGCTGTACCCCACCGAACCGGATACGGTACCTTACGTTCAAATCATTGGGCGAGGCGAAACGCGCCCGCCGGAAAAACCAAACCATACCAAAGGAGTCACTACCATTTATGAAGGTTAACTACCAACCGATCAACAGGCTGCTGCCTTATCTGCTTCCGGCAATCCTCCTGCTGGTCACAGCCTGCGCGCCTGCGGCTGCCTCGAACCAGGCCGAGCCCCTGGTGGTTTACTCTGGGCGAAGTGAAAACCTGGTCGGGCCGATTATCGAACAGTTCGAGGAAACCTCGGGCATCGAGGTCGAAGTGCGTTGGGGGAGCACGCCGGAACTGGCCGCAACGCTGTTGGAAGAAGGCCAAAACAGCCCGGCGGATCTGTTCTTCGCCCAGGACCCGGGCGGATTGGGGGCGGTTGAGGACCTGTTAGCCCCCCTGCCGGAGGAGATTCTGAGCCAGGTGGAGAGCAGATTCAGGGACGCGGATGGAAAATGGGTAGGAATCTCCGGGCGAGCCCGGGTGCTGGTGTACAACACGGAACGGGTGCCGGTGGAGGAACTGCCCAACGACCTGTGGGAACTGACAGAACCAAAATGGCAGGGCCGGGTTGGCTGGGCTCCGACAAACGCTTCCTTCCAGACGATGGTGACCGCCATGCGCAAAATCTGGGGTGAAGAAGAAACCCGGCGCTGGCTGGAAGCCATGCAGGCCAACCAACCGGTGGTGTTCGAAAGCAATGCGCCGATTGTCGAAGCGGTTGGGGCCGGGGAGATCGACCTCGGGCTGGTGAACCACTACTACCTGTACCGTTTCTTGCAAGAGCACGGGGAATCATTCCCGGCGCGCAACTATTTCCTCGCCAACAGCGGGCCAGGCTCGCTGGTGATGGTCGCCGGGGCCGGCGTGCTGGAGAGCGCCAACAACCCCGAGGCGGCGAAGAAATTCATCGACTTCATGCTGTCGCCGGTAGCCCAGCAGTATTTCGCTACCAGCACGTATGAATACCCCCTGGTTGAAGGCGTGGTCACCCACCGTGAACTGACGCCGCTGGCAGAACTGCAGGCGGCAGATATCGATGTGAGCGATCTGGCCGACATGCAGGGGACAGTGGCAGTACTACAAGACCTGGGCATCCTGCCCTAGTCTTAAAGGAACCCTGGCCCGAATCATGGCCGAACACACGACCAATCTGAAACCGATCCTGGCGCCCGGGAGGGCTGCCGAACCCCGGGTGGGCCGCTATCTGCGACCCACCCGGAGAAGCGCCTCACTCCTATGGCTGTTGAGCGCGCTGGCGGCTGTCGTGGTGATACTGCCGGTAATCTACCTGCTGGTGCGGGCGCTGGAAGCGGATGGAAGCGCCTGGGCCGGGCTGCTCACGGCGAGCACGGCGATGACCCTGCTGCGGACCATCGGGCTGGCGCTGGCAGTCACGGTGGCTTCGGCGGCCATCTCCCTGCCGCTGGCCTGGCTGACCACGCGCACCGATTTGCCGGGGAAGCGCGTGTGGGCGGTGCTGGCTGCCCTGCCGGTGGCCGTGCCCAGCTATGTGGGCGCTTACCTGTTCGTGGCATTCTTCGGGCCACGGGGCATGCTGGCCCAGCAGTTGGAGACCTGGTTCGGGATCGACCGGCTGCCCTCGCTGTACGGGTTCCCCGGAGCGCTGATCGTGCTGACCCTGTTGAGCTACCCGTACATCTTCCTTAATCTGCGGGCGGCGCTGCAAGGGCTGGACCCGGCTTTGGAGGAAGCGGCGCGCAGCCTGGGCAAGAAACCGTGGGCCAGCTTCTGGCGGGTGATCTTCCCGCAGCTCCGCCCGTCGCTGATCGCCGGGAGCCTGCTGGTGACTCTGTACGTGTTCCGGGACTTCGGGGCGGTCTCGCTGCTGCGGTACGACACGTTCACACGGATCATCTACGTGCAGTACAGGTCGAGCTTCGACCGCTCGGCGGCGGCGGTGCTGGCGCTGACGCTGGTGGTGCTGACGCTGGCGATCCTGGCGCTGGAGGCCAGAGCCAGGGGCAAAGAGCGCTACTACGGGTCGGCGGCGGGAGGCAAAAGGCCGGCTGCCACCCACCGGCTGGGGGCCTGGCGCTACCCGGCGCTGGGCCTGGTGGGCGCGGTGGTGTGCGGCTCTCTGCTGCTGCCGGCCGGGGTGCTGGGGTACTGGCTGCTGCGCGGTCTGCAAGCGGGTGAGACTCTGCAGACTCTGCCGGGCCTGGTGCGCGATTCGCTGCTGGGCTCGGGGCTGGCCGGCGTGCTGGCGGTAGCGGCGGCGATCCCGGTCACATTCTTGAGCGTGCGCGGCCGTGGGCGGTGGAAGGAGCTGCCGGAGCGGCTGACGTACACCGGGTACGCGCTGCCGGGTATCGCCGTGGCCCTGGCCCTGGTCTTCCTGGGGGCGAATTACCTGCGCCCGCTGTACCAGACGCTGCCGCTGCTGCTGCTGGCCTACCTGGCGCTGTTCCTGCCGCAGGCGGTGGGAGCGCTGCGCGGGGCGCTGCTGCAGGTGAACCCCTCCCTGGAGGAGGCCGCGCGCAGCCTGGGCAAAGGCCCCTTCGAAGCCATCGCCAGGGTGACGCTGCCGCTGGTCCGACCCGGGCTGGCGTCGGGGTTCATGTTAGTCTTCCTGACGACGATGAAGGAACTGCCGGCGACGCTGATCCTCAGCCCGCTGGGGTTCCAAACGCTGGCGATGGCGGTATGGTCGTCGGTCTCGGAGGCGTTCTTCGCCCAGGCGGCGGCGCCGGCCTTGCTGATCATCGGGCTCTCATCGCTGCCCATGGCGATCATCTTATGGAAAGAACAACAATGACAGAATTCGCGGTAACCTGCGAGCAGGTTTCGAAACGTTACGGCGCGGTGCAGGCGCTGGAAGACATTCACCTTCAGGTGATCCAGGGAGAGCTGATGGCCCTGGTGGGGCCGAGCGGCTGCGGAAAAACGACGCTGCTGCGGCTGATCGCCGGGTTCGAGGCGCTCGACCAGGGGCGCATCTGCCTGGGCGGGCAGACGGCGGCGGCGGACAGGGAGTCCATCCCCCCCGAGAGGCGCAGTGTGGGGATGGTGTTCCAGGATTACGCCCTGTTCCCGCACTTAACGGTGAGCGAGAACGTGGCCTTCGGGCTGGGGAAACAATCGCGAGCCGGGCGGGAACAGCGGGTGCAGGAGATGCTGGAGCTGGTCGGGCTGGCCGGCTACGGGGGCCGCTACCCGCACGAACTGAGCGGCGGCGAGCGCCAGCGGGTGGCGCTGGCCCGGGCCCTTGCGCCGCGGCCGGTGGTGGTCCTGCTGGACGAGCCTTTCAGCAATCTGGACGCCGACCGCCGCAGCCAGATGCGCCAGGAAGTGCGGGAGATCCTCAAGCGCAGCGGGACGACGGCGCTTTTCGTCACCCACGACCAGGAGGAAGCGCTGTACATGGGCGACCGGCTGGCCGTGCTGCACCAGGGCCGGCTGGAGCAGGTGGACACGCCCGAGACGGTGTTCCACCGCCCGCGGACGCGGTTCGTGGCCGAATTCATGGGGGAGACGGATTTCCTTCCGGGCACGGTATGTGCGGATGGGATCGAAACCGAAATCGGGTTCGTGCCGCAGCGCACCGGCCTCCCCTCCGGGACGCCGGTGGAGATAGCGGTGCGGCCGGACGACCTGGGGTTCGATCTTGACTGCAGCCAGGCGGATGGCCCGGTGGGATGGGTGGCCGAGCGGGTGTTCAAAGGGGCGTTCAACGTGTACCGCCTGCGGCTGCCTTCCGGAGGGCAGGTGCGGGCCTTCCACGCCCATACCAGCCGCATCTCCGCCGGGACGCCGGTGCGGGTATACCTGGACCCGGGGCACGCCCTGGCCTGGTTCCCGGTGGAATGAATAGGGATTAACCAATGAAGCCGGGCGGCAAAACCGCCCGGCTTCGCTGTTTTAACCTCACAAGTTGTGCGCCCACCCTTTCCTTATTTTCCCTCTTGATTTTAAGACAAAAAGGGTATATTATATATCACATATCATATATCATATATGATTTCTGTTCTTCCACATCACCATTTACCAGTGTAGATAAGGGGAGCAGCACGATGACTTTTCAGTGGCTAAGTACCCAAATCGATAGACCGACGACCTCCCTTGCCGATCAGGCCTATACGATCCTGAGAAAGGCCATCCTTTCATTGGAAATGCCCCCCGGCACCGCACTGGTAGAGGCTGAACTTTCGAAGGCCATGGGCACCAGCCCGACCCCCATCCGGGAAGCGTTACGCCGGCTGCAAAGCGATGGGCTGGTAACCACCTCCTATGCCAGGCACGTCACCGTGCGTGGGCTGTCGTTAAGCGATATCCGCAATATGTACGAGGTCCGGGCCCAGCTAGAGCCCTGGGCCGTAGGGAAGTGCGTACCCCTGTACGACGATCAGGATTTCAGCGAGATGGAGCAAAACATCATCGCGGCTGATGAGGCCTTAACAGCCGGCGACCTGATCCGTTTCTCCCAGACCAACGCTGAGTTCCATCGAAAACTGTGCAAGAAATGCGGTAACGATTACCTGCTCTCTCTCCTGGACAACATTGCCGAACAGAACCAACGGATCCGCATCGCCATGGCCAAACATCTCCATTCCCTGGCGCTCGAACAATCCGGAAGTGCAGTCGAAGAACACTGGCGCATTTTCGAAGCAGTCAAGTCACGCGATGTTGAAAAAGCGGCCGCATTGGTCTATGCAGACATCATCGATTTGCTGGAATACATCGAGACAGGGAAGATGGATTCCCTCGATCTCATCTTGAACCCCTCCGCGCCGTCCGGATAATACGCTTTAAAACCTGCAGCTTAAGACGAATCGGGAAGCTCTCCTACCCGGGAGAAGGAGTCATTTATGCTTGGTCAGCAGATTCTGAACGGCCTGGCCCTCGGCGGCGTATATGCGCTCATCACCATCGGGTACAGCATGGTGTACAGCATCTTACGCCTGATGAACTTCGCACATGGGGATGTGTACATGCTGGGGAGCATGCTGATCGGGGTCCTGCTCGTCGATTACGGCATCTCCCCCGTTCCGGCGATTGCCGCCGGGATCGTCCTCGGGGCGGTCACGGCGATGATCGTGGAACGGGTGGCCTACAAGCCGCTCCGGCATGAAGACCGTTCCATCTCCATGATCACGGCGGTGGGCGCGGCGCTGATCCTGAGAAATATCGCCGAGTACTTATGGCAGCCGAGGACGCACGCATTCCCGCCCCTCTTAGGCACCAGCGTCATCGATTTTGCCGGACTGCGGATTACCTCCGGGTACCTTGGAGTGCTTTTCGTCACCCTGGTCGTCATTGCCCTGTTCAACCTCTTCCTCAAATACACCAAAATCGGAAAATCGATCCTGTTCGTGGCTCAGGACGTGCCCACCTCATCGCTGATGGGCATCCCCGTCGACCGCACCATCCTCGTGGTATACGCCCTGGGAGGCGCGCTGGGCGTGGTCGGCGGGATCCTGTTCGGAAGCATCTATAACTCCGTCTACCCCTGGATGGGGTTCACAGGCACGATGAAAGCCTTCACCGCAGCCGTGATCGGCGGGATTGGGAACCTCACCGGGGCGATGGTGGGCGGGTTCATCCTGGGGATGGTCGAGGTACTGGCCTCCGGGTACATCTCCTCCGCATACCGGGATGCCATCAGCTTCACCGTGCTCATCATCATGCTGCTCATCAAGCCATCGGGGTTGTTCGGCAGTCGCGCCGCCGAACAGGAGCGGGTCTGATCATGAAAACGATGGCAGGCCTCCGGAGCCGGACCATGGAAATGCGGCAGAAAAGCGAGCTGTTGGTTGGATTTCTCCTGGCGGTCTTGATCGTCCTGCTGCTGCTGTTCCCGCTGTTCATCAACAATGAGTATTACCTGCGCGTCGCCAATAATATCCTGACCTATGCCATGCTGGCGCTCGGGCTGAATGTGGTCCTGGGCTTTGCCGGGGTCTTCCACTTCGGGCAGGCGGCGATGTTCGCCATCGGCGCGTATACCACGGCGCTGCTGACCACCCGGTACGGTCTCAGCTTCCCGCTCGCGTTCGTGGCCAGCGCCCTGCTGCCGGTCCTGGCCAGCCTGCTGCTAGGGTTCCCCAGCCTGCGCATCCGCGGCGACTACCTGGCCCTGGTGACCTTTGCCTTCGGGGAGATCGTGCGCATCGTCGCCAACGGATGGGTGGATTTCACCCGGGGGCCGATGGGCATCCCGGGCATCCCAAGCCCCAATATCTTCGGCCTGGTGATCCGGGGCAACACGCAGTTCTATTATTTTGGGCTGTTCCTGACGATCGTCGTTTACCTGGGCTGCTACCTGGTCACCAAATCTCATTTCGGCCGGGCGTTCCTGGCGATCCGGGAGGATGAGACCGCAGCCAGCATGATGGGCATCAACACGGGCAGGTATAAGATCCTGGCGTTCATGATCTCGGCCATCCCGGCCGGCATCGCCGGGAGCTATATGGCCACTTACCTGTCTTTTGTGGGGCCGACCAGCTTCTCCGCCGACGCTTCGATCCTGGTGGTCGAGATGGTGATCCTGGGCGGAATGGCCTCCTTCCCCGGGTCGATCCTGGGTTCGGTGATCCTGGTCACGGCGTTGGAAGTGCTGCGATCCATCGCCCAGTTCCGGAAGGCCTTCATCGGGATCACCATTATTCTGCTGTTGATCTATCGCCCGCAGGGGCTGCTCAGCAACTTCGATCTGGTAGGGCTGCTCGACAGGTTACGCAAGAAGCCGAAGCCGGCCAACTCGACGAATGGGAACTCCCTGAGCCTGGAGACCCGAGCGCCCGAAGTGAAGCGGTGGACGGCGCCGGAGGAGAAAAAACTGCTGATCCGCGGCACCCGGGTCTCGAAGAATTTCGGCGGCGTCCGAGCCCTGCAATCCCTCGATTTCGAGCTTTTCGTAGGTGAAATCCTGGGGTTGATCGGCCCGAACGGCTCGGGGAAAACCACCCTGTTCAACGTAATTTCCGGGATCTACCCGGCGACGAGCGGGGAGATCCTGCTGGAAAATCGGCGGATCAACAACCTGCCCTCCCATCAGATCGTCCGCCAGGGGTTGCAGCGGACCTTCCAGAACGTGCGCCTGTTCAAGCGGCTGCCGGTATTGACCAACGTGATGATCGGCGCGCACGTGAACGCGGCCATGAGCATGCTGCCGACTATGGCCCGCAGCGGGGGATTCCGGGCCAGGGAGAAAGAAGTAAAAGAACAGGCGATGTACTGGCTGTCGTTCGTCGGCATCCAGCACCGGGCGAAAGAACAGGCGCGCAACCTTCCCTATGGAGAACAAAAGCTGCTCGAGATCGCCCGCGCCCTCGCCAGCAACCCGAAGGTGCTGCTGCTGGATGAGCCCGCGGCCGGATTGAACCCGAGCGAGGTCGAAGCGCTCGCCGCGGTCGTGCGCAAGATCCGGGCGATGGGGATCACGGTTTTTGTCGTCGAGCACAACATGCGCCTGATGATGGACATCTGCGACCGCATCATCGTGATCAACTTCGGGCAAAAAGTCGCCGAAGGCAGCCCGAGCGAGATCCAGATGAACCCAGATGTGCAAAGCGCCTACCTGGGCACGGCCTGAGCCGGAGGATAGAGAACAGTGGCAGAACTGGAAGTCCGCAGCATCGACGTCTACTACGATCAGGTGCGAGCCCTGGCAGGCGTGAGCATCAAGGTCAAACCGGGGGAGATCGTGGCTGTGCTGGGAGCAAACGGAGCGGGGAAATCCACCCTCCTGCGCGCCATCTCCGGTCTGATCCGGCCGAAGCGAGGCGAGATTCTGCTGAACGGGGAAGCCCTGCATCGCCTGGCGGCAGACAAAATCGTGCAGAAAGGGGTGGCCCACGTCCCTGAAGGACGGCGTGTGTTCCCCCTTTCGACCACCTACGAGAACCTGATGATCGGGGCTTTCGTCCGTTCCGACCGGCGAGAAGTGCAAAACGACGCCGACAAATACCTGCGGATGTTCCCGGTCCTCGGCGAACGGCGCAACGAACTGGCGAAAATGCTCAGCGGCGGGGAGCAGCAAATGCTAGCCATCTCACGTGCGCTGATGGCCCGGCCCCGGCTCTTGCTACTCGATGAACCTTCCTTGGGCCTGGCGCCGATCATCACCCGGGAAATATTCAGGATCGTGCAGGAACTACGCGATCAGAACGTTTCCGTCCTGCTGGTAGAGCAAAACGCGGCCCAGGCGCTCAGGATCTCAGACCGGGCCTACGTCCTGGTGACCGGCGAGGTGGTGTTGGAGGGGCCCAGCAAAGAGCTGCTAGAGAACGATCAGGTTCGCAAGCTATACCTTGGGGAGAGCTAACGCTTAAGGAAGGAGACCAGTATGGAAGATGTTTTTGCATATATCGAGCAGCATGCGGACGAATATCTGGAGCGCCTGATCCATCTGTGCAAACAGCAGACGGTCGCCGTCCGGCGGCAAGGGATCTCCGAGGGAGCGCAGCGCCTGGCGGGAATACTGGAAGATATCGGAGCACAGCCGCAGGTCATCCCGTTCGAGGAGACGAGCTATGTGATCACGCGCATCCCAGGAGAGAGCGATAAGACCCTGGGCTTCTACAATCACTTCGACACGCACCCACCCGAGCCTCTGGAGGCCTGGGAGTCGCCGCCCTTCGATCCGGTGGTGCGCGGCAATGCTCTCTACGCGCGCGGCGCGTGCGACAACAAAGGCAACGTCATCGCCCGCATCTGCGCCATCGACGCCTACCAGAAAGTGCGCGGCCGGCTCCCGGTGAACGTTATCTTCTTCCACGATGGGGAAGAGGAGATCGGCAGCCCGAATATGGGCGCGTTCCTCGACCAGCACGGCGACATGGTGCGCGAGGCGAACGGCTGGATGTGGGAAGGCGGCTTCAAAGACCCGAATGAACGGTTGGAGGTGTACCTGGGTTTCAACGGCCTGGTGTACGTGGAGTTACAAGTAAAGACCTCCACGGAGGACACCCACGGCTCCCATGCCGGGCTGGTGCCGAACGCAGCCTGGCGGCTGGCCTGGGCCCTGAACGCGATCAAAGGCGCAGACGAGAAGATCCTCATCCGCGGGTTTTACGATGCGGTCGTCCCCCCCGACGACGATCAGTTGGCGCTGCTGCACGCGCTTCCGATCGATGAACGCATAGTCAAGGACCAATACCATATCCAGCAGATGGCGGGAGGCAGCTCATTCAGCGAGGCGTTCGAACGGCAGTATCTGAACCCATTCATCAACATTTCCGGCTTCGGCGCCGGCTACCAGGGCGATGGCATGGGGGTGATCCTCCCCCACTCGGCTGCAGCCAAGCTGGAAATCTATCTGACCCCCAACCAGGACCCGCAGGAGGTGGTGAAACAGATCCGGACACACCTGGACGCATGTGGTTTCGAGGATGTCGAATGTAAAGTGCTGGTGACCATGCCGCCTTCGCGGACGAAACCCTCGGCAGGGATCGCCAAAACAGTGGTCGAACTGGTCAATGAGCTGTACGAAAACCCGGCGGTTCTCTACCCCATCATGCCAGGGGCGAGCCCCATGGGCCATTTCACCCAGCGCTTTGGGGTGCCGGGTGTCTCCACGGGGGTGGGGTACGCGAATTCGCGCATTCACCAACCGAATGAGAACCTGCGCATCCGGGATTTCATCCAGGGAATCAAGTTGATGGCAGCGCTGCTCGACCGGTTGAGCCAGCCCGGGCAGGCCTGGAGTTGACAGCACGGTGACGGAAAGGGAAGATCGCCTGGAGGAAGGCAAGCTTTTTCCATCCGGTCCTCCCGTAGACCTACCTTTTGATCTGTAAGTCAAAGCCATAGGAGGATAAGATGCAGAGGTACCGAGTAATCTTTGTATGGTTTGCCGTCTTGAGCCTGATTCTATCCGCATGCGCCCAGGCGCCTGCCACTCAGGCGCCGGCTGAACCGACGTCCGCGGGTCCGGTTTCGCCGCCGGAGGGACAAGATGAAGAGCAAGCGCTGGGCGAGGCCGGCGGCGAGGCCGGCGCTTGTACGGTAAAAGTCGCCATGATTGGTCCGCTGACCGGCGACGCGGCCTTCTGGGGCAACCAGATGGTTCAGGGGGCATCCTTAGGGATCGAACAGGTCAACGCTGCCGGGGGCATTCAGAGCGGCCCCTATCAAGGCTGCACGTATGAGATCGTTGGGCCCTTCGACGATCGCGGGGACCCAACGGAGGCCACGAACATCGCCCAGCAGGTGACGACGATGGATGACGTCCTGGCGGTCATTGGGCCGGTGAACAGTTCGAATGCCTACGCCATCTTACCGATCCTGCAGGAAGCACGGATCCCGGTCATCTCCGGCGGGGCCAGCAACCCGGACCTGACTCAACAGGGTTGGGACAATTTCTTCCGGGCATTCCTACACGACGGAGGCGGGGCGAACTTCGTCGCCAGGTTCATGAACGGGGAAGGGTACAAGCGCATCGCCGCAGCCTACTCGAACAATGATTATGGGCGGGGCATCTTCGAAAGCTACGCGGAAACAGCCAAAGAGCTGGGTATGGAGATCGTCGCCGAAGATGCCTGGCAGCCCGGTCAGGACCGCGAGTTCTCACCTCTCGTTACCCGCTGGCAGACGCAGAATCCAGACGCCATCTTCCTCGGCGGAGAGTATACGGAAGCGGCCCTGATCGTAAAACAAGTGCGCCTGGCCGGGATGGAACAACCCATCGTCGTCCAGGGCGCTTACGGCCCAGACTTCCTGGAGATCTCCGGTGAACAGGGCGAAGGAGTGGTGGTGCAGACGATGTTCGACCCCTTCCGTTCCGATGAAACCACCCAGACCTTTGTGGAGCAGTTCAACGAGAAATACGGGGAGAACCCGGCCGAGAATGGATCCATTGGCTACGATGCTTTCCTGGTCCTGAACAATGCGATGAACCACCTGGAGGGAGAGGGCCGCGAGGCCTTGATCCAGGCCCTTGAAAAGACGAAGGATTTCCGCGCCATGAACTACGTGGTGACCTTCGACGAGAACGGCGAGATGCTGGTACCGGACGAAGCCCCGCTGGTGATCATCCAGGATGGGGCCTACCAGAGCTACACGCCTTAACCTGCAAACAGCCTGACGAGGCGGGGCGCCGGATAGGCGCCCCGCGCGATGGCCTGGTGTTCCTTTCGCCCGCATCCAGGTGGCGATACCCCTCCACGCCTGGCAGAACCACCGGCCTGTTGGCCCGATACGAGTGTGAAGATGAAGATCAAGGATGAAACACAGGTGATCGTGATTGGGGCCGGGGCAATCGGATGCTCGATCGCCTACCAGTTAGCCCGGAAAGGGGCGGCGGTCACCGTACTCGAGTCCGGGGCGATCGGTAACGGCGCCAGCACGGCAAACCTTGGCCTGACCTGGGTCCAGGAGAAGCTGCCCGCCCATTATATGGAACTGAATATGGCCGGAGTCCAACTGCACGCCAGGTTTGCCGAGCACTATGACGAAGATGTAGGCTTCCGCATGCCGGGAGGGGTGGTCATCTGCCTGTCAGAAGCGGACCTGCAGAGATCTGTCGAAATCCAAACGGAGCTCAAACAGAACAGCCGCAAGTACCAATCCATCTTGCTGACGCCCGCCGAGGTGCGGGACCTGGAGCCGCAGGTCTCGCCGGACATTGCCGGGGGTTTTTACAGCCCGCATGACGGGCACATCAACCCCTTGAAACTGGTGACGAATCTCAAGCGCCTGGCCGAGAAACACGGGGTGAAATTCCTGCAATTTTCCCCGGCGATACGCATCCTCAAGGGGGAGGAGGGCATCCAGGGTGTGGCCGTAGCAGACGGGCAAATTTCAGCGCAATCTGTGGTGGTCGCCGCGGGCACCGGCTCACCGGATTTGTTGAAGCCTTTAGGAGTCCATCTACCGCTGAAAATGGTGCGGGGCCAGATTCTGGTCACCGCCCGTACCCGGCAGTTACTAAATCACCCGACGGTAAATATCCGCCAGACCGTCGAAGGGAATATCCTCATGGGTACAACCCACGAAGAAGTCGGCGCCGACCGTTCCACTACCGTCGAGGCGGCCAGGAAAATCGCCGGGGATGGCATCCTCACGTTTCCGGTGCTGAAAGATATCCCCATCCTGAGACAGTTCTCGGGCATCCGGCCCATGCCGGTGGATAAGCTCCCCTACCTGGGCGCGGTAGAGCAGATCCCCGGGCTGTATATCGCCGTCTCTCACAGCGGGATTACCCTCTCCATCCTGCATGGGAAAGTGATCAGCGAGCTGATCGTGGACGGGAGCACCAGTATCCCCATCGACTGCTACCGCCCGGACCGCCACTCCAACCATAAAGAAAGGTGATTCCACATGCCACCGACGACCCATACCGACCGGGAAGTTTCCACAGACCGCGGACTGCGCAGGAACTCTGCAGCGGATGGCGGCGAATGGGTGGAGATCTCCGTGAACGGGAGGCCGGCCCGCGCCCGGCAAGGGGAAACATTAGCGGCCGCGCTGCTGGCCGCCGGGCACAGGGGACTGCGCCGGGCGCCCCACAACGGCGAGCCACGCGGCATCTTCTGCGGGATGGGGGTTTGCTACGACTGCCTGGTGTCCGTGAACGGACATCCATTTGTGCGCGCCTGTTTGACGATCGTCGAGCCAGGCCTGAGCGTGGAAACAGGTGAGTGATGGACCAGGAAACCGGGAAAACCATCCAGACTCAACTGGCCGTGATCGGCGGTGGGCCGGCCGGCCTGGCAGCAGCCGTATCAGCAGCCGAACTGGGGGTGCGCTGTGTGCTCGTCGAACGCTATGACCGGCTCGGCGGGCAAATATCCGCGGTCCACGCCGCCCAGGCGGTCCACGCAGCCCACAAGAACGAACGGTTCTCCGAGCCCGAGATCGAAGCGGTGAGAGGATACCGGGCAAGGCTGGAAGGGCTCGAGGTCCAGGTGATGCGCGAGGCGCACCTGTGGACGGTCACCAAAGACCGCCAGTTGATCGTCTTCGGAAGGGAAGGGGCGATCCAGATCCAATTCGAGACCCTGGTGGTGGCCACCGGTGCGCACGAACGCCCGCTGCCGTTCAAGGGCTGGACCCTCCCCGGGGTGATGACCACCGGAGCGGCGCAGCGGCTGCTCGCCGCAGACGTGTTACCCGGGCAGCGAGTCCTGGCGGCCGGGAGAGGCCCACTCCTTTTGAAGTGTGCAGCCCAACTTGCCGCCTCCGGGGTCGAAGTGGCTGCGATGGTGGAGGTCACGCCCTTTCCCCATCTGTTGAAAAATGGGTTCGGTAAGCTGACCCATATCGGAAACAAATACCGCCAGGCGTTGGACTACCTGAGGGCGCTGCGCCGGATGAAAGTGCCCCTGCTCTTTGGGCAGGCGCTGATCGAAGCTTCAGGCGCAGAGGCGGTCGAAGCCGCAGTGACTGCGCCTTTGGACGCATCCGGGGAGCCGGTCCTGGGCCAGAGGCGGACCTGGCAGGTGGATGCGATTTGCATCAGCAACGGACTGGAACCGGATAACCGGATCTGCCGGCTGGCCGGCTGTAAGCTGGTCTACGATCCCCTCACCGAAAGCTACCGGCCCGAGCACGACCACAGGATGCGGACCAGCCTGGGGTGGCTGCTTGTGGCCGGTGAGGCCGCCGGGATTGGCGGCGCGGCCAAAGCGCTGGTCGAGGGCCAGATCGCCGGGCTCCAGGCCGCCATCGAACTGGGGGCGGCGAAGGAAGAGGCCCTATACCAAACCCTGACGGAACTCGAAGAACAGCGGCAGAAGACCGTAGAGCAGTATACCGCGATCGAGAGCGCCTACGTGAGGGCGAGCCGGCTGTGGGAGATCGCCGGACCGGAGGCCACCATCTGCCGCTGCGAAGGCGTCTCACGGGCTGAGCTGCAGCAGGCCATTCGCTCAGGGAGCAGGTCCCTGCGGGATATCAAGAACCAGACCCGGATCGGCATGGGCCTATGCCAGGGTCATTTCTGCGAGACAACGCTGCGGCATGAATTCACGCGCATGACCGGGCGACACATCGGCCCGGACGAACTGCCCAGTGTCCGCCCGCCGCTCGAGCCCGTGCCGCTCTCCATGCTGGTGGAGTGAGCCAGGCGCTCTGTGCGGGGGATGTTTTCATCGCTCGCCCTGGTTGAGGGGAAATCGAAACGAGGCGCGGCTTTCAACGGGGAGAAATCGAATGATGACCGAAACGATCCTACTTTCAAAATCGGATATCGAACAGTGCATCGATATCCGCAGCGTGGCCGAGATTGTGGAGCAGACCTTCCGCGCCCATGGACAGAAGCGGGTGGTCATGCCGGCGAAGATCACGCTGGATATGTCCGTCTTGGGCGTTCCGAACTGGATGAATGCCATGCCGGCTTACGTGGAATCGGCGAATGCGTTCGGGGTCAAGTTTGCGGGTGGGTTTATCCACAACCCGGCCGAGCACCACCTCCCTTACGTGATGGGGATGCTGCTGCTGCACGACCCGCATACCGGAGTACCGCTGGCGGTTATGGACGCCACCCACATCACCAACCTGCGGACCGGGGCCAGCGCGGCGGTCGCGGCGCGCTACCTGGCCCGCCGGGACGCCCGAGTTGCGGCCTTCATCGGCTGCGGGGTCCAGGCGTGGACCAGCTTACAGGCATTATGCGCCTTGATGGAGATTCGCGAGGTCCGGGCGGCGGATATCCGCCCACGGGCCAGCGAGCGCCTGGCGAATTACGCCACCGAGCTGGGGATGCAGGGCCTGAGCGCAGGCGACAATCACGAGGCGGTGGACGAGGCGGACATTATCGTCGTGGCAACCACGGCGAATGAACCGTTGGTGAAGCGGGAATGGGTGAAAGCCGGGGCCTTCATCGCCAAGATGGGCTCTTACCAGGAGCTGGAGGACGCGCTCACCCTGTCGGCCGATAAAGTGGTGGTCGACCATCGCGAGCAGGCGGAACACCGGGGGGAACTGGCGCACTTATTTGAAAGCGGCCAATTTAAGCAAGAAGATATCTTTGGCGAGATGGGCGATATCGTCGCCGGGCTGCAGCCGGGGAGGGAGACCGATGAAGAGATTATTATCGCCGAGTTGGTCGGACTGGGGAGCGAGGATGTGGCGGTGGGAAGCGAAGTGGTGAGAAGAGCGCGCCAACAGAATATCGGCACCCGGTTCAATTTCCTGGCGTAAGCCCGGGACGCCGGGAAGGTAGGGCTCAACCACGGAGATATCGATTTCGGATCTCGAAATTCGAATTGCTGGGATTGGAAAAGGGTTCATGCCCACCCGCACCACCATCAGCCCGTGTCCGAAGGTTTGGGTTCCCCAGGATGGCCTTCACCGCAGAGATCACAGAGAACACAGAGAGCGGGGGAAGATGCCAAGCGACCATATTTTGGGCGCCCCTGCGCCTCCCCGCCACCGGTACGGGCAAGTTCGGCAACATGTCCTACATCCCGCCGCCTCCCGCGCATGTAGGGGCACGGCGGCCCCGTAAATCCTCCGATACCGGAAACCCTCCCGCCGTGCCCCTGCCGGCACACCACGGGCGCGTGGTTAAGATACCATGCGACCATATTTTGGGCGCCCCTGCCGCCACCAGCACGGGCAAGTTCGGCAACATGCCCTACATCCCGCCGCCCCCCGCGCATGTAGGGGCACGGCGGACCCGTAAATCACCCGATACCGTAAACCCTCACGCCGTGCCCTTGCCGGCACACCACGGGCGCGTGGGTAAGATACCA
>CAYMLG010000096.1:0-17031 GCA_964391195.1 uncultured Anaerolineaceae bacterium | reverse complement strand
TAGTCCTCGAAACAACGGAAGTCCGTTTGAACCATTTACTAATCTCCTGGCAGAATCCGCGATGCCTTCTTCGCCCGATCGGCGGCAGGGCTCTGCTTGCCCCACCCTCGCGTTAGCTTTCTGCGCCATTCGCTTCGATCGGCGGCCAGGATTCGATCAGGACGGGGGGTGTGACATCCGGTGGTTCCTCAGAATCAATAATCAAATGGAAGTTCATCCGCTCGGGTTGATCCCATCAGGTTTAGATACTCATCCACCTTCGCTTCGATATCCAGGTTATTGGCCCTGGCGACTTTAAATCCGCTGTTATTCAACCGGCCTTGTGGGTCCAGGTAGAACAAAGGGACCAAGATGTCAAAAAGGATTTGTATTTTATGTATATTCGTTCCTGTAATCGCCCATGCCAGGAAATCGCGGCAGCATCCGGCCACCAGGTTGGCCAGTTGCAGCGGGCCGGAGTGGAGGGTCGAGCCGTATAAAAAGCTCTCGGCAAAATCGTACCACTTTAGAGGTCCGTAATGATACTTCTGCCCGCTTTCCAGCCCCGCACCCAGGTGATAACCGTCGTAGTATAGCTTGAGAAGGCGTTTATCGACTCCCCCTTGCGGCCGGTCGATGACCAGAGTCGCGCCGGCGACTTCTCCACGCTGTTCATATATCCCACGAGCCATCTGGCCCGCCTGGAGGAGCAGGTTTTCAAAAGCCCAGGCGTAGATATCGCTGTGGGCCGCCAGACTGCCAGCGACGTCATATCGCCCGCAGACCAGCACTTTCGCATCGAAATGGTACAGGAGCCACAGCAAGTCCCGCCGCAAAGGACCGGATATATCCAGCAAATTATCAGCCAGGGCGGGAGAAAGGAAGTTCTCCGACCTGTAAAACTTTTGTAGGCCCGTATTACGCATGTTCCACTTGACCGGCGCGCACCCGGGGAGATCGTACGTTTGTTTTACTTCTGCGATCCGCCGCTGAAAATCACCCAACCAATCTTGCCTGATAAAAAAACCGCCGAAGGTGAAAATATCCGCTTCTGTATCTCCCCCATTTACGACGGTCCGTGCGTCATCCAGGAAGCCGATCAACATCGAGTATATCCTTGTGTATCAGAAAACCTTAGCCGCTGATTCTACGGTGGATCTCACCGATCAGCGCTGCTTCTCGCAGTTTCATGAATCCCTCAAATTTATTCTCGCACATCGCCGCCATTGCCTGCCGGTCGATAAAGTGACTGGCCAGAATCTCTTCCGCCCGCCCCACAGAATGACCGTTTGCATCTATTTCTGCGAGCTATAGAAAATTACCCTTCTGAATTACTATTAGGGATCTGTCCAAAATAGAATTTGTTATCTACGGGATCGAGAGCGAAGCGGATCCGCTCTAGACAATACTCAATTCCTAAAAAACTAGGCAAATCGCCCCACTTCTCCTCTTCATCAGGATATGGGATAAAAGCTGTAGCATCAAAGGTGTGCTCTACCCCCTCCGCTGCAGGCAAGCACACACGTATACGGTGCAGGCTTCCTTGGAATTTTACGCCACGGATATACACAGCCGTATCATCCGGATAGTAATTGCGGTCAATAGAGAGGCGATTTGCCAAATCAGGTGCCAGAATCAGATATGGAGCTCCCGTGTCAACCGCAACCAGGGCGGGAACTTTCTCTACATGGATCTGGAGCAGGATCCGGTTATTTACATTATCAGGTGGAATCGGGCGATATTCGTACTCCATTACGCCCGAGGCGAAAACCTCCCCATTGGAAAAATGAAGCATTAATACACCATCGTGATCAGAATGGTTTCATCCTTGGGGTTTTCCAACTTTGATAGCAGCTCTTTTGAGGAGGCACCCGTGGCCAATAAGGTCCCGTTTCGTAGCGCTACCCACTGCCCACGATATTGGTCGCCGTGCTGTTTGAGCCACCGGATGTTCGCCTGCGCGCTTTGGCCGGCAGGGCCGGCTGGCGCTGAGCTAATAGGTTTTGGTGGAGCCAGGATATGCGCTGCTCGTTGTAAATCGGGATGATCTGGATACCACTCACCTCCGTCTTCCGCCAACTGTCTCGCCTTCAGGTGTGCGCCCACGCGTAGCGCATACCGGATGCCCAGCCGCAGTTCCTCCGGGCTGCGCAAGCTCCAATCGATCCCATTCGCTATAGCCGTGAAAGCCTTTTCATCTCCTCGCTTCACAGCTTCTCTCAACTGTTCCATTTCATAATCCCTATCAGTCGTAGAAGTTGGGATTACAGTGAGCGCGGAAAAGGCTGAGAGACCACCGGTTGAGGATATGATGAGAACAGGTTCGTACTCCTGAGGTTGGACAAAGTGAATCCACTCCGGTATTGGGTCCCGCTTCCCGATCAACGGGTTCTCGTCGTAAGTTACTGAACCTGAAGTGATCGTTCCCTGGTTGAATGGGTATTGCTCAAAGAGCATACCCCACGAACGATCTGCTATTCTCCTGGATAGTACGGGGGTCGCTTCCATATTACCCTCCTCTTTGTGGATCGAACCTCACCAGGCTCCCTTCTTTCATACACCAGCGGAAAGCGGCGTAAATCCTGGCATGGTAATTGTCGATACGACCCATTAAGCCATCGAAAGGAAGCTGTTTCTCTTCAAAATAATCAAGGTCTAGCAAGAAGAACGGCTCAGCCTGTTCTTTCCCATAACCGATTCTCAGGGTCAAATGAGCATGGTTATCAACCAATACCATTTGTGAGAGCATTTCCTTCGGTTCCTGCCAGGCTTCAGTATGCAGCACACAGGTCAATTCATCCCGAAATAATTCCAGGATTTCTTTAGAAGTGTTCAATCCCGTATTCTGGCGGGTAAAGCGATTGATAAAGCGTAAACCGATGCGCGTGGCATAAGCCGGATGATAGATCTTGCGCAGAGCGGTTTCAGCAATTGAAAAATCCTCGAGAAAATCTTTCCAATGGCTATATTTCTGGGTAGAAAGGGCAAGTGAGTCGGTTGCCAGGGATAGGAAAGCCATCCCGTCTGCGGTGGTGAACCGGTAGATCCTTGGGGCTGCATCCACGATTGGCCGGTCCACTCCGCCGCTGGCAGGGAGTTGAAATACTACACCCTGTTCTGCTATAAAACCCGGAAAACGAGTTCGCACGGCTTCTTGAAAATCGGTTGGAAGCTCCTTGGCAATGCTAAGGATCGGGGCAAATTTCACCTGGCAGATCACCTCAGACAGGGGAGGCCTCCGCAACCGAATTTCCTCCACGCTAGGAAAATTGAGCGACATCTTGAACTCCTGCTACGCTAGTTAAACTAAATTATATGGATAATCACGAAAAATGTATAGACGAAGAGTGGTCATTCGTCGCTCAACAATATCCGCAGCGCCTTCTGCGCCCGTTCGGCGGAGGGCGAGCCGGCGCACTTGCTGAACCAGTAGTACAGTTCTTCCGAGGTCATCGCCCGGATGCCCTGGGAGATCGCCTCCACCCGCTCCATCTTGGAGATCGGCCGCACGGCCAGGAACAGCAGCCCCAGGCGCACGCCGCTCTCCTCGCTGAGCAGGAAAGGCTCCCGGCGGCCGGGACTCAGGTCGGTGGCGGAATAGCCGTTCTGGCGCAGCGCTTCCAGGACCTGGTCGGCCACCGCTTTCAGCAGGCTGCCGCCCAGTTCGGCCGCCAGGCGCATCTCGATCGGGGCGGCGTTCGTCAGCCGGCCTTGCGCGGGCGGCGGTTCCACGATCCGCTGGTACACAGCCAGGCGGTAGGGGATGGCCTGGTTCGAGCCGCCCGGTCTTTGCCCTTCCGGGATGACCCGCAGTTCGAAGGGCTGGCGCGCGTCCCAATCGACGGTCTGCCAGGCCGGTTCCGCTGAAGCCCCTTCGCTCGCCTCGTCCAGGCCGAGGAGCTCATCGGGGACCGTGAAAAGCCCCATGCGCCCGTGGAACGGGGCCGGACGGGGCAGCTCGCGCGCCTCCCGCAGTTCCCAGCCATACAACTTCGAATCGCCCACCGGTGGGGAGAAGAACCCCTCCGCCAGGTGCTCCCCCGTCCGGCGGTGGAAGGACGCATCGTCCAGCGGCTTGATGTCCACCAGCTCCACCACCCCGATCACCGCGCCGGCGGTCACCTGCCCCGGGTGGATCCCCAGGGCGCGGCAGGCGGCCTCGTTCACCGTCTGCGAGGCATGGATCGCCAGCGGCCCGCGGTAGCCAACCGTCCAGTTGCGCAGTTCCAACGTCTTTTTTCCCTGGACGACCAGGGAGGCCCAGGGCTGGCGCAGGCTGATGGCTTTCAAGAGGCCACCTCCTCCGCCGCCGGGATGGCTTCGATCTGGACCTTGCCCACTTCCAGCGTCGCCAGGATATCCCGCATATTGATGAAATCCTCGCCGTCCACCGGCAACCCGTGCTCGAACTCGGCCATCACCCTCAGCTCGATCCTGACTTCCTCCGCTTCCAGACCGAAAGCGTCGGTGATCTGCTTCAACCGTTTGTATCGCTCCCAACCGCCATTGAATTTAACGGCGATGGTTTCATCCTGCCGGCCAAAACTGGCGGTCATATTCTGCTGGATGGCGTATTTCGCCTTTCCGAACTGGGGGATAGCCAGGCCGAGCGAGCGCATATCGGCGGCAGCCTGCCGGCCGGTCCCTTCGATGCGGATGAATACCTTGCTCAAGGCGGGGATATCATGCTCCTGGCAGGCGTCCAGGATCTGCTGGAAAGCCTGATTGACCGTCCCCTGGCCAAACAGCTTCGCCGGCTTGCGGCCCGGGCCTTCGATCCCGCAGACGCAAGCGTCCACCGGCCGGCCGCACACCGGGCAGGTTTCGCCCGGCGGCTGGGGTTCATCCTCTCCACCGCCTTTGGGCGGCGGGGGCGCCCACTTACCCTTGATCCTCAGCCCAAGCCGTCCGGCTTCCTCCGGCAGGTAGAGGTGAGCCTGGTCGGAGATCTCCCAGGCGGCCGGCGGCGATTCTTTATCGTAGGCAAAATCTTCCTTCGCATCGTAATACAGCCAGACCCCGGTCTTGACCCCATTCTGGATCGTCTTCCGTAACTGGCCCACATCCATCAAAATTCGCAGCCCCACCTTGCGGGCGAAGGCCTTATGCAGGTCCTCGGTCGACAGGCTCACCTGATTGGCATCCCAGGCTTTGGACTTCACGAACCTTGCCGACAGCGGTTCATCGTCGGCCGTCAGCACTTTTTGGAGTTGGCGGAGCACGCGCAGCAGGACGGTCGTCTGGTCCCGGTCTACATCGCCCTGGTCCTGCGGGGGCAGGGTCTCGCGGTGCAAGAAGTCATCCTCCTTGGGCGCGTCTTGCGTGGGGTAGAACAGGTATTTGTATGTTTTGGTGATGGCCACGCGCACTTCTAGCTCGGCTGCCTCGTGAGCCTTCTTCAGCTCATCTCGCTGCTCTTTGGTGAACTCCGCCATGCGGTCGGCGTCACCCACGATCCGCCCGATTGCCAGGTAACGGCGCGCCACCAGCACCATGTTATCCACCTGGTCGTCGTCCGCCGCAAGGAAGAGCACGTTGTTCTGATACTTGCGGAACGAGGCGGCGACCCCGCTGTAGGTGAAGATGCGCCGCACGAGGTCAGGCGGGCGGGTCTCGCCCGCCTGGATGCGGACGGCGTCGAAGTGTAGGATGGCGAGCTTTGGCAGCCCGGCGTCGTCATCTACATCCTCGGCCCCGTTGGCGAAGATCACCGGCTGGAAGTAGCCTTTCTTCCAAATCTGCCGGATGCGCCGCTCTACCTCTGCCTTCCCTTTCGAAGGCCCCACGTGGGCTGTCTCATCTTCTATAATCTTGTTCAGGCTGGGCTCGGTCTTGAAGCGGTAGCGGTGCCCGTCGTACTCCAGGAACCAGGCTTTTTTATACAGGTTCTCCAGGGAGCGCTGCACTACCCCGGGATCATCCCCGCCGCCCGCTGCGTCCGGGGTGAGCACCGCCAGCAGCAGGTCCGAAGGGTCCACCCCGCTGGCGATCCCCTGGGTGAGCGAATGGATGAAGATGGTCGTCGCTAGGCGATCCGCATACCGCGGCCGGTCCGCCGCAACCAGCGCCTGGTCGACCTCCTGAGCGTGGGCGATGGTCCCCGGTAAGACGCTGGTAATATCCGCCTCGATCACCTGCTTGAACTTGGGCCGGTCGAGCCGGCTGGTCAGGTCCTCGGCGATCTGGGGCTGGCTCAGGTCGATGTGATGCAGGTGGATCAGCCAGGTCCCTTCGGGTTTCCGCTGCCATAGGGCGCGCACCGTCCAGGCCAGCAGGCGCAGCGCCCCGCGGGTCTGGTTGAAGTTCATGATCGTGGCGGTCTTATGGTTGAGGGTGGTCAGCAGCTCCGGGTGGAAAGGGTAAGCCGCGGTAAACTCTTTCAGGTATTCCGCTCGGGTGCAGCGCTGTGGTAGATCGGCGTTCTTCTCGAACAACTGCGTGTAATAACCGCTATAGGCCGCAAACACTGCTTTTGCTTGTTCACGGTCAATATGCCTGAACAACCGGTGAGTGACGATGGCCGGGATCTCCGTCTCCACCGTAGGGGTCAGCACTCGTTCCGAGCGGGCCGAGATCTGCAGCGCCTCGGCCAGGCTCTGGCGCAGGAAGGCCGTCTCACTGCTGAACGCATCTGCATCGCTGGCCAGGGTCAGTACCACCACGCAGTGTTCCTTGCTGGCGGCGAATTCCAGCAGCGACATCAGGAACGCCACGGTCTGCTCGGCCAGGTTCGAGGCCCGGGTTTCCGTCGTCACCGCTTTGGCTGCCCGCAGATGGCGGGCGATCTCATCCAGCATGATCAGCGCCGGCCGGTCTCCCACAATCTGCTCCAGCAAACCGGTCCCTGGGGCCACCTTTTTCAGATCGCTCGATTTTATCTTTTCGTACCCGGCGGCGCCGCCCAGTTGGTAGGCCAGTTCGCCCCAGAGAGTGTAGGTCACCGTCCCATCGCGGTGCTCCAGGCCGAGCTCGGGATCAAGGTCTGAGCCCACAACCCCGGCGACCTGGATCTCACCGGGTGTTGGCAGCCTGGCAGCCCCATCCAGCAAGGGTTCAACCAGTTCGGGAGGCGCTTGTCCGCACGCGGCATGGTAGAGGGCAATCAGGTTATGCGTTTTCCCGCCGCCGAAAGATGTTTCCAGCCGGATCACCGCATTCTTCCCCGTCGCGCTCCCGACCAGCCGTGCCAGCGCATCTTTGAGTAAGCTTTTCAAACCGGCGGTGGGGTATGTATTTTCGAAAAACGTGCGCCCATCCCCATACACCGGATCGGCGACACCTTCAATAACATCTTTCAGCCTGGCGGCAAAAATATCTTCTCGTAGTTCCCCCTTCAAGACTTCATCGCGAGGCGTACAGAGTTCGAAGATCGAGTGCATTGGGCCTCCTCAACCACTACCAGACGATCCGCAGAGTAGCGGCCAATATCGACTAATACCAGTTTGCAATTCTTATAAAATGATGTGGTTAATCTTACCCAAGGTTCTCAAAAATAGCAACCAGAATTTACTGACATCTTGAACGCGGAGCTCGCCACTCCGGATGACATGGTGGCGGGCATGCTCCCTGCCGGACAAGCGGCGCGGGACAACCGGGCACCCCATCTTCGTGTATTCGTGGCCGAGATCGTTCCTTTTAGAGCACGCGCCCTTGACTGAGAACGCCATTCTGCCGAGTATGCGCTCTCTTATGCCATTCGTGGACGGCTTTCCCCCGCCGCCACCGGGCAAGGGAACGGCAAGTGGCGCGGGGTTGAGAACGGATTGCTGAAACCGGATTCGGGGAACGGATTGAACGGATTGGACAACGGATGGCTGACAACGGATGGCGATCACGCGAAACCGTAACCCCCGCCGTGTTCCGATGGGGCCCACCACCGAAGCGTAGGGGCACGGCGGGCCCGTAAACCACTCGAAACCGGAAACCCTCACGCCGTGCCCCCACTTTATCCGGCACACCCTCACAACCCGGGAAACGGGATCCTTCGCGGGCCATCCGGTGCGGACGCGGGGTATGATGCCATGCGACCGTACTTTGGTCGCCCTTACCCCTTTGGTCTGTTCCGGTCGAGAGCCGCAAGATTGGCATCTTGCGCTACGATTCGAGATCCGAAATCCTCGTTTTCGCCTTTCGCCTTTCCCTTTTCGCTTTCCTCCTTTGAGTATTTTATTCCTTTGATTCTTGTGACAAACATCACATATCTTTTCCTCACGTTATCGTATACATTAACATTGCGCTCACATTTAAACGGGACTTTTGATACAACCAGCGGACCTCAAAGGAGTACCGGATGCTCGATTTGCTCATCGTTATCGCGGCTTTTGTCTGCGCATTCGAGGTGATGCGAGCCAGGCGGCTGATGCTCGCCACCCTGTGGCTGGCCTGTACCAGCGCCATCGTCGCCATCTTGCTCTACCGGCTGGGCGCGGCCGAGGTGGCGGTGATGGAATTGAGCGTCGGAGCGGGCCTGGTGACTGTGCTGTTCGTCTTCGCCTTTAGCATCGTCGGCGAGAGCACAGAGGACCTGCCGGCGATCATCCCCCGCCCGCTGGTGTGGGCCCTGGTGCTGCTGCCGGCTGTGCTGCTGGGTTTCTTCCTCTTGCCGGTGAACGCGCGGGAAGCCGCAGCCCCGGCGCAAACCTTCACAGCCGTATTGTGGGAGCAGCGCGGGCTGGACGTGCTGGCTCAGATCGTGTTGATCTTCTCCGGCGTGATGGGGCTGCTGGGCCTACTGGCCGAGAGCCGCCTGCCGGTCCCCGTGCGAGAACCCACCCCGGCCGGGCCCGAACCGGCCCCCCTCCCCGGCGAACTCACCACCGGCCCGGCGCCGGACCCGGGGAGCGGCCCGGAGACCGGGAAACGGCCCGCCGACCAGCCGGCCTGATGCGTGTTCTGGAGGTATGTGCGCATGATTGACCTTGCCCTCACCCCACTGAATGTAACCCTGCTCGGCGCCTTGGGCCTGTGCGGGATCGGCCTGTACGGGCTGTTGGCTACCCGCAACCTGATCAAGATGGTCGCCGTGCTGCAAATCCTGGTGAAATCGGCCGTCCTGGCCCTGGTCCTGGCCGGAAAAGCCGGCGGGCAGCTCCAGTTGGGGCAGAGCCTGGCCGCGACCGTGATCGTCGCCGATACCGTCGTGGCGGTCATCGGCCTGGCGCTGGCGGTGCAGATTCAGCGCCGCTGCGGCACAACCGACCTGAAAGAGATCGCAACACTAAAGGGGTAACTATGGCAGTTCTCCTCATCCTGGCTAGTATCGGCCTGCCCTGGATCGGGGCGCTGTGCGTGTGGCTGACCGGCGACCGGCGGCCGCGCTGGCAGCACGGCCTGGCGGCTGCCTTCTCCATCCTCGCCGGGTTGGCCGCCCTGGGCTTGCTGCCCTTTGCCTCCGCGGCTGAGGCGGTGCGCCTGCCTGTCGGCCCATTCTTCGGTGATCTCACCTTCGTCCCGGATGGGTTGGGCGTCTTCCTCACCGTGATCGCCACTGTGATCGGCTCCCTGGCGGTGATTTTCTCCATCGATTATATGCACGGCGAGGCCCAGTTGGGGCGCTATTACGCCCTGGTGCTGCTGTTCATCGGCTCGATGGCCGGCCTGGCGCTCACCGGCAGCCTGCTGTTCTTGTTCGTCTTCTGGGAGATGACCGCCCTGTGCTCCTACGCGCTGATCTCGTTCTACAATGATGACCCCAGGGCGGTGGCGGGCGGTATCAAGGCCCTGATCATCACCCAGGTGGGCGGCGTAGGCTTGCTGGCCGGGGCGCTCATGGCCTACGCCAACACCGGCAGCTTCGACATCGCCGTGTTCCTGGAACAGGCCCCGGCCCTGCCGGCGGGGGTGCTCAGCCTGATAGGCTTCGGCTTCCTGATCGCCGCGGCGGCCAAATCGGCGCAGACCCCCTTCCACACCTGGCTGCCCGACGCCATGGAAGCGCCCACCCCGGTCAGCGCCCTGATCCATGCCGCCACCATGGTGAACGCCGGGGTGTACCTGCTGGCCCGCTTCTTCCCGGCTTTCGAGGCCGTCCCCGGGTGGCGCACGGCGGTGATCGTCACCGGCGTCGTTTCGGCCCTGCTGGCGGCCCTCATGGCCCTGGTGGCTACAGACCTGAAGCGGGTGCTGGCTTACTCCACCGTCAGCCAACTGGGTTACATGGTGTACGCCGTGGGGGTGGGCGGCATCTTCGCCAGCCAGTTCCACCTGTTCAGCCACGCCGTGTTCAAGGCGCTGCTCTTCCTGGGCGCCGGGGCGGTGATCCACGCCGCCGGGACCCGCGACATGCGCCAGATGGGTGGGCTGGGCAAAGAAATGCCCTTCGTGCGCAATGTGTTCATCGTCGGCGCTTTAGCCCTGGCCGGGCTCCCGGTATTGAACGGTTTCTGGAGCAAAGAACTGGTGCTGGAGGCCGGGTTGGCCGGCGGTCCGTCCTGGGCCTACGGGCTGATGCTGCTCGGCGCCGGGCTGACCGCCTTCTACTCCTTCCGCATGGTCTGGCTGGTCTTCGCCGGAGAAAAAAGGCTGGGCAAGCACGTACACGATGCCGGTCCGGCGATGAAAACGGCTCTCGGCCCGCTGGCCCTGGGCGCGCTGACTACCTGGCTGCTGGCCGGCCCGTTCGCCGGGCTGCTCGGGGGAACCCTGCCGCACCACCATCTGCACGTCGAGAGCACCTGGGGCATTGTTCTCGAAGTGATCGCTGCGCCTGCTACCCTGGTCGCCCTGGGGGTGGTCGCCCTGGGGCTGCTCGCCTTCTGGCAGCGGCAGCGCCTGGCCTGGTTGGGAGCGCTCGGCCCATTCTTCGAGCGGGCCACGGCCGCGAGCTTTGGCTTCGAATGGCTCAACCGGCAGATTTCCGCCGGAACACAGGGCATCGCCCGGGCGCTGCAAACCCTGCAAACCGGGCAGCTCAATTGGAATATGGTCGGGATCGCCGGCGGGCTGGTGCTCGTGCTGGTCTGGCTGGCCTGGGGCTTGTGATTGATAAGGAGATCATATGCAGATCTCGTTCATCTGGTTAATTGCTCTACCGCTGCTCGCGTCGCCGGTCGTCTACCTGCTGGGGCGGCTCTCACTCCCCGTGCAGGGCGAACCCGGGGCCGGTGAATCGAACCCCTTCCCGCGCTGGGTGGCCCTGTGTGTCCTGCTGGCCGCCTGGATCCCGTTCGCTTCGGCCGTCCAGCAGCTGCCGGCGGAGGGGCAGCTCACATACACTCTGGGCTCCATCTCCCTGCGCCTCGATGGGCTGAGCCTGCTGCTGGCCGCCGTCGCCCTTGGCCTGGGGACGCTGGTGACTCTCTTCTCCGGCCCGTACCTGGCGGGTGAGACCGGGGAAGAAAAATATTACGCCATGCTCCTGGCCATGATCGGGGTCATGATCGCCCTGGGCTGCGCCGGCGACCTGTTCAACCTGTGGGTGTGGTTCGAGGCGATGGCGGTCTCCTCTTATCTGCTGGTGGTGTTCCACCGCGAACAGCCGGCCTCGCTCGAAGCCGGGATCAAATACGTGGTGCAGAGTGCGGCCGGGTCGGTGCTGGTGCTCTTTGGCATCGCCATCGTCCTGGCGCAGACCGGGGCCGTCGATTTCGTCACGCTGGCCGGGCGGGTGACCCCCGGGCCGGCCTTGCTGGCGGCCGGGGCGCTGTTCGTGGTCGGCTTCGGGGTCAAAACCGCCCTGGCGCCGATGCACACCTGGCTGCCCGACGCCCATACCCAGGCCCCGTCGGGGATCAGCGCCATGCTCTCCGGAGTGGTGATCGAAGCCGGGCTGGTGGCCATGCTGCGCTCGCTCTCGGCGCTCAGCGGTGATGCCGGCGCCGGGGTGCCGGTCACCACCTGGGGCCCGCTGCTGATCGCCTTCGGGGCGCTCAATATGCTCGTTGGCAACCTGATGGCCCTGCGCCAGAAGCAAGTCAAGCGCCTGCTGGCCTATTCCAGCCTGAGCCATGTGGGCTACATGGTCTTCGGCATCGGGGTGGCCATGGCGGCGCACCAGGCGGCCGGGGCGCAGGGCGGGCTGTTCCACCTGCTCAACCACGGGCTGATGAAAGGCCTGGCCTTCCTCGCCGCGGGGGCGCTGCTGTTCGCCGTCAGCGATGCCGCCGCCCGGCACAGCGGGACAGCGGCACAGCCCGGAGCCGCGCATGGCCCGCTGCTGATTTCCGACCTGAACGGCGCCGCGCAGCGCTACCCGCTGGCCGCCCTGGCGCTCAGCCTGGCCCTGCTTGGGTTGGGCGGGCTCCCCCCATTGGCCGGCTTTATGTCTAAGTGGCAGATTTTCGTCGCCGGTTTTAGCGCCGGGGACACCTGGATCGGGGCGATGGTGATCTTCGCCGCCCTGAACAGCGTGCTCTCCCTGGCCTACTACGCCCCCCTGGTCAACGCCGTGTATCGCAAACAGCCTTCCCCGGCGATTCTGAACGGCGCCCCGATCCCGGCCCAGATGAGCTTCCCACTCATCTGCCTGGCGCTGGGGGTTGTGGTTCTGGGCATGTGGCCCAGCCTGGCCAACTGGCTCACCGGCCCGGCGGGCAGCGCCTTGCTGGCCGCATTTGGAGGATCCTAGACGATGATCGATTGGCTTCTCACCCCACCCGTCGCCTTCCTGGTCTACCTGGGCCTGGTCGCCCTTATCTCCCTGGCGGGTAAATTCCTGGCCGGCCCGGAGAAGACCTCGGAGGTCAAGTCCAGCCTGTACACCGGCGGCGAACTGCTGCCCGATCTCTCCGGCGCCCCGGGCTACCGCCCATTCTTCGTCATCGCCCTGTTCTTCGCCATCCTGCACCTGGGCGTGCTGATGATCGGCAGCGGCGGGCTGACCGAGATCTCTGGCATATATCTGGCCGGCCTGATGGTGGCGTTGATCGCCCTGATATTAGGATAAACCTATGGAAACTCCATCCACCTGGCACAACGTGATCGAACGGCTCAAGACCTGGGCTCGAGTGAGCTCCCCGTGGCTGATCCACTACAACAGCGGCTCGTGCAACGGGTGCGATATCGAGATCCTGGCCACCCTCACCCCGCGCTACGACCTGGAGCGCTTCGGGGTGAAGCTGCAGGGCAGCCCGCGGCACGCCGATGTGCTCGTCTGCACCGGGCCGGTCACCCACCAGTCTCGCGACCGGCTGCTGCGCATTTACGAGCAAATGCCGGAACCCAAATTCGTGGTGGCCGTCGGCTGCTGCGCCATCTCGGGCGGCGCATTCCAGGGCTGTTACAACGTGGTCGGGCAAATCGACGAGGTGATACCGGTGAACGCTTACATCCCCGGCTGCCCGCCCCGCCCGGAAGCGATCATCGACGGCGTGGTCAAACTGCTGCAAAGCCTGCAGCCGCCGCAGTAGGGGAGGAAGTAGCGAGCTATGATGACCGAAGAAGCCTTACAAACCGCAAGCCAAATCCTGAGCGCCTGGTCGGAGGAGGCCAGCAGCCCCGAACCGAACCGGCTGGATCTGATCCTGCGCCCCGACCAGCTCCTGGGGGCGGTGCAGGCCCTGGTGGACGCCCGCTGGGGATACCTCTCTGCCATCACCGGCCTTGACCTGGGCGTCGAAGCGGGAGAGATCGAAGCCCTGTACCATTTCTGCTCAGGCGCCGCCATCCTCACCCTGCGGGTGCGTATGCCTCGCTCCAACCCGAGCGTGCCCAGCCTGTATAACATCCTCCCCTCCGGGCGGTTGTACGAGCGGGAGATGATGGAAATGCTCGGGGTGGAGATCGTTGGGCACCCCAACCCCACGCACCTGTTCCTCCCCGACGGCTGGCCGGAGGGCGTCTACCCGCTGCGCAAAGATTTCGACCCCCAGTCGATCGCTGCGCTGAGGGACGCTCCCCTGGCCTCCGCCCCAACCAACGGCGGGGATGGATCGCCGAACGGGGCCAGGAGCAGTAAGTTCATCGTCCCCATCGGTCCGCAGCATCCGGCGTTGAAAGAGCCCGGCCACTTCGAGCTGACGGTGGACGGGGAGATCGTCACCGGCGCATCCATCCGCCTGGGATACGTCCACCGCGGCCTCGAAAAAGCCTGCGAAGAGCGGAATTGGATCCAGAACCTGTACCTGTTCGAGCGGGTGTGCGGGATCTGCTCCCACATCCACGCCTTCGCCTACTGCCAGGGGGTGGAGCGCCTGGCCGGGGTAGAAGCGCCGCCTCGAGCGGCGGCCATCCGCGAACTGGTCGCCGGGCTGGAGCGCATCCACAGCCACCTGCTGTGGTTGGGGGTGGCGGCCCACGAAGCCGGGTTCGACACCCTGTTCATGTACTCCTGGCGCGACCGCGAAACGGTGATGGATTTGCTGGAAGGCCTGACCGGCAACCGGGTGAACTACTCGGCCAACGTGCTCGGCGGGGTGAAGGTGGACGTCGACGAACAGCAGGCCGAGGCGATCAGAGCCGGCATGGACTACCTGGAGCAGCGCATCCAGCACTACCTGAAGGTGGTGACCACCGACGCAGCCTTCTTACAGCGCACCCGGGGGGTAGGGGTGATGAGCGCCGAGGAGGTCGAGCGGCTGGGCGTGGTCGGTCCAACAGCGCGCGCCTCAGGCGTGGTGCGCGATATCCGCGTCGAAGCTCCCTACGGCTCCTACACCCACTTCCCGATCAGCGTGGTGAGCGAGACGGCCGGCGACCTGGAAGCCAAGTTCGTCGTCCGCCTGGAAGAGATGCTGGTGAGCGCCAAGACCATCCTGGCCATCCTGGATAACCTCCCGCCCGGAGATCTCACCGTGCGCATGCCGCGCAGAATCCCGGCCGGAGAGACCATCAGCCGGGTGGAAGCGCCGCGCGGCGAGCTGTTCTATTACCTCAAGAGCAATGGCAGTGAAAAACCGGAGCGGATCAAAGTCCGCACCCCCAGCATGTGCAACTTCGCATCCGTCGCCAGCCTGGTGGTGGGCCACCAACTGGCGGACGTCCCCATGATCCTGGCCGGCATCGACCCTTGCTTCTCCTGCAACGACCGCATGGTGGTCATCCGCAGCAGTGGTAAGGGTGAACGGCTCATGCGTTGGGAAGAACTGCGCCAGTACGGGATTGATTTCTACCGGAATAAATGACTATGAATACGCTCCAAAGCCTGACCACCTTTCTGCTCTTTCCCAGCGGGATCTTTCTCCTGCTGTACGGCCTGGCTTACGAGTGGGCCGAGCGCAAGATGGTCGCTCGCCTGCAGAACCGGATCGGGCCGCGCTGGTTTCAACCGTTCGCCGATGTGATCAAGCTGCTGAGCAAAGAGGAGGTCACCCCACACGGGGTGAACCGCTTCCTGTTCGTGGGCTTGCCGATCTTCGGCCTGGCGGGGGCGCTGACCGCCGCCCTGTACGTCCCCCTGCTTGGGCTGCGCCCGGCCTACAACTTCGCCGGAGACCTGATCGTCACTCTCTATTTGCTCAGCCTGCTCACCCTGTGCATGGGCGTGGCGGGCGTGAACACCAGCGGCCAGTTCTCCATGGTGGGCGCCACCCGCGCCCTCACCCAGGTCTTCTCCTACGAAGCGCCTTTCTTGCTGGCCCTGCTGGGACCCGCAGTGGCCGCCCGGAGCTGGCAGATCAGCGAAATTGCCGCCTTCGCCGATGAGCGCTGGCTGATCCTGGCCCAACCCCTGGGCTTCCTGGTGGCCCTGATCGGCCTGATGGGTAAGTTGGAACTGCCCCCCTTCGACGCGCCCGAAGCCGAGACCGAGATCGTGGCCGGCGCGCTGACCGAGTACAGCGGGCGCGGCCTGGCCATGTTCCGCCTGGCGAAAGGCGTCGAGCTGGTGGTTGGCCTGACCTTGATCGCCGCTTTTTACCTGCACGGCCTGGCGAACCCCCTGGACTTCCTGATCAAAACCCTGCTCCTGCTGCTGACCCTGGCGATTATGTCCACCGTGCTCACCCGGCTGCGCATCGATCAGGTCGTCCGCTGGTGGCGATTCGGGGCTCTGCTGGCCCTGCTGCAAATGCTGTTGATGATTGTGCTGCGATAAGCGAGGTGCACCATGCGCATCGGTACGATGCTCTGGGATGTGATTGGATCTTTGTTCCGCCAGGAGGACACGCGCCTGTACCCCTTCGAACGGCGAGACGCGCCCACCCGCCTGCGGGGCGCCCTGGTCTGGAATCCGGAAAAATGCACCGGCTGCGGCCTGTGCGCCAAGGACTGCCCATCGAATGCCCTGGAAGTGATCACCATCGACCGGGCGAACCGGCAGTTCGTTGTACGGTATCATATAGATCGCTGCACGTTCTGCGCCCAATGTGTGCAGAACTGCCGCTTTAAGTGCCTGGGCATGTCCAGCGAGCAGTGGGAGCTGGCAGCCCTCAACAAAGAACCGTTCACAATCTATTATGGAGAGGAGACGAATGTTGACACCATCCTGGGAAAGCTGGCTGAAGGAGAGCCTGAAGCAGCGACCTGAGGGCAAAGAGACAGGTCCAAGAGTGGCGGTGGTCGGAGTCGGCAATGAAATGGCCGGAGATGATGCCGCCGGGGTGCGGGTAGCCCGCTTGCTGGACAAGCGGCTGCGCCATAACCCCGACCGGCTGGTTATCGTGGCCGGCACCGCTCCGGAGAACACCACCGGCGCCCTGCGGCGCTTTTGCCCGGATCTGGTGCTGCTGGTGGATGCCGCCGACCTCGATCGCGAGCCGGGGAGCACCGCCTGGATCGATTGGGATCAAACGACGGGTTTCAGCGCTTCCACGCACACTCTGCCCCTCCACGTTTTCGCCCGCTATCTCAGCAACGAAATGGGCTGCCGGGTTGGGCTGATTGGCATTCAACCCAAGCAAACCGAATACACTGCGGGCATGTCCCCGCAGGTGGCCCAGGCGGCGGAAAAGACCGCCAAACGGATCGCCGATCTCTTGATGTAGAACCACCCGAGAATCATACAAGACTGCACCGAGGACCGCCGGTGCAGTCTTTCTATTTCAGGAAATCTCCCCTATACGAAGCTGGCTCAGCGAGCGGGCGCCGGTGGGCGGCGACGGAGGGAGGGCATCTTTACCCGTCGTCTGACGGCGTACTGTGCCCCGCGCCGGGGATCCGTCCCCCATTTTGGTAGGG
>CAYMLG010000095.1:0-17107 GCA_964391195.1 uncultured Anaerolineaceae bacterium | reverse complement strand
CCCTCAGCCCCACACCCAGGTTGCACCCGTCGACCCCGCCTCCATCCGGCCCCTGTCAAGACAGGGCAAGATTTCCACACGATCCAGGACTCGATTTCCTTGCATCTTTCCTTTATGTCGGTTATAATACGGGCCGCTGTGAGAAAGGTCACAGATCGGGGCGTGGCTCAGCCCGGTTAGAGCGCTGCGTTCGGGTCGCAGAGGTCGGCGGTTCGAATCCGCCCGCCCCGACTTCCTCCCAAAGCCTGGGTCAATCGCCCGGGCTTTTTTGTCATAATTCCCGGCATCTCGTCCTATAGAATAGAACCCCAATTTACCGGTTTTCCTGAGAACTGATTTCCCGGAAAGTCGCCAAGACCCAGAGACTTAAGGATGGTAATCTCCGGTCTTTTGGCGTCTTTGCGGCTTTGCGCCCCGTCGTTTTGTTTTATTTTCTTTGGAGGACTAACCTATGCCAGATCAGATCTCCATCCGTAACGCCCGCCTGCACAACCTCAAAAATATCGACCTCGACCTCCCCAAGAAAAAATTCATCGTCTTCACCGGGCTCTCCGGCTCGGGAAAATCCACCCTGGCTTTCGACACCCTGCACAAAGAGGGCCAGCGGCAGTATCTCGAGTCGCTCGGGCTGGTCACCGACGCCCTCACCCGCCCACCGGTGGACGCCATCGAAGGATTGTCCCCCTCTATCAGCGTCGACCAGCATCTGACCAACCGCAGCCCGCGCTCTACCGTGGGCACGGCGACCGAGGTCTACACCTATCTGCGGGTGCTCTTCGCCCGCCTGGGGCGCCGCCCCTGCCCCGCCTGCGGTAAAGAAGTCCCACCTTCGTTCAATTCCCTGGCTATGGATGAGCCCCCGGAAAACGAGGTTGACGAGTCCGTCGAGGATGTGCCCCGCTTCCCCTGCCCCCACTGCGGCGCCGGTGTGCCCGAGCTGGGCATGGCTCACTTCTCGTTCAACAAGCCGGCAGGCGCTTGCCCCACCTGCACCGGGTTGGGCACCGTCCACCTGGCGAACATCGACCGCCTGGTCGACTTCCAGAAGAGCATCCTGGATGGCGCGGTGACCGGGTGGGATATCTATTCCATCCGGCGCTACGTGGAGTGCATCGCCGGGGCCGAGAAACATTACGGCTTCAGGATGGACCCCGCACAGCCGGTAGGCCAGTACGGCCCGGTGCAGCGCGACTTCCTGCTCTACGGCGTGGAAAGCCCGCAGTTCAAACGTCATTTCCCGGGGGTGCAGCCCCCAACCGCGGTGAGCCGCGGCTATTTCGAGGGGGTGGTCACCAATCTGCTGCGGCGCTACATGGAGCACGCCAACGACCCCGCATACCGCCAGAAGCTGGACGACCTGCTCATCAGCCAGACCTGCCCCGACTGCCTGGGTACCCGCCTGCGTCCCGAAAGCCGGCAGGTGACGGTGAACGGACGGAATATCATCGAGACCTCCCAGATCCCTCTCTCGGCCCTTTCCGGCTGGCTGCAAAGTTTGCACGCAGTGCTTAACGACGAGGAGCGCCTGATTGCCGAACCGGTGGTCACCGATTTGATCGAGCGAGTGCGCCGCCTGGTGGATGTGGGCGTCGGGTACCTGACCCTCGATCGGGCTGCGCCCAGCCTGTCTGCCGGCGAAGCGCAGCGGTTGCGCCTGGCGGCCCTGTTGGGCTCCGGTTTGACCGGGGTGCTGTATGTGCTCGATGAGCCGACCATCGGCCTGCACCAGCGCGACAACCAGCTCCTGGTGCGAGTCTTGCGCCGCCTGCGCGACCTGGGCAACACCGTGCTGGTGATCGAGCACGACCTTGAACTGGTCGCCGCAGCCGATTACGTGGTCGATTTCGGACCCGAGGCGGGCAGGAACGGGGGGCAAATTATGGCAGCCGGATCCCCGGAAGAAGTCGCCGCGATCCAGGGCTCGCCCACCGGCGATTACCTGGCAGGAAGAAAGAAAATCGCCCTGCCGAGGCGGCGCAGCCCGGGCAACGGCAACTGCCTCACCATCTGCGGCGCCCGCGAGCATAACTTGAAGAACCTTACGGTGGAGTTCCCGCTGGGGATGCTGATCGCCGTCACCGGCGTATCCGGTTCGGGCAAATCCACCCTGATGTTCGACATCCTCGACCGGGCTGCCCGGCAGCGCTTTTACGGAGCGGGCGACTTCCCCGGCGAGCACGACCGCATCGAGGGCTGGGAGCATATCGACAAGATCATCACCATCGACCAGCAGCCCATCGGGCGCACCGCCCGCTCGAACGCCGCGACTTACACCGATGCCTTCACCGCCATCCGCAGCGCGTTTGCCGCCACAGAGGCGGCCCGCCTGCGCGGTCTTACTGCCCGCCATTTTTCGTTCAACATCCCAGGCGGCCGCTGCGAGCGCTGTGAAGGCGCCGGGCTGCTCACCGTGCCCATGCACTTCCTGCCCGATGTGCAGGTGCGCTGCCCGGTCTGCCGCGGGCGCCGCTTTAGCCGCGAAGTCCTGGAGGTGAAGTATCAAGGGCACGATATCTCCCAGGTGCTGGATCTGACCATCGCCGAAGCGCTGCCGCTGTTCGCCGAGGTGCCGGGGGCCGCTACCCGGCTGAGCCTGATGGCTGAAGTGGGCCTGGGCTATCTGCAGCTCGGCCAGCCGGCCAACACGCTTTCCGGTGGTGAAGCCCAGCGGGTGAAACTGGCGAAGGAACTTTCCCGCCGCTCGACCGGACGCACCCTCTTCCTGCTCGACGAGCCCACCACCGGCCTGCACGTGGCCGACGTGCAGCATCTGCTCTTGCTGCTGCGCCGGCTAGTGGAGGGCGGTAATACGGTGATCGTGGTTGAGCACAATCTGGAGTTGATCAAGTCGGCCGACTGGGTGATCGATCTCGGCCCGGAGGGCGGTATGGACGGCGGTTATCTGATCGCCGCCGGCACGCCGGAAGACATCGCTCGCCATCCACAGTCGTTCACCGGCAGAGCGCTGAAGCCCTACCTAGATTGAGCCGCTCCGTGGGCAGCGGCTGGTCGTACCGCGAGATGCCGATCTTGCGGTTTTCGTCACAGGGCAAGGGCGACCAAAATACGGTCGCATGGCATCATACCCTACGTGCCTGTGACGGACTTGCCTCGCGACGGAGCACCCATTCGTAACGGCGCTGCCGGGCCCCGACCCCCGCGGCGGATCGTAGCGCAAGATGCCGATCTTGCGGCACTCGACCGCAGCCGATCAGGCGGGGGAAGGGCGGCCAAAATACGGTCGCATGGCACCATACCCTACGCGCCCGTGACGGACCTGCCTCGCGACGGAACACCCATTCGTAACGTTGACGACGCGCAGCGTTGCAGGCATCGCCAGGCTAAGGATCTCGCCGCCGGGTGAAGGATTTCACTCACTGGGTAGGGGAGGTGCTATGGTCGCTGCGCCAAGCAACGCAATGCGTTGCCGATCCTTCGGTCGCTGCCAAGCAACGCTCTGCGTTGCCCTTCCGGATGACAAGTGGTGGTGGAGGGTGCTCTCCCAACCATACCCGGTATATAATCAATTATCCGAACAATACCTGGAAGGACCAGAACCGCTGTAAGGAGTGCCCGATGCCCGAGAAAATCGTAGTCGTCGCCATTGGCTCGCGCGGCGACGTGCAGCCCTACATCGCCCTATGCCAGGGGCTGGACCGGTACGGATATGACGCCGTCCTGGCCACCAACCCCAGCCTGTGCGCGCTGGTCGAGTCATATGGCGTGCGCGCCGCCCCGGTCGGTCCCCCGGTCGATATGGGCCTGGAGGGCGCCCGCCTGTGGGCCAAATCGGGGAACAACATGTGGCTTGGCTTGATACGGGTGATGAGCCTCGCCTCCCGCCTGGTGGAAGCCGCCTACCCCGATATCTACGAGCTGTGCCGGGATGCCTCCCTGGTGATCGTCACCGACCCTACCGCCGGAGCGGCCGAGGCGGAAAACCTGGGCCTTCCATGGGTGAGCGCCACGCTACAGCCAGGGCGAGTGCCGGTCCCCAGCAAGCAAGGACCCTTGGGACGGGCCTTTTTCTCCGTCTTCAGCAAACTGATGGTCCTACCCATCAACCGCTACCGCCGCCGGGTGGGAGCGCCGGGTGTGAAAGACATCGGCAGCATGATGTCCTCCCGCCTGGTCCTGGTCCCGGTCAGCCCGCACGTGGTTCCGCCCGACCCACGCTGGCCGCCGCACGTCCACCTTACCGGGTACTGGACCGCCCGTTCTCCGCAGGACTGGCAGCCTCCTGCAGACCTGCTCGCCTTCCTGGAACGCGGCGAGCGCCCGGTAGCGATCAGCCTGGGCGCCATGAGCCTGGCCGGCGAGCACTCCCGCCGCACCGCCGAGATGGTCCTGGAAGCCGTCCGCCTGAGCGGTGTGCGGGCGGTGGTCCAGGGCTGGGATGAGGCGTTGAAGGGGATAGCGCTGCCGGAGGATATCTACCATGCCGGGTCGCTGCCCCATACCTGGCTGTTCAGCCAGGTAAGCGCGGTTGTGCATCACGGTGGGTTTGGCACCACCGCCTCAGCGCTGACCGCCGGCCTGCCTGCCGTGGTCATACCGCATATCATCGACCAGTTCTATTGGGGCCAGATTGTGAGTGAAAAAGGGGCGGGGCTTTCTATCCCGCGGGCGAAGTTGACCGTCGAGGGGCTGGCCATGGCCTTGCACCGCGTGCTCAATGACAGCGAGATGCGCCAGACAGCGGCGGCGGCCGGCGGCCAGATCCACTCCGAGCCGGACGGTGTGGACTGCGCCGTCGAGCTTCTACGTGCTGTTGTTGAACCGGCTTGATTGGGATTTGCGAAATTCGAAATAAGAACCCGGAAACCCAGACCCGCCGAGTCCCTATCCCCGGACCTTCCACTTTGCCGGTTTTCCTGCCTGCTGGCCCAGGAACATCTGCAGTTGGGCCGCGTGCTCCTGCGTGTGGCGCATCGTGTACAAAATCAGCTCAGCGTAGGGCAGCTCGCCCCAGGGGAAGCGGCAAATGCGGTTCGCCTCTTCGGGCGACAGCGATTCGATCTTCTCCCGCCACCGGCTGCGGCACAACTCCAGGTAACCGAGCAATTCTTCCCGGGAATAAGTCCGCGGCAGACTCTCGCCGTCACGCATCTCCACCAGGTCGAACGGCTCCGGCGGGGAGAAACCCTCCTCCGCCCCGGTCAAATACAGGTCCAGCCAGAACAGGGTATGATAGCCGAGATACCAGAAGGTGGAAAAGCCCTTCGCCACCCATTGGTCCGGCTGGTCCTCCCACAGGCGTTCCTCCCACAATTCGTCCGGGCATTCGTGCAGCGCCGTTTCGAGCATCCTGATCACTGCTCCGAACTGGCGCCACAACATCTCATTATCGATAATCGCCATGATCGATTCCCTCCTGAATATTCTCCCTATGGCATTCTCAAAATTATAAGCCAGGCCTGGAAAAATAGAGGTTAGGGGAGATATGAGCGGCCGCCCATATCTCCCCTAATTCATTTCTTGAGTAAGCCATGCTCTTTTCCACCCTTTGCATTACCGGCCCAACCACGTAGGGTTATGGCAATCGCCGCCCTCAGGCCGGGAAGCGCCGGATTACAGGGCAGCGGCGATCTCTTTGACCAGGGAAGGCCCGCGGTAGACCAGCCCGGTGTACACCTGCACCAGCTTCGCCCCGGCATCCAGGCGGCGGCGGGCATCGTCGGCGTTCATCACCCCGCCCGCGGCGATCACCGGCAGCTTCCCCCCTGTGCGCCGCACGATCTCGCCTAACATCTGCAGGCTTCGCTCGGAGAGCGGCGCCCCACTCAGCCCGCCGGTCTCCGTCTTCAGCGGGGAGCGCACACCGGAGCGGCTCACCGTGGTGTTGGTGGCGATCACCCCGTCCACCTGCCGGGCGAGCAGCACATCCAGCGCCTCGTCCAGTTCCTCGGCAGTCAGATCCGGAGCCAGCTTGACCAGCAGCGGGACCCGGCGGCTGGCCAGGCGGGCTTCCGCCTGGCGGGCGTGTTGGATTGCCCCCAGCAGTTCGTCCAGCGCCTGCCGCCCCTGCAGCCGGCGCAGATCGGGCGTGTTCGGCGAACTGACGTTGATCGCCAGGTAATCCGCCAACGGGGTGAACACCGGCAGCAGCGCCAGATAATCCTCCACGGCCCGCTCCAACGGCGTATCCTTATTCTTCCCCAGGTTGACCCCCAGCACCGTCCCTGGTGGGCGCGGCCCCTGCAACTGCCGGGCGACGAACGCCGCTCCCTTTCCCGGGAACCCCATGCGGTTGATCAGCGCCTGGTCCTGCGGCAGGCGAAACAGGCGCGGCCGCGGGTTGCCCGGCTGCGGGCGGGGCGTCACCGTACCGACCTCAATGTGCCCGAAGCCCAGCGCCACCAGCCCGCGCCAGCCCAGGCCGTCCTTGTCGTAGCCCGCTGCCAGCCCCACCGGATTGCAGAAGGTCAGCCCGAAGGCCCGCACCGGCTTATCGGGCGGGGCGAACAGGCGCCGCAGCAGCCCGGCCGCAGGCGGCACGGCCCCGGCCAGGCGCACAAGCTGCAAGGTCAGGCCGTGGGCCGTTTCCGGGTCCAGGCGGAAGAGCAGGCGGCGGATGCGCGCGTACATACTGGTCTCAGTTTGCTGCCCGGCTGAGGCGGATGAAGTCGCGGGCCGCTTCCAGCCTGGAGCGAGGGACGCTTCCGGTCCGTTCCCAGGTGTCCAGCAACTGGGTGAAGGTGAACACCGCGTGCAGGCGGTAACCGCGCTCCGCAAGGGCCTCCGCCGCCCCGGATTGGCGGTCGATCAGCACCACCACGTCTTGCACCTGCAGCCCGGCGGCGGACAGCTTGTTGATCGCCTCGAATTTGCTCTCGCCGGTGGTCGCCAGGTCGTCGATCACCACCACCCGCTCACCGGCCTGGAACGGGCCTTCGATCTCGGCCTTCGTGCCATAGCTCTTGCTCTCCTTGCGCGGGTAGACCAGCGGCCACCCGCCGCGCAAGCCAATGGCGGTGGCAATTGGCAGCGCCGCATAGGGCAGCCCGGCCAGGCGATCGAAGGTCAAGCCCCGCAGCAGAGGCAGGTAGGCTTCCGCCGCCAGGGCCAGCAGTGGTGGGTAACCCGCCAGCCGCCGCAAGTCGATATACACCGGCGACTGCAGCCCGGATTTCAGGGTAAAGCTCCCGAACTGCACGCAGCCCGCCTCCAGCAGGCCCGTGGCCAGCGGGAGCAGCGCCTGCGGGATTTCGCCTACGGGCCCACCCGCAGCCTCTCCCCCCTCGCCTGCCCGTCCCACACTCACCTGCCGGCGGACGATGTTGATCTGCTCCCGCAGGTCCCTGGCCGCCCTTCCGGGGTCCTCCGCCCGGGAGATCGCCCGCGAGACGGGCAGCAGCAGTCCCAATCCGTCGGCCCGAAGCCCGAGGCGCAACGCGATCTCCAGTTCGCCGCCCTGTGCGCCTACGCCCGGAGCCAGCAGCCACAGATCGGGCGCCGCCGCTCTCACCCGCCGCAGGGCATCCGGCTGGGTGGCGCCCACCACCAAGCCGATGCGCCCACCGGGGTCCCAGGCCTGGGCCATGCGAGCTACCTGCTCATAGAGCATCATTTCCCCCGCTTCGGTGAGCACCGTCAGATCCTGGAAGTCGCTCGCTCCGGGGTTGGAGGTCTTGCACAACAGGAAGATGCCCTTCCCCTCCGCGGCCAGGAACGGCTCCAGCGAGTCGCGGCCCAGGTAGGGGTTGAGGGTGACCGCCCCGGCGCCCAGCGTCTCGAAAGCCGCCGCGGCGTAAGCCCGGGCGGTGGAAGCGATATCGCCTCGCTTGGCGTCCAGCAGCACCGGGATGCCCTGCGGGACGGCGGCGATCACCTGCTGTAAGGCGCGTATCCCCTCCGGCCCGTGGGCTTCGAAAAAGGCCGCGTTAGGCTTAAAGGCCGCGGCATAAGGGGCGGTTGCCTCAATCAGGCACAGGCAGAAGTCCCGGGCAGCGGCGGGGGAGTTAGCGGGCAGTTCCCCCGGGTGTGGGTCCAGCCCAACAACCAGCAGAGAATCCGCTTCCCGGCAGCGCGCTTCCAATTGGGCAAAGAAATTCATTCCTACACTCCTCGTCTATGCCTTGCCCAGCACCATTGCCAGCAAGGCCATACGTGTATACAGGCCGTACTCCATCTGACGGAAATAAGCCGCCCGCGGGTCATCATCCACCTCCATGCTGATCTCGTTGACCCGCGGCAGGGGGTGCATGACGATCATCTCATCTTTCGCACGGGTAAGCGTCTCGGGGGTGATCACGTAGGCGTCCTTGACGCTCTCATACTCTTGCGGATCGGCAAAGCGTTCCTTCTGCACCCGGGTAACGTAGAGCACGTCGGTCTCGGGCAGGACCTCTTCCAGGGTCGTATGCTCCGACTGGGGCATGCCGAGTTCGTTCAGTTCGGCGATAATCTCCGGCGGCATACGCAGGATCTCGGGGGACACGTAGTTCAGCTTCACATCATACTTGGAGAGCAGCCGCGCCAGAGAATGTACCGTGCGCCCGTACTTCAGATCGCCGAGCATGGTCACCGTCAGGCCATCCACGTGGCGCAGCTCGCTGACAATGGTGAACAGGTCGAGCAGCGCTTGCGTGGGGTGTTCGCCCACCCCGTCACCGGCGTTGATCACCGGTTTGCGGGCGTATTTGGCGGCGATGGCCGAAGCGCCGGATTCCGGGTGGCGCAGCACAATCACATCTACGTAACACTCCAGCGTGCGCACCGTGTCTGGCAGGGATTCGCCTTTCGAGACCGAGGAATACCGCACCTCGTTGATCGAAATCACGCTCCCGCCCAGCCGTTCCATCGCCGCAGCGAAGGACGACGAGGTACGGGTGGACGGCTCGTAGAACAGGTTAGCCAGGATCTTGCCTTTGAGCAGGTCGAATGAACCGATCCGTTCCACCATCTCACGCATCTCGTTGGCCACGCCAAAGATCTTATCCAGGTCTGGCCGGGAGAATTGTTTGACTGACAGGACATCTTTCCCGTAATAGGGGGCGGTGCGCTGGTCGCCGAACGGCAGATAGGGGTTCGGCTGCCGGATGGGGGGAACATAAGTTGCCATTTCTAATCACTCCTTACGATAAACTACCTGCGCCGGTATCGTTCCGGCTACGTAAATTCTGGCCGCTGCCGGGAGGAAGCAGGATTTCACCGTCCCTGAAGGCTTCCCGGCCGCGCAGCACTACTCGCCGCACCCGGCCGCGCACCTGCCAGCCCTCGAAGGGCGTCCAGCCGCAGCGGGTGTAGCCTTCCGCAGCCCGGATCTCCCACCGGGCTTGCGGGTCGATCTCGATCCAGGTCTCCGGCTGCTCGGGCAGGCCGAAGATGCGCCGCGGGTTGGTGGCCATGCGGGCCACCAGGTCCTCGGTCATCAGACGCCCATCCGCCACCGCAGTGAGCAGCAGCGGCAGGGCGGTTTCCAGGCCCGGGAAGCCGGGCGGCGGGTTGGGGCCGTCTTTTTCTTGCAGGGTGTGCGGAGCGTGATCGGTCGCGAAGCAGTCGATCACCTCCAGGTTGGCCCACAGCGCTTCGCGGTCGGCGGAGGCGGCCAGGCGAGGGCGGACTTCCGAACGCCCGGCCCCCAACTGGGGGATATCCTCCTCCGTCAGGAATAGATGGTGAGGCGCCACTTCGCAGGTCACCTTTAATCCTCGCTCCTTGGCCTGGCGGATGAGCAGGATCTCCTCCCGCCTGGAGACGTGCGCCAGGTGCAATGGGCGATCGTACAGCGCCGCCATCAGGATCACCGCCGCCATGGTGCGCCCCTCTGCATGGGCTACGATGGGCAGATGCCGCGGCCAGGCCCGGAAGTGCTCCATCCACAGGCCGAGGTCGTCCAACCGCAGCGGTCCGTAGGTCTGGTCCAGGTAGAGCTTCAGCCCGGCAGCCCCTTCGGCGAGCCCGGCGAGTTCCCCGGCGTTCCCCGGCCCCGCCCCCAGGTACTGGGCGTAATCGCACCGGGCTTTCGTTTCCGCGGCTCGCAGCGCCTGTTGGAACGCCTCGCAATCGACCACCGGCGGCTGCGTGTTGGGCATGGCCAGCACCGCGGTGAAACCGCCCGCCAGGGCGGCGGCGGTGCCGCTGTCCCAATCTTCTTTGTGGGTTGCCCCAGGCTCGCGCAGATGGACGTGGGGGTCAATCAGGCCGGGCAATCGCATCGAGGTGACCTCCTACAGGCAAAAAAATAGAGCCTCGAAAGGCTCTATGTGGAGAAACAAGGGTCCGAGGGGGTGAAAAAAACGCCCGCAGAAGCCGGAGCTTCGGGGCGCAGTAATCGGTGTTGCGGGAAGATCTTTTCACCAAACATCTGGACGATTTTACTCGAAATCCCGTCCCTGTCAAGGACGAATTTTTCGAAATGTGTGCACGCACAGCTTGTAAGCGGAAAAGGATAATTAATATGGGGTGTGGGCGGCGAAGTCGCCCACACCCCATATTAATTATTGCTTCTGAAAAACGAATCGGGGGTGACCTGTCCGGGCGGTAGAACCGTCCCAACAGGTCACCCCACAATAAAATTACTGCTCGGAGGCCAGTGAAGATTCGATCAACTGCTGGAAGTTCTCGTAGGGCTGCGCCCCCAGGAACGGCTGGCCGTTGACGATAAAGGCCGGCGTGCTCGACACCCCAATCTGCTGCGCCAACTGGCGCTGCTCGTTCACCAGGCTGGTGTACTTCCCCGAGTCCAGGCACTGGTTGAAAGTCTCCGTGTCCAGATCCAACTCGGCGGCGAACTGCTTCAGGTTGTTGTCGTTGAACGCGCCGCGGTTCTCGCCGTTCTGGCTGTTGAAGAGCAGGTCGTGGTACTCCCAGAAGGCATCCTGCTCGGCGGCGCACTCGCTGGCTTCCGCTGCCCGCTGCGATTCCGGCCCCAGGAAGGGGAAATGCCAGTAACCGAAACGGACCTTCCCATCGGCGACATAACTTTCATCGATCTGGCGACCCGCGCCAGTGGCAAAACTGCCGCAGTACGGTCACTGGAAGTCGCTGAACTCGAGCATCACCACCGGGGCGTTCGGATCGCCTTTAAAGTGGCGGGTGCGTTCGACCAGGTAGACCATCAGTTCTGCCTGGCTGGTTATCTGGCTCAGCTCGCTGGTTGAGGCGGCGGTGGCGGCCGGGAGCGCGGACGTTGCCGCCGGTTCGCCCACCGCTACCGGCTGGCTGGCGGCCTGCGGGCTGGTAGCCTGCGGGCTGCCTGCCAGGCGGTCTGCGATCAACGGTCGCCCGAAATACCCTGCCAGCAAGCCCACAACAAGCATCAGCAGGCCGGCGATGGGGGTCGCCCAGGATTGGATCACGACCGTGACCGCCGGGCGTTCTCGTCCGGCAGGCGTCCGGCCTGATCTCTCCTCCTTCTCAGGGCGTTCTACATTCATCTGTCCTCCTTTGGCGATGTAATGGATGTTGTTCTGAAGCCAACCAGCGAAATCCCGTTACGTTGTTCCGGGGCGGCAGTGTTTCACTGATTTGACCAGAATGGTCCTATTCTATCACTCATTCAGCGCGAACGCCCATTCTCCCTGGCGCATCACCGGCTCCGTCGTACCGCCGTCCAACACGCCGTCCACATCCAGGCGGTCGGAGCCGATCATGAAGTCCACGTGCACCAGGCTGTTGTTGCCTCCCCGGGTTTCGAATTCCTCCGCGGAGAGTTTCTCCCCGTCCTGGATATTAAAGTGCAGGCCGCGGCCCAGCGCCAGGTGGCTGGCGGCGTTCTCGTCGAACAGGGTGTTGTAGAACATCAGCCCCGAGAGGGAGATCGGCGAGCGGTGCGGCACCAGGGCGGCTTCGCCCAGATGGCGGGCGCCTTCATCCGTCTCTACCAGGTTGCGCAGTATCTCCTCCCCTTTCGCCGCCTTCAGGTCAACCACCCGTCCCTGCTCGAAGGTGAGTTGGAAATCATCGATCAGCTTGCCCCCGTAGCTGAGCGGTTTGCTCGAACTCACCACCCCCTCCGCTTGATCCTTGTGCGGCAGGGTGAACACCTCTTCGGTGGGCAGATTGGCGATATAGGATATGCCGTTGGTCGCCGTCAGTTGGCCTGAGACCCATACGTGCCCCTCGGGCAGACCGATGGTCAGCTCTGTGCCAGGGCCGGTATACTTCAGCGCCCGGTACTGCTTACGGGTCAGGTATTCGCCGCGCATCTTCAGGTTCCGCACGTGCTCCTTCCATACCTCCACCGGGTTACCTTGTTTCAGACGGCACACTTCGAAGATCGTCTCCCACAGCTTATCCACCGCCTGCCCCGGCTCCAGGTCCGGGAACACCCTGGTCGCCCAGCTTGGGATCGGCACGCTGGCGATGCACCAGTTCGTGCCGTTCTGAGTGATGACTTCCAGGTAGGGCTTGGAGTATTTCAACCCCGTGAGCTGGGCGATCTTGATCAGTTCTGGATCCTGATCCTTCAGCAGGTCGGGGTCCTCGGCGAAAATGTTCAGGATGGCGTCCCCAGACCGGGCGTAGTCGGTGATCGCCTCGGCCTTGTAGACCGGGTATTCTTCGAACGAGTCGCGGGGAGCGTACTGGAAGCGGGCCAGGGTGACCTGGTCGTCGTTCCACATCATATCCACCAGCCGCGCCCCGCTGCGATAGGCTTCAGCCACCACCTGCCGGGCAAAAGGGGCGGCCTCCACCGGCGCTACGACCACCAGGCGCTGCCCGGCCCGCAGGTTCAGGCCGATATTCACCACCAACTCCGCATACCGGGCCAGCATCTCATCAAAAGAATATGGCATTTCATTCTCCTTTCTCACATTCTTTGGTTGTATATGTGCTGAATTGTAGCACTACCGGAGGAACCTTGCAAAATATTATGGCTGAGAATATGTTCCCTTAAATATCTGAGCGACCGCACTGGGCTGTCGCTCAGGAAGATGGATGTTGACCACCGGTGCGCTTGCGGACCATATCAGCCCGGTGAGGGCCCAACCCGGGCGATGAAAGTTCAGCCCACTGCTTTTTTCACCAGCTCGGCAATCTTTCTCTCTTCGGCGGGCGTCACATCGGTCAGGGCGAAGGCGGTCGGCCACATCGAGCCTTCATCCAGGTTCGCATCCTCGTTGAAGCCAAAGGTCGCATAGCGGGTGTTGAACTTCGCCGCGGCCTGGAAAAAGCAGACAACCTTGCCCTCTTTGTTGGCATAGGCGGGCATCCCGTACCAGGTTTTCGGGATGAGATCCGGCGCGTTCGCTTTGACGATCTCGTGGATCCGTTCGGCCATGAAGCGATCCGCCTCCGGCATCTCGGCGATCTTTTCGAGCAAGTCTTTCTCCCCCTCCTCCCTGGCCTTTTTCGCCCGCGCTTCGGCCTTCAGTTCTCTGGCGCGCTCCTTCATCGCCGCTCGTTCTTCGGCGGTGAATCCTTCCGATTTCTGCGCCTCTTTCTTTGGGCTCATAACAACCTCCCGTTCGTTTGATTGAGCTTTGCGATCGGCAGTGTTCCCATCCCCCATATACCGGAGGGGCGAGATATATCTTAGAGCAATCATTCCGGATAGTCAAGATAGTTTTTGTCGGGGTAAACGGTTTTCAAATGAAGAGTTTCGAGGAGGCGGCCGTTCTCTAGGGGAATCCCTACCCGCCTTGCGGGGAAATCCTAGTTGCCGCCCCTACGTCGGGCTTCTAAAATGAGATGTCCCGCCGCACCCCTGATCAATCCATCAGGATGCGAGGCGACGGGAGACGGAGAGGCCCTTGGCCCTCTCCCAAGGGTGTGTAATGAACGTAGAGGGCGTATTCGCCGGAGAACATTCTATTCTCATCCCGCCCCGCCTCGAGGCGCAAGAGCTGCTCGACCTGGGGTTGGGCAGCGATTCCGAGGTGAGGGCCAACCTGCGCGAGATGGATCGCATCAACCGCCTCCTGGGCGGGCTCCCGGCGGTCACCCGCCACCTGTACCCCCGCCTGCTGGCCCATGGCGGCCCGCTCACCCTGCTCGACCTGGCCACCGGCTCGGCTGGCATCCCCTGCGCCATCTTGCGCTGGGCGCGTAAGCGTCACCTGCAGGTCCAAATCCTGGCCCTGGACCGGTCGCAGCGCAATCTGAGACAGGCCGCAGCGATGCACGGCCCGGCCCCCGGCCTGCACCTGCTTTCCGCCGACGCCCTGGCCCCGCCGTTCCCCTCGGGACGCATCGACTACATCATCTCCAGCCTGTTCCTGCATCACCTCAGACCCGGCCAGGTGATCGACCTGCTCGGGTGGTGCGCCGCCCGGGCGGCCTGCGGCCTGGTGCTCTCGGATCTGACCCGCGGCTGGCTGCCCTATTGGGCCTTCCTCCTGGGCCGGCCGGTCTTCGCCCGCAACTGGTTGACCCGCCACGACGGGGCCCTGTCGGTGCGGCGCGCATACACCCCCGCCGAGTTGGCTTCCCTGGCCCGCGCGGCCGGGTTGGAGGGCTTCCGCATCTACACCCATTTCCCCTGGCGTATGACCCTGGTGCTGGACAGGTGAGTGCAACTGAGGGCAGCGGTGAGGCCCTGGCTTACGATGCAGCCGTGATCGGCGCCGGACCGGCGGGATGCAGCGCCGCCCTGACGCTGGCCCGAGCCGGCTACCGGGTGGTGCTTGTCGAAGCCGGCACATTCCCCCGCCACAAGCTGTGCGGCGAGTTCCTGTCCCCGGAAACGCTCCCTTTGCTAGACCACCTGGGGGCTCTGGCGGAGGTCTCCGCCCTGGGCCCGGTCCCGATCGAAACCGCCCGCATCACCGCCCCGGATGGGACGGCCTGGGAGCAGCCCTTCCCGGCCCGCGCCTGGGGCTTGAGCCGCTACCGCCTGGATGCCGCCCTGGCAGATCTCGCCGCCCGTTCCGGCGCCGACTTACGGCAGGGCTGCCCGGTGGATGCGGTTGGCGGCGACCTAGAGAACGGTTTCGAGCTGCAGGCCGGCGGGGGCCGCATCCGCGCCCGTGCCGTGATCGCCGCCCACGGCAAACGGGGCAAGCTGGACCGCCGCCTGGAGCGGCCTTTCATCGCCCGCCCACAGCCCTTCCTGGCGCTCAAGATGCACATGGACGGCCCGCCGATCCCCGGGCGGATCGAGCTGCACGGCTTCACCGGCGGCTACTGCGGCCTGTCTGAGATCGAAGATGGCGGGCGCAACCTGTGCCTGCTGGTCCACCAGGAAACCTTCCGCCGGGCCGCCACCGGCCACGCCGAACCGGTCCCGGCCTTCATCGAGTGGATGAGGGCGCAGAACCCTGCCCTGGACGCCTGGCTGAGCCAGGCCCGGCCGCGCATGAGGCGCTGGATCAGCATCTCGCAGGTGCCGTTCCTGGAGAAAGAGCCCGTGTGGCGCGACCTGCTCCTGGCCGGCGACGCAGCCGGGCTGATCGCTCCCCTGGCCGGGGACGGGATCGCTATGGCCCTGGAGAGCGGGCTGCTCGCCGGAGAGGCCGCCGCCCGCTTCCTGGAGCGCCGCTTCTCGGCCGCAGAGCTGCCCAGCACTTACGCCCGGGCCTGGAAACGCCGCTACCAGGGCCGCCTGCGCCTGGGCCGTTTCCTGCAGACCCTGATGCTCAATCCTGCCAGCCTGGGCCTCACCCTGCGCCTGCTGCGCCTTCTACCACCTTTAGGAGAGCTGGCGCTGCGCAAAACGCGAGGCTGAATACACTGCCAACTTAATTATGTCTTCAATGATTGAGCTTTCGCACCTCCCCCATGTCCTCCGGAAGGGCATCACAGAACGATGCTCAGCGAAGCGACTGAAGGATCTCAGGCGGCCCATCATAGGAGACCTTCGCCGGCTCCGCTGCGCTCCGCCGAGATCCTTCGCCTGGCGACGTTTTCCGTCGCCGCTCAAGATGACATGTGTGGAGGTGTCCCCCCGAGAGCATAGCGACAATATTTAGTTTCCAAAGTTCTGAGCATAGCGCGAACTTTATGGAGTTCAGAGTACCAGGCCAACCCGCTCCAAATCGAGGTGCTGTATGTCTGCTGAAAACAACCGCAATAACGGTGGGGGTCCGCCTTCACCCACGGCGAAAATCCTTGCGCTCGCCACCAGCCTGCCCGAACGCCACTTCACCCAGGCGGAGATCTATGAGCGCATGCTCGCCCCCCACCTGGACGCCAACCCCATGGCGCGGGAGATTTTCTTCCGCACCGGCGTCGGCAGCCGCCATCTGGCGGTGGATGGCGACTACTATGCGAAAAACCGCTCCACCCAGGAGCGCAACGAGGTCTACCTGGCCGAGTCCATCCCCCTGGCCGAAACCGCCATCCAGCGCTGCCTGCAGGCCGCGGGGACCGGGGTCGATGAGATCGACGATTTCATTGTCGTCTCCTGCACCGGGCTCGACATCCCCGGCCTGGACCTGCGCCTGGCGGGCCGCCTGGGCATGCGCCCCGACCTCAACCGCACCTGCGTGCTGGGCATGGGCTGCTACGCGGCCTTCCCCGGCCTGAAGCGGGCCGCCCAGGCAGTGCGCCTGCAGCCGGGCCGCAAAGCCCTGGTTTTAGCCGTCGAGCTGTGCTCGCTCCACTTCCAGACCGGCGACCCTTCCACCGAGAACGCGGTCAGTTCCGCCCTGTTCGCCGACGGGGCCGCCGCCGCCCTGCTCGGCGCCCAGGGCGACGGGCCGGCCGTGCTCGACGCCCTGAGCTACTGCGACTACACCACCTTCGATCACATGGCCTTCCACCTCACCGACCAGGGCTTCCGTATGCGCCTCTCGGCCTACGTCCCCGAGCTGCTGGGCGCCGGGGTCGAGCCCTTCGTGCGCCAACTACTGGACCGCAACGGCCTCTCCCTGGCGGACATTCACTATTGGGGCTTGCACCCCGGCTCGTCCCGGATCCTGGACCACATCCAGGAGAAGCTGGGCCTGCCCCCCGACGCCCTGGACTGCTCCCGGAACGTCCTGCGCCGCTACGGCAATATGTCCTCCCCCACGGTGCTCTTCGTGCTGGAGGAGATCCTGCGCCATGCTCGGCCCGAGCCGGGTGAATACGGCGTACTCATGGCCTTCGGCCCGGGGTTGACGATGGAGAGCGCGTTGGTGAGGTTTTAGGCTTAAAACCTGCACCCGGGAGGGCGGGCGGCCGTGGCGGGTTGAAACCGGCGCCTGCGGAATCCAAACCCACTGAAGCAGGTTAGGGG
>CAYMLG010000094.1:0-17252 GCA_964391195.1 uncultured Anaerolineaceae bacterium | reverse complement strand
GGTCTTTGATTCTAGCATTGGGAGCCCAACCGTAGACGACGCCTGGAGGGCCAGCCCTCCCCGGTCGTCCAACCCGACCCGCCCCTCTCCACATTTCACCCCTCCCGGCCACCGGCCAACCCCCATGCCTGTCATACGGAGCAGCGACGCTTTGCGTCGCCCGGCGCCAGGCGAAGGATCCCACTCCCAGGTCGGGTGATTCCCGCAGCCTGCGAGGCACGTCCGCACCCCAACCCCGCCCAACCCTTCCCGGTGCGAGTGTGGACCCGCCTTCCGTTTTCGTGGATTCGGGGTCGTGCGGCATGCTTGCGTATGCACGGGCATGCGCTAAGCATGCCGCTCAGGCCATTCGTGGACAGCTTATCCCCGGCGCATGGGCACGGCTACACCACAAACGACCCAAAACCGTGGACCCTTCCGCCGTGCCCCTACGCCGCGCGGTCGGGTCTGATTGCAGGTGGGTGGGTTTCCGGTCACACAGGGCGGGCCTGGGTTTGCGGATGGACCGGGTTAGCCTGACGAACTGGCTTCCCGGTTTTGGGTTTTGCGACTGACGCAAAGACCCGCCCCTCCGAGGGTGGGGGAACGGGGATGGCTGAGGCGGCGAAAGACCATTCCCGAGTAAGGGATGATTTTGTAAATTTTCATTATCCTGGCTACGACTTCGAGAAAGCCATGCCCGCCGGTCGAGTTGCGAAAAAAAGAAAACCACTCCGGGGTATAATCGGCTCATGAAGCGCACACACCCTTTGGGCGGCGTATACGCCGCGGCTGTCACCCCGCTGAAATCCGATCTCACTCCGGATCTTGAGGCCATCCCCCAGTTCCTCGGCTTCCTTGCCCGCCGCGGCTGCCACGGCGCGCTGCTGATGGGCACTACCGGCGAAGGCCCGTCCTTCGCCCCTCAGGAGCGAGCGGCCATCCTGCAGGCCGCGGTCCAGGTCCGCCAGGAACACCCCGGGTTCCATCTCTTCGCCGGGACGGGCACCCCGAGCCTGGAGGAGACGGTCGAGCTCACCCGCACCGCCTTCGACCTGGGGGTCGATGCCGTCGTCGTCCTGCCCCCCTACTATTACCGCAATGCCGGCGACGAGGGGTTGTTCACCTGGTACCAGCAGGTGCTGCAGCGGGCCGTGCCTGCAGGGGGGAAGCTCCTCGGGTATCATATCCCCCCGGTGTCCGGCGTGCCTCTATCTCTGGACCTGCTCGCCCGCCTGCGAGAAGGCTTCCCCGATCGCTTTGGCGGCCTAAAAGACTCGTCCGGCGAACCCGAGCATGCCCGCCGGCTGGGCGAAACGTTCGGCTCCGATCTGCTGGTCTTCTCCGGGAACGATCGCCTGCTCACCCTGGCCTTGGAGAACCAGGCGTCCGGTTGTATCACCGCCCCGGCCAATCTCATCTCTCCCGCGCTGCGTAAATTATGGGACGCCCATCAGGCCGGCGAGCCGGTGGAGACCCTCCAGGAATGTATCCAGCGACAGCGCGCGGTCCTCGACCGATATCCTCCGGCGCCGCCTCTGCTCAAAGCCCTGTTGGCTCGCCGGTTCGATTTCCCCCTTTGGCCGGTGAAACCGCCGCTCTGCGCCGCATCCGAGGATATCGTGCTCCAGGCGTCTGCCGGCCTGGATGAAGTGGCTCACCTCTGCTAGAAGGGACCGGCCGGCCGGATTGTTATGTCCGAAGATCCGCAACAAGTCCAGCGCACGCGCTTCCTGCTCACCAACCTGGTCATCATCTCCATTTTCATCCTGACCCTGGTTTTCTTGATCGCCGCTTACCCGCTGCTGCTGGCCCCCGAACCGACCGCTACCCCCACCATCACCCAGACTTTCCGTCCCACCTGGACGGCCACGCCTACCGTCCCCACCCCGACACCGACCCTCAGCCCAACCCCCACGCGCACCCTGCTGCCCACCCTCACCCCCAGCATCACGCCCACCCCCACCCGCACGCTGACCCCGACGCCCACCGTCACCCCGGCCGCCCCCCCCACCCTCACCCCCGCCCGGCCGATCGAAGGCAACGAGAACTACAACCTGAACGAGTGGACCTCAGAGCAGGCCGCCCACCTGGTCGAGCTGCTGGATTCCTACCCGAACACCCTGCTCGGCGCCGACCGCGGTGAAGATGATGCCGCTTACTACGCGGCCTTCTCCTATGCCGCCCTGGCGCAGCGGGAAGCCCTGCTGCGATTCCCGGATGCCCCCCAGGCGGAAGCCTGGCGCTGGGGGCTGGCCTACAACCTGGCCCGCACCGGCGACCAACAGGCCGGCGAGCAGTACAAGGACTTGATCCTGGCTGCCCTCAACCAGGAGCAGACCAACCTGACCGAGCTCAGCCGCTGGTTCAGCCAGCAGGAACCCCGCCTGAGGCTGGGTCTGATCCGCCTCGAACCTCTCAGCGGTTATCTCAGCAACCACCTGGTCCAGATCAGCGGCCCCGGCAGCGCCTTTATCTGGCTGCTCGAAACCCCGGGCGCTTTCCAGGGGCACGTCCTGGCCAGCGGTTTCGACTTCGTCAGCTCCCCCAACGCCGAAGCGGTGCTCAGCGACCTGACCGGCGACGGGCGAGAGGACGCCGCGATCTACTTCTCCCGCCCGGAGGAGGCCTATTTCCTCACTCTGCCCAGGGTCTTCGATCTGGGGGCCGTCCCTGCCGTGGAACTCCCCTTCCAACCCGGCCAGGAGCAGGTGGACCTGGGCGTGGATTACCCGAACTTCTGGGCGGTCCGCAGCGGGGAGGCGCTCACCGAGACCGGCGACCTGGCGGGCCGGACGCCGGCCGGGAACCTGTTGGTCTTCGAATCGACCGTCTTCCCCCCTTGCCCCGTCACCCTCACCCGCAGCTACCGCTGGACGGGCGAGTTCTTTGCCCTGGTGGATGAGGGCTTCCAGGCGGAGCCGGTGACAGAGACGCTCAGCTTCTGCGATGATATCGCCGTCCACGCCGCCCGGGTTTGGGGCCCGGAAGCGGCGGTCGCGGTGATGGAACCCATCCTCCCCGCCTGGCCCCCCGAACGGGATGAGAACGGCGAACCTTACCCGCTGGACGCCCGGGACGAGTGGCGCTTCCGCCTGGGGATCTACCAGGCGCTGAGCGGCGACTCCCAGGCTGCGGTGGACACCCTGAGCCAACTGGCGCAGCAGCCAAGCACCCCGCTCAGCCGCTGGGTGGAGCCCGCCAACCAGTTCCTGGCCCTGTACGCTGGCCCGGACGACCTGTACCCGGCCTGTGTCGCCGCCGAACCCTGCCTCCCGGCTGCGGCCATCCGCCGCCTGGTGGCCGGCCTGCCGGCCAGCGAGGCATCGCAAGCGATCGAATACCTGTGGCAGTCCGGCGTCACTCTGCGCGCCACCGGCTACGAGGATTTCGACCAGGACGGTGAGACGGAGACCTGGTTCACCGTCCGCCATCACACCGGTGAGAAACTGGAACTGTGGATATTGGTCCCTGGGCCGGAGAGGATGCACGCCCTGCTGGCCGAGACGGTCGTTTCCGACCGGCCCACCTTTACCCCGCTGCGCCCCGAGGAGGACCCGACGGTGCTCCAGGTGGACGATCTCGGCGCTTTTTCCCTGCGCCGTGATCCGGTGAGCGGCGAACCCTACCTGCAGCGCTTCGAAACCGGTTTCAACTGGCCCAACCGCTACGAAGAAGGGCTGCTGGCTGCCCAACAGGCGCTCTTCTCCGGCGCCCCGCCTGCCGAAGTGCATGAGATGCTCCTGGACCTGGCGAAGGACCCCGGCCTGCTCTGCGCCCCATACTGGACCTGCGACCCGTACCTGTATTTGCTCGGGCTTTCGGCTGAGCTGTCCGGGCAGCCGCGGGAGGCGGTGGACTCTTACCTGCGCCTGTGGTGGGACTACAGCCGCAGCCCGTTCACCACCATGGCCCGGCTGAAGCTGGCCGGGCCGGCGGTGCTGCCCTCTGCCACCCCGCGCGTAACCGCCGGCCCGTCGGCCACCCCCAGCCCCACCGGCGCCACCCTTACGCCCACCGGCGCTACGCCCACGCCCTCCGCCACGCTCACCCCATCCCCCACGGAGGATCCGTACCCATGAGCAGCGGATCGCTCCCCCGCACCGATTGGCGCCTGATCCTGGACCCCGCGCCCGCCCGCGGGGACTGGAACATGGCCGTGGATGAAGCCATTTTGGAAGCTTCCGGTCGAGGAGATGTCCCGCCGACGCTGCGCCTGTACGCCTGGTCCCCGCCCTGTCTTTCGCTCGGCTACGCGCAGCCCCTGGCCGACGCCGATCTCCAGGCCCTCGCCGCCCGCGGCTGGCTGATTGTGCGCCGCCCAACCGGCGGGCGCGCCATCCTCCACACCGATGAGCTCACCTACTCGGTCGCCGGCCCGGACAGCGACCCCCGCCTGGCGGGCGGCGTCCTCGCCAGCTACCGGGTGCTTGCCCGGGCCCTGCTCGACGCCCTGTACCGCCTGGAGATCCCCGCCCGCGCCGAGGACATCCCGCCGCCCGCCGTAAACGACGCAGCCGCGGTCTGCTTCGAGGTCCCCTCCAGCTACGAGATCACCGCCCACGGCAAAAAGCTGGTTGGCAGCGCCCAGGCTCGCCGCATGGAGGGCGTCCTGCAGCACGGTTCCCTGCCGCTCTGCGGCGATCTCTCCCGTATCATCCAGGCCCTGCACTTCCCCGATGAGACCGCTCGCCGGGCGGCCGCCGGGCGCCTGCTGGAGCGAGCCATCACCGTCGAGGCGGCCTGCGGAAAACCCGTGACCTGGCAGCAGGCCGCAGAGGCTTTTATCCAGGCCTTCAGCCAGACCCTGAACCTGGAGTTCCACCCCGCAGAGCTCACCCCGGCCGAGCGGGAGCGGGCTGACACCTTGCTGCGCGAGAAATACGCCCATCCGGACTGGACCGGGCGGCTCTAAGGTTTCTTTTCAGTCTCTTTCGGGGAGCAGGACGAGGCGCAGCAGGGTGAACACGGCCAGGGCGGTGAGGATGAGCAGCGCCGCCACCGGCAGCGCCGCCGATAACCCAAAGCCTTCGAAACGCTCATAAATCAGCACGGGGACGATCTTCGGGTGGTAGGCCAGAATCACCACCGCTCCGAATTCGCTGATCCCCCGCGCCCACATCATCAACGCCCCGCTGACAATGCCGCGCCAGGCCATCGGTAGGGTCACCAGGCAGAAGGCCTGCCACTCACTGGCGCCCTCCACCAGCGCAATCAACTCCAACTCTTCATCGACCAGGGCAAACGCCTCCCGGCTCAGGTTGATCAGGTAGGGCAGGCTGACGAACAGCATGGCGATGACGATGCCGGGCAGATTATTGGTGAAGAACAGCCCGAGCGCCGCCAGCGGCTTCCCTAACAGTCCCCGGCTGCCGAACACCATCAACAGGGCGATGCCGGCCGCCGTGTGCGGAACGACGACCGGCAGATCGACGACGGCTTCCACCAGGCGTTTCCCCGGGAAGCGGCGGCGCGCCAGCAGATACGCCAGGGGGATGCCGCCGGCAGCGGCCAGGAGGGTCGCCAGGGCGGCCGCGGTAAAAGTCAGGCGCAGGGAGGCCAGCACCTGTGGGTCGGTCAGCGCCTCCACCAGGGCTCGCGGCGAGGCGGCCAGGATCGTGCTGCCCAGCGGCAGCAGCACGAAGAGCACCAACAGCCCACCGGCTACGCCGAAGCCGAGGACGAATAACAGGGATCTGCCCGGCCGGGTCATTCGGCGGCCGGGCAGTGCGCGCGCAGCAGAGGCGGGATCTGAGCGGGTTGGTCGCATTCTACGCTGGGCAACAGCGGGTGGTGGGCGGATTCCATCACCTCCCGGCCTGCGGGACTCAAGATGAAATCCACGTACTGCTGCGCCAGCTCCGGTTCCGGCGCATTGGAGGGGATGGTGATCCCATAACCGATGGGTTCGCCTCGGAACACGGGCTTGACGGTTGAGAAGCGCTGAAAATCTATCTTCACCTGCACCCGGCTGTAATCTTCAGCGAAGTCCGGGTCGCCCAGGTGGATCGCCTGCGGCAGGCGGATGCTGTTCAGCCCGTGCTGGGCGATCACGCTCTCATATTCGAAGGCATAATCGAGGTCGCCTGATTCCAGCAAAGCGATCAGGTGGATGCTCGAGCCGCGCTGCACGATTTTCGAGCCCTGCACCGGTTCGAGGATTTCCGGCACATAGATCTCGATAAAATCTTCGTCCAGGAAGCGGGTGACCGGCCAGGTAAAGGCATCGCGCAGCAGGCGGCCGTGCAGATCGTTCACCCCATACACGTCTTCCGCCAGGTTCAGCGCCATCAGCGCCCGGTAGCCGGCCGCGTCGAAACGCGGGTCGGCCAGCCCAAGCTTAACATCCGGGCGGGTAAGGATCTTATACCAGTTATCCGCCTGGATCTCGTCCGCATACCGGCTGAGGGGGCTGTAGGCCAGCGCCAGCCGGTTGCCCGCAAAACGGATATACCAGTCTGCGTAGGGTTTTCCGCTATCCGGGTCGGTGTTTTCGTACATCAGCATTGGGATCAGGGCGTGATCGGCGGTCGCCACGACATCGATGGATTCGTGCAGCTCGGTCACATGCCGGATCACCTGGATGCTGCCATGACACTCGGACTGCACATCCACTTCGGGGTGGAGGGCCTCGAACGCCTTCTCCAGCTCGGCGAACGGCAGGATCAGGCTCCCGGCGCAGAAAACCCGCAGCGTCCGGGAGGGGGGAGGGGATGCCGTCGGGTCCGGCAGGGGGCTCGGGCGAACGGGCGCCGCCGGCCGGCAGGCCGAAACCAGGCCTAACCAGACAGCCAGCGACGCCAAAATGATCCTACGAACCGGTCGTTTTAATCGGTCCACACGCGGCCAGCCCATCTATTTGATTTCGATCTTGACCAGGTCCTTGGTCCAGGCCGAGGTTTCGAACCCGGGCATGGCCAGGTTGTAGATCCCTGCCTCATCAGTGAAGGCCAGCAGGCAATCGGCGCAGGCCTGGACCGCAGCCAGATCGATGCTGCTGTTGTATCCATCGGAGGCGGTCAGGACGAGTTCAGTGGCGCCGGGCTGTGGGCTGGCTAACCCCAGCAGCACGTTGAGATAAATGCCCGTGTAAGTCTCGGGACCGCGCTTGGGGTGTTCCACCGTCGCCTCTACCGCCCCCATGGCCTGCAGCGCGGCGTCATTCAGCGCCAGCGGGTTGACCACCAGCCCGGTGATCCACAGTTCTGCTCCCGCCGGAGGCTCCTCGCTCACCGCTTCTCCTTCCGGTTCGGGACTCTCTTCCTCCACAGCGGCCACTCCGGCCTCCTCGAGAAGCAGGCGGATTTCGGCCAGCGAACCCACCCGCTGGCCCTTCTCCAACCCCTCTCCGACCAGGCGCAGGGGGAAATATTGGTCGGGCAGCGGAGCGTCATTGACCAGGTCCGCCACCAGGATATCCCGGTTGTAGTACACGGCTGAGCTGTCGATGGTGGCGGTGTACCCGTCGCTGGCCACCAGCTCGATGGTGTACCCGGCCTTCACCAGGTCGCGGTTGTAGGCCGGCCCTTCGTGCGTGATCTCATCGTCCACCCGGCCGGCCAGCAGGTACAGCGGCACCCCGGACCACACCTGCCCCTGGTCGTCGGTCCAGGTCTCATAGTGGCAGGAGACGGCCGCGCAGGATTGGAAGGTGTTGCGATCGATGGCCTCCTCCCTGGCGCCATCCAGGCTGAGGGACCAGTCCTTGACCAGCGGCATCAGTTCGATGCGCTCCACCCACTTGATCGACCAGTGGCCGTCGGTGATCTGGTTATTCCTCTCGCTGATGATGACCATGCGCAAATCGCCGTCGCTGCGGCTGTCCAACGGCTCGCCGTTGACCTCATAGGCCACCATCGCCCGCAAGGGATCATCGAGCTGTTTCTCGCTGCCATCCGAGGGGTCGTACGCGACGAATTTCCCATTCATGACCTGGTCATAGGACATGGTCATGGCATACCCGTCTGCGGCAACCACATTGAGGCCATAATCCGGGGGCAGCCCGCCGAGCAGATCGACCAAATCGGTGAGCAGCACACCGGTATACAGTGATGGTACGGTGATCTTCCCGGTGGAGCTCAGCATGCCGGCCTGCCCGGAGGTGGCGGGCAGATCCTTCAACTCTTCCATAGTGAAGGTCAGCTCTTTTTCAGGCCCAACCAGGGTCAGCACGATGGGGTCTTCGACTGCAGGTTCCGCCTCCGGTTCAGCAGCCGCTGGAGTGGGTGCTGCAGTGGGTGGAGCGGAGGTTGGTTCTGCCGGCAAGGTTGGTTCTGGAGGCAAGGGGGATGGATCGGGGGTAACCGGGGGTTGAGCGGTGGCGCAGCTCGAAAGGACCAGCGCGAAGCAAAGCATGAGAGCCAGGAGGCAGGCGATCCGTCTCATTCAGTCTTTTCTCCTCTCGGAATGATAGGCTTCCTCCGCCGGGCAACCCCGTGAAGGCCCACCGGCCAGCCGGTGCCCTGGAGCGAAGGAAAAGCATCCATAGGTTGGTGCACAATGGACACAAAGTATAGTTGTTCTATTTCAATAATACGCTCAAGAAAATATTACCCCCTACCCGGCGGACTGTCAAGCAAAGGAGGCTCCAACTCAGTTCCCGGCGCTTGCGTTTCTGTACACTAGCTCATACAATTGGAACAGCCGTGGATTCACCCGCGGCAACCGCCCTGTTCCGATCCTAGAACCGGCCAGGCAGAAGAACTTGCCAGGAAAGCAGATCAATGGATGAGCCTCATCTCTACCGCCAGATTTCAGAAACCATCCGCCAGGAGATTCTCAACGGGAAGTGGAAGCCCGGTGACCGGCTGCCCTCGGTGAGGGAAATGGCCGCTCGCTGGAACTGCACCATCGGCACCATCCAGCACGCCTATCGAGAGCTGGCCCGCCAGGGGCTGGTGACCAGCCGCGCCGGGCGGGGCACCCGGGTGGTCGACAGCCCTCCGGTGCAAAGCGATACCCCCTTGCGCCGCGCCGCGCTCACCCACCGCGCCGAAGCCTTCCTGTTGGAAGTCCTCACCGCCGGATACAGCCTGCCGGAGGTGGACCAGGCCATGCGCCAGGCCATGGACCGCTGGAGACTGGCCGAGCGCCAGGAAACGCCGCGTGAAGAAAAAGTGCTGCGCTTCTCGGGCAGCCACGACCTGGCCCTGACCTGGATGGCCAGCCATTTCCCGGAGATCGCCCCCGGTTATTCCCTGCAGCTCACTTTCTCGGGCAGCCTGGGCGGCCTGATCGCCCTGGCTGAAGGCAAAGCCGACCTGGCCGGAAGCCACTTATGGGATGCGGAGACCGACCGCTACAACGAGTCGTTCGTCAGCCGGCTGCTGCCGGGGAAGCGCGCGGCGCTGATCACTCTGGCAAACCGTCGCCTGGGCCTGATTCTGCCCCCCGGCAACCCCGCGGGGGTCCGCAGCCTGGCCGACCTCGCCCGGCCGGAAATCCGCTTCATCAACCGCCAGTCGGGCTCCGGCACCCGCGTTTGGCTGGACCTGGCGCTGCAGCGATTGGGCCTGGACAGCGGGCGGATATCGGGCTACGAAAACGAGAAGATGACCCACTCGGCAGTGGCCCAGGCGGTGGCGGAGGGCCAGGCCGAGGCCGGCATTGGCCTGGAAGCGGCCGCGCTCAGCTACGGCCTGGACTTTCTGTTCCTGACCAATGAGCGCTACGACCTGGTCGTCCCAGAGGCGGTGATGGAGACCCCAGCGCTCGAGGCCCTGGTGCGCTGGCTCAACACCCCTTCCACCCACCAATTCATCGAAAAACTGGGCGGATATGAGGCCACCCCCACCGGCCGGGTAGAGTGGGTGGGATAACCCACCTCATTGAAGCCTTCTACAGCCTCACCCCTGCGGTGAGGCTTTTTTATTGCGGTTGGATCCCATTGACAATCATCCTCTCAATTGCATACATTCATCCCCTGGACAGGGCAGCGCAAACTAAATATACTTGTACCGGTTGAAACATACACCGAGCCGCCTATGATCAAAGAACTGAACGAAATCATCCTTCTCTCCCTCCAGGTTTCTGGCATCGCGCTGCTGTTCAGCACGCTGATCGGTATCCCCCTGGGCGCGGCGATGGGTCTGTCCCGCTTTGTTGGCAGGAGGGTGGTGATCGCCCTGCTGTACACCGGGATGGGCTTCCCGCCGGTTGTAATCGGCCTGTTCGTGTACCTGCTGCTTTCGCGTAACGGCCCGTTGGGAGCGCTCAATGTGAGCTGGCTGCCTTCGCTCTTCACCCCGGGGGCGATGATCCTGGCCCAGACCATCATCTCCTTCCCCCTGGTGGCAGGTTTCACCATGGCCGCCGTCATGGGGGTGGACCCGCAGCTCCGCCAGCAGGTGCTGGCGCTGGGCGCCACCAAACGCCAGGCTGCCTGGACGATCCTGCAAGAAGCCCGCGTGGGCGTGATCGTCTCCATCGTCGCCGGCTTTGGCAGCATCATCTCCGAAGTTGGGGCGGTGATGCTGGTGGGGGGCAATATCGATGGTCGCACCCGGGTGCTCACCACCGCCATCGTGCTGGAAACCCGCAAGGGTGATTTCTCCCTGGCCCTGGCCCTGGGAGCGGTGCTCCTGGGCATCACTTTCATCACCAATCTGATCATGCTGCGGCTGCAGGGGAGGTCTTTCGACTCGTGAATACCATACCCGCTACCCACCGGCAGGCCGAAACCCGGCCGGAGAAACGGATGGCAGAGCCTATGTACGAGCTGAGGGGGATCGTCAAGACTTACCAGGGCCGCAACGTATTGGAAGTGGAGTCGCTGGATATTCAACGCGGTGAAATCTTCGCCCTGGTTGGGCCGAGCGGTGCGGGGAAAAGCACCCTGCTGCGGCTGTTGAATTTTCTTGAAGCGCCCAGCAGCGGGATCCTGAAATTCGCCGGCCTTCCCTTTGCTCCAGGCGTGGAGATTCCGCTGGAACGGAAACGGCGGGTGACGATGGTCTTCCAGCGCCCAATGCTGCTCGACCGCAGTGTGTGGGATAACGTCTCCTTCGGCCTTCGATTGCGCGGCCAGCGCGACGCCAAACAGCAAATCCGGGAAGCGTTAGAAGAGGTTGGCCTGGCTCACCTGACGAAGCAGCGGGCGCGCACCCTCTCCGGAGGGGAAGCGCAGCGCGTGGCTCTGGCCCGAGCCATCGTCCTGCGCCCCGATGTGCTCCTGTTAGACGAGCCCACGGCCAACCTGGACCCCTACAACGTGGGCCTGATCGAAGGCATCGTGAAGCGCATCAACCAACGCTACCAGACGACCGTCGTGCTGGTCACCCACAACGTGTTCCAGGCCAGGCGCCTGGCCTCGCGGGTGGCGTTTCTGCTGGACGGCAAAGTGATCGAGGTAGCCGAGACAGAGCGTTTCTTCAACTCGCCGGCCGATAAGCGCACCAGCGCTTTCGTGCGCGGCGACATGGTGTACTGACGTCCGATTTCAACGATCGTAAGAGTGTAAGGAGAAGCAATGAAAAAGAAATCACTTTTCTGGCTGGTGATCGTTCTGCTGGCAGCGTTCTTGCTTTCCAGCTGCGCAACGCCGGCGGCGACGACAACAGCGCCAACCGATGTCCCGGCTCCAGCTGAGCCCACCGAGGCCCCGGCTGAGCCTGAACCGACCGAAGCCCCCGCTCCCGAGGAACCGGAAACCCCCGCCGGAGAAACCGGGGGGGTCCTCATCCTGGCCACGACCACCAGCACCCAGGATTCGGGCTTGCTGGATGTGATTCTGCCCGTCTTCGAGCAGGAGTACGGGGTAGAAGTGGATGTGATCGCCGTGGGCACCGGCCAGGCCCTCACCCTGGGGCAGGATGGCAACGCCGATGTGCTCCTGGTCCACGCCCGCGCCCGGGAAGACGATTTTATGGCTGCGGGGCATGGTGTGCGGCGCGAAGATGTGATGTACAATGATTTCGTGATTCTCGGTCCGGCGGATGACCCGGCGGGTATCCGTGGGATGGCGGACGCAGCCGCAGCTCTCAAACAGATCGCTGATGCAGGAGAGACTTTTATCTCCCGCGGCGATGAATCGGGGACGCACACCAAAGAGCTGTCTGTGTGGAAGGCGGCCGGGATTGAGGAACCCTCAGGGGATTGGTACATCTCCGCCGGGCAGGGCATGGGAGAAGTGTTGACCATGGCCGGCGAGCAGCTCGCCTACACCCTCAGCGATCGAGCAACTTACCTGGCGCGCACCCAGACCGGACTGGAGTTGGAGGTCCTGGTCGAGGGCGACCCTGTCCTGTTCAACCCCTACGGGGTCATCGCGGTGAACCCCGATAAGGGCCCGCACATCAAAGTCGATCTGGCCAACCAGTTCATCGACTGGATCATTTCCCTCCCCACTCAGGAGATGATCGCCCAGTTCGGGGTGGATGAATTCGGCCAGTCGCTGTTTATCCCCGATTCCCAGGCCTGGCGCGACGCCCAGGGGGGTGCGGAGAGCGAGCCGGCCGGAGATGCGGCTTTTAGCATCACCGGCCTGGTGCAGAACGAGATGGCCTGGAGCGAGGCGGAAATGACCTCGATGGAAGCCATCGAGGTCGATTTTACGAACAAAGACGGTGAAACCCAGACTTTCACCGGTGTACCGCTCGCCGAGCTGCTCGCGCTGGCAGGAATCAACCCGGAGGCGGCTACCCTGGTGTTTGTGGCGGACGACGGGTTCACCAGTGAAGCCGCCTACAGCGAGGTCCAGGCCTGCAGCGACTGCATCGTCGCCTTCGCCGATGGGGGCGGTTTCCGCAGCGTGATGCCCGGTTTCCCCGGCTCTTTGCAGGTGAAGGGGTTGATCGAGATTCAGGTGAAATAATGAGTCTGTTTAAAGATTCTTCGGGACGTCTGCATATCCGGACGCCTTTGACCGCCGAATCGTTGATGGATAAGGCTCTGCTGGAGAGCACGGAAACCGACCAGGTTTTCCGCCCACTCCCCAAGCTGAACATCGTCAAACTGGGCGGGCAGAGCATCATCGACCGCGGGAGCAGCGCCGTTCTCCCCTTGCTGGAGGAGATCGTGGCTGCTCGCGCCGAACACCAACTGCTGGTGATGACCGGCGGGGGCACCCGCAGCCGCCACGTTTACTCCATCGCGATCGACCTGGGCATGCCGACCGGCGTGCTGGCCAAGCTGGGATCGAGCATCAGCGAACAAAACGCCCTGATGATCTCACTCCTGCTGGCGCCACACGGCGGGTTGAAGATCGGGCATGACGATATGGTCAAGCTGCCGGCATACATGTCCCTCGGTGCGATCCCGGTCATGCACGGTATGCCGCCCTACGGTTTGTGGGAGGAACCGCCCGAACGCGGCCGCATCCCGCCCCACCGCACCGATGTGGGGGCTTTCCTCGCCGCCGAAGTAATTGGGGCGAAGCGCTGCATCCTGGTAAAAGACGAGCGCGGCCTGTTCACCGCCGACCCGAAGAAGGAGCCCGAAGCCAGCTTTATCGAGGAGATCGAGGTCAACGAACTGATGAAGCTGGACCTCCAGGACCTGCCGGTTGAACGGTCCATGCTTTCTGCGCTGGCCCGCGCCCGCAGCGTCCATGAAGTGTTGATCATCAATGGGTTGGAACGAGGGAATCTGACCCGGGCCTTGAACGGTGAAAACCCGGGAACACTGATCTATCGCCAGGCCGCAGGTGGACAGGCCGCAGGCGGACAGGATGCCGGCGGACAGGTTGCCGGCGGTTAACAAGGGTCTCTAAAACATACGGGGCTGCCAACCGCGGGGGTGATTTTATGGCTGTCGAACAGCCAGTAAAATCACCCCCGCTTGTTTTTCCCGATGGCGCTCAGTCAGGGCGGCGCCGGTGAGGCGGCGGTCTGCGGTCCCCGGCCGCTCCTCCTTCCGCATCGCCCTGCTCGATCCGCAGGGCGTGGCCTTCGACCAGCGCCAGGGCGACCTGGCGGCGGGCGCGGGCCAGAATGCGCTGAAAGGTGGAGCGCGATATCTGCATCTGGCCCGCGGCCTGCTCCTGGGAAAGCCCTTGCAGGTCGGCCAGGCGCAGGGCCTCGAGCTCTTCCGGCAGCAAGGCCACCTGGTTCAGGCCCGCCAGCGCCACGCCGGCCGGTTTGTACACCGCCCCGGCCGGAATCCGGGCCATGTGGCGCCGCTTGCGAGGGCGCGGCAAACCAGTTACTCCTCTCCGGATTGCCAGCGGCGATGCTTGCGCCCCCTGCCCCCGGTGCCCTCTTGCTCGGCTTCCGACCCGTCGCCGCCCGGCAGGTAAACCACTTCGGCGCCCACCGCCTCGGACAGCGCCTCCAGTTCCTTCCGCCGGATGTGCCGGGCATAGACTTTTAAATCCAGGCCTTCGACCGCCACAATGGCGAAACGTGGCTGTCCGGCGCCTCGGTCGACGCGGTGGCGGTTGCGAACGAATATTCTGGCCATATAGCTTTCCTCCTTTTCGCACGCTCCTGCTTGATCTGGCAGTGCCAGATCCCGGCATTACCGGGTGGGAGTGATACAAACAGAAACAGGGTGCAATCATTATGGGCAAATGCCCATAATGGATTATAACAGATAGAACCGGGAGTGTCAAAAATGATTTATTTTATCGGCATGGATGATACGGATAACACCGAGTCACGCGGCACCGGCCACCTGGCGCGCCAGGTGGCTGCCTGCCTGTCGGATGATTTTGAGATCCTCGGCGTGGTGCGCCACCAACTGTTGTTCGACCCGCGCGTGCCCTACACCAAGCACAACAGCAGCGCCACCATCGTGCTGCGCGCCGCGGAAGGCCTGGACCTGAACGAACTGTTCCAACGGGTGAAGGGGTGCATGCTGGCCGACTTCCAACCCGGCAGCGATCCCGGCCTGTGTGTGGCAACGAATGTACCGGCAGAGATCACCGCCTTCGGACAGCGGGCCAAATGCGAGCTGGTGACCCAGGAAGAGGCGCGACAGTTGGCCGCCCAATACGGTATTTTGCTGGAAGGCTTAGGCGGCACGGAGGGGGGTGTGATCGGCGCCCTGGCCGGGGTTGGCCTGGCTGCCGGCGGTGAAGATGGGCGCTATGTGCTGGTAGGGACCCTTCGCGAGCTCTCGGGGCTGCAGACGGTTGACGCCGTGCTGGCGGCGGGGGTGGATGACCTGCGGACGCTGGACGGGCAGCGCATCACACAGGGGATGGTCCAGGCCACCAAGCTGCGCCCGGCACGGCGTGGCGGGCGCCCGATTGCCTTCGTGCAATGGGATGTTGACCACTGGCAGCCGCTCAAGCTCGATTAGCGCGGCGGATTAAAGAACAAGCGGTTATTCCTGCACTGTGCGCAGTACAGTGCAGGAATAACCGCTCGTTTCCCTTCGGACTGCCCCTTTATGGGGTGGGCGTACCCTCCAGGAACACAATCTCATCAAAGCCCAGGCTGCGGAACAGCCGTTCCAGGTAGGTCTCGGCATTATCCTGGGCCAGGCGCAGCACCCCACCCTCCAGCGCGGCTTTGCGGATCTCCTCCTCGGCTGCCTGGCGGGCGGAGGTCTCCAGGTTGATATCTCCCCGGTTTAACAGCCCGGTATTGCGATCGTATACGTACGACTGCTGGTTGTCCAGGTTGGCGACGAATATCTCCGCTTCTGGTAGTTGGACGAACAGCACACCGTTTTCGATGCGCACATCTTCCGGCCCCATTTTCGCCAGGTCCACCCCGGCGATCACATCCCCATGCGCTACGAAGATCAGCCGGTCGCCGAACAGGAAGCTCAACGCATCCTGCCCGGTCTCGGCGGTGATCACTTTCTCCACAGTGTACTGGATGGTCTCCAGGCGCGCCATGGACTGCACCTGGCGCACGATGGTCACCGGGTCGGGCAGGATGGTGGGGGTGGGGTTGAGGATAGAGGCAACGCGCGTCCCGATGCTCCCGGTCGCGCTCTGCACCGGCTCCACGGTCTGCTGAATCGTTCGCTGAACCACCCAGACGATGCCCAGGGCCGTCAGGGAAAAGATCAGCAAAATTCCGATGATCAGCACCCAACCTTTTGCATTGTTCATGATTTGATTATACTATGTGGGTTGGGGAGGGTATTCCTTATTTTTTAAGCTGCTATGTCACTCGGCCTGCTCACCATGCTGCTTCAGATCCCCGGCTGCAGCTCGCTGAAAGAGAAGCGCAGCCGGCTCAAACCGCTGCTCGCCCGCCTGCACCGGGAATTCAACGTATCTGCGGCCGAGGTGGATCGCCTCAATGCCTGGCAGGAGACCGTCCTGGCCTGCGCCCTGGTCAGCAACGACCCGGACCACACCCGCCGTGCACTGCAGGGGGTGGCCAATTGGGTGGAAACCTCCTGGCCGGACCTGACCCTGGTCGAAGACCATATTGAGCTGATCTGATCCCACCCCTGGGAAGAAGCGGCGCCCCTGTGCCGGTGAGCCCAGCGGCGCCTGGTGCCCAGGATCGGAAGATCCCAATCTCCGGATTCAACACAAACTTTTCGCACAAGGAGGATACTATGGACTTGCAACTCAAAGGGAAACGCGCCCTGGTCACCGGCGCCAGCCAGGGCCTGGGCTACGCCGTGGCCCGCGGACTGGCATTGGAAGGGGCGGCGGTGGCCATCAACAGCCGCGACGAGAGCCGCATCCAGCGCGCAGCCGGGGAGCTGAGCTCCGAGGCGGGGGCGCCCGTGCCCCCGCTGGTGGGCGACATCGGCCTTCCCGGTGTGCCGGAGCAGGTGGTCGAGGCGGCGGTCGCGGCGCTGGGCGGCCTGGATCTCCTCGTCACCAACGCCGGCGGCCCCCCGGCGGGCAAGTTCGAGCAGTTCGACGATGAGGTCTGGTCGAAAGCGGTGGACCTGTCGCTGATGAGCCATGTGCGCCTGATCCGGGCCGCCCTTCCCCATCTGCGCCGCTCGGCTGCGCCCAGCGTGCTGACCATCACCTCGATCAGCATCAAGCAGCCGATCCCCAACCTGGTGCTGTCGAACAGCGTGCGTGCGGCCACCGCCGGGTTGACCAAAAGCCTATCCCTGGAACTGGGGGTGGAAGGGATCCGTTTCAACTCGATCCTGCCATCCTGGACGGAGACGCAGCGGATTTACAACCTGATGCAGGCCCGCGCCGCGGCCAACGGTACCACGGTCGAGGAAGAATTGGTGAAGCAAGCCGCCGAAGTGCCCCTGGGGCGGGTGGGCTCCCCGGAAGAGTTCGCCAACGCGGCCGTCTTCCTGCTCTCACCCGCGGCTTCATACCTGAACGGCCTCATGCTCCAGGTGGATGGCGGGATGTACAAAGGGCTGTTCTAGCGCGTGCGCCTTGCCCCGGT
>CAYMLG010000093.1:0-17378 GCA_964391195.1 uncultured Anaerolineaceae bacterium | reverse complement strand
CCCAAAACAACAGCGTATCTGTGGTTGGGTGATCGACCAAACCCCTCTTATTCGAGAAAGTCATTGGGGACAGGCGACCTACCAAGTAGTCTTTGCTATTTAATGTGTGCGATGAAGCTGAGCGACGAAGTCGCCCGGCTTCATCGCACACATTAGATACTAACTATTTTGGGCATGCTATAATCCAGGGACATGAGTAAAAAAATCGACGAGGTGACTCGATGATCCTGGTGACCGGTGGGACCGGGTTTATCGGTAAAGCGCTCATCCGCCAATTGGTGGAGATGGGCTATCCGGTCAGGACATTGATCCGCCCTTCACGGAAAACGCCAGACCTTCCGAAAGGGATGCCGGTGGATGTGGCGGTCAGCACCCTTACCGACGAGCGCGGCCTGCGGGCGGCGATGGTGGGGGTCGATACCGTGTATCACCTGGCCGGCGGAGAGTGGGAAGGGGTGCGCGGTAACCTGCACCGGGTGGACATCCTGGGGACTCGGGCTGTGATCGGAGCTGCCCAGGACGCGAACATCGATCGCTTCTTCTACGTCAGCCATCTCGGAGCAGACCGGGCCTCGGCGTATACGGTGTTGAAGGTGAAAGGGATCGCCGAGGAGTTCATCCGCCGCAGCGGGCTCGATTTCACCATCATCCGCTCGGCTGTTGCTTTCGGCCCGGGCGATGGGTTGACCCGCGGGCTGGCCCAATTGCTGCATGCACTTCCGTATTTTTTCCTGCTCCCGGGCGATGGCGGGGTGCTGCTCCAGCCGATTTGGGTGGAAGACCTGGCCACCTGCCTGGTTTGGGCGCTCGAAGAGCCGGACACGCGAGGGCGGATGCTCGAAGTGGGCGGACCCGAATACCTCTCCTTCAGGCAGATTGTTGAAACAGTGATGGAAACCCTTGGGCTCCGCCGCCGGTTGGTGCCGGTGCGACCGGCCTATTTGCGAGGGATGACGGTGGTCCTGGAGTCGATGTTCCCCTCCTTGCCCATCTCGACCTACTGGCTGGATTATCTGGCCGTGAACCGGACCTGCGCGCTGGATACAGCCCCACGAATATTCAATCTGATGCCTTCCCGGTTTTCGCAGCGCCTGGCTTATCTGCGTGGCCAGAACTGGAGATCATCCTTGAGACGTACATTGATGGAAAGGGGGTAAATGGGTGCAGAATGACGGATGTTCGACTGCGAATGCTGGATTCGCCGCAGGCGATGGAGCAGGTGGAGGACCTGCAGCGGGAAGTGTGGCCAGGGAGCGAGACCGATATCGTCCCGGCGCACATGCTGCTGGCGATCCAACACAATGGTGGATTGGTGATCGGGGCTTTTGCCGGGGAAGGCCGGGCATCGGTGTTCGGCCAGCCGGATCCGCAGCCCGCTGAATCAGGGGCTGAAGGCGCCGGTCTCGAAGTTGGGCCGGAGGGCGAGGCGCAGGAGGGGACTGGGAGCCGTCTTGTGGGGTTCGTGTTTGGCTTTCCAGGCCTGTATTTCACTCCCGACGGCCCGCGCCCCAAGCACGCCTCTCATATGTTGGGCGTGCACCCCGATTATCGCAACCGCGGTGTGGGATTTTTGCTGAAACGGGCCCAGTGGCAGATGGTGCGCCACCAGGGTGTGGACCGCATCACCTGGACCTTCGACCCCCTGCTGAGCTTGAACGCATACCTGAATATCGCCCGGCTGGGGGCAGTGTGCAATACTTACCGGCGAGACACCTATGGGAATATGCGCGACGGGCTGAACGACGGCCTGCCTTCGGACCGTCTGCAAGTGGACTGGTGGGTGAACACCAAGCGCGTCGAGCACCGGTTGAGCAAGCGAGCCCGAGGGCGACTTGACCTGGCCCATTTCTTGCCCGCCGGCGCCCGCATCCTCAATCCAACCATCCCCGGACAACAGGGGTATCCTCTCCCGGGCCCCTTGCCAGATTTGGATGCCGAACTGCTGACGGATGATGGTGAAGAAGGAAAACGCATTCTGCTGGTGGAGATCCCACCGGATTTCATGAAGATCAAGCAAGCCGATCTCGATGTGGCGCTGTCCTGGCGCCTGCACATCCGGACTCTCCTGGAAGAATTGTTTCATCGCGGATACCTGGTGACAGATTTCATATACCTGGCCGGCGGCCTGGCCCGGAGTTTTTACGTCCTCATCCACGGGGAGAGCACGCTATGAAGATCACGCAAATCGACCTGTACCATTTGCGGATGACCTTGAAAACGCCGTTCGAGACTTCCTTCGGACGAATCCTGACACGCGACTGCGTGCTGGTAGAGGCCCACGCGGACGGGCTGGTCGGCTATGGGGAGTGCGCTGCAGACCGTGATCCAGGTTACTCGTATGAGACGGCAGGGACGGCCTGGCTGATCTTGCGGGATTACCTGGCGCCGCTGGTGCTGAACCAGACTCTGCAAGGCCCGTTGGATTTCCAGAGCCGGGCTGCTGCGGTGCGCGGCCACCGCATGGCGAAGTCGGGGTTGGAGATGGCATTGTGGGACCTGGAAGGGAAACGCCAGGGGAAGTCTTTGTGCCAACTGCTCGGCGGGGTTCGCCGGGAGGTGGAGGTGGGCGTCTCGGTGGGCATCCAGCCCGATGTGGATGAGCTGCTGCGGGTGGTGGAAGGCTACCTGAAGCAGGGCTATGGGCGGATCAAGATCAAAATCAAACCGGGCAGGGATCTGGCCGAGACTCAGGCGGTGCGGGCGGCCTTCCCAGACCTGCGCCTGCAAGTGGACGCAAATTCCGCTTACACGCTGCAGACCGCCGGGGCGCTGCAAGCCCTGGACGACTTGAACCTGTTGTTGATCGAGCAGCCTTTGAGCGAGGACGATCTGTGGGATCACAGCCGCCTGCAGGCGCAACTACGCACGCCGCTGTGCCTGGATGAGAGCATCCTCTCAGCCCGGCATGCCCGCCAGGCTTTGGAGATGGATGCCTGCCGGGTGATCAATATCAAGGTTGGGCGGGTAGGTGGCCTGAGCGAAGCCGTGCAGGTGCACGACCTGTGCACGCAGCGGCAAATGCCGGTGTGGTGTGGGGGCATGCTGGAGACGGGCGTGGGGCGGGCTGCCAACCTGGCGCTGGCTTCGCTGCCCGGGTTCACCCTGCCGGGGGATATCTCCGCCACCGATCGCTATTACCAGGAGGATATCACGCAGCAGCGCTTCTCACTCAACGCCAACAGCACGATCACTGTACCGGATGCGCCGGGATTGGGGGTAACCGTGGACAGGCCGGCGCTGGAGCGGGCGACGCTCGAGCACCTGAGCCTGTCCTAAACGTTCAAGATTTGGCGTAAGTGGAGACGGTCGTGGGCGGCGATAATGCCCACCAGTTCTTTGAGGGTGGTGGGGCCAATGATGGCGTGGCGAGCAGTGCGCTGCCAGCCTTCAGGGGGCAGATCCTCCAACAATTCCAGAATGCGCAGACGGGCGATGATAAACGACTGCAGCGCTCGCGGGCCATCCTGGTTGCGGTAATCCCGCTCCTCGGCCCAGGGGTCGGTGTCCTTCCCAGGAATGAAGGGGTTCTCTTCTTCAATCAGTCTCTGCAGGCGGGGGAGATTCACTTCCAGGTCCACATCACGCAAATGGCAGATGATCTCGGTCGAGCACCACTGGCCGGGGGCGGGGGCTTGCTGCCAGGACCGGTCCGTCAGGCCGGAGCAGATGGTGTGCAGGGCGGCGGGGGTTGCGCGCAGGGTGGCTAGCATGGACCGCGGGGTGGAATAATCCGGAGCGAGCGCCTCCGGGCCGGCTTCATCCAGCCAGGGGTGAATCTCGGACAGGAAGCCGGCTTGGGTAGGCTGATCCAGCCCGGGGAGGGCCGGCGACTTGTCCCGGGCAATCCTAAAGGCAGGCAACCCCAGCTTGCGAGCCGGGTCGATATCGTTTTCTGGGTCGTCGCCGACCATCACCACCGGGCCTTCCGGCCAGCCCAGGCGAGACAGGATTTCAGCGTAATACTCTGGATGTGGCTTCGAGAAATGGAAATCCTCGCAAGAGGTGACCAGATTGTAGGGGAATTTTTCCGCGGATAGGCCGGCCCATTCCAGGCGCTGCAGGATGGCGGTGCGCGGGAAGAGCGGGTTGGTGGCGATCACCACCCGGTCGCCATGCTCGAAGGCCTGTGTGACGAACTCGACCGCGCCTGGCTGGGGCTGTGTCTGCTGGCGGAGGGAAGGGAACACCTCGGTATAGAAGTGATCCAGGTAGGGCTGCGTCTCCTCCACCGTCACGCCCAGCGCCAGGTAAAAGTGGTAGTTGAAGACGTCGAGCAGGGTGCAGTCGGGACGGCGGTTGAGCACCATCTGGCGCGTGGCGGCCAGCAGGGTGTTGATCACCCCTGACGGCGGCCCGAGGCCGGCCAGCTCAGCGGACAGCGCCTGCAGATACGCGGGCAGGAAGGTGTCCATGCTGTTGAGCAGGAGGGTATTGTCCAGGTCAAGCAGCAGCGTTCGCGTCACGATCCTCTCCACTGAAGATAGGCGGTAAGGGATGACATTCTCCGCAACCGATGTGCGGATCGAAACCCGCCCGCTTCGTCTTCGTGCAATATGACCTGACCTTCACGTGCTGTTTGACGAACGGGAAGGGCCGTGTAAGCTGCGGTTCCAGGATCATATGCGTGCAGGCGTTGGCCTGGATGATCCCCGGCACAGGGCAGGTGCTGCAGAACGAAGGCTTCCAGGGAAGCCCGGCTGAGTTGAGCAGGCGACATTCCTCGCGCTCTCGGCCACGGTAGTAATCGCCGTAAAAGTAGCGACATTCTTTTCCAGCAGGAGTACGCATTGTAAGGTAATTTGCCATTCCAGGGAAGCAGGGCCGGCCGGCGGTGCCTGTTGGGTCCTGCTCCCAATTCTACAAACTAAACTCGCGTCACGTAAGTACCGGTTTGCGTGTTCACCCGGATCACGTCCCCGGTTCCTACAAAGGCTGGAACGGCGACTTCCAGGCCGGTTTCGGTCTTGACCTTCTTTTGCACACCGGTAGCGGTATCACCGCGGACGGCGACTTCGGCTTCAACCACTTCCATATCCACGGTCATCGGCAGTTCGATATCCAGCGCCTCGCCCTGATAGAAGGTGAGCTTTACTTCCAGCCCTTCTTTCAGGTATGAGGCCATATCCCCCAGCACCTCAGCGCCGATGGCGGGCTGTTCGTAGGTTTCCAGGTCCATAAAGTAGTAGAACTGGCCATCGTTATACAGGTACTGCACGTTGTGGAAGTCCAGCCGGACATCCTGCACCCGGTCGCCGGAGGTGAAGGTTTGCTCGCGCTGGGTGCCGGAGCGCAGGTTAACGGTTTTTACACGGATGGTGGCGTTGCCCCGTCCTGGCTTATGGTGATGGTAATCCAGGACTTTATAAAGCTCTCCGTCGAGTTCGAAGGTCACGCCTTTGCGAAGGTTGTTTACATCGATCATACTTATGCCTCATACAGGTTTAAAGATATGCCAAGCGTTTCCGTAACTAAAAGATTATAGCCCAGCGGCAGGGGCATGGCAAGATGGAACTTTTGCGGTGGTTTGTGGTGTGTGAGCGGGCGGCGGAGCGCCCGCTCACATAAAAGGGGAAGAAAGAAGCGGGCGAGCGGGCAGAGGATGGACGCGCTCCCCCATCCTCCCTTGTGGGAGAGGGGTCAAAAAAGGTGTATAGATGAGGACTTATGGTAAACTAAAGGTGCATCCCGGCGAAATCGAATACATGGATACCGCCTGTTGAACCGTGTACTCTTGAAGCGCAAATGCGGGCTGGAGAAATCCTATGGCAGAGGCAATACGAACCGTAGTTTATATTGAGGATGAGCATGAGATGATCGATCTGGTCCGTTTGATCCTGGGCCGGAAAGGTTTCAACATCCTGGGCGCGAATGGAGGTCGGGAGGGGTTGGATATGGTGCGCCAGCACCTGCCGGATCTGGTCTTGCTGGACTTGATGATGCCGGATATGGATGGTTGGGATGTATACCAGCAGATGAAGGCAGATGAAACCACGCGGCACATCCCGGTCATCGTGATCACCGCGAAAGCGCAGAATATCGATAAAGTGCTGGGCCTCCACATCGCCAAGGTGGACGATTACATCTCCAAGCCGTTCAGCCCACAAGAGTTGTTGGACAGCGTGGAGAAAGTGATGCAGCAATTCCCGGAGGAGAACGCTCCGCAGTAAACCGCCAGCCGGGCGCTGCCGGAGGTGCCGGACGGATCATCCCGGACAACACCGCCCTCCCCCGGTGAATCCAACCTGTATGAAAGAGTACCTGATCCACAATTTGAGCCGGCCGGAGGCCAAACCATTCAGGGCGCAGTACTGCGCCTCTTTTTTATGTCAGCTTCGGGGGTTAATGTTCCGCCCCCATCTGCCGGCGGATTGGGGGCTGCTGCTGGCCCAGCCGAGAGATAGCCGCTTGAGCTCGGCGATCCACATGCTGTTCATGCGGATGGACCTGGCGGTGATCTGGATCAATTCGGCGGGAGAGGTGGTGGACGTGCGCCTGGCCCGCGCCTGGCGTCCGGCCTACATCCCCAGGCGACCGGCGCGCTATACGCTGGAAATCGCCGCCAGCCATATCAACGACTATCAAATAGGAGATCAGGTCCGCTTTGAAGAGCTGGTCTGAACCCGGTATAATCGACCGAATGAGAGATCTTACCCCACAGCCCGAAAGAGACCGCCGGTCGAGGCGCCTTTCTCGAGATGAGATCGCCGGGAGAGCCGTGTTCGTTCTCCTGTGTCTGCTGGCGCTTCGGATCGCCCCCTCCGCTCGGGCACAAGAGGGCCAGCCCGATGGGCCGGTGTACGTGGTCGAGGAGGGTGATTCGCTGTGGACGATCTCCCTGCGCTTCGGCGTGACCATGGCCGAACTGATGGAAGCGAACAGCATCTCCGACCCAGGACAGTTGGCGGCGGGCGCCCGGCTGGTGATCCCCGGGCTGGAGGGCCTGACAGGCGTGCTGACGACCGAACGGGTGCCGTTCGGTGAAAATCTGCGCAGCCTGAGCCGGACGAACCGGGTGCCGCAAAGCACGCTGGCCCGCCTGAACCACCTGACCAGCCCGGCCGAGCTGTACGCCGGGGCATCGCTGATCCTCCCGGTGCAGGAGGAGCAGACACCGGCGGAGAGGCGGGCTGCGCTGGAGCCGGGACAGTCGCTGCTGGAGCTGGCCGTGCTGTCCGGGACCAACCCCTGGGAGCTGGTGAACACCAACTCGCTGAGCGGGACGTGGAGCGTGGTGCCGGGCGATGTGCTCCACACCGCGGGCCTCGCCGAGATCGATGGCCCGGGTGCATTGCCCGATTATATTGCCACCATGGAGGTCAGCCCGGCGCCGCTGGTACAGGGGCGGACGGTGGTGGTGCGAGTGGCCGGACCTCCGGGAATGGAGTTGAAGGGGCAGCTTGAAGGGACCCCGCTGAGATTCTTCAGCGATCCAGAAGGCGGGTACACGGCCCTCCAGGGGATCCACGCCCTGGCCGAACCCGGTCTGTACCAGCTTCGTTTGACCGGAAACCTGGGCGAATCGGTGTTTGACTTTTCCCAGGCCGTGTACGTCACCGCTGGCGGCTACGCCTTCGACCCGCCTCTGACGGTCAGTCCTGAGACGATCGACCCTGCCATTACCCAACCGGAAGACGCCGAGTGGTACGCCCTGCCGCTCCATTTTTCACCGGAGAAACTGTGGAATGGGCGGTTCCGGGTCCCCACACCGCCGGAATTCAGCGACTGCTGGCCATCATTGTACGGCAACCGCCGGTCTTATAATGGCAGCCCTTACCAGTTCTTCCACACCGGCCTGGACTTCTGTGGGGGGACGGGCACAGAGATCTACGCTCCGGCGGATGGCATTGTGGTATTCGCCGGGCCGCTCACCGTGCGAGGCAATGCTACGATGATCGACCACGGGTGGGGGGTCTTCACCGGGTACATGCACCAATCGGAAATTTTGGTGGAAGCAGGTGAACGGGTGACAGCCGGGCAGGTGATCGGCAAAGTGGGCAGCACCGGACGAGTGACCGGCCCTCACCTTCATTGGGAAGTATTCGCCGGGGGCATCCAGGTGGATCCGATGGAGTGGTTGGAACGCAGCTTCCCTTAAAAACAAATTTCCTCGGCGGGTAGGAATAGACACAAAATTCCCCTAGTTTCATAGAGTATAATATTCAACGTCAAAAAGTGCGAAGTGCGGCGGGAGATTGCCGTGCTTGCATTTGTGCGCGTATGGGAACCTACACAAACCTCTCAACCGGTTGAAGGGTGCTACGGCAGCGTTTCCCGATTGGGTTTCAATTCAACTTTATCCCAGGTGGCTTCCTGTCAATCAAGTCATTTTAATTGAGGCAAGCTATGGTCATGGTTACTTCGACAATAAACGAGGAATATTGGGAGAACTTCCAGCTCAACCAGGAGGATACAGAATTTCTATACAACTATCTCCTGGAACAAGAGACGCCCCTCACCCCGAAAGAGCTCATAACCGCGCTGGTGGAAGAACGGCTGCGGCGTGAGAAGGCGGCCCTGGAAGAAAAGCGCACCGCCGGAGGCGATGTGTATAAACCCAAGGAATCCTATGAACCGGGCGTGAATCTGGTGTTTCCGGCCCTGGACTGGAAGCGAGGCGAGGTATCCGCCGTCCGGGAAGGGCACAATCCGGATATTGGCGAGTTCCAGGTCATCCAGGTCCGTTTCGAAAATGGGGAACAGCGGGAATTCGCCAGCGGTCTCAAGGATCACCCCCTCAACGAAGCGCCTCAAGTTGTCGAAGAAGAACAATTACCGGCAATCGAATCCATTTTGGATGAGTACTCTGAACAGTTGATTGGCAGCCTGGAAGATGAATTGGATACCAACCCGGGGTTTGTGCGCATTGCCGGGCGCTGGTTCCCGCGCGCGCTGCTGATCGATGTCAACGCCGGGCATTTGAACCTGGCAGAAGCTGTGCTGGATATGGCCGGAGGCGGGCCGCTGCCTACCCGAGAACTGGTGGAGCAAATCGAGCTGGCCACCGATGTGAATCCGAAGCTGGTGGAATTCTCGCTGGATCTGGCCATGGACGAGGATGCGCGCTTCGATGAGGTTGGCCCGGCCGGGGACGTGCTGTGGTATCTCAACCGGCTGGAGCCGGAAGCCGTGCGCGAGACGCCGGTTTACCTGCGCTACACACCAGTCGAATACGACCGGGCCTTGCTGACAAACGAGATGCAGGCGTTGGAGCGGGAGCTGGACGATGAGTTGACCCCCTATTCGGGCCGCGTCCAGCCCCAGGACCGCGTGGCGGTCGCCCTGATTTACCCCCACTGGCGAGCCGGCACCCTGCCGCTGTCTGCGCGAGTGAGGCACCTGTTCCCTACCTCGTATGAAGCCCCCCGGATCCGGTTTATGTTGGTGGACGGCGATACCGGAGAACAGTTCCCCGGGTGGGTGGTGCGTGAGAAGCGATACGTGTACGGCCTGGGGGACTGGTATGCAGCCAAAGAACTGATGCCGGGGAGCCTGGTATATGTTGAGCGCGGGAAGCCCGGCGAAGTGGTCATTTCCACCGAGAGCCGGCGGTCGAGCCGGGAGTGGGTGCGGACGGTGCTGGTCGGTTCGGATGGGGGCGTGGTGTACGCCATGCTCAAGCAGATTGTGACTGCTACTTTCGATGAGCGCATGGCGATCGCCGTCCCGGATCCCTCTGCTCTCGATCAGAACTGGCAGCACCAGGAGCGCAATCCGTTCGAACGGGTGATGTTGAGCACCATCCGCGAGCTGGCGAAGCTGAACCCGCAGAGCCACGTGCATGCCAGCGAGCTGTACGCAGCCGTCAACGTTGTCCGCCGCTGCCCCCCCGGGCCGATCCTGGCGTTTTTGGCCGCTCAGCCGGGGATCCTGCATGTAGGAGACCTGCACTTCCGTTTCGACGATTCCGAGCGTTGATCCCACGGCGAGCCGCCGGCAGTTGGCGGTTGCCGTAACGATCCCGCGACATCCTTCATCAGGAGGGGTAATGTGACTCAAACACAGCGTATGAGCATTGTTAAGCCAACTTTAAACACGCGTTACCACATTGATTTCGATTGGTGGAGCAAGAACGATCGGGATTGGCGGGTATATCTGCGGACTTATCTTTGTCCTGAGCACCAGGAAGCCTTTGCAGATCTGGATGTGGACGAGCAGGTGGATTTCGTTGATATGCAGACCGGTGAGGTGCAGCGGGTGGACGGGTTACAGCACGTCTTGATCTCGCACTGCGCCAAGCAAGAAACGTTCATCACCCAGCAGACGACGCTGGTGGATTCGGTGTTTCGTTTGTTCCTCGCCAACGGGAATGTGCCGCTGACGCCGGTTCAACTGGCCGAGCAGCTCGGCCGCCAACCGATGGTAATCCTGAAGACTCTGTCGGGGATGCGGGTGTACAAGGGGCTGCGGCCATACGTCGGCTGACCGGCGGCCGGCCAAAATTTAGATACAATGAAGCAAGCTGAGGTATAATCTGACGGTTAGAGCCCCCGTAGCTCAATGGACAGAGCAGGTGCCTTCTAAGCACAAGGTTTGCACGTTCGAATCGTGTCGGGGGCGCCTGAATATAGAGGTTTAGCCCTATGAGCCCGGTATATCCCGGTGGGATGCCGGGCTTTTACTTTTATTGGTTCTACCACCAATATCGGAACTCCTACAAACCCAAGAAACCTTCTTCGCCACTTTAAGGTAAAATAATCTGAGGCTGGGCTACCGGGAATATTGTAAGCCTCACGATGGACTTATACAGAGTTTGATGAATGATTGCATGACTGCCTCGCGGTGGAATTCGAGTGACCAAGATCTGTACAACTGGCTGAATGATGACGAGCCAGATGAGTTCTTTCGCCCCGTTGTTCCCCGTCTCTTGATAAATGAAAGTGATTTCCCGGATCCAGAGGGGATGGATGAGGATCAAAGCCCGGTCCCATCTGTGCTGCCTATCCTACCGCTGCGCGGGCTGGTGGTCTATCCTCAAACCGCGGTGCCACTGACGATCGGCCAGGCCCGGTCGATCCGCCTGGTGGATGATGTGATGGCGGGGGAGGAGCGCCTGATCGGGGTGGTCGCCTCCAGGCGCCCGGAGCTGGAGACTCCAGGCCCGGCAGACCTGTACACCACCGGGACGGTAGCCCTGGTGCACCGCATGTTCCGGGCTCCGGATGGCACCATCCGGCTGGTGGTGCAGGGGCTGTTCCGCTTCCGGCTGGTCGAGTTTGTCAGTGAAGAGCCGTATCTGAAGGCGAAGATCGTGCTGGCGCCGGAGACGGCCGTCGAAGGGCTGGAACTGGAGGCCCTGGCCCGCAATGCTCGTGACCAGTTCGAGCGCATCGCCGATATGATCCCCTCCATCCCGAGGGAACTCGTCTCTTCGGTGGTCGCCCTGGAAGACCCGCTGCAGACCATCTACACCATCGCCAACTTCCAGCGCATGGATTTGAGCGATGCCCAGGAGCTGCTGGAACTGGACTCGGCGGCGGAAAAGCTGCACAAACTGACCGGGATCCTGGCGCACGAGGTCGAAGTCCTGGAGATCGGTCAGAAGATCCAGAATGAGGCCCGATCCGAGATCGAGAAAGTGCAGCGGGAGTATTTCCTGCGGGAGCAGTTGAAGGCCATTCAACGTGAGCTGGGGGAGGGTGATGAGCAGACGGTGGAGGTCGAGGAGTTCCGCAAGAAAATCGACGCCGCCGGAATGCCGGAAGAGGCGGAGAAACAGGCTCGCCGGGAGCTCGACCGCCTCTCTCGTCTGCCCTCCGCAGCCGCGGAATATGGGGTCATACGCACGTATTTGGATTGGTTAGTCTCGCTGCCCTGGACCACCACCACCCCAGATAACCTGGATATCTCCCACGCCAGGCAGGTGTTGGACCAGGACCACTTCGGCCTGGAGGATGTCAAGGAGCGTATCCTTGAGTACCTGGCTGTGCGTAAGCTGCGCCAGGAACGAGCTGCCGAACTCGAGGCCGAAGTGGAGGACGAAATTCGCCGGGTGCGAGAGGGCGTGATTCTGTGCTTCGTCGGGCCGCCCGGAGTCGGGAAGACCTCATTGGGACGATCGATCGCCCGGGCGATGGGTCGCAAATTCGTGCGCATCTCCCTGGGCGGGATGCGTGATGAGGCTGAAATTCGGGGACACCGGCGCACCTATATCGGCGCGCTGCCCGGGCGAATCCTGCAGGCGCTGCGGCGGGTCGAATCTCGTAATCCGGTCTTCATGCTGGACGAGGTGGACAAGCTCGTATTCGATTTCCATGGCGACCCTGCCTCTGCCCTGCTGGAAGTGCTGGACCCGGAGCAGAACAGCGAGTTTCGCGACCATTACCTGGAGGTGTCATACGACCTGTCTCAGGTGATGTTTATCACCACCGCCAACCTGCTGGAGCCGATCCCCGGGCCATTGAAGGACCGGATGGAGATCATCGAGCTCTCCGGCTACACCGAAGGTGAGAAGATCGCCATTGCCAAGGGTTACCTGATCCCGCGGCAGATTCGGGAGAACGGTCTGCGCCTGGAGGAGATCCAGTTTACGGACGCAGCGCTGGAGAAGATTATCCGCTCCTACACCCGGGAGGCCGGAGTGCGCAACCTGGAACGGGAGATCGGATCGGTGTGCCGTAAGGTGGTGACCAGGATTGCCGAAGGAGAAGCCGGTCAGATCCAGATTACCCCGGAAATCGTGCAGAAGTATCTGGGACGCCCGCACTTTTTCGGGAGTGAAGAGATTGCCCTGCGGACCGCCATCCCCGGCGTGGCGACCGGCCTGGCATGGACCCAGGCGGGGGGCGAAGTCCTGTTCATCGAAGCTACCCGCATGCCCGGAAGCAAGGGCTTCCAGATCACCGGCTCGGTGGGGAATGTGATGCAGGAATCCGCCCAGGCTGCACTTTCGTACGTCCGCTCTCGGGCGGTGAAGTTGGGACTGAACGAAGATTTCTTCGACAAGTCCGATATCCATTTACATATTCCGGCTGGAGCCCAGCCAAAGGATGGCCCATCGGCAGGGGTCACCATGGCGACTGCTCTGGTCTCATTGATCTCCGGACGCCCTGTCCGCGCGGATGTGGGCATGACCGGGGAAATTACACTGCGGGGGCAGGTGATGCCCATCGGCGGTGTAAAGGAAAAAGTACTCGCGGCGCATCGATTTGGGTTGAAGACGGTCATCCTCCCCGCCCGGAATGAGGCGGATTTAGAAGACCTCTCCCCTGAGGTGCTCCAGGGAATCAAATTTGTCTTCGCAGAAACGGTCGACGATGTGCTGGCAACTGCATTAGAGCCGGCTACTACGACCCCCGATGAACATTCTGATCCGATTACCGAACGGATTACGCCGGAAACTGAGGGGATCCATGCCAAAGGTGATGCTGATTGAAGATGATGAGACCATGCTCTCATTATTAGACACCTTGCTGCAGATGGAAGGATATACGGTAGTTAAGTTGGATGGCAAGGCGGACATAGCTCATGTGATGGAAACCTTGCGGAGTGAACAACCGTCTTTGCTGCTTTTGGATGTCTATCTGCGCGAATTTAGCGGCCTGGAACTTGTCCGGCAGATCCGCCAGGATCGTAATTTGAACGGCATCCGGGTGCTGATGTCATCCGGGATGGAGCTGCGCGAAGAGTGTATGAATGCGGGGGCGGATGAATTTATCCTGAAACCGTACATGCCAGATGAATTGATTCACAGCATTGTTACGATGATAGGGAAATAAGGACAAGATGGGAAAGAAACGCAGTCGCGCTCCCATGCAATGGTATTCGATTGATTTGCATCTCCATACCCCAGCATCCAGCGATTATCAACAGCCTGAAGTCACGTTTTTGGATATCCTACACCGGGCAGAGGCCCGCAGGTTGGATATTATTGCCTTTACGGACCATAACACCGTGGCCGGGTATCGCAAGATGCTGGATGAGATCAACCAGCTTCAACTGCTGGAGAAACTGAACCGCCTGCTGCCTGAAGAGCAGGCTCGATTGGGGGAGTATCGCCGTTTGTTGGACAAGATCCTGGTTCTGCCGGGAGTTGAGTTCACGGCCACATTTGGCTTCCACATATTAGGGATATTCCCCCCCGATAAACCGGTGCGCGAGATCGAGCACCTGCTGTTGGATCTCAACATCCCCGGTGATCAACTGGATGAAGGGTCGGCAACGGTGGGGGCGACCAGCGATGTGCTCAGCGCCTACCGCATGATCGACGAGATGGACGGCCTGGTGATCGCCGCCCATGCCAACTCCAGCAATGGGGTGGCCATGCGCGGCTTCTCCTTTGGTGGGCAAACGAAGATCGCTTATACCCAGGACCCGCACCTGCATGCGTTGGAGGTGACCGACCTGGAGCACAAAGGCAGCCGGACGACGGCGGCCTTCTTCAACGGCACCAAACCGGAATACCCCCGGCGAATGCACTGCATCCAGGGTTCGGATGCTCACCGGTTGATAGCCGATCCGAACCGGAAGAAGAATCTGGGGGTCGGTGACCGGGTAACCGAAGTGCTGCTGCCGGAAGTCAGCTTCGATGCGCTGCAAGAACTGTTTTTGAGCAACGATTTCGCCCGCACGCGCCCCCGGCGGCACACGGCAGAGCCGGTGTACGATTTCATCCAGGCAGCCAGAGAAGAGGGGGCTAACATCATCCAGGATTTCCACGAGGGGTTGACCATCCGTGGGGGGAAGCGCTACGCGGTCATCGCTGATGTATGCGCCTTTGCCAACACCAACGGGGGCACTTTGTATGTGGGGCTGGTAGCCGATCCGAATAAGCCGGTGGTGGGCGTACCTGACGCGGAGAACTCCGTTTCTCAATTGGAGAAAGAGATCAGCAACCGGATCAGTCCGCCCCTGCAGTGCACCATCGATATCCACGAAACCGGCGGGAAGAAGATCCTGCGGATTCTCGTGCCGCGCGGTGATGATCCGCCATACGCAGTAGATGACAGCAAAATTTACGTGCGCTCTGAGGCGGAAACCGGGCTGGCGGTGCGAGATGAGATCGTGGGCCTGGTGCTTCGCAGCCCGCGGAAGATGGCCCAATTGGCAGAGCAGCCTCTGGAGGCGGTTGAGTTGGCGCGCCAGATGGAAGCGCCCTCGCCCTATATGATGGAGGCGGTGCAGGAACAACCCAGGGCGGAGGCCGAGGAGATCGGAGCGCCGCGCACCGGGGTTGAAGTGGTGGATGTCGATGAACGCAATGGTGGGCGCTACTTCACCGTGCGCGATCTCCGCAACGGGAATGTGGTCCAAAATGTAACCCGCACCTCTGCCCGCCGCTTGTGGCACTATGCCATCAGCCGCTACGCCAAACTACCGGCCGATATCTCCCAGGCCGAGGTGGAATGGCAGGGCAGCCTGGGGCTGCTGCGCCGTTACAAACAGGGCAAGAGCTGGCGTTACGATCTGGTTCAGCGCACCTCGGATGGCATGCGGTATTTCTTCGGGGTCACCGATGATGGCATCCACGGCCCCTGGAAGCAGCTCGTTGGGCACGAGGATGAGTAGCATAGATGATCAATGGGCCGCCGGACCCGCCGTCGCGGCCGGCGGCCCGGAATCAGAGATCGCCCTGCGTGAGTTCTGCTTCGAGACCGATTTCCAACCGGTGCTCCACCTGTGGGAGACGGCCGGACCCGGGGTGCATCTCGGCCGCTCGGACACGGCGGACGAGATCCTCAAGAAGCTGCAGCGAGATCCAGATCTGTTCCTGGTAGCGGTGCACGAGGACCGGATTGTTGGCACAGTGCTGGGCGGTTTTGACGGGCGGCGCGGGATGGTGTATCACCTGGCGGTCGCCCACCCTTACCGGCGGCGCGGCCTGGCCCGGCGCCTGATGGAGGCGCTCGAAAACCGCCTGCGTCTCAAGGGCTGCCTGCGTTCCTATTTGCTGGTCACAACCGACAACGAGGAAGCGCAGCGGCTGTACGAAAGCACCGGCTGGAAGCGGATGGATATCCAGATTTACGGCAAGGATTTAGACTGAACGTTGACCGAGCTGCAAGTAGGTATTCTGACAATATCCGACCGGTCGGCTCGCGGTGAGCGCCAGGATCTTTCGGGCCCGGCGCTGGCGGAAGCGATTGAGGCGGAAGGCTGGCGCGTGAGGCGGACGGAAATCATCGCCGACGAGCGGGAGACCATCCAGAACACGCTGGCGGCCTGGGCCGACTCCGAGGAGCTGCACATAATCCTAACCACCGGCGGCACGGGCTTCGCCCCGCGCGATGTAACCCCCGAAGCGACTTTGGCGGTTGTGGACCGGTTGGCTCCGGGCCTGGCGGAAGCCATGCGCCTGGCAAGCTTGAAGGTCACCCCCCACGCCATGCTGTCCCGGGCTGCGGCAGGTATCCGCGGGAGAACACTGATCGTCAACCTCCCGGGCAGCCCCAAGGCGGCGCTGGAAAACCTGGCAGCCATCCTCCCTGTGCTGCCGCATGCCGTGCAACTGCTGACCGAAGACCCCGGTTCAGAAGCCGGGCATCAGGCTGGCGCTTCGCATCATGAAGAAGTCGCGCCCCGAGACAGCTAATGGGCTTTTCCGGGATCTGCGCGGTTGTAGTGGGTTTCTGTTGTAACTCTATCCCTGGAGCGAAGGGATGCTGCATCCTCGCTGCGGATAGAGTTACAATTTTTAAGCAATACAGTTATGTAAGCTTAATGTCCCCAGAATGATCGGTGCTATAATTTGATTGGCCCGGCAATCTATGCGGGCAAGATAGGTACAGGACATGACAGATATAGATGACTTCCAAACAGAAATGGTCCACGATCCGGAACCGGAAGAAGTGGAATCAGGGGGCCAGGCAAACGTTGCCAGCCTGCGCCGATTTTTGCTCGATATTGTTGAAACCCTGCTCCTGGCATTGGTCTTATTTCTCGGGATCAACGCAGTCTCTGCGCGCATCCGGGTTGAGTCGATCAGTATGCAGCCGACCTTGTATGCAGGTGATTTTGTGATCGTCAACAAGGTAGCCTATAAGATCGGAGAACCCAAGCGGGGGGATGTGATCGTATTCCATTTCCCGCCCGACCCGGCAAGGGAGCCCTATATTAAACGGGTGATCGGCCTGCCGGGGGACGAAGTAACGGTGCGGAGGGGGAAGGTGCTGATCAACGGTGTGCCGGTGAGAGAGCCGTACATCAAAGCCGAGCCGAATTACGAAGGCACATGGAACGTACCGGAGGGGTTTTTGTTCGTCCTGGGGGACAACCGCAACAACTCGTCCGACTCGCATAGTTGGGGCATGGTGCCGATAGAAAACGTGATTGGGAAAGCTGAGGTGGTGTACTGGCCGCCTTCCGAATGGCAGATACTGAACCAACAGACAGCAGCGGCGGCCGAACCAGAATAGCCCCATAAGATAAAGCGAATCACAGAG
>CAYMLG010000092.1:9114-17436 GCA_964391195.1 uncultured Anaerolineaceae bacterium | reverse complement strand
TGATCACCGGCCTGGTGATTGGCCTGGCGATCACTCCGGTCGTTTTCCGCCAGCTTGGCTTCCAAAAAATGGCCATCCTGTATGCTGTGTTAGCAGGCGGCCTGTTGTTGATCGCCACCCTCCGGCAGCGAGAAGATCCGGGCTATCAAACCCCTGTCTCTGCCGGTCCATGGATCACCTTCCGGCGGATTGTGGAAGGACGGGCTTTCTGGCTGTATGCAATCACATTGACCCTGTTCGCGTTTGCCGTCAACCTGTTTCCGTTCGCGATCCCCTTCTACAGCAAATATGCGCTGGAGGCGGAAGAGGGAACGACAGCCCTGCTTTTCGCGACCTCCCTGGCGGCGGCGTTGGTGAGCGTGCCGGCATGGGTGAAGGCGTTTCACTGGTGGGGCAAAGCCGCTGTGTTTCTACGATCCATCGTGGTGATCATCACCGGCAGCCTGTGTTTGGGACTGGCGCCCAATCCGGTGGCTGCTCTGGCCTCGGTAAGCGTTTTCGGAGTAGGTTGGGGAGGGTGCCAGGTGTGCTTCGATGTGATCCGCGCCGATCTGGTGGACAGGCACTACGAGCGAACCGGGCAGCGCAGCGAAGCGGCTTATTACAGCCTGCTGGGTTTTGGGATCCACTTGTCCGGAGTGCTGCAAGGCGCGGCGATGCTGCTGCTTGGGACCCTGTTCGGATACATCAGCGGCGACCTTCCCGGGCCGCAGCCTGGCAATGCCTTTCGGTTTCTGATCACCGTCTTCCCGGCAGCCGCTTTACTGCTGGCTATGCAGTTTGCCCGGTGGTTTTTCAGGGCCAGCCAACGCGCGCATGCTCCCGGGGCAGATCAGTGATGGTCATTCCGCCAGTAAGCCCAACTCACGGGCGATGGCGATCGCCTGGGTACGCCGGGTCACACCCAGTTTGCCGTACAGGTGGTTGATATGCGACTTCACTGTGCTGACCGCGACGACCAGCATGTCGGCGATCTCCTGATTCGATCGCCCGGTGGCGATCAACCGCAGGATCGTCAGCTCGCGCTCGCTGAGCGGTTCGAGCAGCGGCCCGGGCATGGCGACTTCGACAGCAGCAGAGGACGAGAAAGCAGCCAACAGCTTACCCGTGTACTGCAGGCGAGAACCGGATTCGCCACCCGGCTCCTCCCCAAATTTCTGCTCGAGCCGATTCTGGTAATCGAGAAGAAGCAGGCGCATGGGCTCGCCCTCATCCAAAAAGACCCGGAGGCAGTCTTCGGGGCCAGCTAAGGTCAGAGCGCGCTCCAAAACGAGCAGCGCTTCGGCCTGATCACCCTGAAGTTGAAATAACAACGCTTGCAGGAGGTACAGCTCGAGGGCCTGCCCCCACCACCCCCGGGATTCCGCCGCGGCCAACAACCGGCCGGTGATCTCCAATCCTTCCCGGAGATACTCCGGTCTCATCCGGCGCCGGATTTGAGCCAGGCGAAGGCGGACGAAGGTGACGGCCTGGAGATAACCCAGCGTGGTATCCTCCGGCAGCCGGTGGACATCCTGGGACCAGTGGATCGCCTGGTTTAGATCATTCAGGAGGATCATCAAGCGGATCTCGCCCAAATCAAGCAAGGCGCCGGCCCCGGTATCCACCACCTGCATCTGGGTGAACCATTCCTTTCCCCGCCGAAGGGTGGCAAAAGCGCTGTCGATCTCGCCGCCGGCCTGCTGAACCAAAGCCAAAACCACGAAACCCTGTGCCAAAATAAACTGTTCGATCGAGCCCTGCAGCCGGTCCACCCCCTCGGCGAGTTCCTTTGCCGCTGCGGCCAGTTCGTTACGTTCATAAAACACCTGGCCTAAATAGATATGCGCCAGGCCTGCGGCGGGCATGGCCTGCCATCCCCAGCGATTTGCCATATCCACTGCACGCCGGCAGGTATACATGGCCTGGGAGAGATGGCCTTGCTTGAAGTGGATCTCGCTCAACTCCTGCAAGGAAATCAAAGCCATGTAAGGTCCCTCGTTGGTCTCACCAAGGGCGACCGCATCGCTAAACGCTTTGCTCGCCGAGGCGATATCCCCCTGCTGGAGATGGGCGACGCCGATCGTGTACATGGCCCCGGCCTGCAGTCCACGGTCATCGTTCGCCAGATAACCTAAGGCCTGATGGGCCAGCTCCAGCGCCAGGGCCGGGTCGCGTTGGAAGCGAGCCAGCGTCGCTCGAAGCAAGGCCAGCTCACCAAAAACATCCTCGGGCAGATCGGAGGCGCTCAGGGCTGCGCCGGCCTCTGAAGCTTCCAGCCACCGGTCCAGTAAATGTCCGTGACCGGTGAGCACGAGGATCCACCCCTGGGCCAGCACTAACCGGGGCCGGGATTGAACCAGGCCGTCCGGCAGCTGCTCGAGCCAGGAGCGGATCAGGAAAACCTCGCTCCGCTGAATAATCATGGGCATGCTGTACCGTTCCACCAGGCTGGCAGCCCACTCGAGATCCGATGCGGCTAAAGCGTGGCTGAACGCCTGGTCGATCAACCCCTGGTGGGCGAACCATTCACCGGCCTGCCGGTGCATCCTGGTGTACAGGTCCGGCCGGTCCTGGCGTAAACGCGCCTGCAGGACTTCTGCGAATAAGTGGTGATAGCGATACCAACCCCGGTGATCATCCAACGGCACGACAAACAGGTTGTCTTGTTCGAGGCTCTCCAGGATGGCCTGCCCGTCTGTGCCCCCGGTTAGGGCATCGCACAAAGAGGCGCACATGCGGGTGAGAATGCTGGTCGATAAGAGAAAATTACGGATGTGCTCGGGCTGCTGGCCCAATACTTCTTCGACCAGGTAGTCGATGATAAAACGGTGGCTGCCGGTAAAAGCGGTGATGAACCCGGCCCGGTCCGGGCGATCTTTAATAGAAAGTGCGGCCAACTGCAGCCCGGCGATCCAGCCTTCGGTGCGACCCTCCAGGGCAGCAATCTCTGGCGCCGACAGCCCCAACTTCATCTCCTGGTTAAAGAAGTCGGCGCACTCTTCCCGGGTGAAACGCAGGTCTGAAGAGCGGATTTCTGCCATCTGCCGGCGGGCTCGCCAGCGAGACAGGGGTAAGGCGGGGTCGGAGCGGGTAGAGATCACCAGGCTGACATTCGGCGGCAAATGCTCGATCAGGAAGGTCAGGCTGCTATCGATGGCCGGGTTTCCAACCAGGTGATAATCATCGAAAACATGGCAGAAGCGGTATTCCAGGGCGGCGAGCTCGTTGATGACTAGAGATAAAACGGCGAGGGTATCGGGAGGGCGAGCTGATTCGAATAACAACTGTGCGTTCTTGCACAACTGGGGGTTCAGCGTTTGCAGGGCAGCAATGAAGTAGCGCCAAAAGCGGGATGGATCGTTTTCCCTCTCATCCAAAGAGACCCAGGTCACACAGTGCTCGTTCTGGGGGATCCACTCGCTCAACAGAGTCGTCTTGCCGTAGCCGGCCGGGGCGCAGATCAGGGTCAGCGGATTCCGCACGGCATCGATCATCAGGCCGGTCAGGCGAACCCGGGGCACGCGCCCTGGACGCGAGGGCGGGATATATAGTTTTGTCGATAGCAAAGGATCGCTGGTAGCAACCTGCCTGGTCATCCGACCCCCCATTCTCATCCGCGGGCGCAGCCCGGTTATGATTGCAGGTTGAGCACACACCGTCCCTCGGGTACGGGGTAGAAGGACAGTTGCATTGAGGGGTCAGGGACGCAGCCCTTCAGTTTGGAGAGCGTTGGGGATTGGTTCGCGGCAACTCTGCGCGATTATTTTATCACCATGTATGGGGACCGGTGACCACCACGGAAGTAAGTCCCATCCAAAATGCCGGAGAAGAGCGGTTCTTCGGGGGATGAATGTAAACACGATGGGTGGAACCGCTTATCCTCGTTCTCCTATTCGATTGGCGTTGTCCGGATTCTTGTCCAGGTTGATCGTCAATAGACGCTGCCGATTATCTTGAACGAACAGGCCGATTTCTTTGCCCTCTCTCAGCAAGTCGCAGTTTATCCAGCCATACGGGCTGACCACACCTTTCAAGAACACCGACATATCTGCCGGTTCACCTAGGATTTCTTTCGCCTTAGTTGGGGAGATATCGCGACGCAGAATTTCTGTGTTCTCTTTGATGATCCGCACCTGCCAGCGCCCATAACGCAATTTGATCGCCAGCGCCAGGAAAGAATGAGCCACCAGTACGCCGGCCACGACCACAATCAGCTCCGCCAATAGGGTTTGTATGACAAAGTCCAGGGGGGAATTCAACCAGTCCATTGTGATCTGCGACCTCTACCGTCTTTGCCGGGCCTCATCTCTGATCGCCTGCAGGTTCAATATCTCTGCCACCTCAAAGCCCGGCGGCAGGCTACCTTCCACCGGCCGCATCCGTAAGCAGGCGGGAAAGTAGCCCATTCGCCCGTGCAACTCGGCCAGCAGGACAGCAGCGATATAGTTCAGCGACGGCAGGTTCACCAGCAGGCTCTCGGTCTGCAGTGCTTCCGGCGACAGAGGCAGCCTATCTAATATCGCCCTCATCTGGCTGGCGAACGGTTGTTGGTGATCGAAGGCAACAGGGACCGCAATGACCTGCCCAACCTGCTGTCCGGTTAGGGCTTCAACCTGCGCCAGTTGCTCAGGAGTAAGGGGATGAGAGAAGTTCAAAACGATCATGGCTCTTTCACGGTTTCGGATTTTAGGGGCATCCCCATGGCACTGTGGATCGCTTCAGCCAATTTCGCTTGATCCTCGGCGCTAATAGAACCAGAGTCGCCAAAACCAGGCAGCTCAACCAGTTTGATTCCAATTGCCTCTGCCAGTTCGCGATTATTTTCACTACCTTTCCGCAATAACTGATCGATTACCAGGAATCGTCGCACATAGGTGCCGAAGAATCTCTGCCCACCTGCCGTGGCAAGCTGCTTAATCCCCTCCACTTTTTGAGCCTGCTTGCCGGTCTTCGCCTCAATGATGCCGATCTGGTTACTACAGCGAATGATAAAGTCTACATTCAACGACTCACTGTTGTGTTCCCACGCAGGACGGACTTCATCTACTATATCCTTCAAAGCTTCATTAAGCGCGAGTTCGAAAGCTCTGCCCGATCCAGTGGCAAAATCTCCAAAATGGTAGGTGTCTCCAAAATAAGCCATCAGATAATCGTCAATATTAATGTTCCCTTTTAAGGGAAATGTTTCAAATCTGTAGGTCGCCCCATCCTCTTTAAAGCCCAACAGATCTACTTCCGTTTTTCCCCCCTGACTGCGAACATACAACACTGGTACGTTTGCTGTGCGCGCGGCTTCCAAAGCGCCGATCGACATCAACTTGGTGCCGCCGGTAATATTCACCAGCGTATCCGGCCGGTCTTGCAACAAGGCCAGCACTTGAGATCGGATTTTGTCCACATCGAAATCATTCACTTCAACCAGACAGCACTGCATCTCTTTCAAGCATTTTGCCAGGTTCTCAGCGATATCTTTGATTCTCTGGAGGCTTGTATGCAGGAGAAAAATCCTATTGGGATTGAAATATCGTGCAGAGAGCAGGTTGGGCGCAGCCTGTTCCCCAACTAAAAGGATCATGTTCTCGAACTTTGTTTCAGCCGTCATTCTTCTAACCTCACCTCGATCGCCTGCATCTGGCCGGGCTTCTTTCCCGGACCCGGTTTATAGATCACTCGCTGCCCGGGCAAGAGGGTTTTCAGGCCAGGAGCGAGTGCGCTGAAATGGACAAAAACATCTTTCCCGCCACTTTCCGGTTGGATGAAGCCATAGGAATCGAGGGATTTCTTCACCACCCCGCGTTGATATCCAGGGGGGAGCGCTTCCCGGGGGCGAGGCCCTTTTTGTGCAGGAACAGCCATTGAGGATGAACGAGCGCTGTTACCGGCCGAGTCGGAAAGCTCCATCCGCCCGTAACCGCTTGAAGTCTTCGCCCCGATCCCTACATCCCGCAAGGCGTGGCCTAGAATTTCAAATGCCGCTTGCACCCACTGTGCGGGGCCAGAGAGCGCGATCAAGAAACTGCCGGAGGCGGTCAGGAAGGGGATCGGTGTGGGACTGTCCCAGTCGGCCGGCGGCGAGTTGATATCTCCCTGGTAGTATTTCGGATGATGGACGGTGATCACATCCGCCCAGAGTGGCGGATTTTTAGAAGCGCTGTCAGGAACGTAGAGGGCGTCGTAAAAATGTACGTACCCGGCCGAGGTAGGATTGCCAAAAAGGATCTTGAACGCAGGGCACCCCCGGCCCCAATGGGCTTCATCCAGGCGATTTGCCGCGTAGTGGGCGGCCAGCCCTTTGAGGGCGCTGCCAGGAATGTAGGGGACGCCGTAGGTGCGGTGTAGAGCGATAGACGTTTCCAGGACCCCCTCCGCGCCCAGATTGATCGCCAGACGGCCCTGACAGCGAGCTTCCCTGCATTGCGCCCCAAGTTCTTCCAACGAGCGCTTCCAGCGCTCATAGAAGCGCCCGTACAGAGGGGATACCTTGATCTGGGCGACCTCATCCACCAACTGGCGTTTGCCATCAGTGGCGTCAGAACCCATATACTTGTCCAACCACAGCCCGGCATGAGCGCTGGGATCGGGGCGGCTGATATTTTCGAGCTGCTTTCTACGAGTTGGTGCCATCGATCTCCTCCGCTCTGTCTGTGGCGGAAACTTCCAGAACCGACTCGGCAAAGCGCTTATACCATTTTAAGGCCAGCATTGTCCGCCGGGTCAGGTAAGTGTATTCCTGTAGCTCAGCATCCCGGCTGGCGCGCAGGAGGTCATCTTTCCCATACCCCCCTACCACCTTAGCCAGGTGCTCAAGCAGCTGCTGGGAGACCTTATCGCGGCTGTCTGCAAACGCCAACGCCTGAGCCAGACCGGCGGTACGCACCAGGATAGGCAACTTATGAGCCATCGCGCCGTACTTCTTACGAGCCTTTTCCCCGGCGGAGTGTGCTTTGGGGTTTTCCCGGTTGAATGCATCCACCTGGTCGTAGATTTTCCTGGCGAATTCCTGTTCTATCGTTTTCATTCCGGCCTCCTAAACCAACGTTGCCCTGCACAGCCCGCGCCCTACGGTGACGTTGCCGCCGAACTGCAGGGTTTTCGCCGTGAGTTCCTGCAGAGTGTGAAAAACCTCGTCAGGGTTCGCCTTAACGGTGGTAGCCGCCGTGAGAGCAACGAGCACTGTCTCACAGGGCAGAGCCTCTTCGTACCACAGTGCGCCCTCTGCCACAGTCTTTTCTTTTTCTTTTAAGCTAATGCGGGCGGTGATCTCGGTCGCGGTTTCCAGCAAGAAGCTGAGCAGGTCATCGGAGACCACACACAGGCGCTCCCGAAGGGCCTGCTGCCATTCCGGCTCTTGCGGGAAGAGTACCTCACCCAGCTTTTCCGCCCAGCCTGTCACCTCTGAGGAGGGGGTGACGCTGAGGGCCAGGTCTTCCAGGATCACTTTTTGGCTGCCGCCGGCTGCCATCGGCAGCGCGCTGTTTTCTTCCACTACCAGGCATTCGTCTTCTTTAGACGGGACAGGGACCCCCTCGGGAAGCTGGAAGCTTTCCACCTCCAGCGCATCCCGTTTCAGGCGGCGCAGCAGCAACGGGGAGGTCACCCAGGCGAAAACGCCGTGCAGGCTGCGCACAGGCAGCAGCAGTAAGCGGGCATCGGTAAAGGCCACCGCCCCGGCGTGCAGGTCGGCGTTGTCGCTGTCGGGTCCAAAAATCTTGACCCGCAGTTCGGGGTCGGTACAGGCATCCCGGAAGACCCCTTTCAGAGAGGAACCTGGCAAGAAGGGGATCTGGGTGGCCTTTTCGCGGGCGATTGGCAGGTCGATCACCCCGAGCCCCTGGCCGGTCCCGGCATGTAGCGGCGAGAGCGCATGGACAAACAAAAGCTTTGCATTCATTGCCTGATCACTCCTGTTCATTTTAGGAAATTTAGAAACGCTTCGAAGATATCAGGATTGCCGGAAAGTGGCCGTATATTGGTGGCCTCACTCTGAGTCAGGTCACTTCGGACTGGCTGGTCGCCCTGTTCGGTCTTCAGAACCAACCCGCCAGGCGGAGTGTACCTTTCATCCTCCGGGTTCAAAGGTTCCCATTCCAGGATAGCCGCCAGTCCCACAGCGCCATCGGCGCAGGCGAGCGGGCGCAGGATCAACGGGCTGGCGAGCCGGTCATATTCATCCAACCCCTGGAGGGTAGTGGGTTCCGGATCTCCCTCATCGACATCATCACTTTTAAATTGAAAGATAATCGGCAGCCCAAATTTAGCGCGAGGGAACTTATTAACCCGGCTGAGAGGTTTACGATGACGTGGCGATGAAGTCATCCCGGGCATATGGCGGATCACATC
>CAYMLG010000092.1:0-9014 GCA_964391195.1 uncultured Anaerolineaceae bacterium | reverse complement strand
GAGGTTTACGATGACGTGGCGATGAAGTCATCCCGGGCATATGGCGGATCACATCCGGTTCCGGCCACTTACTCCTTCCAAATCTGGAACCGCCTCGCCCCGTGTACCTGGCCTGGCGAAAGTCTCGCAATGAATTGAACAAGCGACGCCATGCTTTAATCGGATCACCATCTCGGATCCACTTAAAGCGCAGGTTTGGATTGAGATGGGGGACTCCTCTCGGCCAGGCTGGATTCGGCGGAAGATGCGTCTGCAATCCCCCATCAATAAGGTTGCTCAGGTCCTTGCTGTGGCAGGGGGAAATAGCGACTTGTCGCCCATTGGTGACCACCCTCTGCAATTGCAGAGCGCCAAAACCTCGCCGAGTACGGGCGCCGATACCACCGAAAGTCTCCCAAGCCCAGAGGGCTGCCTCGACTTCTTTTTTCATGTCAATCGTTCCATGAATAAACTCCGGGTATTCAATTTTCAGCTCGAACTCAACATTTTCCATCACGCTGGGCTTATTCTCTGCGCGCAACGGGAAAGCGACGTAACCATCCACAGAAGCCGGATGGCCGATATTATCAATATTCCTTCCTTTTCGGTCGGTTGCCTGAAACTTTTGACCCCGCTGAATCGGCCTGACCGAAATGATTACCGGTGAAGGCCCCGGTTTCCCGGCCGCGCCGGCGGAGCCCCAGATTTCTTCCTCCCGGTCGCGCATTTTCTCCAGGCTGCCATCAAAGGCCCCACCCCGGGTGGCGCGCCACCAGAAGCGCAAATGCCCGCGCACCTCTGTGCCCCGCACCGTTGTAAGTGAATCTGGCCGGGCGGGCATTTCCCCGCCGCCGTATAAGGGGGTAATTATCCTGTAGATTCTCGTCTGCACGATCACGTCGTCCCTGGGAACAGGATCCGTCCCCGGAACCGGGAGAGTGGGGTCTTTTCGGGTCATGGATTCACCTCCATATCACGCAGCTTCCCATCCCAGGTCCCCAGCAAAGCCAGGCCATAACCATCCAGGCGAGGCTGCGGGGTGTCGCTGATCGACTGCAGCCAGACCGCATCTACAAAAGCCTCCCTGGCGGCCCGATCGCCTTGAAGGGAAAGGAAATACACGCTCCCGGCCGGGGTCAGGCGGCGGGTGGGTTTGGGTCTGCGCAGGTTGTAATCCCAGCCGGATTGGGTCTGGTAGCGGGGGAGCGCCACAGCCTGCACTTTCACTTCCAGGTTGTGGGCCTGACCCAACCACTTGGGAAAAAACCCGTGCTCGAAATAAGCCGGGGTTACCAGGAGCAAGCGGCAATGCGCCTGAGCGACGATGGCCTGTTTGAGCTCGGGTGGGCATGGCGGCAGATCGTCCTCCGCCGGCTGCCAGCGGCCCATACGCCGCTCTCCGCCCACGTAACCCAGGCCAGCGCGAATCCCGGCGTCCGTTTCCACGGCCAGGGCCAGGGTTTGCACCTGTCCCAATCCGGTTGGCACGCTGGCGGATTTCTTCCTGTATAGGAACTCCAACCCGCTGGTCTGGAACAGCGCTCCAGGCAGGGCAGTCTGTGTCCCTGGTGTGATGCTGACATGGATGCGAGCTTCACGTACCGGGCCTGAAATCCCCAATGCATCCAGGTCAACCGGGCCATCGGCCGGCTGCAACAGCCAGTTATCCAGGGCTGTCCGCCTCCAAAAGCGCGGCGGCTCGGATATGGGTTTATCCTTGACCATCCTGGCCGGCCCAACCAGATAGAGCCCGTCCAGGTTGTAGTCGGTTCCGGGTAGTTTGGCCAGAGGCGCCAGGGAATAACGGACCGGCTTGGCCGCATCCACGAGCAGGGCATCTGCAGGTGCCGGGAACAGCCATTCCTTCACTCTACAATCCTCTTCCAGTTCCACCAGGAACGGGCCTCGGATGGACAGGTCTTTCAATTCGGGAATGCGCTCCTTATCGAACTTGCCGGTTTTTGGGTCGATACCAACCATGGTACGAATCGCCCCGGCCAGGGTGGAAGGCAACGGGAAGGGCCGGGATCTCGCCCGTTCACCAGGGACGGCAGTAAATGGGCGGCCATCCCGGAAGATCAGAGGGTCGCGTGGAATCAGCAACCATAGGCTCATAGGAATTCCTCCGTAGGCTCTATTGCCGGCTGTCCGGCGAAAATCCGGGCGATGATCATTTCGGTGGCCAGTTCATCCAGAGGAACCGCTACCTGGCTTGGGTCGAGCCAGCGTATAAAGGCGTTCTTTACCTCGGCAGATACGGGCGTGCTGCTCCGGGCTTCCCTTTTGCGGGCAATGATCTTCAGGGTTTCCTTCGCCAGCCCGTCCCCGGTTACCCCCGCCTCTCCCAGGGCGCGGTGAAGTTCCTGGAGCTCGTAGGCGGCGCGGGCACTGATACTTTGCGCCCGAGTAAACTCGATCAACTGGCAGAGGCGCGGGTACAGGTCCTGCATTTTTCCCCGCGCTGTGCGATCTGCCCCACCGCGCTTGCTGAGGGTGATCGCTAAGCCATTTTTCCCGGGGACGCTCTTCGCCTCTCGCTCGGCCTGCCGGGCCAGCTCTAAAACATCTGAAAGCGGCTCCAGGTAATGGGCGATTACCAGGCCGGTGGATAAAGTCGGCGAGAATATCTCGCCGCCCTTCTGGCCTTTGAATGCTTGCATTTGTTCACGAAAAGCCTTTTCCAACTGCTCCACATATTCCAACGCCCGGTGAAGGGGCAAATAAGCCAACACGTCATCTCCCCCAGAATAGATGGGCACGCCCAGGCAGTTGCTCACAATCTGGGGTGCCTGGCGGGCGAATCCGCTCAGGGCGAGTGAAAACTCCCGGTGGGCAGCCGGATCCTTCTGAGCATCGATCACCACACCCATATTGTCGCCATCGGCCGCTAGCAGGGCGTAATAGGGGCTGGGTCTTGGCCCGTCTTTGCCCAGCACTTTCTCAAAGATCCTGGCGTGCTTTTCTTGCACCTGGGCGGCGAGAGCAGCCGATGAGAACCAATCGGTCGCCCGGTTGACAAACACCAGATACTCCGCCTCCTGCTCGTCAAGCTGCCACTCCGGCTTCCGGGTGATCTTCCGGACCTCCTGCTCCACCAGGCTCTTGAGCGCGTCGAGCAACTGGGCTTTCTTATCTGGACCGATGTGTTCGAAAAACGGCAGGGCAGCCATGTGCGTGGTGCTCTTGAACTTTGGGGCACTATCCGGCTCCCCTAGCCGTTTAAGGAGGTCCACCCCCGAAAGCTGTTCACCCGGCCGGGCGCGATAATTCCAGTAGAGGTGAATATTCTTGCTCTGTTTTTCTCTATCGCTGTCGCCTCTTGCGGGATAAGCCTCTTGTGGGATGACCGATTCGCGGGCTCCATCCAGCGAAGATTTCGGTACGTCTCGCCCAAGCACTTGGGTGAAGTCTCGTGTAACCTTGCGAGCGGCCAGCAAAGCCTCCGCCCGATCCCGCGCTTCGGGGTATTGCGTCTCATCCGGTAGAGGGACGCTCACCCAATAGACTTCAGGAAGGGCCAGCACCTGGGCTTCGGCCAACTCGGCATCAATATCCCCGCTGGTCTGGCTTCTGGCATTTTGCCACAGGGCCTTGATACGGGCGTAGACTGTTTCCTCTAGCTGGTTCCCCAACTCCCTCGGGTTGCCAGACACAATGGCGACCACTTTGTTTGGCACGTTCAGGTTTTCATCGGATTTGAGCACATCTGGGTTTGGGAATATCAACGAATTGGGGTATATGGCCTCGATTTGCCGCGCCACAGACCTGGAAAGTTCGCTTAGCATCCAGGATCCATACCACAGATCGCGGCTCCGCCGGGCAGTTGCGATAAAATCCTGTACAGGACCGATCGCGCAAATAAAGATAGATTTCATGCCACTCTCCCTGCTAAGCTGAATTGGACGATAGAAGGATAGGGCTACTTTTTACCAAATCTTACATAGTCCCTCTCTATATGTCACCCAGATTTTTCAGGACTATTCTCCCCAAAACTCAGGATGACAAACCGGCATGCTCTTGTTACACTGCTTTCATCCCGGCCAGGAACGGGCCAAAGTATTCACGCAGAAATGACAGGTTGAGACGTCCCACCTCGCTTTCATCCCATGCCAGCAAGCATTTTCTCAGGATAACCTTCAAATGAGAATCAACGGTGGTTACTGCAATCCCCATGCGCCGCGCGGTGGCTTCCCGGGTCATGCCACTCGCCAGCAGCCGCAGCGCTTGGCGCTGGCGGGGGGTGAGGTGCGACCATACAAGCTGGCAGCGCTCGCGTTCCACCTTGTCCAACCAGGCATAGCGAAGAGCCGGACCGGAGCCGTCCAGCAGCGGGCGCAAACCGGGGAAATAGGCGGCCCAGGGCACAAACGGGACTTCAATGAGTCGGATGTCGGTGTCACGCGGGGCGTGCAGCACAGCGCCGCCGCGCGCCTGTTCGGTCATCTCTGGAGAAGTATAGAGGTGCCAGATCCGGTCGGCCGGGGTCAGGTGCTGCATTGCCGCCGCCAGAGCTGTCAGCGCCATAATGCGGCGACCGCCGCTCAAACTCAGGTGCAACCGGTGACCTCCGGCTTTCAGTTCCGCCAACAACTGAAAAAAAGCAGCCCGCACAGCCTCCACTTCTTCAGGGGTACGAACATCGGCCAGCTCAACTTCCTTTGCTTGAATACGATCTCCACCGGCAGACACAGGCATTCGGATCGGCAAACTGCGCAGGTGGCATGGCCGGCCGGCATAGCGGTCGCCGGCAAACTCACCCGCCAGCAGGCGGTGAGCCTCCTGGTAGCGCCTCCCCGAAGCCAGATACACGATCACCACCTGATCCACCGGTTCATTTCGCGCCAACAAGAGATCCAGCGTAAAGGTGACGACCTGAGGCTGCCCGCCCAGGGTAGCGACAAGCGTACAAGGGGCAATATGAGGACCAGTCATAAGAGGAGTGGATTATGGCTTCAGTAAATCTCTTGCCGGCTGTTCTACTGGCCGGCCCACCTCATAGCGGAAAATCCGTGCTGGCTTATCTGCTCTCCAGGCGTTTGAAGGAATTGCACGTCGCTCATTATCTGCTACGCGCCGTTCCGGATGGAGAGGGAAACTGGTACCTGGAAGGAGATCCCAGCCTGGTACGCACGCTGCGCCTGCACGCCAAGGTTGGTTATTCGGACCAATTCGTCCAGCATATGCGGGAGGCCATCCAACGCCGTTTGCTGCCACTGTTAGTGGATATCGGCGGGAGGCCTCAGGGAGACCAATTCAGTATCTTGAGCTCCTGTACGCATTCTGTCCTGTTATATAAGGACGATGATGATTTTGACAATTGGCAACAAATCTTATCTAAAATGGACTTGCTCCCCATTGCCGAACTGCGTTCCAGCCTCGAAGGGGCGGACCGTATCGAGGCGGAGAAACCTATCCTGCAGGGGGTGATTACCGGGCTGCACCGGGAAAAGGAAAAGCAGAGGACGGGCACCGTTCTAGATTCGTTGGTGGAGCGTATTGCCGGCATTTTTCGCTACGATGAATCTTATCTGGAATGGGAGCACACCCGCCGTGCTGTTTATCCGGTTGTCTCCGAAAAAGATTTGGCCAAGCAGCTTGGCATCTCATCCATCTGGGAACCAGCCCACCTGGGGCGGCTGGCGGAGCTCGTCCCCGCTCGGCAGCCCATTTCAATCTATGGCCGAGGTCCGGTTTGGCTGGCAGCCGCTCTGGCTGTCCAGGCTTTGCCGTCACCCGTTTCCTTGTTCGATGTCCGCTACGGATGGCTCCCCGTTACCGGTGTCGGAATTGATGGAAACGAAGATCAGCATGCGTTTGAAAATTTAAGCGTACAAACCACCATAGTTGAGGGATTAGGTGAATGGATAAGGGTCAGGCTACCGCTAGGCTGGATTGAACCAGGGGATATGCCGGTCCCGATCCCCTGCGGGATCGGCGGAGCCGTGATCAGCGGAGCGTTACCGCGCTGGCTATTCGCCGCCCTGACACGCCAGCTCGCCCGCGAGCGAGCCTGGGTTGGAATCGATGATCCGAAGGCGAATCGCATTGTGGTCGTGTACAGCAACACAGATGTACGTGTAGGAGAAGCGTTACATCGGCCCAATGTTGAAAATTTATTGTAGGAACATCATAATTATAAAGGACTTCTTGGCATCTGTCACGTTAATATTCTTTTCTAACGGCGAATAGCAGGTGGATTAAAGGTGGCGTTTTCACCGCCCGCCTAGCAAACCAAAAGCCTGCATGCCCGCCTGGAAACCAGGCGGGCATGCAGGCTTTTTCGTCGACATATCAGCTAGTAACCAGAGTAAAAAACAATGGAGCCTGTTGCATGGCGTGGGGGTTAATGCTACAATCATCTAAGGAAATCCTGCTTACCGTAATCTAGATATCCTTATTCTGGAGGCCATCATGTTTGTAAATCGTACCGTTGAACTCAACCTTTTGGAAAGTCTCTTTGCCTCCGGCAGAGCTGAGTTCTTCGTTTTGTATGGTCGCCGGCGCGTTGGTAAAACCGAGCTCCTGGCGCGCTTTTGCGAGGGAAAGCGCGCGATTTTCCATGTCTTTGATTTGGGCTCGGAAGTTTCCCTGCGTACCACCTTCTCCAATGCGGTCAATTCAGTCTTATTCGGTCCCGGCCAGATCAGCGCTGTGTTTACATCCTGGGAAGATTTATTCCAGGCGCTGGGGCGGGCAGCTCAAACAGAACGTCTGGTGGTAGTGCTGGATGAGTTCCCATACCTGGTTAGCGCCCACCCTCCCGTGGCGAGCATCCTTCAAAGAGTATGGGATCAGACCTTGAAAAATAGCCAGGTGATGCTGATCTTGTGCGGGTCCTATATCGGCATGATGGAGGATACGGTTCTTGGATATCGAGCTCCGCTTTATGGACGCCGGACCGGACAATACTTGCTCGAACCGCTCCAGTTTAAAGATGCCCGCACCTTTTTCCAAAACTATTCTCTGGAAGATCAGGTGCGCACATACGCGATCTATGGTGGTACGCCGGCCTATTTGCACACTCTGCAGGCAGGCTTTTCCCTGGCACAAAATATCCAAGAGGGTATCCTGACCCGAGGTTCATTCCTATATGATGAAGTGCGCTTTATCCTTCAGCAGGAGCTGCGCGAGCCGCGTAACTATTTTGCTATCCTCCAAGCGATTGCCGCCGGAAAAACCCGCCTGAACGAGATTAAGCAAGCAACTGAAATTGAAGGAGCAAATGCTTATCTTGACACCTTACAACAACTTCACTTGGTGGAGCGTAGGGTGCCTGTAACAAAAACGCAGCCTCAAAAAAGCCGCCAGGGGATTTACCGCCTCCGAGATCCTTATTTGCGTTTTTGGTTTCGCTATGTGCACCCCAACCACTCACAACTCGAGCGAGGCGGCGCACAAATCATCCTGGATAATCTCGTGCTGCCCCAAATCGATCAGTTTACCGGTCTGGCGTTTGAAGAAATTTGCTTGCAATTTTTGTGGGCAGCAGGGCTTTCTGGCAAACTCCCTTTTATTCCGTTGAACATTGGCGGCTGGTGGAATGCGAATGAAGAGATTGACCTGATTGTATTGGGGGAAAAAGATGCCCTGTTAGTTGAATGTAAATGGGCTAACAAACCGGTGGGTAGAGACATCCTGGAATATCTGGAACGGAAAGCAAACCTGGTCAGGCCCGAACTGGGGGACCGCCGTGTTCGTTTTGCCCTATGCTCCCGCTCGGAATATACCGCACAACTGGTTCGTGATACACAGGCGCGCCAGGACATACTGCTATTCGATTTGCCGGCGATTATGGAGTGAGCTTAGAGCTGAGCAGCTGCCGTTTCGATTCATTCGCTGTACACCCTCGCCATCGCGATCCGCTTGCTCAGCGCCGGGTGCGAGTACAGCAGCCACTCCACCCAGGGCTCGGGATCGACCTCTGCCAGGTTTTGGTTGGCCAGGCGGGTCATGGCGGAGGCGAAGGCTCTGGGCTTGTTCGTCGCCTGCAGGGCGTAGAGGTCGGCCAGGCGCTCGCGCCAGCGGGAGAAGGCGTTGCCCAGGGGCATGGTGACCAGCCCGTAGACCCCCATCGCCAGGGCGAAGAGCGGCAGGGCGGCGATATCCCACACCCCTTCGAAGCCGAAAAAGCTCACGCCCCAGGTGAGGAAGCGGTGGGCCAGGTACAGCCCGCCGAGGGTCAGAGCGGTCTGCGCCAGGATGCTGAGGGGGATATCGCGGTTGACGTGGTGCCCCAACTCGTGGGCCAGCACGGTTTCGATCTCGTCGTCGCTGAACTCGTCGAGCAGGGTGTCGCCAAGCAGGATGCGCCGGGTGTTGCCCAACCCGGTGAGGGCGGCGTTGGCGGCCTTGGTGCGGCGGCTCATGTCGAACTTGTATACGCCGCGCACGCGGGCCCCGGCTCGCTCGGCTAACCGCACCAGGCGCTCGGCCAGGTCCTGGCGCTCTTCTTCCAGGGGGGTGAACTTGTAGAAGATGGGCATCAGCAGCACCGGGGCCAGGTTGGCGAGCACCACCGAGAACAGCAGCAGGAAGCCTGCCGCCCACAGCCACCAGGTATCGGGGGCGAGGCGCAGCACGGCGTAGAGGCCCTCCAACATCAGGCCCCCCAGCACCACCCCGACCAGCCCGCCCTTGATCTCGTCGGCGATCCAGCCTTTCAGGGTCTGGTTGGACAGTTCGTAGCGGTGCGGGAGGACGAAACTGGAGTAGTAGGAGAGCGGCAGGTTGATCAGGTAGTAGATGAGGCCGAACACGGCTCCAAACCCGGCCACCAGCAGCCAGGGGTTCTGGGTGTAGCTCAGCAGGGCATTTTTCAGGGAAGCCGCCCAGCCAAAGGCCAGCCAGGCGATGAGGTAAGCGGCGCCGATCGCCAGGTCGACCAGCATCAGGCGACGCCGTATGCGGGCGTATTCCTTGGCCCGCTGCTGGCGGTCGGGGTCGAGGGTGATCTCAGGCGCAGCAATTTCAGACATATCGGGGATTATACCGCTGATATTTTGGTTCACCACAGAGCACACAGAGTGCACAGAGAG
>CAYMLG010000091.1:0-17590 GCA_964391195.1 uncultured Anaerolineaceae bacterium | reverse complement strand
GCCTCGGTTCCTACCCCCATTATAAGTTACCGGTTTTATTTTTTAATGTTCATGATTGTTTACAGCAGATGTAACTTTATAGTGGGAGGATGCCAGCTAAACCAGCCATACCTCCCACTTTTATTGGCCTGATTTAAAGCGGCCTGCTTGCATGATCAAGAATGCGGTTAGCCGGCCGGCCAGGCTCAGGCGCTCCGGTTTGATCTCATCCGCCAGCTCGTCCGGCCAATTATCCTCGTTCGCTCCGCTCCAGGAAATCAGCACACCCGGGATATATTTCTCCCGGAAGAACGCTAACCCACTCCTCTCTGCCAATTCGGAATCCAGGGCGGTAATCCTGAACCGCCCCTCGATCAAGGGCTGTGCGTTCGTCAGCGCATACAAAGCTTCACCTTCCTGTTCCCACAGGCCCAAGGCTTCTAGATAGTAACCCTCACCCCCGCCCACGGCATCTACATTTATTACCAGTACAGTCGATTCCAAAGGATAGGGCGAGCGAGCAGCAAAGTAGCCAGAGCCCAGGTTTCCGGCCTCCTGAGCGCCCCAGGCGGCGAAGAGAACGCTGCGTCGCGGGCGAACTCCCTCAGCCTGTAACAGACGAGCGATTTCGAGCAAAACTGCCACACCACTGGCGTTATCATTGGCGCCACTGTAGCGCCAGCCCGGGTTAGATTCACAGGCGCCCGCAACCCCATCCCCCAATGCTGCGGGGCAGGGCAAGCCTGGAGGGTCATCGCCGACGAAATCATAATGAGCCCCGAGTATGACCACCTCTTGCCTCAGCGATGGGTCTGTACCTGGAAGGAAACCTAACACATTTGCTGTACGGACGGTGCTCGGAGCCGTCAGGGAGGCATGAACTTGAACTTTAATTCCGAGGGGCAGAGCAGGATAATCGGTGGCTAAATCTGAAGCGTCCATCCCGAGCGCCTCTAACATTCTGGCATAACCGCGCCCGGATAGAGCCAGAACCGGCATGGAGGACTGCGACTGCCCGGCGTCGGAAGTTGGCAAAGGCTTCTTGGCTAACCCCGCCTGCTCACCAATCCATTCCTGAAGTAGTATCAAGGCTGCCGCGTGATGGCGGCTTGCCAGGTCTATCTCCTCCTCGACAGTTCGCTGGGGTGAACGCAGGATAATTTTGCCGGTCAGATCCAACTCACCATAATCCAGGGCAGGAATCCAGACGAGTTCCCCACTAACGACGCCTACTGGCTCTGGGACACCGCTTATAACTGAGAAATCGGTGCGGAAATCCAGACCCATTTCTATTCGATCTTCTAAATCAATCAGAACCAGCCGAGGTAAGCCAGCATAGGTGGTGAAACTGATCGGAAAGGTCTGCAAGAAGGAGCGGCTTTGCTGATCGAACTGGACCTGGTCCCCAAGTGTCAGGGGGGTGGTTATGGGGTCTCCGGCTGGAAGTAGACCGGCCTGGCGGAAGCGTTCGGCGATGTATTCTGCAGCCAGTCTTTCTCCCGGCGAGCCAGCCTGCCGGCCGGCCATGTCCGGTGCGGTTAAAGCTACGATATGGGAGAGAATATTTTCTTCATCGATCGATTGTGCCAGGTCTACCCAGCCGGGGTCTGTGTTAGCGACAGAGAGGGAGGCGATCCATTCGTCCTCGAATTCTGCTATCGTCTGGCCGGTTAAATCGCGGAATGCGGTTTCGATGGGCCTCCTCTGGCGAATCTGCTCAAGCAGCTTCAGAAAGAAATCGAACCCGTGGCGACTGGCCAGGTAGCGGATTGAATCCCATGCAGCCGTCCGAACAAGCAAGGCTTCGCTTTCTGCGAGATGAGTTGAAACCGGCAGGTTTTGCAGAGAGAAAGGTTTCTCATGGGTAAAAGCAGGGAGCAGCCTGCGCAGTTGCGCCGCGGCCAGCATCTGGCGTTGGCCGGAATCCAGATCCCTGGCAGTAAACAGGCCCAGCCCGGTGAGCAGCCATTCCTCGGTTACTCCGGATTCTTCGAGTAGGGCCCGGACCAATCCATAAGCTAAATAAGGTTGGATCGCCCGGTAGCTGCTGGCCTCTGGCACAACCAACTGCAACGACGTTCCGGGAGCAGTCAAGACCCGGAGCGCGTCATCCTGTATCTCACTGGACGGTAAAGCCAGGGCAGCTTCCTGGTTTGGATAGAGCTTGACGATCAGTTGTCCGGGGGATTCGAGGTTCAGGTCCTCGGCCAGGCGGGGAAGCCAGACCTCCATATCAGACAATATATAGTCAGCCAGGAACTCCTGACCGGCGGGGAAGTACAGGCGCGCCTGGGTATTCATTTTTTCCTTAAACGGAAAGCCCGCCCACCGGAATCCAGTCATATCATGTGAAAAGCGGATCAGACCGGACATAAGCCCTTCCCGGGCATCTCCATAGGCGCCGGTTCGCCGGTACTGCCATTCCACCCTGGCGAGAACACTGCCATCTTCAGACAATTCGATTGGAAGGGCGGTGAAGGCGATGGACTGAAAGCCTTGTTTCCTCAACATGGAGAACCAGACTTGCTGTTCGGCTACCAGGTTGGGGACACGGGTATCAATGGTTTCTATAAAGGCGATCTCATCTCCGCTTTGGATGGCCAGGTGGCGGGTCTGAAGCACCTGCGCCAGATCTTCCTCAAGTGAAATCAGGCGAGTGCGCCAATACTCTTGCCAGGAATCCTGAAATGGGGTCCCCAATTGCAGCGATTCACGCACAGCGGCCTCCAGCGCAGCAGAATCGGCACAGTCTCGATTGCTGCAATGTTCCCCGAGTTGATCGATCCACTGGCCCAGGCCGGCCCAACCGAGGCGCTCCTGTAAATACCTGACGGAGGCCCAATAAGCGGTCTCATCTGGCAGGCGCCGGCCAGCGGTCATGGCCTCGACGAGGGATTGAAAATGCGTGGAGGCATCTGAGGACGAGGTGTTCTCACCCGTCAGGAGGGGCAGGCCGTGCCATAGCCAGGGAACTGCGTCATCGGTCAAGCCGGCCTGCGCCAGGATGAGGTGGGCTGTGTAGGCTTCAATTGCCTGAGTAGTCGTCAATTCCTCGGAGAAAGCCAGGGCAATCATCCCCGGTTCAATCCATTCCGTTTGAGCTGGGTCCAGGGTGAAAGCTGTCGCAGCATTCAGCGCAGTGCGATTTGGATACACCAGCACAAGCGGAGGGGTTTCGGGGACGGGCAGCCCGAGAAGGGAGAGGATCTCCGCCTGCCTTCGTTCGACAGCCGCTTGCAAACCAGCCTGGGCATCCGGGAATCCCTCGGAGGTCACTTGCCCGCCCCACAGCCAGCCCTGTGCGGTATGAATAAAGCGGACGGGAAAAGCATAGGCGACGGGCGTTGGCGCAGTTCGACTGCCGGCGGTTACTACAGGTCGATCGACTCTAAATTGTACGTATCCCACAGCTTCCCTTCCATCGGTAGTCAAGCCGGTAATATTCATCCGGGGATTGACCGACTGGGAAGCCCTCCAGTTCTGGTACCAGATCTTTTCCTGCGAGCGGAGTGCAGGTATGGAAGTCCGCAGAAATGTATCCAGGTCTTCCATTTGAAGCGCCTGGCTGCGGCGGGCGAGCAATTGCTCGATTTCCGGTTCCGCTTCGGTAAAGCGCAGTAGGGTGAGCATAGCAACCCGCCCGGCATCCCTCAGCTTCAACTGAGAAATCCCATCCACAGTATCATCAGGCCGGCCGGCTACTCTTCTACTTTCGTCTTTTGCCATCCAAGACAGGCGGACAGCCGGCCGGTTTTCGCTCAAGAACGGCTCTACGCCACCGGTGAGGGTTTCGGTAAGCACGATGGTCACCTTGAATGCCTGAGCCGCGGCCGTTACGACGTCTGCAAGGGAGCCCCTTCCAGAAAGCGCCAACTCATCTCCACCCGCGCCAATCCGGTCGAGGTCGATCACAGCCACCGTGTTTTCTAAAGGGAAACTGGGGCTGTCAATATAAGCCTGGACGCCAGCCCCTTCCAGTTCACCGCCATCCCAGGCGGCGAAAAGCACCGTTCGCTGCGGCTGGTAACCTTGCTCCTGCCATGTGCGAGCAATTTCTAATAACGCAGCCACTCCAGAGGCATTGTCGTTGGCGCCCGGCCAGACAATTCCCGGAGCCTGCCCGTAATGATCGTAGTGAGCGGCAAGGATGACGATTTCCTGAGCAAAATCGGGGTTTCGTCCGGGCAAGACCCCAAGCACGTTACTCCCCAGGCAGCCCGAAGGCCCACAGCCTTCCAGTCCAGTAAAGGCGACTTCGAGGGATAGTTGGGCAGGAAGTGGGAGCGGAGTAAAAGTGAGCGACAGGTCGGAGAGCAGCTTATCTGTTCCCGATAATAAATCTGCTGCGACTTCGGGCGAGATGAGAAGAGTGGGTAAAGGTACAGGCAGCCAGGGTTCACCATAGATTCGTCCCCCATCAAGCGGTATTTCCTGAGGATCGATCAGGAGCAGCAGGGCCAGGCCGCCGTACTCGAGCGTATACCGGGCCGCATCTTCAACTGAATCTCGTGCGGAAGGACCAGGACAAACGACAATTTTGCCGGTGATATCCACCGTCGAGAATTCTTTGGGGGTACAGGCGCCGCCCCAAACTGCCGGGCCGCTGGCCGACCCCGCGCCGGAATAGGCGCCGGCCAGCGGGGCGAAGTCTTTGAATGCCAGGTATGTTTTACTGGGAGAGCCGGCTGCGTTGAGGAGCTGCAGCGCGGGCTTCGCCTGGAGCTGGGCGTAAGACAGGGGGAAAGGCTGGAAGTAGGTGCCGTCCCTACCGGCCGGCTGCAGCCCAAGCTCGGAGAAGCGGCGAGCCAGATAATTTCCGGCAGCCTGGCCCTGGGATGAAGCAGCCCTCCTTCCAGAATAGGGAGGCGAGGACAGGGTACGAACCTCTTCAAGTGCCTTGCTCGCATTGAAGGCGGCAGACAGCGCCAACAGATCTCCCGCTGCGGCGAATGGACCCGGATGGTAGGGCATTGGAGAAAGGAGCACTGGATCTGGTTGATCGTTGCCTTCGGGTATTGCCGGGTTTTTGACAGGCAAGGTTGGAGGTGTGGGATCGCTCTGTGAGACCGGAAGTATGCCAGGCAAAACTCGCCCTAACCAGGAGCGGAGCAGAGCCCCCCCAACCAAAGCAACCAGCACAACGAAAACCATACCCCATAGGACTGGTATCTTCACCCGGAGCAACCGGTATGCGGCCAGTTTGCTCCTTTCCAACGATGGAAATTTGAACGCTGGGCGAGAATCCGGTCCAGGCTGGCGGCGCCCGTACGCCATGCGACGCCACAGCCATTCTAGCGGGCCAAAATCATGGTGCTCGAACCACCAGGCGCTGAAACGAATCTGGGCGAGATAGAACAGAAGGGCATAGGTCAGACCAAAGGTTGGATCCGTCCTGCCATGCAGCCCAAGACCAAAACGATAAAAAACCAGGACGCCGGCCACCGACTGCAAGATGTAGTTCGTAAGAGACATTCGCCCCACGGCAGCCAGAGGCTGCAGGCCCCGTTGCCAGCTCTGGGCTGACGGTAGAAAACGGAAAATAGTGCGCCGTTCCCGCGTGGGGGAACCAGGCACATAAAGAAGCAGAACGAAGGCAATGTATCCCAGGCTGAGGGTTGGAGCGGCCAGAATCCCGGAAATCTGTGTCAGAAAAGGTAGTTGGGAGGAAAACACCGGCGTACCGGGCTGGCTTCCCAGGTTTACCACATTAAAAACAAGCCCAAGGGGTAAAAATAACAGGACGGCATTCCTGAAAAAAGACCTGTGTTTCTCAGGCTCGTGAAGCAAGCGACGTTTTCCGGCGTATAAACCTAACAGGAACATGGGAAACATGTTCGGCAGGTTGAGAAGTGTTTGGGCGACCAGACCCGGGTAGTTCCGCAGCCGCAGAGGCAGGACTACCAGAGTCCGAGCTTCTGCATAGAGCTCACGATCATAATGCGGTACCAAAAAGGGCCGGATGGCTTCAATCCATGCCCGGGTGATCTGGTCATTGGGTCCTCCAGGAAAGTTTATGATGATCTTAAATAGCAGGATGGATCCGGCGATGGCGATCAGCATGCGGGGGGAAGATCTGGAGAAAAGAAGCAGAAGCAAACCGAAGATGGCATACGAAGTGAGCACATCCCCATGCCACAGAAGCACGACGTGCAGGCAGCCAAAAAAGAGTAGAACGCCTAAACGGCGCAGGTAACGGGGGATGAAACTATCACCTCGAGCTTGTGCCCGCAGGATCTGATTCGCCATTCCCCAACCATAAAGAAAGGCCAGGGTCGAATAGAACTTTCCGCCGACCAGCCCCAGAAGTAGGAGGATGATCCCTGCGTCCAGGGGTTCAGGCCAGCGCTGCCAGTTCAGGTTATAACCGCTAAAATTTGCCGTGTTCATCATCAGCACACCGAGCAGGGCGAAGCCACGCAAGATATCCACATGCTGAAGGCGATCTTGGGGTTGGACGGGTCGCATTTCAGTATTCCTTCTCACGCACAATCTCAGTCAGCGCCCTGGCCAACAGCTTCCCAAAGATTTCCAATCTCTCCGGCTCGATACGCTCCAGCCGGTCTTCTAACGGAGAAAGGGGTGGACCGGCCCATCGCAGCGCAATCCATGGGATACGGCGAACGCTCAGGGTATTGGTGAAGGAGGCGGCATCCGTCGGCTCATCGATTTCGACGTCCAACATCTGGGCCGTCTCGCTCAACAGCCGCGCCAGTGCAGGGTCGGAAGCCGGATGGATGGCCAGCCGATTTTCCCCAGCCCCAACGGAATCCAGGAGGGCGACTACAGCGGGTCGCATCCGCCCGGAAACGGAAATGTTGCCCAGATGGCGAAAGTTGGTTTCGTCGGTCAGAAAATCGTCGATTGACACGAAATCTAACCTGCTTCCACCCCAGGCTGCGAACAGCACCGAACGCCGAGGACTGAGTGACTGCTCCTGCCACAGACGAGCCAATTCCAAGAGCGTACCCAGTCCTGAGGCGCTGTGGTTCGCGCTGGTGAAGACCGGCTCGTTTGGATCCTGGATTGGGGTATCGAAAGGAGCCAGGAGGACGACGATTTCATCGGCAATGTCGAAGTCGGTCCCCGGCATATATCCCAGCACAACAGGAATTTCTACCCAGCGAGGTCCGCTCAACTCCAGGTTCATTCTCACCTGCGTATGGAGAGGCACGGTCCACCAGGTTCGACCATCCAACATGCCAGTTTGTGGAGAATGAAGCAAAGTGGAAAGGGAAAAACCATCCTGGCGAAGCAAATCCTCAGCGACGGAGGAGCGAACCCGAAAGATGGGGAGAGCCGGCTTTTGAAAGTACATCGCCGGCTCTGCACCGAGCTCGGTTTGAGAGCGTACTGATAGAGGGGAGTCATCTGTGATCCAAATGACTCCCCTGGCGCCGCGAATTAAGGCTTCGGTGGGGAAATCTACAGGCGCGCTGCCATCAATCAGCAGGACGATCCGGCCCCGCAGATCCAAACCGGCATATGCCCCCCAATCCAGGCTGGCCTGGCCTCGATGGAAACCGACGAATATCAGAGGCGCCTCCACCTCTCCGCCGCCGCCATGTCCCTGGATGACAAAGCCGAAATCAACCTGGTGCTGGTACGCCTTCACCGGAGAGCCGCCGGCATCCAGAAGCTCAAGCTCCGGCGCGGCCTCTGGTTGTACAAGCCGGACTGGGATCCGGTAAACATAACCGCCATCCTTCCAACCCGGCTGGAGGCCATAAGCCTGGAAACACCCGGCTATATATTCTGTGGCTTCGTCTAAACCGTGCTGACCGGCCCCCCGGGCTTCGATTCTGGCGATGGTTTCAATATGATGGAGGGCCTGGCTTCCATCAAACGAGCGGGCAAGTTGGGTGTACCAGGGAGCGGGCCCGGTATGGCTGAGGATATACCAGACACCAAAGACCAGCAGGACAATCACGAATACCATCCGTTTACGCAGCAAAAAGCTCGTATTCAGGGCATTTTTCTCAACCAGGCGGCGTAGTCCTTCTCCGAAGAGATTGAAACCCAGTACGGAGACAAAAAAGGCGCCGGCCGGCGGCAAAACGACAAAAGGCTTGGTGCGCAGGTAACGGAAGCCTTCTGCCAGCATTGCCCCCCACTCGGGAACATCGGCCAAAGTCTCGAAACGGGCGCGGTCGTAATCCTGGTCGATCTCCACCTGGCTGCCGCCGCCGATGAACACATCGACAAAACCCAGTTCGCCAAGCAGCATGAGCACCGCACCCATCTCCAGAAAAGTGATCACCAATAGTTGGGGGATGAGGTTGGGCAGCACCTGGCGCACGGCGATCTCCAGCCCGCGCATGCCTATCGCCCGGGCGCCTTCCACATAAGGTTGCCGGCGTAATACCAGAAACTGGCTGCGGATATACTGCGCCATCTCTGTCCAACCCACAGCGGCCAAAGCCATAATGAAAACCGGCAGTCCCCGGCGGATGTCGAGGGCGTATATCAATATGGCGGAACTGAGCAAGACCGGTACGGAGGAGATCACGCCAATCGCAGACATTACACAACGGTCCACCAGCCCGCCTGCATGCCAACCGGCCAACCCGCCAAGCAGCAGACCAAGCAGTAGACGGGCAAATGTAACAAAAGCACAGGCGATCAGCGTGTTACGCGCTCCATACATTAACAGGCTTAACAAGTCCGCCCCCCAGGGATCGGTTCCCAAAGGATTTTCGGCGGAAGGCGGCAGCGGAGGCCGGACCATTTCACCCGCTCGAGCGTCATAGTAGGGGAGAATATGTTCTCCGGCGATATAAGGATTCTTCGGCGCCCATACCGGGCCAAACAGCACCAACAGGAAGAGGCAGAAGACGATCAGCCCACCGGTTACCAGAGGGAAATTAGTGAGGACATGTTTCCACTTTATCCGCCGCCGCTCAGGCAGCTCATCAGCCGGTTGCCGGTGTCTTCGCAAAACTGTACTGCTCGTCATGTGCCAGTCTCCCTGAGGCGCGGATCGACAAGTTGGTAGATTAACTCAAGCAGCAAATTGACTGTCATAAATACGAAACCAAAGGCCAGGGCCAGGGCGGCTACCAGGGTGGTTTGCTGTGAACGTATGGCTTCCAACATACGCAAACCCGCGCCCGGCCAGGCGAAGAAAGTCTCGACAACAGGCAGGGATCCCAGGGAAAAGCGCATGGATACCCCGATCGAGGTCAACACCGGAACAGCAATGTTGCGAACCGCGTGCACATCCACCGTACGCCGGCGCGACAGACCCTTGGCGTAGGCTGTGCGGATATAATCCTGCCCCATCACATGGTCCAGGGCAAGAAAAGTGGCACGAGTGATATAGGCCAGAGGGCGGGTGGCTAACACCAGAACTGGCAGCATCAGATGTTGGAAATCCCAACCATAACCGGCTATGCTAACCAGCGGCCGGCCAAAGCTTTGTAAAAAACGGAGCTCGCACATCTGAAGCAGCAGCCCAACTACAAAAGACGGGGTAGAGATGCCTATGATGGTGAGGATGAGCAAAGGCAGCGCCAACCGGCGATGGCGAACGAGCGCAGCACTGAAGCCGGTCATCACGCCGGCAATGGTTGCACCAGTGAGAGCGAGGAGGAGCAAACCCAGGCTGTTCCTGAAGGTATCCAAGAGAAAACCGGCGACCGGCAGTGGGCCGGCCTGTGTATCCAGAAAACCAAAATCCCATACTCGGAGCATGGTGAAGAAACCACGCGTATCCTGCCAGGCAGCCAAACTGTGCGTAACAAAGTCGAAGTTCGGCGTCCTGCTCGAGTTTGGCGCCATACGCATTCCGAGGTGAGAGAAAAAAACGATGGCTACGCCGACCAGTAGAATGTACGCCGATCGCCGAAAGATGAAGCGCAGCATCCTAGGGCCTATCCACTGCTATCTGGGGCTTCAACCAGATTTCCTGCACAAATCCCTGTCCTGGCGCATCCCCATAACCAGGCAAATGCACGAGCACTGGCTGAGGAGCTGCACCGAGCAGGATATCCACGTGCAGGCCGGTCAAGTCGATGATCTCCTGGGCCACCTGCCGGACGCGCTCCAATGACTGTTCATCCGTCCCGGTTACGCCCCACACTTTTACCCGAATGGCAGAGATCAGGTCCTGACGAACTGAACTGCACTCAACAGGCACGGGCTTCTGTACCGTGTACCTTTCGGAGATGATTTCTTCCCATACGATGCACCCGTTCTGGTAAAGATGCGGGACCTGGTCCAAAGGGATGAGCAGATCGGCGGGTGCAACCAGGTAACCGCCGTCGTTGGGTGTTGGCAAGAGATCCGCGGCAGGTTCGATTGGGTTGCCTTCCTCATCGAAAACGAGGGAAATACCGGCAGGCAGGTAAGGGTCCTGTGGGACGGGCGGTGCTTCATCAGTGGAAAGAGGCGGCACAATAGGAGCTTCATAATAGCCAAGAACATCGGGCTTAAAGTAGATCTCGGTTTCCATCCCCGGCTGCAAATCCCGATAGAGGGCCTGTGGGGGCTGCTGCCATCTCAAATCCGCCCAGCGATCACTGCCATCCGCAGCCAGGAAATTTTCGTAATACCAGGTTTGTTCCGTATCAGCCAGGCCTGTAGAAACGGCTTCGAAGACCAGCAGATCTTCGGGAAGCGCGGGGGGCGGATCGGCCATGACCTCGTACTGCACCGGGACGGGGGGATATAAAGGCCCCAGGATGGACGGAGGACCGATGACAGTATCGGGATAAATTTGCTCCCCTTGTAGCATGACATTGGGCCATATGTTGATGTCCCGGCGCTCGATCGGGATGGTTTTTTCCCAGACCAGGGTGTGCTCGGCCGCCTCAATAGTTTCCCGGTCAGGAATAGCGAACAGTGATTTCATCTGCGCTCCCCGCGTGGAGATAACATTCGTCCGCTCAACACGGATGCTCAAGGTCTGGGAGATCGTATCCTGGATGTTGACCAGAGCCGGGATCGAGGGGAGGGTCTCGTTCTCACTGTCGAATTCAAAAGGGCTGGCGCTTTGCAAATACTTCCCATCGCGTGTTCCCGTGCTGACCAGGCGTTCCTCCAGCCCGGTGAGCAGGTTCTCCTGTTCGGGATCGATGGCTGCCAGAAGCAGTTTATCGCCTAACGCCGGAGCATCTATCAAGAGTCCACGAAAGGTTGGATCACCAAGATAGACCAACCCCAGGCGAGAGAAATGCTGGTCGATCGCCTTGTCCTGCTCTTCGCTCAGGCCATGCATTTCTTGGGTCAGCCAGCCGTAATAGGATCTCTGACGAGAGACGGACTGCGTACCCACGCCGTTAAAAATGTTCACTGTTGTCGTTACCCGGTATATTCCATTCTGGTGGATGCCCCGCAAGCCGATATTGATTTCACCGCGAGGGATATAGCCGAGCAGGGCCAACGGGGCAGCAACCTCAACATCAGGGATGGAGAGGATTTGCTGCCACTGTTCTGTGGTGATGCCCCCGCCGATGCCAGTCAAAGCGTTTGGACTTACCAGCCCCAGTTTCCGTTCAATATCGGAGATACCGGACGAGGGGCGAACAAGCAGATCGTACGCAGGGCGCCCGCCTTCCGCGGTCTGTGACTGAGGTTGGGCAGTGGGTTGGTTACCGGGCTGTGCAGAGGGTACGGCCGGATTGCAGGCATTAATAAGAAGACTTAGGCAGATCAGGGAAGCGAGAAAGAAGCCAGGGATTATGGTTCGAGGTGAGATTTTCATGGATGAAGCGCTCCTTTTGAAATGAGAATTTGTGAGCATCATCGAAGAGCAACACATAAAGCTGAACAGGCAGCTACCCTCGGTAATCCACAGTTCCTTTTTCGCGTGAAATAGGATATAAAGCTACTACGGAAAACCGTAGGAAACCCAATCCAATCACATGATGGTTCATCCATTCAAAATCCAAAGAATCATCCGCGTTCTCGCTTACCTGACTGCCGGGGCGGCCCTGTTGGCACTGCTGGCTGCCGCCTGGTTTCAGGCCATCTACCCGGATTGGGGCTTTACTTACTCGCGCTATACAGGAAAAATCTTTTCCGTGAACACGGAAGGCCCGGCGAGTGGAAAAATCCCCCCCGGCGCTCACCTGTACTACCTCAACGGGATAGCTGTTGAAACCTTCCGCTATCCCCTCCAACTAGCACAGGGTGAAGCGATACGGGTTGTTTTTACTGCAGGGAGCGGCCTGGAAGCCACCCGGATCGACCTCGCTACCCCTTCCTTCTGGGTCATCGGCAACCGGATGAGCCCATTGTTAGCAGCACTCAGCATCTCGCTGATCGGGGTAATCGTTTTTGCGCGCAGCGAGCTTGGCCGGCTCCCGCCCTTATTTATGCTGGCCTGCCAAGCGACAGCGCTTTCAGCCGGCTTAAGTTCTCTCAGCGTGTATCAAATCGCCTATGTCTATCCGGCCAGCCAGATTGTGAGTTGGTGGGTAGGTCCACTATTTCTGCACGTTTTCCTGATCTTGCTCTTCCCCACACGATCTGTAGCAACTTATATTTCCATCATCCTTTACATTCTGGCGTTGGCGTTTTCGGTTGTGAGTGGCGTCGGATTGGAGCTATTTGTGGTCCCGGCCAACGCGCCACTGGCTCGCAATGTTTGGGCTACAATCCACCTCATGGCAGCCGCTACTCTGGCAATCCTCGGCTACGCGACCCGTACTTCGATGAACCAACGGCGAACGGCGGGTTTGCTGATCTTGTCCAGTCTCGGAGGGACACTTCCGATTACCTTGCTTTCGCTGTTACCTGAAGCGCTCACCGGAAACACCCTGGTTCAATATCCATTGACTATGTGGGCACTGCCCTTACTGCCGCTCGGGATTGGATATGCGATTTTCTATACGCGCCTGGTCCCCTGGGAAACGACCATCAATCGCAGCGCCGCCTACGCCCTGGCGGCGCTGGCAGTCGCCTCAATTTACCTTGGGGTCTTTCTCAGCCTGCCCGAGCTCTTACCCGGAAAGGATCGCCAGATCTCTGCGCTGGGCTTGCTGGCAGTCGCCGGCCTAGCGTTCGCGGCCAGACCGCTTTACGAATTGTGCCGGCGAGGGGTGACGAAGTTGATTTACGGCGGGTGGTACGACGAACGGGGCGCAGTCAAACAGATCAGCCAGGCGCTCAGCCGATCAGAAGGGGATGTGGGAGAGGTGGCCGAGACACTTTGTCAGGCGTTAGTCAGGACAATGCAGTTGGCTTACGCACACCTGCTCCTGGTGGATGGAAGAATAATCGTACAGGAGCGCAATCGTACCGCCCCTGATTGCCACACTTTAGCCGCAGTGACAGCTCAGCACCTTATGGCTACTTTCGCAGAAGCAGAGAAAGGGGAAGGGATACTTCCCCCAGAGAAAGGCGGCGAACTCCCCCTCTCTACAAAGGAGAAAGCCTTGGTGTTCGGACGCAAGCCGCAAATGGAACTCCTGCTTGCTGGCCGGTCAAGTCCATTAGGACTGCTGGTATTAGGCCCGCGGGTAGGTGGGGAGTTCGAACCGCAGGATCTGGAGATCATCGAAGTTGTGGTGAGGCAAGCGAAGGCTGCTCTGGAGAATGCTTACCTGCTCAAAGAAGTGCGCCAAAGCTCAGAGCATATCAACCGGCTGCACCGTCAACTGTTGGAAGCCCGGGAGGAAGAGCGAAAGCGAGTGGCCAGGGATCTTCACGACCAGACAATCCAGGCCCTGGCAGGGTTGAATTATCAGATTGCCAGGATCAAAAAGCGCCAAAATCCGGAGCTCTGGGACGAGTTGAACCTGCTGCAGAACAAGGTTCAGCAGATCCTGCGAGAGGTGCGGCAGATATGCGCAGACTTGAGACCGCCCGGGCTGGATGATATGGGTCTGGCATCTGCTATTCGCTCCAGGCTGGCAGTCTTCCGTTCCCACTCCAGCCTGCAGATTGAATTGGCTGTTGAGGATGGCCTGGATCCACGGGAAGAGATAAGCCTGACGCTGTATCGCTGCTTTCAAGAAGCGCTGATGAATGTGCAGAAACACGCCCAGGCAAGCCGTGTTTCGATCGATTTAAAGAAAGATCAGGGGGATATTATGCTTATCATCGAAGATGACGGACAAGGCTTCATTCTTCCAGAAAAGCTGGAGGATTTTACCGAGGTGCAGCACTTCGGCCTGGTGGGCTTAATAGAGCAGATCGAAGCCACGGGTGGAAGGCTGGAAATCCACACCGCCCCGGGCGAAGGCTGCAGGCTAACAGCCAGGGTCCCTTGTAGTTCGACGGGTGTCAAGGAACTACTATGATCCGAATTTTGATTGCCGACGATCATCCCATCGTTCGTTCTGGAATCCGCAGCGAGTTAGCAGATTTTCCTCAAGAATTTGAAATGGTCGCGGAAGCTATTAACGGGGATGAAGCGCTGCGCCTGGCCCGCTGCCTTGAGCCGGATTTCATCTTATTGGATGTTAACATGCCGGGAACGAAAGCCGCTCAGGTGTTGGCGGAAGTGAAACAAGAGCGCCCTTCGAGCCGGGTGATCATTCTCACCGCCTATGGGGATGCAGGGACAGCGCTGGGTTTATTGAAAGCCGGAGCGGACGGATATGTGTTAAAAGACGAGGATCCGGCGATGATCGTGGAGGCAATCCGGGCTGTGAAGCAAGGAAAAAAATGGGTCAGTCAGGCCGTGGACGATCAGCTTCGAATGATCGAAGAGACAGAACCAGGCTCGGCAACCGGCTGTGCGCTGACCGCCCGTGAGCAAGAGATACTTTCCCTGTTGGCGGCAGGCTTGAGCAACAAGGAAATTGCCCAATCTCTGCATATTGCGAAGCGCACAGTAGAATATCATGTCACTCACGTTCTAGAAAAACTCGGGGTAGAAAACCGGTTGGAGGCGGTGTTAAGGGCCAAAGAGCATGGAGTAGTATGACAGAACATCCGGGGATCGATCGATTACCTGCATGATCCCACCCAAGCCTCTTCGATTGAAGATCATCCTGGACAAAACCGCCCATATCGATCAGAATTACACTTATACCGGAGTTGTTATCTATATATCTACTCTACCGGCTTATAAAATCATTTCGGTAAATGAGGAGGGAAATTTACTTTGAAGTACGCATCTTTGCCGCGCCGGATCGCAGCCTATTTCATCGACAGCTTCTTCATCTTCGCCGTCTACGCCTTCTCGCAGTTCGTGTTGTTCACCCCGCTGCGCAACGCGCTGTCACTCCCCGAAACCCTGTTCCGCAACGGCTGGTACACGGAACTCTATACCCTGCTGACCGTGTCCCTCCCAGCCTGGCTGGCCTTCGCCGGGTTCGAGAGCTCGCGCTGGCAGGGCAGCCCCGGGAAAAAGCTGCTCGGCATCCGCACCGTGGATGCCGCCAGCGGGGAAAGGGTCTCCTTCTGGCGGGCGCTGGTCCGGATTGTGATCAAGTTCCTGCCCTGGGAGGTCTCGCACCTGGCGAACAACCTGCCCACGCCGCTAATGTACGACCCCAACCCGCAGTTAAGGCCGCTGTTCTTCCTCGTCCCGGTGCTGATCGTCGTCTATCTCCTGTTGGTATTGCTTACCCCCAAACGACAGAGTTTGCACGACCTGGTCGCCAAAACAGCCGTGGTGAAGTGAGTACAGCAGGAATGGCTGTACAGGGCGTTCCTTTGGCGGAACAGAATTACCCGGTTATGATTCCAATATCAATTTCCGGGCCCGGTCGTAATCTTTTCGCTTGACGTATACGTAATAGACGAAGATCGGTTGAGGCGTCCCTTTGTACAGGGCGAGGTTGGCCCTTGCATAGGTGCCAGCATCAATCGCCGATGCAATCGTCCCGCGGGGGCGCACGGTATCAACCACATACTTGATGTCGTTTTGCTCAAGGATGGCGGTAATCCTGCTAATTTCCTCTGCATTCGTATCGATCGCCAGCTTCTTCAGAAAAAGACCAAGCATCTTCGTTTCCTCAATTGTTCAGAAGTCCATGGGGTGGTATGGATTGGTCCGGAATCTTCAATTGGCGAGAGGACCGGGGACAATTAATGGTGTATTGATTTTACCCGATACCTGATAGCGGATTAAACAGAAAAACTCCGGCGTTTGCGCTGGAGTTTTTGGTGGGCCCAGTAGGATTCGAACCTACGACCAAACGGTTATGCTTCCCACTACGGCTTTCGCCGCCCGGTTTCCCGGTTTGTGGGCTGGACTATCCCTTCACCCCCGAGGGGCGCCTGCCGTCTAGTCTCTACACCTTCGCCCGATCGGGCGCTTGGCTCGGGATTACCATGCCGGGCTGAACCGGTGCAGGCTTCCCCGAGTTTGGCAGGTGATCACCTGGAGATTGCTCCCCAGGCAGCCCTTTGGCGGATACCCGCCCTTAAGCCGTCCGCTCTGCCGCTGAGCTATGGGCCCATTTTGCGCCGCTATTATAACATTAATGTGTGCACACATAACTAAGCAGAAAGGTATTGGACACCACTCACTACGGACAACATTTACCTGCACAGGGATCATCGGTGGTTTTTTTTTGCGAGCCGGCATGTAAGCCACTCCGCCCATTCCAGGCGCAAACTTGTGGGCGCAGGGAAGGTGTCCCCCCAGGGAACTTATCTGATAAAATGAACGTCCAAAGGGGGAAACGCCTCAAAAGGGCGAAAAGAGGGGTCCATGCGTGGACCATCCACTGACAGTTGAAAACCTGAGGAGGTATGAATGTTGACCAAGAAGCGAACCATTGTTATGGTTCTGAGTGTTTTTATCTTGATCCTGGCAGCCTGCGCTCCCGCGGCTGATAACCTGCCCGAAACCGGAGATGACCAGCAGCCGCCGGCAACACAGGCCCCCGGAGATGCGCTGCCTGAGGCGGTGCTGTTAGCACAGAGTTGGCTGGCCGAACAGTTCGGCGTACCGGTAGACCGGGTGCAGATCGTGGATACGGAACAGGTAGAGTGGCAGGATTCCTGCCTGGGCCTGGGCGGACCGGCTGAAAGCTGTCTGCAAGCCATCACCCCTGGCTATCGGGTCACCCTTGATGTCGATGGCACCCTCTACGAGGTGCACACCGACGCAACCGGGGTAAACATCCGCATGGTAGAGGCTGCACCGCAAGGGGAAGTACAAGGCGATAATCCGCTCGCCGACACAAGCTGGACGCTTGTCTCGATGGGCCCAGAAGGGGCTGAAACCCCAGCAGTAGAAGGGCCGCAAGTTACACTCGTATTCGAAGACCAGAAACAGGCAGTTGGCACGAGCGGCTGCAACAGCTATGGCGGCAATTACCTGGTCGATGGAGACAGCATCTCCTTCGAATCGGTGGTCAGCACGCTGATGGCCTGCGAAGATGCGGGGATCATGGAACAGGAGCAGAGCTTCTTAGAGGCGCTGGAGACTGCCAGCCGGTTCGAACTCACGGAGGCGGGCCTGAGCATCTGGTATGGCGACGGGCAGAACGTGCTCAATTTTGCCGCCGGATAAGGTTAGGGTTTTTCATCCCGGGTTACAAAACCGGGAGGTGGATAATAAAAACAGGCAGGTCCACTACGCTGATGGACCTGCCTGTTATTGTTTTACACAGAAATCTATTGATCAAGGGTGAGCGGGCGACGGGAATCGAACCCGTGTATGCAGCTTGGAAGGCTGCCGTTCTACCTCTGAACTACGCCCGCATAT
>CAYMLG010000090.1:0-17729 GCA_964391195.1 uncultured Anaerolineaceae bacterium | reverse complement strand
CCCGGAACATATCGAATCCGGAGTATGGTTCAGTTGCGAGTATAATCAAAAATTGTGGCCCCTGTTGTAAACAACGCTTATCGCCAGATTGCCCGGGCAGCCGGGACGGTGATGGCGGCGATCTTGCTCAGCAATCTCACAGGCTTAGCCCGGATCATCTTGATGGGCCGGGTTTTCGGCACGTCGGCGGAGATGGACGCCTTCACCCCGGCCAACCGGGTGGCTGAGACGCTGTTCACGCTGGTAGCGGGCGGCGCGCTGGGTTCAGCGTTCATCCCCACCTTCACCGGGTTGCTCACCCAGGGGCGGACGAAACGGGCCTGGGAGCTGGCCTCCTCTGTGGCGAACCTGATCCTGATCGTCCTGACCTTCGCCTCTGCCCTGGCGGCCGTCTTCGCTCCACAGATCGTGCGTTATCTCCTGGTCCCCGGTTTCGATCCTTACCGCCAGCAGCTCACCATCAATTTGCTACGCATCATGCTGCCCACCGCGGTGATCTTCGGCCTGAGCGGACTGGTGATGGGAATCCTCAATTCACAGCAAGTGTTCCTGGTTCCGGCGCTGACCCCAAGCCTGTTCAACCTGGGGCAGATCTTTGGCATGCTGGTCCTGGCGCCCTATTGGGGGATTTATGGCCTGGCAGCCGGCGTTCTGATTGGGGCTGCTCTGCATCTCGGCGTGCAACTCCCCACGCTGCTGCGCCATCGAGGGCCCTTCTTTCCTATTCTTGGGCTGAACCTGCCCGAGGTCAGAGAAGTTGGCCGTTTGATGGGGCCGCGCGTGTTCGGTGTGGCCGTTGTACAGCTTAATTTTTGGGTGAACAATTTTCTGGCCTCGAGGATGGCCTACGGAAGCCTGGCAGCCATCGGCTATGCCTTCCCTTTGATGTTGATGCCGCTGAATATCATCGCCTCGTCGGTGGCTACCGCCGCGCTGCCAACTTTTTCCGCCCAATACGCGCAAGGGAAACTGGATGAACTACGGGAAGCGCTGGCTGCGAGCCTGCGTGGGGTGCTGCTGCTGTCCATCCCGGCGACCTTCGGCCTGATACTGCTGCGCCGGCCGCTGCTGCTCCTGTTGTTCGATCTGGATCCGGCCTCCACCGATCTGGTCAGTTGGGCGCTGCTGTGGTACACCGTGGGGCTGGTGGGCCATTCCGGGGTTGAAATCTTGGCCCGCTCCTTTTTTGCCCTGCACGACACGCGCACGCCGGTGATCATGACTTCGATCGCCATGGGTCTGAATGTGCTCTTCAGCCTGCTGTTCTCGGCGTTGTTTGCCCGCCTCGGCTGGATGCCGCACGGCGGCCTGGCCCTGGCGAACTCGCTGGCCACCGGCTTGGAGATGGCCGGGCTGTTGTGGCTGATGCGACGCAGATTGGACGGTTTGAACGGCCGCCAGGTGCTCGTCGGGGTGGCGAAAGGTCTGCTGGCGGCCCTGGTTATGGCCGGCGGCCTGTGGCTCTGGCTGCGCATAGTAGAAGGCCAACCGGCCTGGTTGATCACTTTAGGGGGCGCTTTATTGGGCGGGCTGGTTTATGGGATAGCCATTCTGGCGTTGAGGGTGGAAGAATTGTACAGCCTGCTCTCGTTTGGAATGGCAAAGCTCGGGCTGAAGAAGTAATTGCCCCCCGGGTTCCGCCCGGCAGGTCAGCAACGGCCCCTTTCTTATTTGTATAACAACCAGAAAATTTGAGCGATGATGATCCCCATAATCGTGCCCGTCACTGCCTGAAGGGGGGTATGGCCTAACACCTCCCGCAGGTGCTCCTCTTTCAGCGGGTGACCGCTGGCCAGATCGGCGATCATGGCATTGATCAGGGCGGCGTGGCGGCCCGCCTGGCGGCGGATTCCGGTGGCATCGTATATCACAATCATGGCGAAGGCGACGGCCAGGGCGAAGAGGTTTGAATCGAAGCCGGAGTCCAACCCGATGGCATGGGCTGCAGAGGCGACTAGAGCGGAGTGCGAGCTGGGCATCCCCCCGGCGCTGAAAAGCAGCGCCCAATTCCAGCGGCGTGTGCGAAGATACTCCAACGGGACTTTGATCAATTGGGCAAGCCCCCACGAAGTCAACGCGGCTACCAGGACAAAGTTGGAAAACAGCGGGAACGTGGCCAACCATGGAACGTGTTGCATAACCGGAACCTATTCAATCAATCGGAGATAATATCTGGAGGCGCAAAAGCGGCAGCAAGTGGGAGGGCCGCACCTGGCAGGCAATTCACCCGCATGCGGCCCGCCACCCTGGAGCAGGACTCAAATCGATCGTCAGGGGTTGAAATCGACGATATCTTCGCCGAGGATCTGGCGCACTTTGAGATCAGCATGCTCGAGCAGTTCACTGCAGTAGTTCGCCAGGGCCTGGCCGCGCTCGAACAGGCGCAGCGCATCGTCCAGGGAGTGATCATTCGCTTCCAGCGTGGCGACAATCTGCTCCAGTTCCTGGAAAGCCTGTTCGTAAGTGAGCTGCTGCTCTACAGGTTGGCTGTTCTCGGAAGGGAGAATCGAAGAGGATTTCATAAGGTATGTTCCTAAGCGTTTGGGTTGAAGAAGCGCAGCAGGAGGGCGTCCTGAGGCAGGGTTTCCTCGGCTACCTGCTCGAAGCTAGACCAGGGAATATGCTCGCGGCTCAACGTCCTTCGGATCTGGGGTTCGACTTCCATTTCGAACACCCGGCGGATAGTCTGGCGTTTAGCCGTGTAAGCGCTCCAATTCGCCAGGCCCAGGGCGACGAGCACAGCCAGGGTGGCGGCGATGGCAGCAGCCACCCAGTTTAACCGGGAGAAAAACAAGACCAGCAGCACGATCACCAGCCCGGGGAGGAGGGTGATCGAACAGCTCAGATTAAACGCCCGGTTTGCACCACCCTGCCCGGCCTCTACCAGGGCCTGGTTTGACTCCTGTGCCAGGTTCACCAGGGTCTGGTGCTGTTGTCCGTCCAATTCACCGGAGGTAGCAACAGTCATCCTTCACCAGCTCCATCAGTTTCCGGCTCCACGCGAACCGTGAACTTCCCCCGTTCGACCTGCACCCGGAGCAGTTCGGCCGGCTGAACTTGAGTGGGACTGCGGACCACCGATCCATCCGCCTGGGTGACGACCGCATAGCCACGGCTGAGCACGGCGAGCGGGTTGAGAGAATTCAAACGGCGTCCCAGCCCGTCCAGGCGCGCCTGGCGCAGTTTAATCAGGTGGCGCAGGGCGGTCGCCGAACGGTGGCTGAGGTCATCTACCCGCTGGCGCCCCGAGCGCACCTCGGCCTGGGGAGAATGAAGGCCCAGGCTGTACTGCAGGCGTTCGAGCTCCCAGCGATAGGTATCGAGAGAGGACTGCAGCGCGCGCCCCATCCGGGCGACGAGTTCGTGTTGGTAGGTTTCGAGGTCCTGGCGGCTGGGGGTTGCCAGTTCGGCGGCTGCAGTGGGCGTGGGCGCGCGCAGATCGGAGACAAAGTCGACGATGGTGAAGTCCGTTTCGTGCCCCACCCCGGTGATGACCGGCGCAGCCGATGCCGCCACGGTACGGGCGAGGTGTTCGTCATTGAACGCCCACAAATCTTCGATAGAGCCTCCGCCCCGCGCCAGGATGATGACATCCGGGTGGACCCGGTCGTTAAGTGCAGAGATGGCGGCGATGATCCCGGCGGGCGCCTCATCGCCCTGAACCGGGGTCGGCGCCAGGACCACCTCCGGCACAGGGTAGCGGCGGCGGATGGTGTTGAGGATATCCCTCAGGGCAGCTCCGGTCGGGGAGGTGACCACCCCGATGCAGCGCGGCCAGGGCGGTATGTCCCGCTTGCGTTCCGGGTCGAACAGGCCTTCCGCCTCCAGGCGGGCCTTCAGGCGGAGAAATTCTTGATACAAGAGCCCCTCGCCCGCGGGACGGATCAGGTCCGCATACAACTGGTACTGGCCTGCAGCTTCGTAGAGGCTGATCGCCCCGTGGACTTCGATCGCCTCGCCCTCCCGGGGTAGGTAGGCCTGGCGGTTCACGGTGTTCCTCCACATCACGCAGCGGATCGAACAGGCAGTGTCTTTAAGCGTGAAGTAGAGATGGCCTGACCCCGGGCGAGAAAGGTTGGATACCTCTCCCTGCACCCACAGGTCTTGTAGGTTATAGTCGCCTTCGAGCAGCTCGCGCAGATAGCGGGTGAGCTCGCTGACCGACCAGGTTGGGGGTCCAAAAAGTGGCAGTTGGCTCATTCAGAGTTCGCAATACGACCGAGGTCTAGGAAGCGCAGACAAGGATACTCCAGCCAGGCGGAATGGCAAAAGGATACTCGGTTGTAGTCTGAATGTCAACTATACCGCAAAAGGGGATTATTTGCTACAATACCAGCATGGGGGGCGCACTCATCCGGACTTGCTTCTAGCGAAATCCTCTCTAGGGAAGCGGCATATATAATCGGAGTATCCGTTGGATTATCTTTGGTCTCCCTGGCGCATGGCATATATACAAAGCCCAAAACCAGAAAACGGCTGCATTTTCTGCAAAGCCTTGCAGCAGCCCGACAGCGTTGAAAACCTGATCGTCATCCGCGGTCGGGGCGCATTCGTCATCCTTAATCGGTACCCATACACCAGCGGGCACTTGATGGTGGTCCCCTTCGATCACGTCAGTTCTCTGGATCTACTGAGCGGGGAAACTCGAGCAGAAATGATGGAACTGACGATGCAGGCGACCAGGGTGCTGGCCCGTGTCTACCATCCGGAGGGGTACAACCTGGGGATGAACCTGGGTGAAATAGCCGGGGCCGGCATCGCAGAACATCTCCATATGCACGTCGTCCCCCGCTGGGGAGGCGATACCAACTTTATGTCCACAGTCGCTCAAACGCGTGTGCTGCCGGAAGCCCTGGAGGATACCTACCACAGGGTGGTCAATGGGTGGAATCATGTGTAGCCACTGGCTCTGCAGCCGCCGGCTTTCACAGCGGATCAACGACTGACGTTGCAGAAAACTAATTAAAAGTGGAAAGGGGGAGGTGTGGATCGACAGGAGCCACTGTTTTTAAACCGAGGCAACTTACTGGCTGCAGGCTATCTTGACGCCGATGATGAGCCTGTGTACCTGTGCGCGACCGACGAGGAGATCCAGAGCGAAAGGCGCTGGAGGGGTCTCGTCAAATTGGCGCCGGGTTTAGACGATTACCAGCGGAAATCAGACCGTGAAACAGAGGAGGAATACAGCATGGCAGATCCCAATGGTAGACACGAACCGGTAATTCTAAGCGCAGTGCGGACACCGGTGGGACGCTTTCAGGGCAGCCTGAGCGGCATCCCCGCCCCGCGGCTGGGCGCGGTGGTCGTCCGGGCGGCCGTGGAGCGCGCGGGGATTAAGGACCCGGCCGAGATCGAAGAAGTGATCATGGGCAATGTCGTTTCCGCCGGCCTGGGCCAGAACCCCGCGCGGCAGGCGGCGATTTTCGGCGGCCTACCGGACAGCGTGGGGGCGACGACCCTGAACAAGGTGTGCGGATCGGGCCTAAAGGCGGTGATGACGGCCGCCCAGGCGATCCGCGCCGGGGACGGCGAACTGTTCGTCGCCGGTGGGATGGAAAACATGAGTCGCACTCCTTACCTGGTCGATGGGCGCACGGGCGGTTTACGCTACGGCCACACACAACTCACCGATGCCCTGCTGCAGGACGGCCTTTGGGATCCGTTCGAAAACTGGGGCATGGGAGATGCGGCGGAGTTCATCGCCGATGAATACGAGGTCACCCGGGAGGAGATGGATCTCTACGCCCTGAAGAGCCACCAGAAGGCGGTTGCTGCCCAGGATTCGGGCAAGTTCCAAAACGAGATCACGCCGGTGGAGATCCCGGGGCGCAAAGGGCAGATCACCTGCTTCGACCAGGACGAGACGCCGCGGCGAGATACCTCGCTGGAGGCGCTGGCCCGGTTGAAGCCGGCGTTTCGCGAGGAGGGGAAAGTGACCGCCGGCAACTCCCCTGGCCTGAACGATGGAGCCGCGGCGGTGGTGGTGGCCAGCCGGGCAAAAGCGGAAGCGCTGGGTCTGCAGCCCCTGGCGCGGATCGCCGGATACGCCCAGGCTGCGGTTGCCCCGAAATATCTCTTCGATGCCCCCTCCAAAGCGATCCCGCGCCTGCTGGATAAGCTCGGGTGGACGCTGGACGATGTCGATCTGATCGAACTCAATGAGGCCTTTGCGGCCCAGGTCCTGGCCAACGGCCGGGCCCTTGCCGAGCGCGGCTGGGACTGGGAAAAGGTGAATATCCACGGGGGGGCGATTGCCCTGGGCCATCCGATCGGGGCCAGCGGGGCGCGAGTGCTGACCACGCTGATCTATGCTTTGAAGGATCGTGGGTTGAAGCGAGGGATCGCCTCTCTATGTCTTGGGGGCGCCGAAGCCGTGGCGATGGCAGTCGAAATTATCTGATACGCGGATTCAAGGGGAAAAACATGGATGTGAAGCAAATTTTTGTCGTGGGGGCCGGCACGATGGGCAGCGGGATCGCCCAAACCGCGGCCACTTGCGGCTTCAACGTGACGCTGATGGACGTGGACGCCGGGCAGTTGGAGCGGGCGAAAGCCAGCATTGCCCGTTCGGCCGGCAAACTGGCCAGCAAAGGTGCGATCACAGAAGAGCAGCGGGCCGCGGCCGAGAAGATCAGGATGGTTACCCGGATGGAAGGGGTTGAACTCGCCGACCTGGTCATCGAAGCGGCCACCGAAAACCCCGGGCTGAAGAGCAAGATCTTCGAGGAACTGGATCAGGCGGCCCGGGACGAAGCGATTCTGGCCACCAACACCTCCTCGATCAGCATCACCAAAATCGCCGCCTCCACCCGGCGGCCGGAAAAGGTGATCGGCATGCACTTCATGAACCCGGTCCCGCTGATGCGCCTGGTTGAGGTCATCCGCGGGTTGGCTACAGCGGACGAAACACTGGAAACCGCCCTGGAAGTGTGCCGGCAGATGGGCAAAACCCCGGTGGAAGCCGGAGATGCGCCCGGGTTCATCTCCAACAGGATCCTGTGCCCGATGATCAATGAGGCCATCTTCGCCCTTCAGGAGGGGATCGGCACGCCCGAAGCGATCGACGCGGTGATGAAACTGGGGATGAACCACCCGATGGGCCCGCTGGAATTGTGCGACCTGGTCGGGTTGGATGTGGTACTGTATGTGATGGAAGTGCTGCATCGCGATCTGGGGGATGATAAATACCGTCCGGCATACCTGCTACGGAAGATGGTGGACGCCGGGTATCTGGGGCGCAAGTCGGGCAAAGGTTTCTACACTTACAACCAGTAGCGATGGCGGCTGAGGTCTGGTAACCGGGGGGCGAAAACAGGCTCTCTGGCGGGGAATCGAATGGAAGGCAGTGGGAGGGAATATGAAAGAGGGGGAGTCACCCGAGTGCTACGATTATGTGATCATCGGCTCGGGGTTCGGGGGAAGTGTGTCGGCCATGCGCTTGACTGAAAAGGGGTATCGGGTGTTGGTGCTCGAACGCGGGAAGCGCTACCGGGATCACGAATTCGCCAAAAGCAACTGGAACATATTTAGATATCTCTGGGCGCCGGCCCTGCGCTGTTTTGGCATCCTGCAGATCAGCCCGTTCCGCAACGTGTTCGTGCTGCACGGCAGCGGAGTGGGCGGCGGCAGCCTGGGCTACGCGACCGTGCTGGAACAGCCCGAGGCGGAGACTTTCGAGGCCCCCGAGTGGAACTACCTGGTTCCATGGGGAGAGGCGCTGGAAAAGCATTACCGCACCGCAAAGCGCATGCTGGGCGTGAACCGGAACCCGCGCCTTTGGCCGGCGGATGAGGTGCTGCGAGACATTGCCGGCGAGCTGGGCACGCAGCACACTTTCCGCCCTACCGAGGTGGGGATTTACTTCGGCGAGGCGTCAGAGGAGGGCCAGGAGACGCCTGACCCGTTTTTCGGCGGCGAGGGTCCGCCGCGCAGTGGCTGCACGCACTGCGGGGGATGCATGGTGGGCTGCCGGTACAACGCTAAAAATACGCTGGTGAAAAACTACCTGTACCTGGCGGAGAAGTGGGGGGCGGAAGTCAGAGCGGAGGCTGAAGTGCACGATGTCCGCCCGCTGGATGACCAGGCTTCGGACGGCGCCCGCTACGAGGTGGCTTATCACAAGTCTACTGCCTGGCTCATCAAACCGGAGCGCACCGTGCGGGCTCGCAATGTGATCGTGGCCGCAGGCGCTTTAGGGACCATGCGCCTGCTCTTCCGCCTGAGAGAGATCACCCGGTCGATGCCGCGCATTTCTGGCTGCCTGGGGACGATGGTGAGAACCAACAACGAAGCCTTGCTGGGGGTCGCCAACCGCAGCCTGATGACGGACTACTCGAAAGGGATCGCCATCACCTCCATCATCCACGCCAATGCGGTCACCACAGTCGAACCGGTCCGTTATCCCGCCGGCTCCTCGCTGATGCGGTTTCTATCCGGCCCCATGGTGGAGACCGGCGGGAGCCTGTTCACCCGGCTGGTGAAAACCCTGGCCCAGATTTTCACCCGCCCGGTTGATTTTCTCAAGACCCACGTGCTGCCCGGCTGGGCGCAGCGCACCACGATTCTGCTGGTGATGCAGACCGAGGACAACCGCATGCGGGTGAAGCTCGGACGGAGCCTGTTCACCGCCTACCGGCGCAACCTTGTCTCCGCCGAGGACGAGAAGATGATCCCCAGCAAGCTGGATATCGGGCACTGGGTGACCCGGCGCTTCGCCGAGAAAACGGATGGAATCCCGGCTGCTTCGATCAACGAGAGCCTGTTCGATATACCACTCACCGCTCATATTCTAGGCGGGTGCCCGATCGGGCGGAATGACCGCGATGGGGTGATCGACACAAACTGCGAAGTGTTCAACTACCCCGGGATGTACGTCATCGACGGCTCGATCATGCCCGGTAACCCGGGGGTGAATCCGAGCCTGACGATCACCGCCCTGGCAGAATATGCGATGAGCCTGGTGCCGCCCAAACCGGGAGCGAAGGTGCGCAAACCAATCCCGGGGTGAATCCGGAAAAATTTATGCGGATTTTCTCTCGCCAGAGTTCGCGATTGGTACAATTGAATCGTGGATAATTTATCGCGGCCTTCAAACATCGTCCTCCGCACCGACCCGCTCACCGGTTGTGGAAATCTGTTGGGATTCGCTGAACGCCTTCTCGACTTGAGTTCCACTCCATTATCCGCGCCCCTTTCTCTGTTGTTTCTGGATGTCAATTTTTTCGCCGAAGTCAACAACTCGGTTGGACGCGTAGTCGCCGATGCGGTGCTGCGCTGGATCGGGATCATCCTGCTCGAGGAGACGCAGGCGGACGTCTATCGCCTGGGGGGTGACGAATTCGTCGCCATCCTCGAACGCGGGGAGCACCACGATCACGAGCTGGCGGCGAAGCACATCTATGACCGCTTCAACAATGAGGCCGCTCAGTTCGGCCTGAGAGCTCCTGTGGCCTCGGTGACTCTGATCCAATATCGCCTCGGCGATAAGTTGACCTCGGGGGATTTTCTGGTGCACCTGGGCACCGCGATCCTGGACGTCAAGGAGAGCTATCAACGCGCGTACAAGCTCTTTCGGATGGAAGATCTGGCGCCAACTGCGGACCGCCGGGTGGTGGAATGGATTGCGAACCTGACCTTACAGCGCCTGGTCATCTTGGGCTGGATGCTGGATGAAGCCCACCACCTGGCGTACACCGACGCGGTGACCGGCCTGCCAAACATGCGCGCGGCCGAAGACCAACTGCTGGCCGTTCTCGAACAGGCGCGAGAGCAGAATACGGTCTTTACGGTGCTGCTGGCCGACGGCGATGACCTGCGCGAATATAACAAGATCAGCTACGCGGCAGGGGACGAGATGATCCGCCGCCTCAGCGATGTGCTTCGGGCCGGGCTGCGCCCGAGCGATTTCCTCGCCCGCTGGCGAGTGGGGGACGAATTCCTGGCGATCTTATACAGCACCTCCCTGGACCAGGCGATCACGGTCGCCGAGCGGTTGGTCCGGCAGGTGGACAGCGAATCCCGCTCCTGGGAGATCCCAATCACGATTTCCATCGGCGTGGCGGCTTACCCCGGTCATGGCCGCACGGTGGAGGAGCTCATCGCCCATGCCGAACGCGCCAATGCGAAGGCCAAGGATCTGGGGAAGAACCAGGTGGTGTCTGAGCTGTGAACTTTAGCAGGACCTACACAGACCCACTCTATGGACAGGGGGAGATCCTGGAACCTGTGCTGGTCGATTTACTGGAAACCAGGGCCGTGCAGCGGCTGCAGGGGGTGCTGCAGCACGGGATCACTGCCCTGATCGGGATCACACACCCAACTACGCGCTTCGAACATTCAATAGGGGTCATGCTGCTGGTGCGGCGGCTCGGCGGTTCGCTGGAGGAGCAGATCGCGGCGCTGCTGCACGACGTCAGCCACACGGCCTTCAGCCATGTGATTGATTATGTGTTCAACGATCACGACCGGCAGGGCTACCACGAACGGATGAAGGCGAGCTACATCGAGCGGAGCGACCTGCCGCAAACCCTGGCCCGCCACGGCTACGACTGGCGCGATTTCCTCGAAGATCAGCGTTTCTCACTGCTCGAGCAACCCAGCCCGGCGTTGTGCGCCGACCGGCTGGATTATTTCCTGCGAGACAGCCTGAGCCTCCGCCTGAGCACAGCGGCGCATATCCAACAGGTGCTCGCCGGCCTGGTGGTCCGTGAAGGCCGGATTGGGCTGCAGGACCTGCCGGCCGCGCGCTGGGTGGGCTACACCTTCATCGCCGCCGACGAGGCAAGTTGGGCGAACTTCCGCGAGGTGGGGTTATACGAGCTGGCCGCCCGGGCGATCCGGGCCGCCCTGAGGCAGGGGGTGCTGAGCGAGGCGGATTTATGGGATACGGATGCCAGGGTGTGGGCCCGGCTGCAGGCAGCCAACGAGCCCGAGATCCGGGAGGAGGTGAGGCGGGTCTCGGCCGGGACGCGGTTCGTGTGGGACGAGCACAGCCCGACTTTTTGGGTGAGCACCAAGCTGCGCTCGGTGGACCCGGATGTGCTGGTGGGGGGGCGGTTCGCACGCCTCTCGGAGCTGGACCCAGAGTTTGCCGCCTACCGGGAGGCTTACCTGAAAAGCAAGGCCGGCAGGTGGCCGGTGAAAGTCATCGACTGAACTCAAGCGAGCCGGTTGGGGGCGATCCCGGCTTGTGGGGCAGATGCATCACCAGGAGCTGTGCGGAGGTCAGACGCAGGCGGCGCAGCATGGATGCGATGCGATGGACCCGGTGGAAATATGGGGGCATCTCAGGGCCGGAGAGCACCCGAAAGCCAAAGCGCCGGTAGTAAGCTTCGAGGTGATCGCGGCAGGTGAGGTAAAGCTCACCGGTCTCCTGCTCGATCAAGTGGCGCACGATGGCCGACCCTACTCCGCGGCCCTGCCAGGCGGGCAAGACCGCGACCGAGGCCAGCTCGCGGGTGCCATCGGAGTGCGGCTTCACCTGCCCGCAAGCGATCATCTCCCCGGTTTGTAAAACAGCAACTGTAAATCGCCGCCAGTCCAGGCCCATGGGGTTGATCTTCGCCCGGTAGATCAGGCTGCGAATGGCGGCTGCGTCTTCCAGGCGGGCGGGGCGCAGTTCAAAGGGCTCAGCCATCCAGTCCGGCGGTGAAAGCGGCGATCATCTCCGCCAGGCGCCCGGGCTGGTGGAGGGAGATATCGTGGATCGCCCCGGTGACCCATTCCACCCGGGCGCGGGGGATCTGCCGGCGGGCATTTTCGACCAGGACCTCCTTCTGTCGCAGGGCTTTCTCCTGTTCGGGGCTGAGCGGGAGAGGTGGGTGGGCTGGCGCGATCAGGACCGGGCAGCCCAGGCGGGGGTATTGGGCATCGAAGGGCTGTTCGGACGCCGCCCGCTCGAGCGCGGCCTGGCAGTGCGGCCTCAGGCGGGGGATGAGGCGTTCGCCATGCTCGGGATCATCGCCGTTGGCCGCGGCCGCCTCGGGCTCCTCTTCTAACACTTCGTAGCTGTTCAAGATCAAGGGGATGACGGGATCGTCGGGACCCCAGTTCGGATAGGTCCGCCCGAGGCGGTCGTACAGATCGCGCAGGCGGGCTCCATCCGGGTCCGTGGAGGGCAGGCGCCAGGCCGGGGCGCACGAACCGGTGGAGCCATCCTCGCCGGCGATCGCGCCATCCACCAGGACCAGGCCCGCGGGCGCCCGGCCTCCGATGGGGAAGTGCGCGGCGTAGTCAACCGCCAGCGCGGCCCCCCAGCCCTGGCCGGCGAGCACCGGTCCAGATAACTCCCAGGCATCGAGACAAGCCAGCAGATCGCGGCGGTAATCGGCATAGGCATAGGTCCCGTCCGGCCGGTCGGTCAGACCGTGCCCGCGCAGGTCGGGGGCGAAGACGGGATGGCCGTGCTGCGCCAGGGCCGGCGCCACCAGCTCCCAGAAGCGGGCGTTGGCGCTCAGGTCGTGGAGCAGGACGAGCGGGCGTCCCGGGCCGCCGAGGTTCCAGTGCAGGTAGTGAACGCGCAGCCCGTTGAGATACAAATACGATGATTTCATCTTCACACAGCTCAGGTGGCCTGGCGAGCCAGCTCTTCCTCGAGTACCGTGCGCGCCAGTTGGGGGTCGGCCTTGCCCCGCGATTTGCGCATCACCTGGCCGACGAACCAGCCGATGAGGGTGGTCTTGCCGCCCAGGTAAGAAGCCACTTGATCGGGGTTTTCGGCCAGCACTTCGAGGACAACCTCGCGGATGGCCCCGGTGTCGCTGACTTTTACCAGGCCCTCTGCGGCGACGATCTCCTGCGGGGCGCGGCCGGTCTCCTGGACCTTCTCCAGCAGGCTCTTGCCGGTGGAAGTGTTCACGATGTTCTGGTCCACCAGGCGGATGACCTCCGCCAGGTGCTGAGGCGTCAGGCGCAGCTCACCGGCGGTCAGGCCCTGCTCGTTGATCATGCGCAGCACATCGTTCATCAGCCAGTTCGAGACGCGCTTGGGATCGCCCCCGTAGGCCCGGACGGCGGCCTCGAAGTAGTCCGACAGGCTGCGCTCTCCGGTGAGGATATCGGCGTCGTACTCGGGCAGGCCGTACTGCTCGCCAAAGCGTTGGCGGCGCTCCAGGGGGAGCTCGGGGAGGCGGGCGAGGATCGAGCTCAGCCAGGCCTCGTCCAGGCGGATGGGCAGCAAATCGGGTTCACGGAAGTAACGGTAATCAGCCTCGGTCTCTTTCGAACGCATTTTCCGCAGCACACCGGCGTCCTCATCCCACTCCAGGGTCCACTGTTCGATGCGGTGGCCGGCTTCCACCTGGCGGATCTGGCGCTCGATCTCGGTTTCGATGGCGGTGCGCACGGCGACGATCGAGTTCACGTTCTTGATCTCGGTCTTGGGGTTGAGATAATCGGCGCCCTTGGGTCGGATGGAGACATTGGCATCGCAGCGCAGGTGGGCCTTCTCCATATCGGCTTCGGACACGCCCAACCAACGAAGAAGCTGGCGCAGGCGGATGAGGTACTGGGCGGCTTCATCCGCAGAGCGTAGGTCGGGGCCGGTGACCATCTCCACCAGGGGTACGCCGCAGCGGTTGAAGTCGATCAGGCGCCGGCCGAGGTCGTTCCTGGTCTTTCCGGCGTCTTCTTCCAGGTGCAGTTTGTGGATCGTCACCCGGCGGGTGTAGGCCGGCCGGTCACCGGCGGCGGGGATGGGCACGTCGAGATAGCCGCCGCGGGCCAGGGACATGTCGTACTGGGAAATCTGGTAGCCCTTGGGTAGGTCGGGATAGAAGTAGTTCTTGCGGTCAAAATAGGATACCGGCCGGATTTCGGCTCGCATGGCCGCAGCCAGCAGCACGCCCTTCTCCACCACCGCCTGATTGAGGACGGGCAGCACACCGGGCAGGCCGGTGCACACCGGGCAGATGTTGGTGTTGGGCGGGTCGTACCAGGAATCCGCTTTGCAGGCGCAGAAGATTTTGGTGGTGGTGTTGAGCTGGATGTGGGTCTCCAGCCCGATCACGGCCTCGTATTCGGTCGATTTTTCGCTCATAAAGTTCTCTCAGTATTTTTCATCGTTGGGTGAGGGCGCTGCAATCCGCCTCTATTCCCCACAGGGGGCGAAGGCTCAGTCCTTCAGACGAGACTGGATCTTGTCCGATTCTAGCTCGCGCAGGGCATCCTTAGCGATCCAGCGGGCGGTGCGATCGTTCATCTCGGCCAGGCGGCGGGCGACCTGGATGGCCTTCTCGTTCAGCCTGCGGTTGCGCTTGCCGATGCCGCGCAAGGCCCAATTGACCGCCTTCTTGACGAAGTTGCGCGGGTCGGTGGCTTCGCGCTCGATGAGGGGGAAGAAGGCCTCGAAGGCCTCATCGCCGGTCTTCTTGTCGTGCACCGCGAGCTGGGTCATCAGGACGAAACCGGCGCGCTTGACGAACTCCTCGGGCCGGGCGCTCCACTGGTGGGCCTTGGTGTATGCAAAGGGCGTGCGGTCGAAGAGATTGCCGCAGAGTTGGTCGCAGACGTCCCACGAGTCGATATCCACGACCCAGGATTCCATCTGCGCCTCTGTCACCTGGCGGGGATCGCCCACCAGGGCGGCGAGGATGCGGGCCTCGTGGATCCCGGAGGCCCACAGCTCGAGGGCAAGCTCATGGTCGCGGCCGATCTCCTTCGCCAGCCCGCGCAGGAATGGCATCGAGATGCCGAGGGTGTTCTCGGGGTTGATGCCGTAGCGGGCCATGCCGGCCACATTGTCCGGGTTGGCCTGGCTGCGGAGGGTGTCGAGGATCTCGGAGACGGTGCGCTTGACTTCCACGGGCTTTGTTCTTCCGTGTGGTGTCGCTCAGCGGAGGGCCTCGGGGCGCATCGCCCGCCAGGGCTCGGTCTCGGTCGCCAATTCAAAGGCGCGGCCGAGGCGCAGCAGGGTGGCCTCGGAGAAGTCTGGGCCGAGGAACTGGATGCCGATGGGCAGACCGGCCGAGTCGACCCCGCCCGGGACCGACACCCCCGGAACCCCGGCGTGGTTGGCGGGGACGGTGAGCTGGTCGGCGTACTGCATCAGGACCGAGTTGCCGTACACGTCGCCCAGGGGGAAAGCGGTGGTGGCGGTGGTGGGGGTGAGCAGGGCGTGCAGGCGGTAAGCGCCGTGGGGGTTGAAGATGGCGTCGAAGTCCCGGCGGATGAGGGTGCGCACGCGCAGGGCGCGGTTGTAATACTGCTCGCTGTATTGGGCGGCGCTGACGTACATCCCCATCAGGATGCGCAGCTTGGGCTGCAGGCCGAAGCCCTCAGCGCGGGTCTTGCGGTACAGCTCGCTGAGCTCGGACACGGGCTGGGCGGTGCGGTAGCCGTACTTGACCCCGTCGTAGCGGTGCAGGTTGGAGGCCGCCTCGACGCGGGAGACGACGAAAAAGGCCGGGATCCCATACCGGGTGTGGGGCATGGGGATCCCTTCGACGATCTCCGCCCCCTGAGCGGACAGGCGCTCGGCGGCGCGCATGACCGCCGCCTGGACCTCAGGCGAGATGGGCTCCTGGCGCAGCTCGCCGGTATCAGGGTCGGGGTAGGTGATGCGGAAGTAATCGGGCGAGAGGCCGAGGCGCAGGCCCTTGAGCCCCTCTTCCAGCCCGGCGGTGTAGTCGGGGACGGGGACTGCGGCCGCGGTCCCGTCCTGCGGGTCGGGGCCGGCGATGGCGTTGAGCATCAGGGCGGCATCGGTAACGTTGCGGGCCAGTGGGCCGGGGCAGTCCAGGGAGGAGCCGAAGGCGATCAGGCCGAAGCGGGAGACCCGCCCGTAGGTGGGCTTGACGCCGACCACCCCGCAGAAGGAGGCCGGTTGGCGGATGGATCCGGCGGTGTCGGTGCCGATGGAGAGCGGGCCCTCCCCGGCGGCCACCGCCGCGGCGCTGCCCCCCGAGGAGCCGCCGGGGACGCGGTCGAGCTTCCACGGGTTGCGGGGCACCGGCCGGAAGGCGGAGGACTCGTTCGACGAGCCGTAGGTGAACTCGTCCAGGTTGACCTTGCCGAGCAGCACGGCGCCCGCCTCCAGCATCCGGGCGACCGGGGTGGCGGTGTAGGGGGGGATGAAATTGGACAGGATGCGGGAAGCGGCGGTGGTGGGGACGCCGCGCACGCAGAAGATGTCTTTCACGGTGAAGGGCACGCCGGCCAGGGGGCCGGGGTCCTCACCGGCGGCCAGTTTGCGATCCACTTCCGCGGCCTGGCTGCGGGCGGTATCGGCGGTGAGGGTGATGAAGGCGTGCACCGTCCGTTCATCATCCGCGCCATCCGGGCCGGCGCCGTCCAGGCGTCCGGGGCGTCCATCCACGGCCTGGATGCGTTCGAGCACCGCCTCGGTGACTTCGGCCGCAGAGATTTCCCGGCGGCGGATGCGGTCGATCAATTCATATGCAGGAAGATCGGCTAGGGTTGGCATGGTTGGTTTCGGGTTCGCTGCGGTCAATTTCTTCCCCTATGAGAGCTCTTCGTGGGGGATGTCGGGGACGACGATGTAGCGGTCCTCGGTCTCGGGGGCCTGCTCGAGGATATCTTCCGGGCGGGGGAAAGGGATCCACTCGTCGGAGCGGATGGCCGGGGTGGTCTCGGGCGTGTAGGGCACGCCGTGCGAAGTGGCGGCTGCCTCCGGGTCGAGGGGGATGGCTTCCAATTCGTGGATGGCCTTGAGCTGGTTGTTGAGCTCCCGGCGCAGGTATTCCGCCTCCTCTTCAGAGAGCTCCAGGGCGGCCAGGGTTACCATGTGATCGAAAATCTCTCGGGTGATTTCATCGCTCATAAAAACATTCCTGCGGCGCAATGGGTTTTGACACTGTATTCTAACACTATCTCCATCGAAGACCAGCCCGCCCCGCGTAACCAGGAACCACCGCATCCACAACTGAGGCGCTGAACTTTCGGCGAGGTTGTATACTCTGCTGCCTTAATGTTGTTGCTGTGCTCCTTTGGGAGGATACCCCCACACATTTCATCCTGAACCTCTCCCATGTCATCCTGAACCTCCTCCCATGTCATCCTGAACGAAGTGAAGGATCTCGCCGCGAAGCGGCGGAAAGGACATCACTAAGCAAAGAACTTCATTCATCAGGCGGGGGGAGATCCCAGGCCGTTTCGCTGGGCATCGCGGCAACATGTCCGGGCGAAACCTGCCCGCCTCTATGCGGTGTTTGAATGGTCCCCGGAGTTCTCTCGCCATTCCAGGATAGCCCGGGTGTGGTGGGGGTAATGGCTGTAGGTGTCCAGGCGCAGGCGGCGGCGGAAGCGGGTATCGGTGGCGAACTGCTCCTCGGGGGCGAGGCGGACGTACTCGACCAGCCGGTTGTGGGTCTCGTCCAGCTCGCGCAGCACGGCCTCCAGGGGAAGGTCCTGGCGCTTGCCCACGCTTTGGGCGTTGAAGGCGTCGATACCGCCGTAGAGGGCGGAATAGCGCGGGGGCTGCTTGCCCTCCAGGATCTGGGGCAGGTATTTGAGCGCTTCCTGCTCCCAGATGGTCACGTGGCTGAGAAGGTCCTTCACCGACCAGTCGCCGGTGACGCCGGGACGGGTCATCTGTTCGGGGGTGAGCCCGGCGTAAGCGCGGTTGAAGGCGGCCCAGGCCTCCTCCAGTCTGTCCAGAAGCTGTTCTTTTTTCATCGTTTCCTCCCTGCATAAGTATACCTGATGCCCTCACCCAGGCCCTCTCCCAGGTTCGGGAGAGGGTTGGGCCCTCACACAGGCCCCACGGCTTCTCA
>CAYMLG010000089.1:0-17844 GCA_964391195.1 uncultured Anaerolineaceae bacterium | reverse complement strand
TGAGCGCTTCGCTGCCGGCGGTGAGCGCTTCGCTGCCGGCGGTGAGCGCTTCGCTTCCGGCGGGCGGATCCACGGTTTTGGGTGGTTTATGGTGCAGCCGTGCCCATGCGTCGGAGAAGCCGTTCACGAATGTCTGAACGGCATGCTTAACGCATGCACGAGCATGCGCTGAACATGCCGCGCGACCCCGAATGCACGAAAACGGAGGGCGGGTCCACCCCTGCAGCGGGAAGGGTCGGGCGGGGTTAGGGTGCGGACGCGCCTCGCAAGCTGTGCGAATCACCCGGCCTGGGGGGAGGTCCTTCGCCTTGCGATCCTCCAACGACGCCCTGGCGACACCCTAGCAACGCTCGCGTCGCCCGTCACCCGTCGCACGGGATGACAGGCATGAGGGGTTGGCCTGTGGCCGGGAGGGGTGAAAGGCTAGGAGGGGCGGGTCTGGTTGGACGACCGGGGCTGGCCGGCCTGCCAGGCGCCGTTTACGGTGAGCCACCTATGCTCGAATGAAAGACCCGCCCCTACATGAAACCGGGGATATATGGCCGTGTGGAGCGTGTATATTACAGCGGCAGGGGTTGGGTTCGCCGCTACCGGTTTTTCAGCAGAATATCGATCACACCCAGCATAAAGCGAATCCCTTTGGCGTGATAGCGAAACTGGTTCAGGCTCCCGATCAGGTGGGCGTCCAGCCCAGGGTGGTAGAACATGAAAGCGCCGGTCGATCCCGCGTTGCCCCAGCAGGCATAGCGTCCCGGCATGAGCAGCGGTACGGGACGGATGATCATCATGCCGTAGCCATAATCGATCCCGGGCATAAATCTGGCGCGGTCGTTCATCTGTTCGAACGTGTCGGGGCGCAGCAACTGCCCTTGGGCCAGCGCTCGCATGAATTTGAGCAGATCCTCGAGCGGCGCGGCGATCGCCCCATCGGCGTAAGCCATGCTCATCGAACAGTAATTCACAATGTTGGTATCCCCGACATACACACCGGCGACCGGATACGGGCTGGCCGCTCGCGGCTGGGAATGCTGCAGCACGAACGCCCCATCCATGCCCAGGGGCTCGAACAGGGTACGGCTCAGGGCGAGGTGATAGGGTGCGCCGGTCACCGCTTCGATGATCTGCCCCAGTAAGTTGTAGCCGGTGTCGGAATAGTGGAAGCCCCTCCCGGGGGGGAAGCGCGGCTGCAGGTTCGCTTTCGCCCAGTTCAAGACCTCGCGCGGCTGGAACCTACGTTCGGGTTCTTCGAGCAAACACTGGATCATGCCCTTCCCCCGGGCGGGTTTATCTTCGAAGTAGTCGGGCAGCCCGGAGGTGTGATTCAGCAGGTGTTTGATCTGGATTCCCCGGCTGAAATCGCGCCCGCGAAACAGGTGCAGGTCTTTCAGCACGTCCGGCTCCAGGTAGTGTGAGATCGGATCTTCGAATGAAAGTGCGCCCTGTTCGTGAAGGAGCGCTACCAGGATCGCGGTAAAGAGCTTGCCCACACTGGCCATGAACACCGGCTGTTCGGGGTGCACGAGGCGGCCCTCACCGCCTGGCTCGTAAGGGCGCGGCTCCGAGGAGCGCGGCTCATCGGAGCCACGCTCCTCGCCACCTGCCAGGTTCAGGTGCAGACCGTGCGTATCTGAATGGACCAGCAAGTGAGCGTTGTGGATTTTGTTGTCGGAGCGCACAAGTTTGTGGAATCTGGCCGATACCAATTCGGTAACTCTAGTTGTATTCATGTCCTTCCTCCGTAAAGAGTTATCCATCAGCACCATCATTGAGGGAGCGCAGGATGAACTCCCCATTGCGAGTATATCCTTTCCAGCCCTCGGTCAACATTGAGGGAGCCCAAACATCGTCATACCAGCAGCCCACCCAACCGGTGCCGCGTTCGTCGAGATACTAGAGCAAGGGGTTTCCATAAGTCAATATGATTATCCTTCCACCGTTACGGGTTTATCCGGCGGATGGAAATCAGAGTCAAATTGAGGTCCCGGATCTTATTCAACACGCCGTGCAGCCCGGCCTGGTCGACGTCCGGGTGGGTGAGCAGAACCTCCCCGTTTTCCAGGTTGATCAACGCCCAGCCATCGAAGAAATCAGCCCAACCCTTGCCCAGGTGGTTTCTCACCCGGATTTCGTAGGCGGAGCCGGTATCATTTTGATTTTTATTCTGCATCGGGGTCTCCTTTCCATTTGCCAATAGAGCCCGGCGAACGACGCTCATCCAACCCAGTCACCGGCGCTAATGGCCTCGCTGGTGGAGGTAGGCGCTCACATCCACGTTGTAGACGAGCTCTTCGACGTTGAAGTACGCCCAGGGCGAGCCCTGGTCCAGCCACATGGCCGAACCTGTGGGGCTGATGGCGCTCCCTGCCGGCTGCGCCTCTTGCGGTCTCTCGCTGCGCACGATCCACAAGATTTTGGGGGCCCCTTCTTCGACCTCGCGATAACGCATGGCTTCCATCATGTCGATCAATCCGGTCTGGGGGTTGAAGCGCACCAAAAAGGTCTCATCGTCTTCCGCATAGGGCACGTACAGCAGGGCGGTATGCTCGTCCACCGGCTCCCAGCGGGTGCGCGGGTCTGTCACCCAGAGAGAGGGGAACCACATCGCTTCTGCCCACAACGCCAGGTTGGCGCCCTGGTTGGCGTTCGGCCGGTCGTAGTAGCAGCCCATCGGACTTTGGAAGAAGCTGGCCCCATCGATATACCCTTCATCCACCTTCAACAGCGGGATGCCAAACAAGGTTGCCTCAAAGTAATGGCGGTAATCCCGGCCGGCGTTATGCACGAATACAAAGCGCGCCGGTATGGGGAGGTTCATGAAGGGCTTCATCACCCCTCGGCCTTGAATGACCACCGTCTCGATCAGCGGGATTTCCTCGCCGTAGACTGTGCGGTAGAAACGCTCCACCGGCGCCGGGAGCCCGGCGGGCAGCGGGGCAGTTTCCAACTGCGGGGACCGTTCCGGATAGGGGTCGAAGGATGGCGGCCGGACCTGCAGGCCCAGCCAGAGCAGGAAGCCGGCCCCCAGGCCCAGGCCGGCGATTGCGATTAGAGAGTTGCGGATGAATGTCATTTTATCTCCGTGCTTATCTGTGTAAGGTATCTTCAAACGTGCTGCAATCGTAAGGCTAACCCCCTCCGGCTGTCATCTATCTTAAGATCAGTCGAGGGGTTGTTTTTTAACGAACAAACAACCCCCCTGCGTTACGCCAGGGGGGTTGTTCAGGATTGGGCGATATGGTCTAGATCAGGCCGAGGTCTTTGGCTCTTGCCAGAGCCTGTGTGCGGCTCTGCACGTTGAGCTTCTGCAAGAGGTGATGGACGTGGTATTTGACCGTCCCCTCGGCGAGGAACAAGGTCTCGGCGATTTGCCGGTTGCTGCAACCCTTGGCGAGCAGGCGCAGCACTTCCATCTCCCGACCGGTGATGGCCAGGGGGTAACCGGCCTGCGGGCCCTCCGCGGGCGATGCAACGCCGAAGTCCTTGAGGACGTCCAGGGCATACGACCGGTGAGAGGCGGAGGGCTGGCGAAGGTAGGCGGAGAGCAGGTCTCGGGCCGGCTCGCCGGTGTTCAGGAATATCCGCATATACCCTCCCGGTTCCGCCAGCGCCAGGCACTGCTCCAGGCAGTCCAGGGCGGTAGAAAGTTTCGCTTGCAGATGGTATACGCTCGCCATCAAACAGAGAATTTCGACCAGAGAATTCACCCGCCCTGCCGCCCGAGAACCCTCTTCCAGCCGGGATAACAGGTCCAAACATTCTCCGTAGCGGCCGGTGTTCCGGTCGATTTTCGTTTTCTCCAGCCAGATTCGCACCAGCATGATCAGCTTCATTTCCAGGGAGTCGTCGATCCGCCCGCCCGCTTCCTGCCTGGCGTCGAGCTCGGAGAGCGCCTCGCCAGACCACTGGTCCAGCCATCCCCACTCCCCTTGCAGCAGCCGGAGGCGCACCCAGGTGACGTCGATCAGGCTGTGCACGAAGGGAGTCATCAGGTGGTTCTTCCGTTCCTGGTCCGCCTTTTGGATGGCGAGCAGGCAGCCTTGGAGGTCGCCGCGCGCCAGCAAGATCTGGGCGAGGCTCGTTTGGGCTGTGGCGATAATATTATGGCTGGGCCACCATTGGGTGTGCGCGATCGCCCGGCTGGCATAGTCGAAAGCCAGATCGAGCCGGTTTTGCTCCAGATAGACAAAGCTGAGGAAGGCCTCATCTCTGGCCAGGTTGCCCTGATTTTGAACCCCACGGTCCGCGGCCCTGCGGATCGAACCGGTGAAGATGTCGATCGCCTGCGGGAGTTTGCCCACTTGCCAGGTGGCGACACCCAGGTCGGTCCAGATGTCGTGGAAGTTCCTCTCCGTCCGCAGGGCGAATTCCGTGGCCCGGGTCAGCAGCGCGATGGCCTGTTCGAGTTTACCAAGGCTGCGGTGCGCCCACCCCTGGACCCAGAATAAAACCGCCAGCTCGCCGGCTTCCATCCCCGGGATCTCGGCCAGGGCCTGCTCCGTGAGGGCTATCGCGCGGTCCGGATCACCGTAGCAAATCGCCTTCAGGCCGCGCAGGCTGGCAGCCAGGGAGCGGATGGCGATCGCATCTTTGCGGGTCAGATCGGGGTTCGGACCGGCCTCAGCCTCTATCCCGGTATTTTCCCCGGCCAGCGCCATCGCTTCCGCCCGGTCGAGCAGCGTGTCGATCTGGCCGATACGGCCTGCCTGGGCGTAGACATCCGCTACCAGGAGGCACAGAGTTGGATAGCGGAAGATCACCTCTTGAGGCAAACCGTCGATCCAGTTCAGCACGGTCGCCATCTGCCCGTTGTCAAGGTAGTTCCGTACGTGGCGGGCGATCAACCGGCCGGCGCGGTCCCAATCCCTGGCAGCCATGGCGTGGGCGATAGCCTCTTCCACCCAACCCTGTTCCTCGAACCAGGCGGCGGCGCGGCCGTGAAGGACATGGACCAAGTCGGGCCAGGTTTGCTGGAGGCGAACCCGAAGCAGGTCGGCGAAGAGATGGTGGTAGCGGTACCAGGTGCGGTCTTCATCCAGGGGGAGCACGAACAGATTCGTGCGCTCCAACTCTTGTAATATGCCCGGCCGGTAGTCCCGGAGCGCGACGCCTGTCCCGGCGGGTTTTGCTTTCAGGACGGCGCTGCACAAGGGGTCGCTCAACCGCTCGAGGATCGAAGTGCATAACAGGAATGCCTGGATCTCGTCGGGCTGGCGGTTGATCACCTCCTCGGCGAGATAATCCATAATGAAGCGGTGGCTTCCGGAGAAGGCATCGATGAATTGGCCGGTGTCGTGCCGGCCCTGCATGGATATTGCCGCCATCTGTAAACCGGCGATCCAGCCCTCGGTGCGGTTTTCAAGAGTCGTGATCTGCTCGGGGGTAAGCGCCAGGCCGAAGGTCTGGTTGAGGAAGGCGGCTGCTTCGCCGGAGGTGAAGCGCAGATCTTTGGCCCTGAGTTCGTTGAGTTGGTTCCGGCCGCGCAGCCGCGCCAGGGGCAGAGGCGGGTCGGACCGGGTGGCGATCACCAGGTGGAGGTTTTCCGGCAAATGCTCGAGCAGGAAAGTTATCCCCTCATGGATGGTCGCATTGCTGATGTGCTGGTAATCGTCCAGCACCAGCATCACCGGCTGCGGAGATTCCTGCAGCTCATTAATCAGCACCGATAAGGGGGTTGTCGGCGGGAGAGAGGGATTGGACTGGAGAAGGGACCGGGCTTCTGCGCCCAACTCCGGCCGGGCAGATTCCAGGGCGGCCGTCAGGTAAGTCAGGAAACGGATTGGATCGTTATCCCCTGCGTCCAGCGATAACCAGGAGACTGCCCAGGAGGCAGGGGCTTTCTCCGCTTTCAACAGGGCAATCCATTCGGAGAGCAGAGTCGTTTTGCCGTAGCCGGCCGGAGCGCTGATCAGAGTGAGCGCCTCGTAAAGGCCCTGGTTCAACCTGGCGATGAGCCGCGGGCGGGCGATCATGCCGGGGCGCAGCCGAGGCACAAAGAGCTTCAGCTTGATCAGCGGTTCTTGGGTGGTGGGCGTAGGAGGAAACCCGTACATTGCACTCCTGGGCGATCGAGAGCCGGACCCCAGGCTTGATGAACGGCTTCAGACTGTCAATGGAAAAGCGAGGTCTTTGTCCGCGATCGTTCGAAAATATCCTGTTAATTATTTGGGATATTAGTGTAATCGATTACCATTAAATATGAAAGGCACTTCGAATTTCCCAACTTCCATCGTCGCTTGACAATTCTAGAACATCTGTGCTAGTATTGAGCTACCGGAAATCCATCTACCTCAGCCGGGCATCATTCCGGCATGGTATGATTAATCAGAATAACGGTTTTCCTAGGAGGGAGTGTTACTACCATGTGTGGCCGTTTTACGCTAACCATCAGCTCGGAAGAAATCCAGGAGGCCTTCCCCTGGGCCACAGTGCCGAACGGGATCGAACCGCGCTACAATATCGCCCCCACCCAGCCCCTGGCGGTTATCCCCAACGACGGCAAAAACCGGGTTGACTTTTTTGTGTGGGGATTGATCCCCTCCTGGGCGAAAGACCCGAGCATCGGCAATCGCCTGATCAACGCCCGGGCCGAGACCCTGGCCGAAAAGCCATCCTTCCGCACCGCATTTCGCCGCCGTCGCTGCCTGGTCCTGGCCGATGGCTTCTACGAGTGGCGGCAGACCCCCGGACGCCGAAGCAAGACCCCCATGTACATCCGCATGCAGGACGACCGGCCCTTCGCCTTCGCCGGACTGTGGGAGAACTGGTACTCCCCGGACGGGTCGAACGTGCTCTCCGCCACCATCATCACCACCGAGCCCAACAACCTGATGCGCGATATCCACAACCGCATGCCGGTGATCCTCGACCCGGTGGACTACGGCCTGTGGCTGGACCCCGAAGAACAGGACCCAGACCGGTTGAGCCGCGTGCTGCGCCCTTACCCGGAGGCCGGCATGAAAGCCTTCCCGGTTTCCACCATGGTCAACAGCCCGGCGAACGAATCGGCTGAGTGTATCCTGCCTGTGGAAAATATTATGTGACTCTCGCGGGGCCGTTCAGCGTCCCCGATGCCAAACCGATGATCGTTGAATGGTTTCAGCCCAAGTTCAGAGCCGCCTGCACATGGATCGACGAGCACACGGGGGGCGCGTTCAGCGTCTTGTGGCTGGCCTACAACCGATTCAACCGCGTGCGCGGCGCAGAGGCCGCCGCCAGCATCGGCTACTACGCCCTCTTCTCCCTCTTCCCAATCCTGCTGCTGCTGGTGGCGGCGCTGAGCTTCGTCCTGCTGAGCGTTCCCGACCCAGACCAGGTGATGAGCTATGTGAACCGGGTGGTCCCTTTCACCCTGCCCCAACAGTTGATTGAAGAGAACCTGGTGCTGATCCTGGAGACGCGGACCACCACCACGATCATCGGTCTGGCCGGGCTGATCTGGGCGGCCTCGGGAGTGTTCCTCACCCTCACCCGCAACATCAATCGCGCCTGGCCTCTGGCGGCCCCGCGTAACTTTATCCAGGGCCGTTTGCTCGCCATCCTCATCATCCTGGCCATACTGCTGCTGGTGATCCTCTCCATCCTGCTAACCACCGCGCTCAGCCTGTTCTCCCGCTTCAACATCCCCATCGGCGGCAGCATCAGCATTTACGACACGCCCTTCTACCAGGCGCTCCAGCGCCTGGTGCCCTGGTTTTTTACCTTTAGCATCTTTATGCCACTCTACTGGTGGATCCCCAATACCAAGGTGCTGTGGAAAGAGGCGTTCTGGGGCGCCCTCTCCGCCAGCGCCGGCTGGCAGATGCTCTCGATTGCGTTCGGCTGGTACCTGAGCAGCGGGGTGGTCAATTTCGAGCTGATCTACGGCTCGCTCGGGGCGCTGGTCGGCCTGATGCTGTGGATCTACCTGAGCTCGATGATCACCCTGTTCGGGGCGCACGTCAGCGCCGCTCTGGCTTCCCTCACCCGGCTGCGCTCCGTCCAAAAAGACCTGGACGACGATTTGCCCTGCGATTAGCGCTCTGACCCTACGAAATCCTGGAGGTGGGCATGGACCCTACTTTACTCGCTACGACTTCGCTGCAAGCCGGTCCCTGGGGCGAGGTGGTGCAGCGCATCCTGGCCACAGCTCTGGAGGCGGTAGAGCCGGCAGCAGCGGTGGAGCGCCATCTACGCCGGGAGGGCGACACGCTGCTGCTCGGGGAGCGGTCCTACGACCTGAACGAGTACCGGCGGGTGCGGGTGATCGGCGCGGGGAAGGCCGGCGCCCCGATGGCCCGCGCCGCGGCCCGCATCCTCGGCGAGCGCCTGGAAGGGGGCGTGGTGGTGGTCAAGGAGGGCTATACCGGGTGGACGGGCCTGGCGCAGGAGGCGGACAGCGCCGCCTCGCTGCCGGCCGGTATCGATCTGCTGGAGGCCGGGCACCCCATCCCCGACGAGCGCAGCCTGGCCGCCGGGCGGAGGGTCCTGGAGTTCGTGGATGACAGCCGCCCCGATGACCTGCTGCTGTGCCTGATCTCCGGCGGCGGCTCGGCCTTGCTCGCCGCTCCGGCGGAGGGCATCAGCCTGAGCGATCTCCAGGACCTGACCGCCACCCTGCTGGGCTGTGGGGCAACGATCAACGAGATCAACACCCTGCGCAAGCACCTGGATCAGCTCAAAGGGGGGCAGCTCGCCCGCCGAGCCTACCCCGCCACGCTGCTCACCCTGATCCTCTCGGACGTGGTCGGCGACCCGTTGGACGTGATCGCTTCCGGGCTCACCGTCCCCGATTCGAGCACTTACCAGGACGCCAGGGATATCCTCGACCGCTACCAGATCTGGGAGCAGGTGCCGCCCGGGATCACCGCCCGCATCAGCCAGGGCAGCGCCGGGCTGAGCCCCGATACGCCCAAGGCCGGCGACCCGCTGTTCGAACGGGTGCAGAACCAGGTGGTGGGCAGCAATCTGCTGGCAGCCCAGGCTGCGCTGGAGCAGGCCGGACGAGAAGGGCTAAACGCCCTGCTGTTGACCACTTATCTGCAAGGGGAGGCCCGAGTAGCCGGACGCATGCTGGCTTCCATCGCCCGGCAGATGGCCGCCACCGGGCAGCCGCTGCGCCTGCCGGCCTGCGTCATTGCCGGGGGTGAGACCACAGTGACGCTGCACGGCGATGGGCTGGGTGGGCGTAACCAGGAGCTGGCCCTGGCTGCGGTGGACGACCTGACCGGCCTGGACGGGGCGATGCTGGTAACGCTGGCCACCGACGGCGGGGACGGTCCGACCGACGCCGCCGGGGCGGTGGTCACCGGCCGCACGCTGAGCCGGGCGCAGCAGGCCGGGCTCGACCCGCAGGATTTCCTCAACCGCAATGACGCGTATCATTTCTTCGAGCCGCTCGGCGATTTACTCAAGCCCGGCCCGACCAACACGAACGTCAACGATCTGGCGTTTGTGTTTTATTTTTAGTCCTTAGGAAAGAATTCACAACAGAGTCCACAGAGAGCTGACAACGGATTTTTATCCCGGATTTCACGGATTGCGGTCGCCCTGGGTCGTAGGCTCCCCCGCCGTGGCTGCCACGGCGCCCCTCCACCCATGTCTCCCGGAGTACTCTGCCTCGCCTGGGGTCCGGCCGTTCAGGACTGTCTCAAGCAGGGGCAGGAAAGCCCCAATCCGTTTGGCCCGGATCACCCAATCCCATAGCGGCTCGAACTTCTTCCAACCCGAGACGTACGCCACGTGTCGCAGCCTCTCGACCCAGCCCTCCTGGACGCGGGCGGACCGGAAGATCGAGCCCCAACGGTAGAAATCCCGGTAAGCGCGCCAGTACCCGGCCTCGAGCGCTTCCGGGCTGAGCTTCGCCGGGCGGTAGACCACGTGCCGCGTGTCGTACAGATCCCAATCGCGGGTGGTGATCCGCCCCACAGCGCTCATCCGCTCGTACAGCGCCGTGCCCGGGTAGGGGGTCAGGATGTGGAAAGTGGCGGTCTCGATCCCCTGGCGCAGCGCCCATTCCACCGTGCGATCGAACACCGTCTCGTCATCCTCATCCATCCCAAACACAAAGCTGGCGTTGACCATCACCCCGTTATCGTGCAGGCGGCGGATGGCGGCGGAGTAATCCCGGTTCAGGTTTTGCAGCTTGTTCTGCTCTCGCAGGTTTGCCGGATTGAGGGTTTCGAAGCCGGTGAACAGGCTGCGCAGGCCGCTCGCCGCCGCCCGCTCCACCAGGTCAGGCAGCAGCACCGACTGCACCGTGGCCGCCGCCTGCCACACCCGGCCCATCCCCCGCATGCCGTCGAACAGCGAGCGGGCAAAGCGCGGGTTCCCAAACAGGTGATCGTCCAGGAAGTAGAGGTGCCGGCCGGGCAAGCGTTCGATCTCGGCCAGAGCCTGGTCCACGGCCTGGGTGTAGAAGGACTTCCCGCCTTCGAAGAAAGCCTCCTTATAGCAGAAGTCGCAGACGTGCGGGCAGCCGCGCGAGACGACGATCGAGTTTGGCACCAGGTACAGGTGGCGTTTGATCAGGTCGCGGCGGATGGGGGGCAGGCCGGCCAGCGTGCGCACCTCGGAACGATAGACGCGGCCCGGGCGCCCGCGGCGGTAGTCGGCCAGGAATTTCGGCCAGGTATCTTCCCCGGGACCGATAAAGATCGTGTCGGCGTGCTGCGCGGCTTCCTCGGGCAGCGAGGTCACGTGCAAGCCGCCCAGGCAGATGTGGGCGCCTTTCCTGCGGTAGTGCCCGGCCAGTTGGTAGGCGCGGTAGGCCGAGGTGATGTACACCTGTATCACCACCAGGTCGGGCTCGTCGTCCAGATCCAGAGTCTCAACGTGCTCGTCCTGGATGGTCACCTGGTCCTCCTCGCTCAGGTAGGCGGCCAGGGTGGCGAGTCCCAACGGCGGGAAGAGGGAGTACTTCACCGGCCGCCAGAACGGGCTCTTCGCTTCGGTCAAGGCGGGTAAGATCATTTTGACTTTCAAAGCAGCTCTCCTGTCTGTCAATTCCCGTTCCCCATTCCGATGAGATCGGGCTATGCCACCCATTCTAGAGGGTCCGCCAACCGGGCGCCACCTTCTGGGCGCACAAACCCGCGCACCCAGGTGCTTGACAAGCCGGCCAATCTCCGTCAAGATTCAGGCTATGACTCCTTCCCCTATCCAACTAATCATCGTGGAAGACAACGAACGGCTGCGCCAGGGACTGAAGGCCGGCTTCGAGGCGACCGGGGCGGTCTGCGTGCCGGCCGGCTTCGCCAGCGGGGAGGCGACCCTGGCTTACTGCCTGGATGCCGGCGCTCCGGACGTGATCCTGATGGACGTACGCCTGGCGGGCGAGATGAACGGCATCCAGGCGGCTGTCGCTATCCGCCGTGAGTTCCCCCGCCTGCCGGTGGTCTTCTACTCCATCCAGGACGACGACAGCTACTACCGTGACTTCCGCCGCTCGGGGATCCTCAGCCACTACGCCTACGTGCGCAAGTCGAACTACCTGCTGCCCCACATGATCCTACCCCTGCTGCGGGACGCCATCGGCGGGAAATCTTTCATCGAACCGGAGATCGAAGCCCGCGTCCAGGAGGTGCGGCGCAAGGACGAGCAGTCGCCGATGGCCCTGCTGGAGCCCAACGAGCAGGCCGTGGCCCGGATGCTGGCAGCCGGGCTGACCAACGAGCAGATCGCCGCCCGCATGGGTTTCAAGGATAAGCGCACCATCAGCCGCACCAACGGGCAGATCTACGCCGCCTGGGGGTTGAGCGATTCGAGTACGGACGAGAAGGTAGCCCGCACCCGGGCGGCGCTCATCGTGCTCGCCGGAAGGATGCTGGCCTGGAACGAGGCGGGCGAGGCGCAAGTGCTGGACGAGCGCGGTGAGTGGGTGCCCTGGGAGGGGGGATGACGGGCAGCTTTCCCCTCGACTGGGCCATCCTGGCTTTCTCGCTCTTCAACACCATGCTCCTGCTCTGGCTGGGGCTGACGGTCTTTCTGAACGCCGAGCGGAGGGCCTGGGGCATCTGGCTGGCCTCCGGCGGCCTGCTGCTGGGGGCGGTCTTCTTTATCAGCCATTCGGCCATCGCCGGGCAGGGTGTGCTTCAGGCCTCTCCCGGGCTGAACTTCTGGTGGCATGTGGGCTGGATCCCGGTAATCATCCTGCCTTTCGCCTGGTATGTGGTCATGCTGTGGTACTGCGGGCACTGGGAGCCTCCTGTCCAGGGGCCGAGGCGCCTGCCGGCCCGGCGGCGTCCCTGGTTCTACCTCACCCTGCTCGCCGGCCTGGCCCTGGTCGTCCTGGTGCTTTTCTTCAACCCACTGCCCAACTTCTCGCAAGTGGTGGCCTACGAGCTGGCCGCCAGCCCCACCCTGGGCGGCATCCCCCTGCTGATCCTGGTCTACCCGGCCTACACCCTGCTGTGCACGGGCCTCTCTGTGGACGCCCTACGCTTCCCGGGGCCTTCCGCCCGCCTCCTGGGCGAAGCAGCGCGCCGGAGGGCCAGGCGTTACCTGATCGCCACCTCGCTAATCCTGCTGCTGGTCGGGCTGCTGGCCGGCTGGGTGATGGTGTGGATCGCCAGGAGCGCCGGGGAAGGCGCTACCCTGCGCGAGACGATACTCATCACCGGCCGGTACGATCTCGCCATCGAAATCCTGCTCGCCGCCGCGGTGCTCTCGCTGGGGCAGGGGGTGGTCACTTACGAGATCTTCACCGGCAAGGCACTGCCCCGGAGCGGGCTGCTCCAACACTGGCGGCGGGCGGTGATCCTGGCCCTCGGATTCAGCCTGCTGCTGGCCGGGAGCATCGCCCTGCAGCTCCGCCCGATCTACATCCTGCTGCTCTCGCTGGCGCTGATTGTGTGCTTCTTCGCATTGCTCGGCTGGCGGGCCTTCGCCGAACGCGAGCGGCTGATGCGCCACCTGCGGCCCTTCGTCACCCACGGCAGCCTGGTCGAGGGGATGCTGCGGGAGGGGGAAGGCGCCGCCCCGGCCGGACTCTCCCCCGGCGAGGAGGGCGACCGTAGCGGCGAACCCTTTTACGCCCTGTGCGCCGACATCCTCGAGGCCCGGCAGGCTTGCCTGGTGCCATACGGCGCCCTCGCCCCGCTCACCGGCGGGCCCCTGGTCTACCCGCCCGTGGTGGATGGCCACCAGATCTCGCTGCCCGACCTGGACCCGTTGATCCCCCGCCTGCGGGATCCGGACGAGCATGGCGTCCCGCTGGACCCCGAGGACGAGGGCCACGGAATGGTGTTCGCCGTATCCCTGTGGAGCGAGCGTGGCCTGACCGGCGTACTGCTGCTGGGGAGCAAGCTCTCCGGCGGGCTGTACACCCAGGAGGAGATCGAGATCGCCCGGGCAGTGGGCGAGCAATTGATGGACACCCGGGCCAGCATGGAGATGTCCCGCCGTCTGATCGCCCTGCAGCGCCAGCATCTGACCCAAACCCGGGTGCTCGACCAGCAAACCCGCCGCGTGCTGCACGACGAGGTGCTGCCCCTGGTGCACACCGCCCTGCTCGGCCTGAACGGCACAGGCGAGCAAACCGCCGAAACCGGCGCCCTGCTGCAGGAGATCCACCGCCAGCTTTCGGACCTGCTGCGGTTGGCGCCGGGCACGGCGGCGGTGGAAGTGGGGCGACTGGGGGTGCTCGGCGCCTTGCGCCATACGATCGAGGTGGAACTTCAGGGGGCCTTCGACCAGGTGACTTTCACCGTCCAACCGGAAGGCGAGCGCGAGCTGGAGAAGCTGCCTGCGCTGTCTGCCGAGGTGCTGTATTTCGCCGCTCGCGAGGCGGTGCGGAACGCCGCCAGGCACGCGCGGGGCGGGGATGCCGGCGCCAACCTTTGCCTGAAGGTTGAGCTGGCTTATCGCGACGGTTTGTTGTTGGCGGTGGAGGACAACGGGGCAGGGATGCCGCCCGGCGACCGGCCCCCGGGCATGGGTTCACCCCAAGAGAGGGCGGAGCCCGGCCAGGCCGGTTCCCCTGAGGCGGGGAGCGGCCAGGGGTTGGCGCTGCACAGCACCATGATGGCGATCATCGGCGGTTCCCTCACCATCGAGAGCGCCCCCGGCCGTTACACCCGCCTCACCCTCCACATCCCCCCTCAGGCGACCTGATTGGGTGGTCTTTCTGTAAGGAAGGGCTTTACCACAGAGTACACAGAGAACACAGAGAGCAGGATTCGCTTTTCGCTTTTCGCCTTTCGCCTTTCGCTTTCCCATTTTCGCTTTTCGAAATCTCATATCCGTGGTAATTTATGGGTACTGGATAACAGCAAATACGCGATCGTCTGGATCAACCCTATGCCACTGACACATGCCCGGCAGTTCCGGGTGCGCTACTACGAATGCGACCGCTTCGGTCACTTGAACAACGCCAATTACCTGCGTTACATGCAGGAGACCGCCTTCGACGCTTCGGCCGCCGCGGGCTACTCACGCCAGGACTACCTCCGCATAGAACGCCTGTGGGTGATCCGCCTCAGCCAGGTGGAGTACCTGCAGCCGGTCAAATATGACCAGCGGGTGGAAGTCGTCACCTGGATCGCCGATTTCCGCCGGGCGACCTCCCGCCGCATGTACGAGCTGCGCCTGGTGGAGAGCGGCCAACTGGCGGCGCGGGGCTTTACGGATTGGGTGTTCGTAGACAGCCACAGCGGGCGCCCGGCCGCCATTCCCGACGAAGTGCAGAGAGCTTTCTTCCCGGACGGCTTGCCTGAGACTTTCCCCCCTCGCGAGCCCTTCCCCCAGGCGCCGCCGCCCCCACCGGGCGCTTTCACCATCCGCCGCCGGGTTGCCTGGCACGATCTGGACGCCGCCGGGCACGTCAACAACGCCATGTACCTGAACTATGCCGAAGACTGCGGGATGCAGGTGGTGGCGGCCCACGGCTGGCCGGTGCAGCGCATGATCGATGCCGGGTTCGCCATCCTGCTGCGCCAGAACCAGATCCAGTATCTGCAGCCGGCCTACCTGGACGACGAGCTGGAGATCACCACCTGGGCCTCGGACGTGCGCCGTTCGAGCGCCACCCGGCACTATACCATTACCCGGGTCTCCGATGGCGCCCTGCTCAACCGTATCCACGCCCTCGGCGTGTGGGTGGACCTGGCCACCGGGCGGCCCATCCGCATCCCGGCCGAGATGCTGGCCGACTTCGCCCCCAACCTCGCCGATACCCCGGCCCAACCGTGACCCGCCATTCTTACCGGAACCGCAGCCGCCGCACCACGTTTACCGGTTCCCGGTGAACGCCGGCGATGGGGTTCGCCCCCGATCGTGATCTGGAAAGGTACCCCCGATGACCGTTTCCCCCGCCTACCTGGCATTATTGGAAAGCGGCGAGCTCCAGGCCCGAGCCGCGGCCGCCATCGAGCACCTGCGCCGCTGCGACCTGTGCCCCCGGAACTGCGGCCACGACCGCCTGGCCGGTAAATTGGGCGTGTGCCAGATCGGCGAGTTCGCCCGCGTCGCCAGCTACGGCCCCCACCTGGGAGAGGAAAATCCGCTGCGCGGCTGGCGCGGTTCGGGTACGATCTTCTTTGCCGGGTGCAGCCTGCGCTGCCAGTACTGCCAGAACCACGATATCAGCCAGCCTGCGGCGGGAAATTATCGCTCTATGCAGGAGATGAGCGCCCAGGACCTGGCGGTGGCCATGCTCGAGCTCCAGTCGCTGGGCTGCCACAATATCAACCTGGTCACCCCCACCCACGTGGTGCCCCAGATCCTGGAAGCGCTGGTCCTGGCTGCGGCCGCCGGGCTGCGCCTGCCCCTGGTCTACAATACCGGCGGTTACGATGCCCTCGAGACCCTGCGCCTGCTGGACGGAGTGGTCGACATTTACCTGCCGGATATGAAGTACAGCAGCGCCCGGGCCGGGCTGCACTACTCCAGGGTGCGCGACTACCCGGCTCACAACCAGGCGGCGGTACGGGAGATGCACCGCCAGGTGGGCGACCTGCAGCTTGACGAACGCGGCCTGGCCGTGCGCGGGCTGATAGTGCGCCACCTGGTGCTGCCCAACGACCTGGCCGGCAGCGCCGAAATCTTTGCGTTCCTCGCTCGGGAGATTGGGCGGGACACTTACGTCAATGTGATGGGCCAGTACCGCCCCGAGTTCAACGCCGCCCGTTTCCCCCGCATCAACCGCCCCGTCACCCGCGGCGAAGTGGAGGCGGCGGTGAGTATGGCCCGGGAGGCCGGGTTGAGGAGGGTGGATGGGTGAGTGGGGGTTTAACCATAGAAACACGGAGACCACGAAGGTGCGAGTAGGGGTGTAGTTTGAACGGCTGACGCCAGGTGGGGCTCAGGGTACCAGGCAGGAAAAGCGGGAATAAAATTGCGCGTGCGCGGCGGAGGGATTGGAGCTACTGCGTTGGTGGACCGGTTGCTGTAGTACCACCAGTTCCGCCTTTGATCCTGGCGGGGTCGGGGTTTTGAATAATGATATAAAAAATCACTCCCTCTGAATCAACCTCAAAATTTGATCCGTTCTCTTCTGGCAGTTGTCCAGATCATAGAGATGAATTGCTCCCTTCTCTCCAGCCGACTCCACGATCACATCTCCGATCGAAAACAACCGTTCAAGCACTGATTGCTTGAAGGCGACGTCTTGAATTTTATGGATCGGGATCGTTTTTCGGTTTCGACTTAAGATCCCTGTTTGAACGATCAAACTCCTGGTTGTCAATATATACTGTGAGAATAAAAGCAACAGGATCACTCGGGCAATTCTGCCAAGGGCCAATAATGCTATAAATATGCTGGTCACGATCGCTACAGTAGTGTCGATCTGATTCAAAATATAAGCTAGCGCTCCAATGAAGATAAAGAGGAATCCACTTCGGATTAGAGTGGGAAGCAACGATGGTTTGACTTTGAAGATGACCTTTTCCTGAGGTTTTCCAGGCACGGACGCGGTTCTTTGTATTGCTTGCTCCCCAATGGTCGATAATTTTACTTCGCCATCCTGTCCAGTTGATTGGTGTTTCACAGCGGGAATCGCAGGATTAGATTTTTCTGCCTGCGGCGCAGCTGTTTGGGGAGAAGCATGCTGGATCGTAACTTTTCCACTCGCGACGAGTTGAGCCAAGCCACGGGCTGCAACCGTATTATTCGGATCGATCCGCAGCACCTGTTGCAGGCACTCTATCCGGTCCTGATCGGTTTCAACCGCGCCCGATAGCCACATCCACGCCTGAACATCGCAATTGTCTTCTTGAATAGCCGCTTCAAGCAATTTCCGAGCTTTTGCTTTGTCCCCGGCCTTCAACGCGTATATGCCTTCTTTGGTTAAAGTATTCATATTAGACCCTCTTGTGCTTGAAGAAATCAGAATAGTGAAACTAATTTTCAAAATGCTTCTTCTGCAGGGGCATCATAGCTTGCACTCTCCTCCTTCATTCTGCGGACCTGCCCCTCAGCCTCATCATCGCAACGCTCGAAACGGGTGATCGCCGTCTGCTGAGCATGGTGCTCCTTCTGCCGCCTGACGTATGCCACCGCTGCCTCCAAATTGCGCTCGCTCACTGTCAAAGCCCCATACCCGCGCTGCCAAAATAAAGCCGGGAATTGGTGAGAACTGGCGCCCTTCAATTTTTGTACTGCCTCGGCTACGGACACCATTGCCGGCATCTGGATGATCAAATGCACGTGATCGCTCCAACCATTGATTGCTAACACCCGGCAATCCCATTCTGCTGCCTTACGCTTTAAATAAGCGAATAAATCTTCTTCCCACCTCGCCTCAATCAACGGCAGCCGCTTTTTCGTACCCCACACCAAATGATAATAGAGCCGTGTATAAGGCATCCTGAGCCTCCTGGCCATGCCGCCAATGGATAAATCCATCGGCTCCAAAACCCCAAGCCCGCT
>CAYMLG010000088.1:8721-18154 GCA_964391195.1 uncultured Anaerolineaceae bacterium | reverse complement strand
TCATCTTAAAGGAATGACGATGTCCCCGATTAAACAGGTGTCTGTAGAAGCCCGTCAGGTGGACGGCTATAAAATAGAAGCGCATGCGCGGTCCCATTCCCTGATCATCGACCAGCCCGTAGCGGGCGGGGGCACGGATTCTGGTCCCACTCCCCTGGAGTACCTGTTCTTCTCCCTGGCAGGCTGTGTTTGCACAATCGGCCATATCATCGCCCGGCAGCGAAAGATGGATGTCCGCAATATCTCCGTCCGGGTGGAGGGCGAGCTGGATACGGCCGTGCTGTCTGGAAAGGCAACCGAGCCCCGTCCAGGCTTTACTTCCATCCGCGTGATTACAGAGATTGATGCGGATATGACCCAGGAGGAAAAGGAGCAGTTCCTGCGCGATATCGACGCCCGCTGCCCGATTTCTGACAATCTTTTCAACCGGACTCCGGTTGAGTTTATCGTCCAGCAGGCAGAGGTAGTGGCCTAGCGCAGTCCAGGTTCTGCGGCGACTGAAGTCACGGCTACTGAAAGCACAAAGTCCACCTGCGTGGACTTCACCCCCACAGGTAAAACCGGCATCCTACCCCACTCACTGCTTTCTCTGTGTACTCTGTGGTAAAGGCGCTCTCGGCGTTCGACTGGTCTGTGCTGCCGGATTCTTATTTCGCTTTTCGATTTTCGCTTTTCGACTTTCGATTTTCGTCTTTCGCTTTTCCCCTTGTCACTCACCTGATGTGGTGGGATTGGCCTGGAGCACCGCCAACAGCGCCCTGGCATACACCTCTTCCGCCTCCTGACCTTCGAACGTCACCGGGCGGCCTTCGAGGCTGATATCCAGGCGGCAGCCCCCCAGGCCGCTGGTCAGGCGCAGCTCGGGGCGTCCGGTTGCCAGCAGCGCCCCTTCCAACGCCCGGCGCAGCTGGCTCTCACGCGGGATCCAGACCGCCTCATGGGTGACGAGCGAGTCCAGGGCCCATTCCGAGGCCCCCTGAAAGGCCACCACCTGCATCCCCTGCAGCACATCCACGGTGACCAGCATATCGCTGATGACGAACACCTTCTCGTCCATATGGCGGTCGGGCAAGCCGAAGAAATCCAGCAGCCTGGGCGTCCAGGTCAGCCCGGCATCCTTCAACTGCTTCGCCTGGGCCAGAGAGATCATGGGATCACCTCATACTCCACCGGGCGCAGCAGCCTGCGGTCCAGGGCGGCTAATTGGTCCGGGCCGAGCTTTACCAGCGCGTCGTGCACCCGGCGGGCGTCTTCCCGCAGGCGGTCGATATTCACCCCCCGGCAGCGGGCGGGCAGCGGGTCGATCCACTGGCGCACGCGCAGGAACATTTTCATCGCCCCGTTGTAGTTGCCGCGCTCGATCTGCAGGTAGGCCACAGCGACCTGCAGGATAGCCCGGTACAGTTCCTTGGCGGCCGAGGCGTCCTCATTCCAGGCCTCTTCCAGGTATTCGTGTGCCTCGAAATAGTCGCCGTGGTTGAACATCTCCAGGCCTTTCAGCGCCAGGTCCGAGAGCGGGGAGTGGCATGCTGACTCCAACCCATCGTAATCGGGGAGGCGGGCGTATTTGGTGATGATCTCAGGCAGGTTGGAAGCGAAGCGGGAGCGGGCCAGCACCGCGTCGGCTCCCCGGTCGCGGGCCGCCTTCATCGTTTCTACATCTACGTGCGAGCCAAAACAAACGACCGGGATCCGCCGCGTGGCGGGCACCGACTTGATCAGCGGCAGCCACTCCCGCCAGGGGACCGCCCGGTTGCTGAGATCGAACAGGATCAGCGCCGGGTGCAGGCGGGTGATCTGTTCCAGCAGGGCAGCACCCTGGCCGATCAGGTGCTCGCCGAGCTGGCGGGCCGGGGTGTGTGGATCGGGCGGCGCCACCTGGTGGGCATGCTCGATCCACACCATACGGTAGTTCAGGCGTTCGGCGACCGACTCGATCCGCGAGGCGAAAAGCAGATCGGCGACAAAGCCGAGGATAGATGGAGGTTCTTGTGCAGCCAAAGGACACGCTTCCCGGTTGGTCGCCGGCAGTCATGTACCGGCTTCATCGGGCGAACCCGCTCTCCGAGGGTGGAGAACGCCTCGCCCGGGGTGCACCTATTGCATGAATCCCCCCCTCTGTAGTATAAACGATCTATGATCGAGGCGCAATTCCCCCTCTCACCCTGCTCGCCATCCTGCCCTGATCGGAGGCGCATCGATCGAGCAATCACCCGCAAGAACCTCCGCCGCCGGTGGGCTGCACTGACCGTGCTGGCCCTGTGCATGGCGCTCATCCTCAGCCTGTTCTCATCCCAAACCGCAGCAGCCCAGGAAGAACCGCCGGTCCGGTTGAACGCCGAGGTCGGGTTCGATGGGGAGTGCTGGGGGGAGGGTTGGCTCCCGGTGACCGTACGCCTGGAAAATGACGGCCCCGGCGTTGAGGGCGTTTTGGAAGTCTTCACGCCAGTGTCCAGGGCGGATGAGGTCATCTTCTCCCAACCGGTCGACCTGCCCACCCAGTCGCGCAAGGAAGCCAGCCTATCCATCTATTCCACCGGCCTGGTGCGCACCCTGAATGTGCGCCTGCGGTCTGGGACGCGGGTGCTGGCAGAGACCGCGCTGCGCCTATCCTGCCGGGGTGAGACCGGCCTGCTGATTGCCCTGGCCGCCGAGACCCCTTCAGCCTTTCGCTCCGTGGGCGACCTGGATAGGACCGCCGGTCCGTTGTATCTGGCCGAGATCGATGTAGAAGATCTACCGGAACACAGCGCCATATTCCAGGAAGTGGACCTGTTGTTCGTGTCCGGGGTGGACACCGGCCGGCTGACGTCTGCCCAGCGCCAGGCCCTCGCGGATTGGGTGTCGGGCGGCGGGCGGCTGGTGGTCAGCGGCGGTCCAGCCTGGCGCCAGTCCACCGCCGGCCTGGCCGAGCTGCTGCCCCTCATCCCCCAGGGCGAGCAGACTTTACCTTCCCTGGGGGCCATGTCCGCTTATTCCATCGCCGGCATGGACCCGCCGCAGGGGGAGGCGGTGGTCACGGTTGGCAGCCTCGCCTCCGGGGCGCAGGTGCTGCTCGAACAGGAGCGCTTGCCCCTGGTCCTGAGCCGCCAGCACGGCGCAGGGCGGGTGTACTTCCTGGCCTTCGATCCCAGCCTGGAGCCGCTGCGCTCCTGGCCCGGCCTGCCGGACTTCTATTCCGCCCTGATCAACGAGCACCTCACCCTCCCCCCCGCCTGGTCGTGGGGCTTCCAGAACTGGGATAACGCCCGCAACGCCCTATCCACCCTGCCCGACCTGAGCCTGCCCTCCCCGCTGCTGGTGGTCGGTTTCCTGCTGCTCTACGTGATCGCCATCGGCCCGCTTAACTACCTGGTGCTGCGCATCACCAAGCGTCGCGAGCTGGCCTGGGTCACCATCCCGGCCCTGGTGCTGTTATTCACCGCCCTGGCCTTCGCCCTCGGGCTGAGCACCCGCGGCGCCCGGCCGGTGCTGGCCCGCCTGGCGGTGGTCGAAGTCTGGCCCGGCTCGGAGCGCGCCAGAGTCTCGGGGCTGCTGGGCGTCTTCTCCCCCGCCCGGGCGACCTACGACCTGTCCTTCGCCGAGGGCGCCCTCGTCCGCCAGCTCCCCGCCGGCCTGGGCCCGGCAGACCCGGGGGATTGGACCTTCGTCCAGCTCCCCGGCGGTGGCAGCCGCCTCACCGGGCTGCGCCTGGACGTCTCCGAACAGCGCTCGGTGGTCATGGACGGGTGGACCAGTGCGCCGCAGTTCGGCCAGGACCTGACTCTGGAGTTAGATGAGCGCGGCGCCCGCCTGCAGGGGAGCCTGGAAAACCGCAGCGACTTGAGGCTGAGCGAGGCGGTGATCGCCGGCCCCGGCGCCCTGCACCGCCTGGGCGAGATCGCCCCCCACAGCCAGGTGGACGTGCAGTTCGATGTCCAACAGGGGACCCAGGCCAGCGAGGCCGGCAGCCAGGCCTTCTCCAGCTCACAATACGGGCCGTGGACCATGTACAACGACACGTTTATCTCGGACTTGCTCGATACTTTCGATTTCTACCGGTCGTCCGAGACTTACCGGCGCTTCATGTTTCTGGGCAGCATCATCGACTATACCCATTACCCCACCCTCAGGCCCTCCGAAGGCTACTACCTGCTCGGTTGGAGCGACGTCTCACCCCTACAGGCCGAGATCGAGGGGAAAAGCGCCCGCGCCAGCGATACCACCCTGTACATCTTCGCCCTGCAGCCCGAGCTGAGCGCTGCCGGTGAGCGCCTCACCCTGCTTCCGGGCCTGTTCACCTGGAGCCTGCTCGACGCCGATCCATCTCTGTACTCCCCCGCCCCGTACAACTCCTCCCTGAACGGCGGCAGATTCTCCGTGCGTTTCCGCCTGGCCCAGCCGCTCGAGTACTCAGGCGTCGAATCCCTGGTGCTGAATCTGATGGGTGAGGCCGGCAGTGGACCGGCTGCGCTGGATCTGTCCCTGTGGGACTTCACCGAAAACGCCTGGTCGCCCCTACCTCCTTTTGATTGGGGCGAGGTGGAGATCGGCGACCCAGAACGCTTCGTGGGTCCGCAGGGCGAAGTCCGCATGCAGATCACCAACCCGGATACTTTTTCTTCTGTGTTCCTGAACCAGGCAGATTTCACCCTGGTGGTGACGCGTTGATGGATGGAACCAGTCTATGACTGCGATCATCGAAATCCATAATCTGAGCAAGCGCTACGGCTCGCGGCTGGCGGTGAACGACCTCTCGCTCACCGTCGAAGCTGGGGAGATCTTCGGCTTCGTAGGCCCGAACGGGGCGGGCAAAACCAGCACCATCCGTATGCTGTGCACTCTGCTGGCCCCAACCGCGGGCGAGATCCTGGTAGCAGGACATTCCGTTCGCCGCAGCCCGCGCCAGGTGCGCCAGGTCATCGGCTATATGCCGGATTTCTTCGGCGTGTACCAGGACATGAAGGTGTGGGAGTACCTGGATTTCTTCGCCGCTTGCTACGACCTGCCCGAAAGCCAGCGCCCGGGGCTGATCGCCGACCTGCTGGAGCTGGTCGATCTCACCCACCGCCGGGACGACTGGGTGGACAAGCTCTCGCGGGGGATGAAGCAGCGCCTCAGCCTGGCCCGCACCCTGGTGCACGATCCGCAGGTGCTGGTGCTGGACGAGCCCGCCTCGGGGTTGGATCCCCGGGCGCGGGTGGAGATCCGCGAGCTGCTGGTGGAGCTGGCCCGCATGGGCAAGACGGTCTTCTTCTCCACCCACATCCTGTCCGACGTGGCCGAAGTCGCCGACCGGGTGGCGATCATCGAAGCCGGCGAGATGGTAGCCTCGGGCGACCTGGACGAGCTGCGCTCTCGGCTGATGCCCCGGCGACAGGTGGAGCTGACCGTGCTGGAACGGCTGGAAGAAGCCCAGGCGCTGCTGCAGGCCCAGCCCGGGGTGAGCCAGGTGCAGGCACTGCCCGCGGGGGGCAACGGCGGCCGTAAAAGGCTCGAGTTCGAGTTCACCGGGGACGACCAGGAATTGAGCGCCTTGCTGCGCGAACTGGTGCGGAGCGACATCCCCGTGGTGCACTTCAGCGAAGACCGCCGCGACCTGGAAGAAGTATTCATGCGGGCTACCAAAGGTCTGGTGACTTAACATGGCTGGCACAATCTTCGGACGCCTCAAACTGACGAAGCCGGGGCTGGCGCGCAATCCGGTGGTGATCAAAGAACTGCGCGGCCGGATGCGGGGGAACCGGGCCATGATCCTGCTCACGCTCTACCTGCTGCTGCTGAGCCTGGTCCTGTCCCTCATCTACCTGGCCTACCGGGCGTCGACCATGACCCCCGGCTCGGTGAGTGACCGCCAGATTCTGGGGAAAATGCTGTTCGCCACGACCGTGTGGTTGGAACTGCTCACGGTGAGCTTCGTCGCCCCGGCCCTCACCGCCGGGGGGATCTCCTCCGAGCGCGAGCGCCAGACTTACGATCTGCTGCGCACCACGCTGCTGCCCGCCCGGTCGTTGGTGATGGGCAAGTTCTTCGCCGGGCTCAGCTTCCTGCTCCTTTTACTGGTCGCCACGCTGCCGCTGCAAAGCCTGGCTTTCCTGTTCGGCGGCGTCGCCCTGGAAGAAGTGCTGATCGCCACCGTCCTGCTGCTGGTCACGGCCATCACCTTTTGCGCTGTGGGCATCTTCGTCTCCAGCTTGCTCTCCCGCACGCTGGTCTCCACCGTGCTGGGATACGCGTTCACGATCCTGATGGTGTTCGGTCTGCCGGCGCTGATGTTCATCGGGGGGTTGGTGCTGGGCGGGTTGACGACTTCGATGAACCAACCCCTGGGGCCGGTGCAAGAGATCATGTTGGCCTACGGCGGCTGGATATTGATCTCCACCAACCCCCTGTCAACGGCCCTGGCCACCGAACTGATCCTGCTGGAAGAGCAGTCCATCTGGACGATCAGCCTGCCGCTCAACCAGGTGACGGTGACCATGATCTCCCCCTGGATCCCGTTTACGATATTCTTCCTGATCTTCAGCGCCATCTTGCTGGCACTCAGCGTGGCGGCGGTGAGACGGGCCGAGCGCTGAACGATGGAACTGGCCGCCCGGGAGCTCAACCGCTATCTGGACCGCTGGCTGCGGCGCTACCGCCTGCAGCGAGCCCTGGCCTGGGGCCTGCGCGGGATGGACTTCGGGCTGCTGCTGGCCGTAGGCATCGCCCTGGCGCTGCTGCTGCAGTCCAGGCTGGTGCGAGAGGAATATTGGCTGGCGTTGGGCATTGGGGCGCTGGCGGGCGCGGCCTGCGGCGCAGCGGCCGGCTGGCTGTGGCCGGTATCTCGCCTTTGGGCCGCCCGCTTTTTCGACCTGCGTTTCGGGCTGAAAGAGCGGGTGAGCACCGCCCTGGAGCTGTCCGCCCGGCCGGACCTCGCCCCCGCATTTGTCGTTCAGCAGGCGGAAGATGCCCTGGCCGCCGCCGGGGGTGTGGATCTCCGCCGGCTGCTCCCCTTCCGCATCCCCTGGTGGGAGGCGGCTGTCGTACTGGCTCTGGCGTCCGGGGCGGGCGGCGTGTACATCGCGGCAGACCAGCCCTTCATCAAGGCCGGCGAGCAGCGCCAGGTGGAACAGGCTCTGGAGGGGCAGGCAGAAGCCCTGCAGGAGCTCATCGAGCGCATCCAGGCCGACGAGCGTCTCACCCCATCGCAGCGCCAGGCCCTGACCCAACCCCTGGAAGAGGCGCAGCAGCAGCTCCAGTCGGCGGAAACGGCCGAGCAGGGGGTGGCGATCCTGACCACCGCCGAGGACGCCCTCAACGCTATCGACCCTGCCGGGCTGCAGGAACAGATCCAGGACCTGCAGCAGCTCGGCCGGGAACTGGGCCGGCAGGGTTCCCCCTTGCAGGAGGCCGGGGGAGCCCTGGCCCGGGGTGATCTGGGGGCCGCGGCCGAGGCGCTGGAAAACCTGGGCCCGAGCGATATGAGTCCCGAGGAACAGGCCGCCCTGGCCGATCAGCTCGATCAGGCGGCGGCTGCCCTGCAAGACAGCGACCCGGCGCTCGCCGGTCAGCTCAGCCAGGCAGCCGAAAACCTGCGCCGGGGAGACAGCGCTCAGGCGACTCAATCCCTACAGCAGGCGGCGGAGGCCTTGCGCCAGCAGGCTCGGAACGCTCAGACCGCCCAACTGGCCCGGGAGGCGGCTGCCGAGCTGCGCCAGGGGAGCCGGCAGTTAGCCCAGGCCGCCGGGCAGGGCGCAGGCACAGCCCAGGCTGGGACCGGGCAAGCGGGGCAGAACGGGCAAGACGGACAGGGGCAGACCGGAGGGCCGGGGCAGAGCGGGCAAGGGCAGACCGCCCAGGGCGGGCAGAGTCAGGGCGGAGCCGGCCGCGGTGAAGGGCAGGGCACTGGACAGCCCGGAACGGAGGCGGGGACGGACCCGATCCCGCAGGACAACGCCCCGGGCGACGGCGGGGAGCGCCCCTTCGAGCAGGTCTATGCCCCCGGGCGGCTGGGCGGCGAAGGCGGGGAGGAGCTCCCCCTGCCCGGGAGCGGCGAGCCCGGTGAGGAGGTAGTGGGGCAGTCCGAGACCGCGACGGGAGAGCCCGGGGCGGCGCGCGTGCCCTACGTGGAGGTGCTGCCCGCCTACCAGGAGGCGGTGCGCCAGGCGATCGAGAGCGGGGAGATCCCGGCCCACCTGCGCGGGCTGATCCGCCAGTATTTCAGTTCCCTGGAGCCTTGATAAAGGACCACCCTTGCTGTTCGACGAGAAGACGCTGCGAAAGTTGAGCCGGTTGGCGCTGGTGGCCTCCCGGGTGCGGGCTGGTGTGTACAAAGGCGAGCGCCGCTCGACGAAACGCGGCTCCAGCCTGGAGTTCGCCGATTACCGCAGCTATACCCCCGGCGACGACCTGCGCCGGCTGGATTGGAACGTGTACGCCCGGCTCGGCCGGCCCTTCCTCAAGCTGTTCGAAGAGGAGGAAGACCTGGCGGTGCACGTGCTGGTGGACGGGTCGGGGTCGATGGATTGGGGCGAGGGAGGCGAGAACAAGTTTGGCTATGCGCTGCGACTGGCCGGGGCCCTCGGGGCGATCGCCCTCGGCGCCGGAGACCGGCTCTCCCTGGCCCTGCTGCAGGCCAACGCCGCCCCCCTGCTCCACGGGCTCTCACGGGGGAACGCCGCCCTCCTGCCCATGCTCGCCTTCCTCGAGAACCGCCGGGCGGGTGGGACGACCGACCTCAACCGCTCGCTGCGGGATTACGCCCTGGCCGCCCGCCGCCCGGGGCATGCTTTCCTGATCTCCGACCTGCTGGCCCCCGGCGGGTTCGAGGCCGGCCTGGCCGCCCTCCAGAGCCGGGGGTACGAAGTGGTCCTGATCCACGTGCTGGCCCCATCCGAGATCGACCCGCCCCTGGCCGGCGACCTGCGGCTGGTGGATGTGGAAACCGGCCACGGCCAGGATGTGTCGGTGGATCCCGGGATGCGCTCCCTGTACCGCCGCCGGGTAGCGAGTTGGCGGCATGAGATCCAGGCCTTCTGCCACCGGCGGGATATCCATTACCTGGGGGCGGTCACCTCCACACCCTGGGAGCGGCTCGTCCTGCAAGAGATGCGGCAGGCGGCTTTGGTGAAGTAGAACCCACGATGACTTTCCTGGCGCCTGGAGCGCTGTTTTTCGGCCTGCTGGCCGTGCCGATCATTATCCTGTACCTGCTCAAGCTGCGGCGGCAAGAGACTCCGGTCTCGTCTACCCTGCTGTGGCAGATGGTGCTGCGCGAACAGCAGGCCAACGCCCCGTGGAAGCGCCTGGAGCGCAACCTGCTGCTGTTCCTGCAGCTCCTGATCCTGTCGGCGGTGGTGCTGGCCCTGGCCCGTCCGGCCCTGGCCGTGCCCGGCCTCGCCGCGGATGGGGTGGTGCTGATTCTGGATGGCTCGGCGTCCATGAATGCCACTGACGGGGCAGTGGGAGCCAC
>CAYMLG010000088.1:7006-8621 GCA_964391195.1 uncultured Anaerolineaceae bacterium | reverse complement strand
ACGAGCTGCCCGCCGGGGCCAGAGTCACCCTGATCCTGGCCGGCCCGCAGCCCGCCAGCCTGGCCTCGGCCGAGACCGACCGCAGCCTGCTCCACCGCCGGGTGCTGGAGGCCGCCCCCTCGCAGGGCGTCACTGACTGGCAGGCTGCGCTCACCCTGGCGGCCGGCGCCATGCGCCCGTATGCCAGCCCGTCGCTGGTGATCCTTTCCGACGGCGGGATCCCGCAGCAAGGCCTCCCGGCGATGCCCGGCGAAGTGCTCTACCTGCCGGTTGGGCGCAGCGGGGAGAACCTGGCGATCACCGCCTTTGCCCTCCGCCCGGCGCAGACCGCCGCCGGTGGCACCACCGAGATTTTCGCCAGCGTGGCCAATTACGGGGGGCAAGCCCGGGCGGCTGTGCTCTCCTTCTACGCCGGGGATGCGCTGTTCGACGCCCGCCAGATCACGGTCCCGCCTGGCGAGAGTTTACCCGTGGTGCTCACCGTCCCGGCCGGTTCGGCCCCGGCCGACGGGCGCTATGCCGCCCGCCTGTCGCCCACCCAGGGCCAGAGTGGGCCGCTGGACGCGCTGGCCCTGGACGACCAGGCTTTTGCCGTGCACCGCCCGCCGGGCGGGGTCCGGGTCCTGCTGGCCACGCCCGGCAATCTCTTTCTGACCCAGCTCCTGGCGGCCCTGCCCGGGATCGAGGCCTCCCGAGCGCTGGTCGAGGAGAACGGGCAGGTGCAGCTCTCCGCCCTCGGCGCGCAGTCGTTCGATGTATACGTCTTCGACGGCCTGCTGCCCCCCGAACTCCCGCAGGGCAACCTGCTGCTCGTCAACCCGCCGCCGGGTGAGGCGCTGTTCACCGTGGGGGGCGTGATCACCGCCACCGCCCCGGCCCAGGTGCAGCCGCACCCGCTGACCGGGTTCCTGGACTGGTCCGAGGTGCATATCCGCCAGGCTCGTCAGGTGGCTCTCCCGGCCTGGGCCGAGCCGCTGGTGACTGCGCCCGGCGGGCCGCTGGTGTTCGTAGGCGAGACCGGCGGCCGGCGGGTGGCGGTGCTGACTTTCGATCTGCACGACAGCGACCTGCCCTTGCAGGTGGCTTTCCCGATCCTCTTCGCCGGCCTATTCCAGTATTTGAGCCAGGAGCCCGCTTCGCTGCTGCCGGACGAGGGCGGGACTCTGCGCCCTGGCGACAGCCTGGCGATCCGCCCGGTGAGCGGGGTGGAAGCGGTGCGGGTGCTCCCCCCGGAGGGCGAGGCCCAGGAGCTCCGGCTGGGCGAGGACGGGGCTACGTTTTCGGCAACCTCGGCGCTGGGTTTCTACCAGGTCGCGGCCCTGGGCGACAGTCCGCCCGAGCCGGCCTATTTCCCGGTCAACCTGTTCAGCCTCCTCGAATCGGACCTGAGGCCGGCCGCTTCGATTCAACTGGGCGCCGCCCGGGTGGAGCCCGGCATCCAGGAGCAGGCCGGCCGTAGGGAGCTCTGGCCCTGGCTGGCAGCCGCCGCCCTGGCCCTGCTGCTGGCCGAGTGGCTGGTCTATTACCGCCGCCAAAAACCAATATAAAAAGCGAAGTTCGAAAAGCGAAAGTCGAAAATCACTTTTCGCTTTCCACCTTTCGCTTTTCGCCTTTC
>CAYMLG010000088.1:0-6906 GCA_964391195.1 uncultured Anaerolineaceae bacterium | reverse complement strand
CCTTTCGCTTTTCGCCTTTCGATTTTCGCTTTTCGCTTATGGTCGTCTACACCATCGAAAACCTGGTCAAGATTTACCCGGGGCAGGAGCGCCCGGCCAACGACGGCATCTCGCTCGAGATCCACCAAGGGGAGATCTTCGGGCTGCTGGGCGACAACGGCGCCGGGAAGTCCACCCTGGTGCGCCAGATGGCGAACCTGATCCGCAGCACGTCTGGGTCGATCCGCCTGTTCGGCCAGCCGGTGGGCCGGGACCCACTGCACGTGCCCCTGCACACCGGCTATATGCCCCAGGGCGGGCTGGCGCTCAACAACCTGACCGCCGGAGAGGCGATCTACTTCACCGCCCACCTGCGCGGGCTCAGCCCTCAGCAGGGCCGCCTCGAGGTCCGCCGCTTGCTGGAACTGCTGGACATCGCGGACCTGGAGAAGAAGGCCAACACCCGCCTGTCGGGCGGGCAGAAGCGGCTGCTGCAACTGGCGGTCGCCCTGGCCGGGTCCCCGCCGGTGCTGATCCTGGACGAGCCAACCAACGACCTGGACCCCCAACGGCGCAAGCTGGTGTGGGACTGCCTGCGCCAGATCAACCGTGAGCTGGGGACGACGATCATCTTCATCACCCACGACGCTCTGGAGGCGGAGAAGATCATCCAGCGGGTGGGCATCATGCGCCAGGGGAAGCTGGTCGCCCTGGGAAAACCCAGCGCGCTGAAGGCTGCCGTGGACCGCAAGCTGCGCCTGGAGGTCTTCACCTCTCCCGGGGCCGCCCCCTGCCTGCCGCCGGGTTTTTCCGCCCAGCAGATCGACCCCGGGCGGTGGCTGGCCTACCTGGACCGCGAGCAGGTGGGCCAGGTGCTCTCCAGGCTTGACATGGCCCAGATCGACGACTTCCGCCTGTATTCGGCCACTTTGGAGGACCTGTACCTGTATTATGCAAACCAGCGGTAAAGCCCAACCCCTCTGGATACAAATCTGGGACCTGTTCCTGGTGCAGCTCTCGAACTGGCGCTGGTCGTGGCGGGGGATGCTGATCACCGGGATGGTGGCGCCGGTGTTCGGCACCATCGCCCTGGGGGTGTTCGCCCGCGGGTCCGGTCCGCAAGCCCTGGCCTATGTGCTCACCGGCAATATCGTCCTGGCGCTGATGTTCGAGATCCAGAACAAGGTCGGGGGGAACTTCGCCTTTATGCGGGCCATGGGCACGCTGGACTACTTCGCCAGCCTGCCCATCCGGCGATCGGCATTGATCCTGGCGACGGTGGCCAGCTTCCTGGTCCTGTCCCTGCCGGCCCTGGTGGTCACGGCGGCCTTCGGGGTGCTGTTCCTGGGCGTCCCGCTGCGGCCGCACCCGCTGCTGGCCGTGGTGATCCCGCTGATCGCCCTGCCGCTCTCGGCCATCGGGGCGCTGATTGGGGCCAGCGCCCGCACTCCGGAGGAAGCGACACCGCTGCTCAACCTGTCCACCTTCGTGCTTTTGGCTCTGGGGCCGGTGGTCATCCCCCCGGAGCGGCTGCCCGAGATCCTGGTGCGGGTGGGTGCGATCAGCCCGGCCGCGCGAGCCGCTTCGGCCCTGCGCCAGACCCTGCTCGGCCCGCTCACCCCGGCGCTGGCGGGCGATCTGGCCTTCCTGGCCGCCGCCGGGCTGTTCATCTTCTGGCTGGCCGGGAAGCGCATGGACTGGCGCAGCCGGGGTTAGGATACAATTTCAGGGGGTGGATTTTCCGAGGTCGCAGGAAAAGCACCCATTTCAGCAAGAAGAACACAGGAGGGATCTATGAAAGCATTTGTCACCGGGGGAACCGGATTCATTGGCCGGCGGGTGATCGACAAGCTCCTGGAACGGGGGTACGATGTATACGCCCTGGTGCGCAACCCGGCCGCGGCCAGGGACCTGCAGGCGAAGGGGGTCCATCTGGTCGAGGGCAATATCAACTACCGGGAATCGATGCGCTCCGCCATGCAGGGCAGCGACGTGGTCTTCCACATCGCCGGGTGGTACCGGTTGGGCAGCCGGGACCAGTCCCAGGCGGAGAGGATCAACGTGGACGGCACCCGCAACGTGCTGGGGCTGGCGCACGAGCTGGGGGTGCCCAGGATCGTCTACACCAGCACGGTGGGGGTGTTCGGCGACACGAAGGGGGCGCTGGTCGACGAGAGCTACCGCATGCCCGCAGACCAGCCCTTCCTGACCGAATACGAGCGCACCAAGTGGAAAGCCCATTATGAGGTGGCCTTGCCTCTGATCGAACAGGGCGCGCCGGTGATCATCGTACAGCCGGGCGGCGTGTACGGCCCCGGCGACCCGAGCCTGATCGGGGAGATGATGCGCGCCTTCTTGCGGGGCATGTTCTCCATCCTCCCCGGCCCGGAGATGACCCTGACCTACGCTCACGTGGACGATGTGGCCGAGGGGCACATCCTGGCGGCCGAGAAGGGCAAAATCGGCGAGAGCTACATCCTGGCCGGGCCGGCCATCCCGCTGGGCGAAATGCTGCAGATCTGGGCCGAGGTGACCGGCCGTCCGGCCCCGGTGGCGAGCATCCCTGCCCGCTACCTAAAGCCCTTCGCCCCGCTGCTGGAAGTCATCGGCCACTACGTCCCCCTCCCGCCGCTGATCAGCCGGGATGCCGTGGCGGTGCTGGATGCGACCTACGGCGGCCGGGCCAACAAAGCCCACCGCGAGCTGGGCTGGGGCACCCGCTCGCTGGTCGAAGGCATGCGCCAGACCTTCGCGGAGATGGCCGAGCAGGAAGCCAGCCGCCGCGCGCAGGTTGCCCCGCCCTCGGCCAGGAAGCGACAGGCAGCCGGGATCATCCTGGCCGCCGGGTTAGTGCTGCTCGCCGTGTGGCTGCTCTCGCGGAGAAAGAAATAAGGCCTGAATGCGTTTTACCAACCCCTGGGCGTTGCTCCTGCTCCTCCCGCTCATCCCGGCCTTCTGGTACATCGCCGGGCTGATCCCGCGCGGGCAGGGGGGTCACCGCGAGCGGTTGGCGGCGGTGGTGAGGACGGCCATCGCCCTGGCCCTGGTGTTCTCCCTGGCCGGGTTCGACCTGGTGCGCCGGGCGGACGAATTGGCGGTGGTCTTCCTGATCGACGCATCGGACTCCATGTCGCCCGAAGCCCAGGCCGCGGCGGCCCAGTTCGTGGAGCAGGCCCTGGACGCCATGGGGCCGGACGACCAGGCGGCGGTGATCGTGTTCGGCGGGGAGGCGGTGATCGAGCGCGGCATGTCCCCCTCGCCCGAGCTGGGGGGCCTTACTTCGATCCCGGCCACCAATGCCACCGACCTGGCGGAGGCCATCCGCCTGGGGCTGGCCCTGTACCCGTCCGGGGCGGCGCGGCGCATGGTGATCCTCTCCGACGGGGCAGCCACCACCGGGGACGCTGAGGCTGCCGCCCGCCTGGCGGCCGCGCAGGGGGTGCAGATCCAGGCGGTGCCCTTTATCATCCAGCAGCCCGGGCCGGAGGCGCTGCTGCAGCGGGTGGAGGCGCCCGAGCGGCTGCGCCCGGGGCAGCGCTTCGACCTGCGGCTGACCGTCCTGGCGACCGAGCCCGGCCCGGCCCTGGTGCGGGTCTTCGCCGGGGGGGAAGTGGTCTTCGAGGGGCTGCAGGAGTTGCGGCGGGGGGAGCAGTCCTTCAGCCTGACTCTGACCGCCGGGCAGGCCGGGGCTGGGGATGAGTTCGTGCGCTACCAGGTGCAGATCATCCCCGAGCAAGACCAGCGCTACCAGAACAACCAGTTGGCCACTTTCTCCTACCTGGAGGGGCCGCCGCGGGTGCTGGTCGTCGCCCCGCCGGAAGGGGAGCCTTTGGGGTTCCAGGGCGAAACCCGGCCCGACGAAGCCGCCCAACTGGTCGCCGCCCTGCAGGCGGCGGATATCCTGGTCGAGACCCGGGGGCCGGGCGGGCTGCCCGGCGACCTGGGCGAGCTGGCCGGCTATTCGGCCGTGGTGATGGTGGACGTGCCCGCCCGCCAGCTCACCATCCGCCAGATGGAATCCCTGCAGGAATACGTGCGCAGCCTGGGGGGCGGGCTGGTGGCGGTGGGCGGCCCGACCAGTTACGGGGTGGGCGGCTATTACCAGACCCCTCTGGAAGAGACCCTGCCGGTGGAGATGCACATCACCGACGAACAGCGGCGCCCGAGGCTGGCGATCGTGTACGTGATCGACCAATCGGGGAGCATGGACCAGACCAGCGGCGGCCCGACCAAGCTGGAGCTGGCTAAAGAGGCCGCCATCCGCTCGGTGGAGCTGCTCTACCCGACCGACCAGGTGGGCGTGGTGGCCTTCGACGACTCCGCCAGTTGGGCGGCGCCGGTGGCCGAGGCCAGGGACCGGGCGGCGGTGATCGAGGCCATCGCCGGCATCGGGCGGGGCGGCGGCACGGATATCCTCGCCGGGGTGCAGGCGGTGGCGGAGGTGCTCCCCAGGGTGGACGCCAGCCTCAAGCACGTCATCCTGCTCACCGACGGCGGCGCCGACCCGACCGGCATCCCCGAATTGGTCCAGCGCATGTACGAAGAACAGGGCATCACCCTGTCCACGATCGGGATCGGCAGCGATGCGGCCCCCTTCCTGGAGGATCTGGCTGAGCTCGGTGGGGGGCGCTACCATTTCACCGCCGACCCCAGCTCTATCCCCCAGATCTTCACCGAAGAGACCACCCTGGCCACCCGGGCGTATATTGAAGAACACGACTTCTTCCCCCGCCAGGCCAGCCCCTCACCGCTGCTGGCAGGCATCCGGGAGACCCCGCAGTTACGGGGCTACGTGAGCGCCAGCGCCAAAGACGTGGCCCAGGTGATCCTCGAATCCGACCTGGGCGACCCGATCCTGGCCGCCTGGCAGTACGGGCTGGGGCGGGCGGTGGCCTTCACCTCGGACGCCACCGCCCGCTGGGCTCAGAACTGGCTGGGTTGGGAGGGATTCCCCAGCTTCTGGGCGCAGACGGTGGACTACGTGCTGGCCCGCCGGGCCGGCTCGCCGCTGGAGGTGCGGGTGGAGCACGAGGCGGGGGCCGCCTCCGCCAGGCTGGTGGTGGAGGCCGAGACGGAGGCCGGCGAGTACCTCAACGGCTACCGCATGCAGGCCCGGGTGATCGATCCTGAGGGCGAGACCCGCGAAGTGACCCTGCAGCAGGTCGCCCCGGGGCGGTATGAGGGCGAGTTCACCCCCAGGACCGAGGGGGCCTATTGGATCGGCGTCTCCGGGCAGGCGGGGGGCGGGGAGAGCGGGCCGGAGGCGGTGAGCCAGGCCGCGGGCTGGGTGCTGGCCTACTCGCCAGAGTACGCCCAGATCGAGTCCGACCCGGCGTTACTCACCCGCCTGGCGGCGATCACCGGGGGCGGAGTGGCCGGGGAAGCCCCAAGGATGTTCGCCCACGATCTGCCCGCCGGGGCAGCCACGCGCCCGGGCTGGCCCTGGCTGCTGGCCCTGGCCGCCTTACTGCTGCCGCTGGATATCGCCCTGCGCCGCCTGGCGCTCACCCCGGCGGAGGTCCGCCGCGGGCTGGTAAAATCCTGGGCGAATGTGATCGGGCTGGGCCGGGATAGGCTCCGCCGGCCGGGAGCCCCGCAGCAGGCGCAGCGCTCCGCCCGCCTGGAAGCGCTGTTCGGCGCCAAACAGCGGGCCGGGGAACGGCGAGTGGAAGCGGGCGAAGGTGACGTCCCGCCCTCCGGGGAAGCCCCCGCCGCCTCGCCCCCCTCCCGGACCGGTCCCAAGCCGGAGGCAGGCGAAGCGCCCGCCCCCGAGGAAAGCCAGGGACCCGCATCGAAAGAGCCCGCCTCCACCGCCGCCAGCCTGCTGGAAGTCAGGCGACGGAGGCGGCAGAACAGAAAGTGACCGGAAATGCATCGCTTTAAGTCCTGGATCCGCCGCCCCGTGCGGCGCACGGGGTCCGATACCTACCTGCTGATCACCCTGCTCAGCTTCGCCGGGTCGGTGATCCTGACCCGCCTGTTCCTGGAGCTGACCGGCTACCCCCAGATCGGCGGCCAGGTGTACCACATCGCTCACGTGCTGTGGGGTGGGCTGCTGCTGTTCCTGGCGGCGCTGCTGCCGCTGGTGGCCGCCAACCGCTGGGTCTACCCGGTCTCGGCCTGCCTGGCCGGGCTGGGGGTGGGGCTGTTCATCGACGAGGTGGGCAAGTTCATCACCCAGACCAACGATTACTTCCACCCGCTGGCGGCGCCGATCGTCTATGCCCTGTTCCTGCTGACCACCATGCTCTACCTGCGGGTGCGCCGCCCGCCTACCCGCAGCACACGGGCCGAGCTGTACCGGGCGCTGGAGATGATGGAAGAGGTGCTGGAACACGATCTCGACCACCGCGAGCGCCAGGAGCTGGAGGCCCGCCTGCGGGAGGTGGCCGCACAGGCGGAGGTGGAGGGCGATCCGGTCTACACCCGCCTGGCGCACGATCTGCTGGATTTCCTGTACTACGAATCGCTGGCGGTGAAGCCGGAGCCGGTGACCTTCTGGACCCGGCTGCGGCAGCGGTGGGACCAGTTCGAGTCGAAGTGGCTGACCCGGCGGCGGCTTAAGGCCATCCTGGCCGGGGGGCTGCTGGCGTTGGGGCTGACCGCGCTGGTGCGCATGTACCAGACCTTCCCTTTCCAGGTGCTCAACCTGTCGCTGGAGGGCCGCATCGAGGATTCGATCCTCTCCGGGCAGCTCGAGGCGGCGACGGCGCTGGGCTGGTTCACGGTGCGCCTGGTGCTGGACACGACGGTGGGGCTGCTGCTGATGGTGGCAGCCGGCCTGCTGATCGCCGGGCTGGACCGGCCGGCGGTGCACCTGGGATACCTGGCACTGCTGCTCTCGCTGGCGGCGATCAACCTGCTGGTGTTCTATTTCGACCAGTTCTCGGCGGTGATCACCGCCACCATCCAGTTCTGGCTGCTGGT
>CAYMLG010000087.1:0-18201 GCA_964391195.1 uncultured Anaerolineaceae bacterium | reverse complement strand
CGCCAACGACGTCGCCGCCGATATGGTCTTCGCCCAGCAGGTGTACGGCTATGGGCGGCAGGGCGATCTGCTGCTGGCCATCAGTACGTCGGGCCGTTCCCGCAATGTGCTCTACGCGGTGGAGGTGGGGAAAGCGCTGGGCCTGCGCACCGCAGCCCTCACCGGGCGCCCCGGCGGGCCGCTGGCGAGCGCGGCCGAGATCGCCATCGCCGTCCCCGGCGAGAACACCCCCGCCATCCAGGAGCGCCACCTGGCCGTTTACCACGCCATCAGCGCCGCGGTCGAAGCGGCCTTTTTCGGCTAAGACCCGGCCAGACAACACCATCATCGAGGTTTGCATGTACTTCACAATCGAAAAAATCCAGAATCAGCTAAAAGAGATCCGCCTCAGCATCCACCGCCAGGTGTGCGAGATCGCCCGTTTCAAGGTTTACGAGTGCAGTTGGGAGCAGGCCGCCACGATCACCGGCGCCGAACGCCCCGACTTCGACGACCGCCCCTGGGCCGATTTCCACACCGGTGAGACCTGGGGCGGGTACGACCGGGTGGCCTGGTTCCGCGCCTGGGTGGAGATCCCCCCCGAGTGGCGGCAACAAAAGCTGGCCCTGCGCTTCTTGCCCGGTCCTCGCGACGGCGGCGGCTCGACCGCCGAAGCCATGCTCTACGTGAACGGTGAGATGCTCCAGGCGCTCGATATCTGGCACACCGAGGCCTGGCTGCCCCCCGAGTTCGCCGGGCAGGAGCGGGTGCTGGTGGCGATCAAAGCCTGGAGCGGCGTGCTCGACCCGCCCGACCGCCGTCGCTTCCGGGCCGCCCAACTCATCTGGATCGACGAGGCCGCCGAGCGCTTCTACTACCTGGCCGCCAACCTGCTCGATGCGGTGAAGACCATGGCCGAAGACGACCTGCGCCGGCTTAAGCTGCTGGAGGCCCTCAACCGGGCCTTCCTGGCGGTGGACTTCCTCCAACCCCGCTCCCCTGCTTATTACGCCTCCCTGGATGAGGCGTCCGGCTTTCTCTCCGAACAGGTGGAAGCTTTCAGCCGCCTGCGCGAGATCAAGCCATCCATCACCGGTATCGGCCACGCCCATATCGATATGGCCTGGCTCTGGAGGCTGCGCCACACCCGCGAAAAAGCCGCCCGCACCTTCACCACCGCCCTGCACCTCATGCGGCAGTACCCCGAGTACCGCTTCATGCACTCCTCGCCGCAGCTCTACCAGTACTTGAAGCAGGATTACCCCGAGCTCTACGCCCGGGTGAAAGAGAAGATCGCCTCCGGCCAGTGGGAGGTCACCGGCGGCATGTGGGTGGAAGCCGACACCAACCTGACCGGCGGCGAATCCCTCATCCGCCAGTTCCTGCTCGGCCGGCGTTTCGTGCGCCAGGAGTTCGGGGTGGAGATGAACACCCTGTGGCTGCCAGATGTGTTCGGTTACTCCTGGGCCCTGCCGCAGATCATCCGCAAGTGCGGGATGAAGTACTTCATTACGTCCAAGATCTCCTGGAGCCAGTTCAACCGCTTCCCCGCCGACACATTCCTGTGGCGCGGCATCGATGGCACCCAGGTGCTCACCCATTTCATCACCACCCCGGAGGACAACTCCACCTTCTACACCTACAACGGCACCCTCTCCCCGGCCGAGGTGCAGGGCGCCTGGCAGAATTACCGCCAGAAGGACCTCAACCGCGACCTGCTGGTGCTGTTCGGCTGGGGCGACGGCGGCGGCGGTCCGACCAAAGAGATGCTCGAATCGGCTCGCGTCTTGAAGAACCTGCCCGGCATGCCGGAGGTGAGCCTGGGCAAAGCGGAGGACTTCCTCGCCCGCCTGGAGGCCAACCTGGCCGGCAAGGACGTGCCGGTGTGGGATGGCGAACTGTACCTGGAATACCACCGCGGCACCTACACCTCACAGGCCCAGAACAAGCGCTTCAACCGTAAGTCGGAGGCGCTCTACCACGACGCCGAGTGGCTGTGCGCCCTGAGCGACCTGCTCTCCGGGCGGGCGGATTACCCCGCCGGTGAACTGCGCCGCGGTTGGGAGCTGATCCTGCTCAACCAGTTCCACGATATCCTGCCCGGCTCGTCCATTCGGGAGGTGTATGAAGACAGCGCCCGGGATTACGCCGAAGTGGAGCGCATCGGCCGGGAGGCCATCGCCCGCGCCCAGGATACGCTGGCAGAGAAGATCGCCCCCGGCCAGGACAGCCTGCTGGTGTTCAACTCGCTCTCCTGGGGGAGGGGCGGGCTGCTGGAGCTGCCCTGGGATGAGCGGTTGAGGGGCAAAACCCTGCTCGACGGGGAGGGCAGGCCCCTGCCAACTCAGTTGAGCGAGGCCGGCAGGGAGCGTACCCTCCTGGTGCAGACGCCCGAGATCCCCGCCCTGGGCTACCGGCGCTTCGCCCTGAGCCAGAACAAGTCCGCCCTGCCGGCGGCGAGCGCCGGCTCCGGCGCGAAGTGGGAGAGCCAGGCGGATATCTCGCGGCTGCCTGCGGACCGGGCTGAAACCCTGGCCGGGATGCCCTTCCGCCCCGATCTGAACCTGGCCGAGAACCAGGGAACGGCCGGTGAGCGGGCGAAGCTCTTCGCTCAGCCGGGGAAAGCCCTCCCCCGCCCGGGGAACGAAATGGCGATCACGCCCACCTACCTGGAGAACGATTTCTACCGCCTGGAACTGAACGAGAAGGGGCAGATCGTTTTCCTTTGGGACAAGCGGGCCGGGCGCCAGGTGCTGGCCCCCAATCATGGCGGCACTTGTGCCGTGGGCAACCTGTTCCAGGCTTTCGAGGATAAGCCAATGAAGTTCGACGCCTGGGACGTGGACGTCTATTACCAGGAGAAGATGCGCCCGGTGGACGACCTGGTTGAAGCGGTGGTGGAGGAGTGCGGCCCGCTGCGGGGCGTCCTGCGCCTGCGCTGGCGCTTCGCTTCTTCGGAGATCGTCCAGCGCCTCACCCTGTACCGCGACTCGCCGCGCATCGACTTCATCACCGAGGTCGATTGGCGCGAGTCGCAGGTGCTGCTGAAGGTGGCCTTCCCGGTCCACATCCGCGCCACTCGGGCCACCTACGATATCCAGTTTGGCAGCATCGAGCGCCCCACGCATTGGAACACCAGTTGGGATATGGCCCGCTTCGAGACGCCGGCCCACAAGTGGGTAGATCTGTCCGAGGGCGACTACGGGGTGGCGCTGCTGAACGACTGCAAGTACGGCCACGATGTGAAGGACAACGTGCTGCGCCTGACCCTGATCAAGTCGGCCATATCGCCCGACCCCCAGGCCGACAAGCGCCGCCACACCTTCACCTACAGCCTGCTGCCACACCTAGGGGATTGGCGCCAGAGTGATGTGGTGCAGCAGGCATACGATCTGAACTTGCCGCTGTTCAGCCGGCTCTCGTTCGCCGCCGGGGCCGCCCCGGGGACGCCGGGCGCCGGCCTGCCGGGCGGCGAGTTGCCGGGCGGTATCCTACCGCTCAGCTTCCAGTTCGCCCAGGTCGAGAGCGATCACGTTATTCTGGAGACGGTCAAACGGGCGGAAGACGGCGATGCCTGGGTGGTGCGCCTGTACGAGTACAAGCAGTGCCGCAGCAGCCGGGCCTCCCTGCGCTTCGGGCAGGAGATCCGGCGGGCGGTGGAGTGCAACCTGGTGGAGGAGGAGGACCGCCCGGCAGTGTTCGACGGGAACGAGTTGGTCTTCTCCATCGCCCCCTATGAGATCAAGACTTTCAAGGTGTGGTTTTAGCCTTGTTAGGTGCTGATTTTGCCCTGGGAATCACGCACGACGTGATTCCCAGGGCAGGCTGCTGTGCGGCATTCCCATATGTAACAAGGAAATGCCTCATAATTCCCACTTTACAGCTTTGCAAGTAAGGCAAATCTGACCAGATTGACATTCATTTCCTCTTGTAATCTGGGCCTGCTCCACTATAATAATAGCTGCATTAATTCAACCCGAGCAAAATTAATTGATAATAATTCAATAAACAGATCTTCTTTCATTCCTCAGGCTGCGCGGGGTCGGGAGAACACCGCGCACAGGCGAGCGACCGCCTCGCTTGCCGGTCGAGACAAAAAGTCTGTACCGGTATAGATTTAACTGCTAAAGCACGGAGATTGGTTGATGGCAATCCCAAATCAGATATCACTACTCATCGTCGACAACCAGCCCGGCGAAGCCCAACGCATGGTGGAAGAGCTTCATGAGGCCGGACTATCTCTGAAATGGGAGCGGGTGGAGACCGGCGAAGCGTTCCTGGAGGCCCTGGGGCGCCGGCCCGACCTGATCCTGGCCGACTTCGCTCTGCCGGGCTTCGACGGAGCCGCCGCGCTGGAATACCTGCGCCAGAGCGAGCTCGATATCCCCCTCCTGCTCGTCTCGGGTGGGCTGAGCGAGCGGGCTGCGGTGCAGGTGATGAAGGATGGGGCCGCCGACTTCGTCCACAAGACTTACCTCAGCCGCCTCGGCCCGGCGGCTATCAAGGCCCTGGAAGCCAGGAAACTGCGGCAAGAAAAACAGCAGACCGACGCCGACTTGCGCGAGAACCAGCGCCTGCTCTCCACCCTGATGAGCAACCTGCCGGGGATGGCCTACCGCTGCCGGAACGACGAGCATTGGACGATCGAGTTCGCCAGCCAGGGCTGCCTGGATCTGACCGGCTACTCACCCGAGGATCTGGCCGGGAATTCCGTGGCTTCATTCGCCAGCCTGATCCATCCCGATGACCGGGCCCATGTGCAGCAGAGCATCCTCCCCGCCCTGGAGGCCAGGAAGCCGTTCAACTGCACTTACCGCATCATCACCCGGGAGGGCGGCCTGCGTTGGGTGATGGAGCAGGGCCGCGGGATCTACGACGAACAGGACCAGTTGATCGCCCTGGAAGGCTTTATCGGCGATATCACCTCCCAGGTGCTGGCCCATCAAGCCCAGCGCGATAGCCAGCTCCAGCTTGCGGGGTTGATCGACTCGGCGCTGGAGGCCATCATCAGCATCGATGCCCAGGGGCGGATCGTGCTCTTCAACCCCGCCGCCGAAGAGATTTTCGGCTATTCATCCGACGAGGTGCTGGGGCGGCCGGTGGAATTGCTCCTCCCCCAGCGCTACCGGCAGATCCACACCATTCTGGTTCAGGAATTCATCACCGGCTCGGATAGCAAACGCATGATGTGCGATTGCACCTATGGCCTGCGCGCCAACGGCGAGGAATTCCCGCTCGAAGCCTCCATTTTGAAGTATGAGGTCGCCGGGAAGACGCTGTGCACCATCATGCTGCGCGATATCTCGCCCCGGGTGCAGGCCGAAGCCCAGCAGCGTGAAGCGGAGATGCGCTACCGCACGCTGTTCGAGACGATCGACCAGGGGGTGATGTACCTCTCGGCGGAGGGGCGCATCATCTCGGCCAACCGGGCTGCTGAGAATATCCTGGGCTACACCCTGGAAGAGTTGATCGACGCCGACCCGGCCACCGCGAACTGGAAGGCGATCAACGAGGACGGCACCGAACTCCCTGTGAAGGATTTTCCCGGCCTGATCTCGCTCAACACCGGAAAAGAGTTCCGGGGGATGACCCTGGCCTTCTACAACCCGCGCCGGGATGAATACCGGTGGATCGAAGCCACCACCGTGCCAGTCTTCCGGCCGGGCGAACTGGCCCCGGCTTATGTGTACATGACCTTCGACGATATTACCGACCGTCGCAAGCACGACCTGGAACGGGAGGCAATCATCGCCGTTTCGGCCGCCCTGCGCAAGGCCGCCACGCGCCAGGAGATGCTGCCGGTGGTTTTGACCCAGGTGGAGCGGCTGTTGGAAGCCACCAGCGGAGCGCTGATTATGGCGCACCGCGGCCGGACAGAGCTGGTGGTGGAATGCGCTACCGGCGAGGCGCAGAGCCAGCTCGACCGGCGCTTCCCCATCGGCCACGGAATCAGCGGGATCATTATTCGCTCCTCCCAGGCTTACCTGTGCGATGACGCCTCCGCCGAGCCCAACCTGCTGCCCGGCTGGCCGGTTTCGAAGGGCAAGGCGCTGTGCGGGGTGCCGCTCATCGCCGACGGGGAGACGATTGGGGTGATGATCACCGGCCGGCGCCGGCCATTTTCTCCGGAGGAGGTGCACCTGCTGGAGGCTATCGCCGATATGGCCGCCAACGCCATCTACCGGGTCACGCTGTACGAACTCACCGAGAAGCGCCTGAAGCAGTTGAACAGTCTGCGCACGATCGATATGTCCATCACCGCCAGCATGGACCTGCGGGTGACGCTCAATATCCTGCTGGACCAGGTCATCAACCAGCTCAAGGTGGACGCCGCAGATGTGCTGCTGGTCAACCCCCACTTGCAGGCGCTGGAATATGCTGCCGGGCGCGGTTTCAACGGAAGAGAGATCAGCCGCAGCAGACTCCGGTTGGGCAGCGGGCATGCCGGGCGGGCGGCGTTGGAGCGCCAGACGATCTACGTGCCGGACCTGCGCGTCGATCCCGGGTTTGGGGAGCGGTGCCAGGCGTTGGCGAACGAGGGGTTCACCACCTATTACGCGGTGCCGCTGATCGCCCAGGGCCAGGTGAAGGGAGTGCTGGAGATTTTCGATCGCCGTATGTTCGCCCGCGATGCGGATTGGCTCTCGTTCCTGGATGCCCTCGCCGGGCAGGCCGCCATCGCCCTGGATAACGCCGAACTGCTCAGCAGCCTGCAGCGCTCCAACGTCGATCTGCTGCTGGCCTACGAGACGACCATCGAAGGCTGGTCGCGGGCGCTGGACCTGCGGGATAAAGAGACGGAGGGCCATACGCTGCGGGTGACCGATCTGACGTTGAAGCTGGCCGGGTTGATGGGCTTCCGGGAGGACGAGTTGGTGCACGTGAGGCGTGGAGCGCTGCTGCACGACATCGGCAAGATGGGCATCCCCGACCATATCTTGCTCAAGCCCGGCCCGCTCACCGAGGAGGAGTGGGAGGTGATGCGCCGCCATCCGACCTACGCCTACGAGCTGCTGTCGCCCATCGCTTACCTGCACGGCGCCCTCGACATCCCCTACTGCCACCATGAGAAGTGGGACGGCAGCGGCTATCCTCGCGGCCTGAAAGGGGAGCAGATCCCCCTGGCGGCGCGCATCTTCGCCGTGGTCGACGTGTGGGACGCGATCCGCTCCGACCGCCCGTACCGCAAGGCCTGGGAGAAGGACAAGGCCCTGGCCTACATCCTCGAGCAGTCCGGCAAACACTTCGACCCCCGCGTGGTGGAAGTGTTCATGCACTTTATCCAGAGCGAAGAGGGATTGGAATAGGATAAGTGTAATGAACGTGGGTGGGCTGCCCAGCCACGTTCATTACACGAGGGGTGTTACTCTTCGAGCGTCACCGTGCCGGCGCTGCCGTCCACTGTGATCAGCTGCCCGTTCTGGATGGCTCGTGTCGCCGTGCGGGCGGCCATCACCGCCGGGATGCCGTATTCACGGGCGACGATGCTGCTGTGGCTGAGCGGCCCGCCGATATCGGTAACCACCGCCGAGGCCAGGGCGAAGAGCGGCGTCCAGGCCGGCGTGGTGGTAACCGCCACCAACACATCGCCCGGCTTCAAGCGGGGAAAATCTTCCGGACCGAACAGCACGCAGGCCGGGGCGGTGATCTTCCCGCTGCTGGTGCCCACCCCTTTCAGCATCACCTTGCCGTCCTTGGTCTCAGCCTCCCCACCGTGGACGAGGCGCCTGAAGCCGGAGCGCTCGGGCATCATCACCGGCGGCGTGAACTTGAGCTGCTCCCGGTGCTGCGCCTTGCGCTCCGGGATGGGCGCGGAGCAGTCGGGCAGGGGCTGGCCCTGTTCCAGCCGGGCGAGCAGCTCTTCGAGTTCAGGCCCCTCCAGCCAGTAGATATCCTCGGGCAGTTCGATCGCCCCGCCCTGGGCCAGGCGGCGGCCCAGCTCGGCGAACATGCGCCGGATGAGCGGGTGGCCCATGCCCATGTCGTAGATGGAGTTCTCCCGCATCGGGTTCGTCTCCTGTGCCCAGCGCAGCAGCTTCAGGAACGGCGCCCGGCGCAGCGGGCCGATCCGCTCCAGCACGGCCTGCGTGGCCTGCTCCCGCTTCTCAACCATCTCCGCATGCCGCCGGTAAGGATCCCCGGCCTTTCCGCTCAGATAACCCTTGACCGCGGCCAGCACCGGCCCAGGGGTCTCCTGGGGGGTGGGGATGGCGAAATCGAACTCGTAAGCCGTGCGCCCGAATTCCGCCAGGTGCCCCTGGAAACGGCTCCGCCACTCGGCCCAGGCCTCGGCCGGGACCCCCGCGGGTGGGGTCTCCCGCTCCAGGTCCCTCGCCAAGTCTCCGGTTTCTCGCTGCACGAGATACTCCGCCAGGGCCGGGTGGCTCCGGGCCCTGTTGGCCAGGTCGAACAGAGATTTTTCACTCTGCAGGGCGAAGGTATCGGACCCCACTAAGAAGGCCGACGCCTCGGGGTCGCCCTTGCGGCGGACCAGGCTGTTGTAGTAGCGGGTGAACAGCACCTCGCTGCTCGAAGCGGCGGGCAGGGTGCTCTGGATGGCGGTGAAGTACCGGCAGGCAGCCCCGAACACAACCCGCACGCCCTCCAACAGGCCGGAGGGAGAGAGCGTCTCGACCGGTTTCTGCTCCCATTCGTCCACTACCGCTCGCAGCTCTTCCCGGGCCGCCTGCCAGCGGCCCACGCTGTCTGTGAAGACGGGCTTGACCTGTGAGAGTGACATGACGATGATCGGCAGGATATTCCCGATTCGCATGCGCACCCCGCCAAACACGTACCCGTTGACCGGCTGGTACATGCCATCCTCGGGCATCAGCGTCCGGTACCGGGGTCCGAGCAGCCGTTCCCACATCCGCTCGGTGGCCTGGTTGGCGATCTCCAACCCGAGCGTAGCGAACAGGGGTGTGACCGGGCTGGGGGTGTGCTCGGCCAGGCTGCCCCGGGCGTAGATGGTGTTTGGCTCGGGGGCCTTCCATTCGGGCGGCAGGGCGGTGATCGGGCGGGCTTGCAGGATGTAGAACTTCCCCTTAGCCAGGGCCCACTCTACGTCCATCGGCATCTGGTAATGCTGCTCGATCGTCACAGCCAGCCGGGCCAGTTCCTTCACCTGCGCCGTGTCCAACACGGGCTGTGTCTGGCGGTCCGGGGGAACGGGCTTTTCCTCGACGCCGTCTGCGGTGCGCACGGTCATCACCCGTTTCTCGGCCGTCTCCCGGCGGAGCACCTTCCCGCTCTCCTTCTTCACGGTGAGCGTGTCCGGGGTGACCGCGCCGGAGACCACGGCTTCTCCCAGGCCCCAGGCGGCGTTGATCAACATCTCGTCGCGCTTGCCGTTGACGGGGTTGGCGGAGAACAGGATACCGGCGGCTTCGGCGTCCACCAGCTCCTGCACCACCACCGCCAGGGCCACCGCCTCCTGGTCGATCTCGTTCTTCAAGCGGTAAGCGATGGCCCGCGCGGTCCACAGCGAGGCCCAGCACTGCTTCACCGCCTCCAGCACCCTTTGCGGGCCGCGCAGGTTGAGATAGGTTTCCTGCTGCCCGGCGAAGGAGGCGCCGGGCAAATCTTCGGCGGTGGCCGAGGAGCGCACCGCCACGGCAGGTTCTCCCAGCGCGACGTATGCCTGGGTGATCGCCTCGGCGATCTCGGGTGGGATCCGCCCGGCGGCGAAGAAGGCGCCGATCTGTGCGGAGGCGGCCTCCAACGCGGCGGAGTCGGCGGGGTTGGCGCCCCGCAGCGTCTCCAGGATGCGGGCCTGGATTCCGTTTTCAGCCACGAACCTGCGGTAGGCGGCTGTGGTCACGTGAAAACCGTCCGGCACGGGCAGCCCGGCGGCCAGCATCCTGGCCAGAGACATCCCCTTGCCGCCAGCCGATTCCAGGTCGGCGGCCGGGTCAGAGAGGGGGAGAATGTACTTTTTCATCTTGTTATCCCATAAAGAAAGAGATCTACTGCTTCGGCCATCATGTCCTCCGGGGCGCCCATGGGGCGGGAGGTGTACAGGACGGCGAGCACGGAGTTGATCAGCAGGCGGGCGGCGTTCAGGGGTTGCACCGGCCGGAAGCAGCCCTTGTTGATGCCTTCTTCGATGACCTCCGCCACCAGGTTTTGGTATTCGTAGCGCCGCTGTTGGATCCGCTTCTGGCTCTCGGGCTTCAGGCGCTGGGCTTCGAAGGTGAGGTGGGAGTTGAGGTTCCGGTTAGCCTGCAGGTGGGCCAGGTGTTTTTCCATGATCCGCCGCAAGCGGTCTTCGGGGGGGAGGTCCATCCCGGCGATCCTCTGGGCCTGATCGACCATCTCAGAGATTTGTTTCTCCAGGATGAAGATCAGGATTTCGTCCTTGGTCTTGAAATAATCGTACAGGGTGGACTTTCCCATGCCGGCGGCTTCGGCGATCTCGCGCATCGAGGTCTCCTGAAAGCCTTTGCGCAGGATGAGAGGCACAACGATGTCGAAAATTTCGCTGCGCCGTTTTTCCAGTTCTTGTTCGGTGAGTGGTATTCCTCTAGGCATGCTTGACTCCTATAAGCGACCACTGGTCGCTCATGGGATTATAAGCGACCGCCGGTCGCTTGTCAAGCGCGGATTTTGAATTTCGAATTTCGAATTTGCGGATTTCGAATTTAGGTGGGGGAATCGGCAGCCCGCCTATCCAACAACATTCGGGTTGGGCCGTGGTTTGGAGGTTGGATGACGTGGCATGACATGCACGGCATGTTCAGCGCATGCTTGGGGGCGGGTCTGATTTGATCCATAGGCGGGCTAAGCTGACAGGCGCCGCTTGAGGTAAGACCCCGCTGCTAGAATCAAAGACCCGCCCCTCTGGTTGCGCTACGCGCCCGCAAGATCGGCATCTTGCGCTACGCGCCTGGTCCGTCCACCTTCCCACCTGTTATCCTGAGGGAGCGTTCTTTGCGACCGAAGGATCTCCTGCTACACGGTGAATGAGATTCTCCGCTAAGGACGCTCTTTGTCGCCGCTCCGGATGACATGGATGGGGGCTGCCGCAAGCTCAGCAGCTCTCTGCGTTCTCTGTGATCTCTGTGGTGAATCCAAAACCGCCAACTCACTCAGAACTTCAGCGCGCCCTCCATCAAGCCCTTAGTAAACCAACGCTGCAGCCCAAAATACACCAACAGCGGCGGGATAAAGCTGATCAGGATCGCCATCGACGCCACCGGGAAGGTCCAATCGCCGGATGCCGGGGAGGGCTTCAGCAACTGCACCCCGATCGACATCGGCATCGAATCCAGCGTCGTCGAAAAAGTGAACGCGTACAAATACTCCCCCCAAATCGGCACAAAAGTCAGAATCGTCACCGTCACCAGCGACGGAGTGACCAGCGGCATCATAATCTGCCAGTACAGGCGCAGCGGAGAACAACCATCGGCCACCGCCGCGTCCTCCAGATCCTTAGGGATGGCGGTGAACGCGCTGCGCATGATATAGATGCTCAACGACAGGAACCACCCGGTATAGGCGAACGTCAGCCCGGTGGTCGTGTCCAGCAAATCCATCTTTTGCAGCACCTCGTACAGCCCGGGGATCGACATACTCTTCGGCATGAACATCGAAATCACCACCAGCCAGAAGATCAAATCCCGGCCGGGGAACTTCATCCGGGCGAACACATACCCCGAGAGGGAGGAGATGATCAGCACCAGCGCCACCGAAGCGCCGGTGATAATAAAGCTGTTGCGGTAGAACATCACCAGCTTGGGGAGCATCTGGATCACCAGGTAGGCGTTCTCCAGGGTGAGCGTCGAGGGCAGCAGCTTCATCGGCATCACGTAAGTCTCTTCCACCGGGCGGAACGCGATGCTGAGCAGCCACAGCAGAGGCGCCAGGCTGAAGAACGCCACGCTGAGCAAAAAGACGTGTTTCAACACCGAGGAAAGGCGGCGGGCGAAGATCGGATAAATGGGCCTGGATGTGGTGGTCATGGCAGCCTCGTTAGTTCTCTTCGGAGTGCATCAGCTTCCAGGCTGCCGCCGCGGCGATGGCCGAGAAAATGCCGAGGATGATGAACCAGGTGCTGCCATAGCCCATATCCCAGTTGCCATCGCGGAAGCTGATGTAATACGCCTGCAGCCCGTAAGTCATGGTCGAGCGCACCGGCGACCCCTGAGTCATGACCAGCGGCTCCTCCACCATCCCCAGCACCTGCAGGCGAAGGGTGAGGATGATCAAGAACGTTGGGATCAGCAGCGGCAGTTCGATGTAGCGGATCAACTGCCACTCGCTGGCCCCGTCGATGCGGGCCGCTTCGCGGATCTCGTTGGAGATCGTCCCCAGGCCCACCAGGAACAGGAGCATGGTCACCCCCATCAGGCGCCACACACTCATGAAGGCCAGCGAGGCCAGCGCCGATTCCGGGGCGGCCAGCCATTTGGTCCACGGCCAGGGGATGCCCAGATTCCAGATAATGGTGTTCAGCACACCCCAGGTGGGGTCGAAGATCCAGGTCCAGACGATAAAAATGATCCCCGCCGGGAGCACGACCGGCAGGTAGAAAATCGTGCGGTAAATGGTCGCCAGCCTCACCCTGGCCACCCGGTCCAGCGCCAGCGCCACCAGCAGCGCCAGCAGCGTGCTGGCCGGGACGTACATGAGGAAGAACTTGACCGTAACCCAGGTCGTCTCCAGGACGCGCGGATCCTGGACCCAGCGGATGAGGTTATCCAGGCCCGAGAAACCCACCCGGTCGGGGCGCAGGAACTCATACCGCATGAACACGAACTGGATCGTGCGCAGGCTGGGGTAGAGGACGAACACGCCGTAAAAGAACATCAGTGGCGCCAGCAGCAGGTAAGCCAGCCTGCCCTTCCAGATTTTCGCGATCAGACTGGCGCCGGTCTTCGTCTGGCGAACCGGGAGCGGCTTTGCTTCCAATAAATCCATAGAAACTCCTCGTCAGACCAGGCGGATGGATGAGAGCGGTAAAAAAGGTTCTCTAGAGGCAAACTCCGGTTTGCCTCTAGAGATTTCGCCTGCAGTGGGGGACTCTGCAGGCAAGCGGTTCGCGTGCAGGTTATTTGGCTCTTTCCAACTCTTCCTGGAGCCGGGCGATGATATTGGCCTGGGTCTCCTCGGGCGACTGCCCTGCAAGGAGCATCTTCTCCAGTTCCTCGCCCAGGATCGGCTGCTCGAAGGATAGGTAGTACTCGTTGGAAGGGATCGGCTGCGCCACCTCGAGCAGGCCGATCAACCCCGGCGCCCACTCCGGCAGCTTGCCCTGCGCCTCGTAGTTCTCGGCCACCGACTTGAACGGCACGATCTTGTAGTTCTCCAGGTACGAGATGTCGATCATCTCCTGCGTGTGCAGGATCTCCTTGATGAAGGTGATCGCCCCGGGGATGTTGGACGAGTACTTGGGGATGATCGCCCCGCCGGTCCAGAAAATGGTGTTTTCGTTAGTGCCCCGAGGGAAGCTGGTCATGACCACATCGTCGGCGGGCACGTTCGCCTGGATCGCCCGCAGCACCTGGGCCTGCCAATAGGTCATCATCAACACGCCGTTCGCCTGGAACGTCTTGGAAGAGCCCAGGGCTTCGGCCGAGTTCGCCGGCATGTACTCGTAGAGCTCTTTGATCAACTGCAGCGTCTTCAGCGTCGGCTCGCCTTCCAGGTTCAGCACCCCGTCGGGGGTGTACATCTGCTCGGTGAATGTGCCCAGGACCGGCATGAAGAAGCGGTGGGAGAATTTCCAGTCGGCGCCGAAGCAGCTCACCTGGTCGCCCAGTTTCTCCTTGGCCTGCTGGCACATGCTCAAAATCTCATCCCAGGTTTCGGGGGGCGTGTCGCTGCCGGTGACCTCTTTCAGCATCGACGGGCGGTAGATCAGGCCGAACACGTCCGACCAGAAGGGGTAGGTGTAGATCTTCCCGTCGCCGGTGTACTTGATCTCGGTCAGCACGCTGGGATAGACGTCATCCCAGGTCTCCTGGGGGAAGTGGTCGTCCAGCGGCTCGAGCAGGCCGAGCTTGGCCAGGAAGCTGGGTTCGATGAACGGGGTGGGGCCGAAGATGACATCGTAGGGGGCGGTCTCCCGCTGCGCGTCGAGCTGCAGCTTCTGGGTCAGGGCGGCGTAGGCCTGCTCTTCGGCGGGCAGGGTGAGGAATTCGTATTCGAATCCGGGATGAGTGGCCTGGTAGTCTTTGAGCGCCTGCTCCAGGGGGAACCATTGGATGTATTGGGCGTACAACGCCACCCGCAGCGGCTTAGACTCCTCGGCGGCGGGGGGTTCCGGCTCTTCTGCCTCGGCCGGTTCTTCAGCCTCGGCTGGTGCTCCGGCCGGTTCTTCAGCCTCGGCCGGCTCGCTATCTCCGGCCGGGGGCGCAGCGGTGGGGGCCGCCGGTGTGGCGCAGCCCGCGCTGACCAGCAGGATCAGCACGAGCAGCAGTTGCAGAATGGCTGAAGTTCGATGTCTGGACATTGGTTGTCTCCTCCACAAAACAATCAGTTTCCTTATTGACGGATTGTCACAGTTGTGCCGGGTAGAATTTGTGCTGTTTCCGGCCCTCCTCTCTTACAGAAGCCTCGGGCGGAGCGCCGAGGGCGGTCACTCGAGCGGCAGTTGCACCGGCCGGCTGCTCTCAACCGACCGGTCGATCGCCAGCAGCGCTTCGTGGACGTTCATGGTGCTTGCCAGGCTGATGTCGGTTTCTTTGTCAGATTCGATGCAGTTGATCAGGTGTTCCAAACCGGGGGCGAACGGGTGGTCGTCTACAGAGCCGCTGGTGGGGAGCTGAATGGGGATGGTGGCGTAATCGCTTTGCCCGGGGAACCAGGCAGACCACAGGTGGTTATCGCGCAGCGTGCCCTGGCTGCCCATTACCGTGACGTTGAAGGCGTAGGGCATCACGCAGCCCATGCTGGCCGACACCCGCCCGATGGCCCCATTGGCGAAACGGACCAGGGCTTCCACCGTGTGCGGGTATTCGTACCATTCCTTCCCGATCCCCTGCGTGCCGAAGGCCGACACTTCGACGATGTCGGCGCCTGCCAGCCAACGGGCGGCGTCCAGGGCGTGGCAGCCACCCATTAAAAACACAGAGCCGGCCTTTTCACGCGTGGTCATCCAGTGTCCGGGGCCGGCTCGGGGTGTGCTGTGCCAGTAGCAAGTCTCGATCATGAACACCTCCCCAACGGCGCCACCGGCGATCAGCTTTTTTGCCAATTGGAGGTAAGGGTTCCACCGCAGCACGAACGAGACCTGGGTCCGCACGCCTGCCTCGGTCACGGCCTGCTGCAGATTGCGGAGCTCTTCCAGGTTCAGCGCCACCGGCTTCTCGATCAGCAAGTGTTTGCCGGCCCGGGCGGCCTGCGCCGCCTGGCAGGCGTGCAGGTGATTGGGAGTGCAGATCAGCACGATCTCCACCTGCGGGTCGGCCAGCATGCGCTCGAGATCGGTGTACAGGGTCGCCTCGCGACCCAAATCCGCCATCAGCGCCCTCCCCTGTTCCGGGTCGTTGGTACAGATGGCGGCCAGTCTGGCCCTGCTATTCGAACGGATAGCAGCTACATGGGCGCGGGCGTTATTCCCAGATCCGACGATTCCGATCCCGTGCATAAGCCTCTCTCAACCTGGCTTATTCGATTTGTTGGTGGGGAGACGAGTACGGTTACGATATAGTCTATAGTAGCATTAAATAGCCCGCTTTGTCAACCAGAAACCTTCAAGGAAAACCCATGAATTTGATCATTTCGACTGTGAAAATGATCATCTATCCTGGATAGATGATCATTCCTCCCTCATAATTTGATATAATAGAGCTATCTCCACGGAGGATGCGCCATGCCAGAGCAGCCTGGGTTTCAGTTCAGCGAGTTTTCCAAGCTCCCCATCCTCGACGGGCACCTGCACGTCTGGCGTGGGTTCCAGCCGTCTCAGATTTGGGATACCCTGGAGGCTGCCGGTGTGGGGCGCTGCAACGCCCTCTCCCTGAACGACTTCGATCATGGGGGGACGCTCAACGCCGAGGCCCTGGCTTTCAAGCAGGCCTCCGCAGGCCGGGCCTACGCTTTTGGCTCGCTCGATTACACCCCTCACCTGCGCGGCGAGCCCATGACCCCTGCAGACCTGGTGCGACAGGCGCAGGCCATCCAGGCGGCGGGTTTCGACGGGATCAAGATGTGGGAGGGCAAGCCCTTTGTTTACATCGCCCTCCCCGGAGCGCTGGATGGCCCGTTCTACACGCCGTTCTTTTCCTGGGTGGAGGACCAGGGGATGCCGGTCATCCTCCACCTGGCCGACGCTCCCCGCTTTTGGGATCCGGCCCGCCGCGGCCTGGACCCCTGGTCTTTTGCCGGCGAGCCTTATCCCTCGCGCCAGGAGATGTACGCCGCCCTGGAACGCATCCTCACCCGCCACCCGCGCCTCAACCTGATCCTGGCCCATTTCCTCTTCCTGTGGGGCGAGCTGCCTGAAGCCCGCCGCCTGCTCGACGCCCACCCTTCCATCGCCTTCGACCTGACCCCCGCAGTCCAGGGTTACGTGGAACTCAGCCAGGATCCCGCTTCGGCGCGGCAGTTCTTCATCGATTATCAGGACCGGCTGATCTATGGCACGGATATCGGCGCGGTGCCGCTGCTCGACCCGGCCACCGGTTTCGACCTGGAGCGCGAAGTAGGCGGCCCCTGGCTGGTGCGCGCCTTCCTCGAAACCGATTGGGACCTCCCCTTCCCCTCAGGCATCGGGATCGCCTCCGTATTTTCCGGCCAAAGGCTGCGCGGCATCCATCTCCCCCCGCCCGTACTCGAAAAGATCTACGCCCGCAACTTCGAGCGCAGAGTGGGTTCTGTTCCGGTCCCCTCTCGACCGGCAAAGGGCTTGTGATGATCAACCTCCCCGACTACCTGACCCTCCCCCCAGACGAGTTGAGGCGGTTTGCCAAAGTCCGCCTCGAAATCCTGCCCGACCTCCCGGCGCTGTTCAACCACTTCGCCCGTTCGATCGCGGCGGAGATCCAGGAGAACAACCGCCGGGGCCAGCCCACCCGCCTGATCTTGCCCGTGGGGCCGGTGGACCAGTATCCGCTGCTGGTGGAGATCTGCAACCGCGAGCGCATCTCCTGGAAGAATGTGTTCACCTTCCACATGGACGAGTACTGTGACTGGCAGGGCCGCCTGGTCCCCGACTGCCACCCGCTCAGCTTCCGCGGTTTCATCCAGAAGCGCCTGATCGACTGCCTGGACGAGGAGCTGCGCATCCCACCCGAGCAGGTCCACTTCCCCGACCCGCTGCGCCTGGATTGGATCGGCGAGCGGATCGAAGCGGTGGGCGGGATCGACACATGTTACGGCGGGGTGGGCTATCACGGGCACGTGGCCTTCAACGAAGCGCCGGTCTCCCGCTGGTACAAGATCACTCCCGAGGAGTTCCGCCTGTCGCGGACGAGGGTGGTGCAGTTGGAGCCGGAGACGATCGTGATGAACAGCATCCGCTCCACGGGCGGCAACCCGGCGGCCATGCCGCCGATGGCGGTGACATTGGGGATGAGGGAGATCTATGGGGCGCGGCGCATCCGCCTGTACTGCCAGGGAGGGGAGTGGCAGCGCACGGTTCTGCGCATAGCCGTGATGGGGGAGGTGAGGGTGGATTATCCGGTCACGCTGCTGCAAGACCACCCGGATATCGCCATTATCACCGACGAGCGCACCGCCCTCGCCCCGCAGCCCCGGCTGAGCGCCTAGCCGTTCAGCATAAAGCAGGACTTAACTACGCGGCACACAGACTTGTGCTCAGTACCCTGCAAACAAAATGCTGTCGCTAAGTTCCCTCAGGAGGATTCCATCACGTATGTCATCCTGAGTACTCAGGGAACTAAATACTGTCACTACGCTCTCTCCGGAGGGCCCCCCCGCATGTCATCCTGAGCGGCGATGGACGACGCGCAGCGTCGCAGGCATCGCCAGGCGAAGGATCTCATCCCCCGGGCATCGGAGATCCTTCGGTCGCTGCGCTGGGCGACGCGAAGCTTGCCACTCTGGCTGACATATAAGAGGGGCGCTTCCCTGTAGACGGTATTTAGTTGGCAGTGTACTGAGCGGCGATGGACGACGCACAGCGTCGCAGGCATCGCCAGGCGAAGGATCTCGGCGGAGCCCTAGCGACGCCAGTCGCCCGACGCCGGAAAATACCGTCCGGTGAAGGATCGCATCACCAGGTCGGGGAGGTCTATGGTCGCTTCGCCAAGCAACGCT
>CAYMLG010000086.1:1254-18243 GCA_964391195.1 uncultured Anaerolineaceae bacterium | reverse complement strand
ACCAGAAGACGGGCGAGTTCAACACTTCCCTCGGCCCGGTGTTCACCAACCTGCTCCTGGCCGACGAGATCAACCGGGCGCCGGCCAAAGTGCAGAGCGCGCTGTTGGAGGTGATGCAGGAACGGCAGGTGACCATCGGCCGCGAGACCTTCAAGGTGCCCGAGCCTTTCCTGGTGCTGGCCACTCAGAACCCGATCGAGACGGAAGGCACCTACCCCCTGCCTGAAGCCCAGGTGGACCGCTTCATGCTCAAGGTGCTGGTCGGCTACCCCACGACCACGGAAGAGTTCGTGATCGTCGAACGGATGACCAGCGCCCTGCAGGCGGTGCAGCAGGTGCTGACCACCGAGCAGTTGGTGGGGTTGCAGCAGGCGGTCGACAGCGTGTACGCCGACCCGGCCCTGATCGAGTATGCGGTGCGCATGGTGACCGCCACCCGCCAGCCGCGAGAGATCGGCTTGAAGGAGTTGGAGCGGTACATCCTGTTCGGAGCCAGCCCACGGGCCTCGATCAACCTGATCCTCACCGGCAGAGCGCTGGCCTTCGTCCGCGGGCGCAAGTACGTCTTGCCGCAGGACGTGCGTGATATGGCCCTGGATGTGATGCGACACCGCATGGTGCTCTCCTATGAGGCTCTCTCGGACAACGTGACCAGCGACGATCTACTGAACCAGATTCTCGACCGTATCCCGATGCCGGTGGTACCCCTGCATGAGCACTCCAGGCTCCGCGTTAACGCCTGAACGCATCCTCCAGCGTTTGGACTGGCAGGTGATCCGCCGCCTGGACGGGCAGCTCCAGGGCGATTACCGCAGCCTGTTCTACGGCTATGGGGTGGATTTCGCCGATCTGCGCGAGTACCAGCCGGAGGATGATATCCGCTACATCGACTGGAATGTAACCGCGCGCATGGACTCACCCTACGTGCGGCAGTACGTGGAAGACCGGGAGATCACGGCCTGGTTTTTACTCGACCTGAGCCCTTCGGTGGATTTCGGCACGGTGGAGAGCCATAAACGGTCGGTGCTGATCGATTTCGTGACCACCCTGGCGCGCCTGTTGACCCGGCATGGCAACCGGGTGGGGGCGATATTTTACAGCAACCGCATTGACCTCACCATCCCCGCTCGCGGCGGGCGGATGCAGGTGCTGCGCCTGGTCAACGATCTGCTGAAGCAGAAACCGGTGGAACGGACGGGATTTACGGATCTGAGCCCACTGATCCGGGGCGGGTTGAACGCCATCAAGAAGCGCTCGCTGGTGTTCATCATCTCAGATTTCATCAGCGCACCGGGCTGGGAGCGCCCGCTGAGCCTGCTCAACCAGCGGCACGAGGTCCTGGCCGTGCGCCTGTACGACCCGGCCGAGGTGGAGCTGCCGGATGTAGGCCTGATCGTGATGGAAGACGCCGAAACGGGCGAGCAGCTTTTTGTGGACACGCACGATGCCCGTTTCCGCTCCCGCTTTGCCGAAGCGGCCCGGCAGCGTGAAGCGGGGCTGAACGCGGCTTTCCGCCAGGCCGGGGTGGACGTGCTGTCGCTGTCGACCGCTGAAGATATGGTGCGGGCGATCCTGCGCTTTGCGAAGCTGCGGCAGCAGCGCCGAAGGTGAGGAGTTGGGGATGCTGTCATTTATCTGGCCGCTGATGCTCGTCTTCCTGGGGTTCATCCCGCTGTTGGCCCTCCTGTACCTGCGCCAGCTCAAGCGCCGGCAGCAGTTCGCCGCCAGCTACGGCAGCCTGGGGCTGCTGCGCTCGGCGGGGGGCAAAACGCCGGGCCTGCGCCGCCATATCCCGCTGCTGCTGTTCCTCTCGGCGTTGTCCTTGCTGATCGTTGGCCTGGCCCGCCCCGAGGCGGAAGTGAACCTGCCGCGAGTGGAAGGCACGGTCATCCTGGCCTTCGACGTGTCGGGGAGCATGGCGGCAACCGATCTGCAGCCAACACGCATGGAAGCGGCTAAAGCGGCGGCGCGGATCTTTGTGGAGCGCCAGCCCCCGGCGGTGCAGGTTGGGGTGGTGGCTTTCAGCGACAGCGGTTTTTCGGTACAGACGCCGACAAACCAGGATGAGACGATCTACACTTCCATCAACCGCCTGACCCCGCAGCGGGGCACCTCGCTGGGGCAAGGGATCCTGGCTTCGCTCCGGGCTATTTTCGAGGAGAGCGAGCAAGGCTTAACGCTGTCCGAGGACCCCGAGTCCACGCCGGTCGTCACGCCAACCCCTGTCCCTGAAGGGACCTACACGAATGCGGCCATCATCCTGCTTACCGATGGGGAGAACCTGGAGCCGCCGGACCCGCTCCAGGCGGCGCAGGAAGCCGCCAACCGCGGGGTGCGGATCTACACCGTGGGGATCGGCAGCCCGGAGGGGACGGAGTTGGAAGTGAATGGCTTCACTGTGTTCACCCAGCTCAACGAGCCGCTGTTACAGCAAATTGCGGCCCTCACCGACGGGGCATACTACAGCGCAGAGAGCGAGGAGGAGCTGCTGCAGGTGTACGAGGACCTGAACAGGCAGTTGGTGGTCAAACCGGAGAAGATCGAAATCACTTCATTGTTTGCAGGAGCCAGCATACTGATCCTGCTGGCCGGGGGCGTCATTTCGCTCCTGTGGTTCGGCCGCGTGCCCTGAGCGCGACGGCAGCGTGGCGGGGGGGACTGGAGGTATTCACGATGGGATGGTTGTGGCCCGGGTTCTTGCTCCTGTTGGGGCTCATCCCCGCGTTGATCGGACTGTATATATGGGCGCTGCGCAGGCGGCGCAAGTATGCCGTGCGCTACTCAAGCCTGGCCCTGGTGCGCACGGCGCTGCCCGAGCGCTCCTGGCTGCGGCAGCACCTGCCCTTTGCGCTGTTCCTGCTGGCCCTGTCAAGCCTGATCCTGGCCTTCGGGCGGCCGGTGGCGACGGTGACCGTGCCGGTAGGGCGCTCGACGGTGATCCTCACCCTCGATGTCTCACGCAGTATGTGCATGGAGGATATTGCCCCTAGCCGCCTGCTGGCCGCAGAAGATGCCGCGCTGGGGTTCATCCGGCGGCAGAGCGCACATATGCAGATCGGGATCGTGGCTTTTGCCGGGTACGGGGAACTGGTCCAGGAGCCGACCACCGACCAGGAACTGCTGGAGACGGCGATCCGCCGGCTGTCGGTAGGGCGCAGGACGGCGATTGGGAGCGGGATCATCAAGGCGTTGGAGACCATCGCCGAGATCAACGGGGAGATCGCTGCGGGTGAAAGTCTGCCGAACACCGGCGCTGAACCCACTCCCTGGCCGGAAGGCATGTATGCCCCGGATATTATCGTTCTGCTGACCGATGGGGCGAGCAACACCGGGCCTCTGCCTTTGGAGGCCGCCCAACAGGCGCGCGAGCGGGGCATCCGCGTGTACACCATCGGGTTCGGCACAGAGAATGAAAATCAGTCGATCCCCAACTGCGGCCGCGACCCGTGGGGCGGCGGCTTCGGCGGGGGTGGTGGTTTTGGCGGCGGGTTTGGCGGTTTCGGCGGCGGGTTCCGCCGGGGGATCGACGAAGCCACGCTGCTCCAGGTGGCGGAGATCACCGGGGGGAAATACTATTCGGCGACCAGCGCCAGCGAATTAAACGAGGTGTTCCAGAACTTACCCACCACATACATGACCCGGGAAGAGTTTATGGAGATCAGCGTGGCGTTTACTGCGGCGGGAGCGCTGTTGGCCGCCCTGGCGGTGGCGCTCTCGCTGCTCTGGCGTCCGCTGCCGTAAAGCATACTATCTTAGTGAAAACAAAACACCCTGAGAGCCCTCGAGCCCTCAGGGTGTTTTGCTCATTTTAGACGAAACCTTGCGCTGCGAGGGTGAAGCCGTAGGGGGTGACGATGTGACGCTCGCCGCAACCGCCGCAGACCCGGCTCCAGCTCTCGCAGATGAGCAGGACGCTCTCCCAGCGCTCTTCTAACCAATAGCGGAAGCCGCCATACATGCCCGGGACGGGAAACAAGCCGGTGCAGGCTTCGTACTCGAGCAGGGGTTCCAGCCCGGGCAGGCGAGGTTGTACCCGACAGCGCCATGACCGCTATTGACTCGAACTCAAAAAGGTGTATAATCAAATTTAACGAAACATAAATACCTGTTTAATATTATATTTCCCTGTTTAGAATCAGATAGATTGAGCTGCCAACCGCCTATGGTAGAAAAACCTCTCACCGGTCATGACGCTGCAAGCAACGAACAAAACGGGAGCGCTTTTGCGGAAAAAGCCCTCCCGATCCAGCGCGTATTGGAGCTTTCCATAGCGGATCACGACCTGGAACAAATCCAGGCAGTTACCAAAGCGCTCGGTTCCGCTACCCGCCTGGAAATCCTCCGCTTTTTAGGGAATCATACCTGCAGCCTGCTCGAGATTGCCGAGGCCCTGGGCATTCCCCAATCCACCTCCACCATGCACATCAATATTCTCGAAAAGGCCGGGCTGATAAAGACCGACCTCCAACCGGCGAAGCGTGGGGTACAGAAAGTTTGCGCCCGGCTGTACGACCGCATTTCCGTTCAGCTTCCTCTGGAACGGGATGAGACGGAGATCGTGGTGACCGTGTCGATGCCCATCGGCGGTTACAGCGATGCCAACGTTGCTTTCACCTGCGGCCTGCTCAGTGAAACGGGAATTATCGGCAATCTGGATGACCCTTCTGCTTTTTTCGAGCCGGATCGCTTTCGGGCACAGCTCATCTGGTTTCATCACGGCTATCTCGAATACCGCTTCCCGAACCGCCCGGTACACAATGCTTCTCTAGAGAGTGTCGAGATCAGCTTCGAGGTCTGTTCCGAGGCCCCGCTGCATCACCCCAACTGGCCCTCCGATATCACTGTGTGGATCAACCAGATCGAGATCGGCAGTTGGACCAGCCCGGCCGATTTCGGTGGTGAGCGGGGGGCACTCACTCCTGCATGGTGGGACACCAGCAATACACAAATGGGCCTGCTCAAGGTGTGGAAGGTGACCCCGCGAGGCACCTTTGTTGACGGGGTCCAGGTGTCCAGCGTAAAGCTCGATGAACTGAATCTAGAAGCGAGCGGGCCGCTGGTCGTGCGTATTGGGGTCAAAGAAGACGCACAAAACGTGGGTGGTATCAACCTGTTCGGCAGCAAATTTGGCAATTATCCCCAAGACATCCTATTGAGACAAACCTATAGACCCAGATCGGAATAAGAGGAAGCTCCGGGAGGAGGTGATGCTGCCCCCGCTTTTGAACGCCCCTATGGAAGAAAAGAAAGTCCAACTATTTCGTTTTTAAACACCCCTACCCAAAACAGAGGAGATGAAAAAATGTCCCGTTCGATTCGTTTTCTCCTACCGCTGCTGCTGGTTCTGAGTCTGGTCCTTTCGGCCTGCGCTCAGCCAACGCCCACCCAGGAACCGGCACAACCCCCGGCCGGGGGAGAAACAGAGGCCCCGCAAGGCCAGGCGCCGGAGGAAGAGCCCGCTCCTCAGGAAGAGCCCGCGCCTCAGGATGAGCCCATTACCCTAACCTACTGGGCAGTCGTTCCAACCCAACTTCAGTTTGACGCCCTGTATGCTCGTTTCCAGGAGCTGTATCCCAATATCACCATCGATTTCCGGCAGTTCCAGGACGCGGGTGAGTACGCCCAACAACTGGCTACCGCTCTGTCCGCTGGTGAAGGCCCGGATATGTTCATGGTCTTCAACAACCAGGTCGACCGCTTCGAGAACTTCACCGAGCCCGTGGAAGAGCGCCTGAACGCCGAGTGGGGCGCCGACTGGCAGGACATCTATATCCCTGTCGCCATCCCGGGAGCGACTTCGAAGAACGGTAAGATCGTTGGTGTGCCCATCGGCGTGGAGTCGCAAGAGTACATCCTGTATAATGTGACTCTGGCCGAAGAATTGGGCCTGGATATGCCTCCTACGACCTACGAAGAACTGAAGGCGATCGCCGACACCGTCAAGGCAAGCGGGGAGGGCATTATTCCGATTGCGCTGGGTGCGAAGGACAAATGGCATATCACCGGGTTCTTCATCATGATTGCCAATCAGTTCGGCCCGGGCAAGATCTACCAGGCTGAAGCGGGTGAAATCCCCTGGACCGATCCCGACCTGGTGGCGGCGATGGACGCCTGGAAGCAGATGTTCGATGATGGCCTGTTCCAGGAAGGCGCAGTGGGCCTGGCGACCTACCCCGACGCCCGCGACCAGTACTACTACAGCCGCAACGCGGTCATGTTCCCCACCGGTTCCTGGCACGTAGGTTCCTACGCACTGCCGCCGAGCGGTGAAAAGATCGGCACCGCCATCGAGGGTGATGAGACTCACGCGTTCCTGTTCCCACAGATCGGCCCCAACCCGGCGAAAGCGACCGCCTCGATTTCCTGGATCCAGGCCATCAACGCGGCTGCTCCCGAGGAAAAGAAAGCGGCTGCCTGGCTCTGGTTCGATTACTTCACCAAAGATGAAGGCGCCCAAATCTTCACCGATCTGCTGCAGGCCAGCCCGGTGATCAAAGGGATGGAACCCCGCACCCTGGATCAGCTTCCGTTCGAAACAGATCGCGAATCGGTGCGCATGCTGATCGAGGAACTGGCGAATGCAGAAGGCGCCATGCGCTTCCGCTATCCGGAGTTGGAGGAAGCCGTCGGCACCGCCTTGCAGGAGGTTGCTACTGGTCAGAAGACCACCGAGCAAGCCCTGCAAGACGTCCAGGCTGTTTCCGACACGATCGAGCGTTAATCTGTTCGCAAAGTGGGTGTTTGTGCGGCCCAGCCGCACAAACACCCCTCCCTGTTCTCCGGACTATGGGCGCGCGGCTGTGTGGCCCGGCGTGATCAACAGAAGGATGGAATTATGTCTTCGATAGAACAAGGTTCAATCGCCAAACCCATCCACCGGGTTCGGCGCAGGCGTTTCAAGTGGAGCATGCTAACGCCGTATCTCTACATTCTGCCCATCGTCCTCCTGTCCGGCCTGTTTTTATACTACAGCATTGGCTTCACGTTTTATATCAGCTTCCACAAATGGGATGGGCTGAACCCTACCATGACCTTTGTGGGATTGGCAAACTACGAGCGGTTATTTACCGATCGGGTGATTCGGGCTGCCCTGTTCAATCACCTGCATTTCTTCGCTTTCGGCGTCGGTTTTCAGACCGTCATCGGCTTTTTCATGGCAATTCTGTTATACGCCCGGCTGCGCTTTCACAACCTCATCAAAGCGGTGTTTTTCATGCCGGTGGTCATGGCGCCGATCATCCTGGCGGCCATCTTCCGTATCATGTTCGACGCCAACTTTGGCACGTTTAACGAGTTCTTCCGACAGCTCAATCTGGATTTTCTGGCGGTCCCCTGGCTCGGGGACCCTCGCTATGCCCGGTGGGCGTTGGTGATTGTGAACGTGTTTGAGTGGTCGGGCTTCAGTATGGTGCTGTACTACGCCGGGATGCTTACCGTTCCGGCTGAAATTTACGAGGCAGCCAAGATCGACGGCGCGAATTTTTGGAATATGATCACCCGGATCACCTTCCCGCTGGTGAATGGCTCCACCTCGATCCTGATCATCCTTGGCATTATCGGCTCTCTGAAGACCTTCGACATCGTCATGCTGATGACCGGCGGCGGCCCGGGGGTCGCCACTGAGTTTTTGAATACTTACCTGTATAAAAAATACGTGACCGAGTTTAACGCAGGATACGCGGCGGCGATCGGCATGCTCATCCTGGCGCTGGCCATGTCTCTCTCGATCATCCAGATCAAGCTCTACGACCGGGCACGCGGCCAGATGTAGAAAGGAGCACATCATGTACGCCAAGCTCAGACTCCATCAAAAGATCCTCATCCAGGTCATCTTGCTGACCCTGGTGTTGATCTGGCTCGCTCCGCTGGGTGTCGCCGTTGCCAAGTCTTTGAACGTGAACGGTCTGGGGAATTACATCGAGGTCCTGAACAACCCACAGGTCAACCTGTTCCGCGTCGTCTTCAACAGCTTCTTTATCGCTTTTGTTACCGGGACCATCCTTACCGTGATCGTATCGTTGGCGGCGTTTGCCTTTTCTAAGATGAAGTTCATGTTCAAGGATTTCCTCTTCTACGCGCTGTTGATCTGCCTGACCATCCCGCTGGCTTCGGTCATCTCGCCCCTGTTCGTTACTGTCAAGCGCTTCGGCCTGATGAACTCTTACTTCTCCATGATCCTGCCCATGGCTGCCTTCCAGGCCCCGTTCCTGCTCTTGATTCTGAAGAACTACTTCGACACGGTGCCGAATGACCTGCTCGAGGCAGCGCGCATGGACGGCGCTTCGGGGCTCCAGGTGTTGTACAATATCATGATTCCGATGGGTATACCGGCGCTGGTCAATATTATGGTGCTCTCGTTTATCAACTCCTGGAACGAATATTTCATTCCTTTGCTGTTCGTGCGAGACCGGAATATGTACACAGTGACGCTGGCAACGACATTTTTCACCGGTAGCAAGTTTCAGACGCCCGAAATGGTCGCCCAGTTGTATGCCACGTTGATTATGATGACCCTGCCTTCCATACTGTTGTACATCTTTGCCCAGCGCTACATGCAGGAAGGTCTGACGGCTGGCGCGGTAAAGAGCTGATGGTATGACGGATCGCACCCGCATTTCTCTGGATGGCATCTGGGAATTTGTAATCGACCGGCAAGGCTCGCTCAGCCCTTCCCATCTGGACGAGGCGCCTTGCCTGGATCTGGCAGTGCCAGCACCCTGGCAGTCGCAGGCGCCCGAATTGCGCCATTACACCGGGGTTGGCTGGTACCGGCGCACTTTCGAGCTGCCTGACAGTTGGGGAGATCGAGCCGTCATCCTGGGTTTTGATGCGGCCGATTACCGGGCCGAAGTCTGGCTGAACGGGGAATGGGTTGGTGAGCACGAAGGGGGATACCTGCCCTTCGAATTCGATGTCTCCCATCTGGTCCGGGGGGGCGTTAACCGCCTCATTGTGCGCGTAGATGACTGCCTGGAGCATTTCCCTGAAGTCCCGCACGGTAAACAGGCCTGGTATGGGCAGCTATCCGGCTTGTGGCAGCCGGTGTGGATTGAAGCGCGCCCTCCTGGTCACATTCAGAAGTTGCGGGTAGACCCCGGCAAGCAGCGGGTTTCGGCCGCGGTGGAGTTGAGCCGGCCGCTGCAGGGCGAGGAGCAGCTAGTCTACGAGGTATTTTCTCCGCAGGGCTGCCTGGTCAGCCGCAGCGTGACCATCGAGACTCAGGTCATCCTTCCTGTATACCAACCCCAACTATGGGATATCGACACGCCCAACCTGTATACGCTGCGCGTGTCTCTGGCTGGTCCGTCCCCCGATGCAGTTGAGCTCACTTTCGGCTTTCGTACAATCGAGACGCGCCAGGGACAGATTCTGCTTAATGGGCGGCCCATCTATTTGCGTGGCGCGCTGGATCAAGATTATTACCCTGAATTGGACTGCACCCCGCCTTCGCTGGACTTTATCGAAGACCAGCTTCGCAAGGCCAAAAACCTGGGTTTGAACTGCCTGCGCCTGCACATCAAGATCCCCGACCCGCGCTATTATGAGGCTGCAGATCGGCTGGGGCTGCTCGTCTGGAGCGAACTGCCGAGCTGGCAGGACCTCACCGCCCGGTCCCGCCGCCGCATCCGGGAGACCCTGGAAGGCATGGTTGCTCGCGATGGTCATCATCCGTCGATTATCATCTGGACGCTGGTCAACGAGAGCTGGGGCGTCGACCTCACCAATCCCGACCACCGGCGGTGGCTGGTGGAAACTTACCACTTCATGAAACGCCTGGATCCGACTCGCCTGGTGGTCGGCAATTCAGCCTGCAGCGGCAACCACCACGTGGTCACCGATATCGAAGACTTCCACTATTATTCCGCTATCCCCGACCACTACCGGATGTGGCGCCGCTGGGTTGAATCCCTGGCCTCTCGCCCGCCCTGGACCTTCGCCCGCCCCTATCGCGGTTTCCAGGACTGGAGCAAATTCTTGCGCCGCCCGTGGACAGCGGACCCCTATCCGCCGGCGAGCGAGGCCAGCCGTGGGCATGATGAGCCGCTGGTGGTATCCGAATTCGGCAACTGGGGCCTGCCCGATGTGCAGCTCCTGCGCGCGATGGATGGCAGCGAACCCTGGTGGTTCGAGAGCGGTTTCGACTGGGGGGAGGGGGTGGCTTATCCGCATGGCATCGAGCAGCGTTTCCAGGCTTTCCACCTGGAGCGTGCTTTCTCCTCTCTCTCTGGGCTGCTGGAAGCCAGCCAGCGGATGCAGTACGAGGCCTTGAAATATGAGATCGAGCAGATCCGCCGCCAGCCTGAACTTTCGGGCTACGTAATCACCGAGCTGACCGATGTCTACTGGGAGGCGAACGGTCTGCTGGATATGAACCGGAACCCCAAGCGGTTTACCTGCCAACTGGCGGCGCTCAACGCGGATGATGTGCTCGTGCCCGATTGGCGCCGGTTGGCCTATTGGGCCGGAGAGCAGGCAGCCGTGAGCCTGTACCTGGCGCACGGCTCCCCGGCAGATCTCGACGGCAGCCGGGTGGTATGGGAGCTGGAGCCTCCCTTCGACCTGCATGGTATCCTTCCAGAGCTCAACCCGGCGCCATTTGCGGTTATCCCGGCCGGGACCATTACCTTCCGGGTTCCACCCGTCTCCCGACCTGCTCGCCTCCGGCTGGTCTTCCGGTTGATCGACCGGGAAGGCCGCCAGATTCATCAAAACCACCTGGATCTGTTCTTCTTCCCCGTCCGGGAGATCCCAAACCCCGCCCTGCGCCTGTATGCGCCTCCCGCTCTATCCGCCGGTTTGAGGCAGTTGGGCTATACTCCGGCTGACAGTTTGGCGGATTGCCAGGCGGCGGTCGTCACCACCCTGACCGACGAACTGCGCGAGTATCTGCTCTCCGGTGGGCGGGTGCTCTGGCTGGCGGAGACGAAAACTGCGCTGCAGACTTACCTGGGGACGCTCAAACTGCTCCCCCGCCATAAATCCATCTGGCAAGGCGATTGGATCAGCACCCTGAGCTGGATCTGCCGTGATGTGTTGTTTCAGGATCTCCCCTGCGACGGTCTGGTCGATTTCCTCTTCGCCGGCCTGACCCCGGATTACGTGCTCACCGGCCTGAATCGGAGCGAGTTCGCCCACCAGGTGCACGCCGGGATTGCTGCCGGGTGGCTGCACCGCATCGCGGCCCTGATCGCCCGGCGTCGGGTTGGCGCGGGTGAGCTGCTCATCTCCACCTTCCGCCTTAGTCCTCATCTGACCACCCATCCCACGGCCGCGCTGATGCTCGATGATCTGCTGCGCTACCTGCAGCGGTGAACATACCCGGCCGTCTGGCGTATCTCAACCAAGATGCAATCCACTTCCCAATCAAGAGGAGCTGTTTGAAACAATCCTGTGTCTCACTTCAGCCAACCATCTCTGAATTACCTGAACCCGGTCTATCCTCATTCCTGCCCAGACCCCTTTGTGCTGAAATACTGCGGCGAATACTGGTGCTATTCATCCGGGCTGCTGCCCGGCGGGCGCTGTTTTAACATCCTTCACTCGCCAGATCTGGTCCATTGGCGCCTGGTGGGCCCGGCGATGGATGCCCTGCCGGAGGAAGGTCCACTTTATTGGGCGCCGGAGGTGTTCTACTGGAACGGCGTTTTCTACCTGTACTATTCGACGGGTGACGAGGAATATATGCACCTGCGGGTGGCTACCGCAGATCACCCGGCCGGGCCGTTTACCGACCGTGGCCTGCGGTTGACGGCTGAAAAGTTCGCCATCGATGCCCATGTCTTCACCGATAGCGACGGGTCACGCTTCATGTTCTACGCCGCCGACTTCCTCGACCGCTCGCGGGTTGGCACCGGCACAGTCGTGGACCGGATGCTCGACCCCTTTACCCTGGCTCAGCAGCCAAAGCCGGTCACCCTGGCTCATTACGACTGGCAGATCTTCGATCCGCAGCGCCTCTGGAAGGGGGGCGTGTGCTGGCATACCCTGGAAGGGCCCTTCGTGCTCAAACATAATGATCGCTACTACCAGATGTTCTCCGGCGGAAATTATCAGAACGACACTTACGGGGTGGGCTATGCCGTCGCCGAGAGTGTGGATCAAGACGGAGAGTGGGAGCAGTGCTGCGATGGGGTGAAGACTCCGCCGGTGCTGCGGACTCTACCGGAGGCGGGGGTGTTCGGCCCAGGACACAATTCCGTGGTGCGCGGCCCAGATAACCGCACGCTCTTCTGCGTGTATCACCGCTGGCAGAAGGAGAGCGGTGAACGGGTGATGGCGATCGACCGCCTGGATTGGGAAGGCGAGCGTCTGGTCGTCCACGGTCCGAGCACAACTCCGCAGCCTATCGCGCTGCCGGATGCATCCGGGTTCGATGGCATAACTGCCCTGAAAGGCAGTATCTCGCTGGCCGGTGGGGAAGCCAACTTGCGGCCGGGGGAGGATGGACAGGCGCTGGCTACGCAGCCCGTGCAAGGCAATTTTATCGCCGAAGTTAGCTTGCGGATGCAGGCCCTTCGCCCGGGGGGAGCCTGCGGTCTGAGCCTGGAAGGGGAGGCCGGCCAGATCCTGCGCGCCGGTTGGCGGTTGGACGGCGAAAGCGGGGCGCAGGGTTTCGTGGAGGCCGGCCCCGCTGTGCAGCGCTTTCCCTTACCCGAGTTCGACCCGCTGGCGGTGCACCTGCTGCGGGTCGAGACACAGGGCGATAGATTGGCCTTCATCCTCGATGGCGATATTCTTCACGATGGCGCCCGGCTGCGTTGGCATGGGCGGGCCGGCGGGCATGCTAACCGGCTTGGGCTGTTCGCAAATGAGGTCAGCGCCTTTTTCTCCGGTTTCGCAGTGACCACCCTCCCGTGACCTTCCCTGGCGCGTCTCGCTCTCGGCGCTCACACTTGAAAGGAATGTTGGCATGAAGACTACGACCCAATCCATCCTGTCCGATCCGGATCTGCTGGCCGCTCGTGATGCCGGCCTGGCCCAACTGGAGAAGCTGTACCAGGGCCAGACCCCCGAGCAGGTCATGATGCTGGCCGGCATCTGCTGCTACAGCGAAGACGCCGGACCTGGCTGGGAGGCCTGGCTGGACCGCTCGCTGGACGCGCTGGCGGCACAGGCGGAGAAAAGCCTGGACAGGCGGGTCTTCCGCCCGCTGTGCATCAACTACAATCCACGAGGGGTGCATTTCATCGATCATCTTTTCGGCGCGCAGGTATTCCAGATGGATGACGCAAGCTGGCAGGCGCGCCCGCTGCAGACTCCCCCCGGTCGACTCCAGCCGCCCGATTTGGAGCATCATCCTGCCTGGCAGGAGATGAAAAATTTTGCCCTGGCTTTCCTGGAACGGGATGTGCCCGGGGTGCTGTTCGGGCTGCCAACGATTGCCAGCGTGCTAAACGTTGCCGTGAACCTCTACGGGCAGGATATTTTGCTGGCTATGAAGCTGGAGCCAGAGGCGGTGAAGCACGACCTGAAAGTGATCGGCGATGTGCTGTGCGCGCTGCACGCCTGGTATCTGGAGCATATCCCACTCGATCAACTCCAGTGCATCCTGCCACATGAGCGCTGCCAGCCGCCCGGGTACGGGCAGCTTTGTGGCTGCACCACGCAGCTCATATCGGCCCGATCATATGCCGAGTTTGTCGCCCCCCATGACGAGCGGCTGTTGGGTCTGTACCCGCATGGGGGGATGATCCATCTGTGTGGGGCGCACACTCAGCACATTGGCGCCTGGCGAGAGATGAAGCCGCTGCGGGCGATTCAGGTGAACGACCGGGCGGCCGGGGATCTGGAAACGTACCACCAGGCGCTGCGAACCGACCAGGTTTTCTACGTGATGCCCGGTGAAAGCATGCCTGTCAGGCGGGCATTGGAGATCACCAGGGGCGAGCGGTTGGTGATCCAGGGGGACTTTTCCCTAGTCGAAACCTTGTGAAGCCAGGACGCAGCCGTAGGGGGTGACGATGTGACGCTCGCCGCAACCGCCGCAGACCCGGCTCCAGCTCTCGCAGATGAGCAGGACGCTCTCCCAGCGCTCTTCTAACCAATAGCGGAAGCCGCCATACATGCCCGGGACGGGAAACAAGCCGGTGCAGGCCTCGTACTCGAGCAGGGGTTCCAGCTCGGGCAAGCGCAGGGTATGCTCGGCGACCAGTTCCCCGGCCCGGCCAAGGATGATGGTGTGGAAGTTCTGCTGGATGGCCTGCACGCTCTCGATTGGAATGGGGCGCTTGATCTCGGGCTCCAGCAGGTCGAGCAGGGTCTGGTGGCCTTTTTCCCGGGCGATATCGACGGCACGCTGCCCGTTTCGATCGCGCAGGGTGCGCCAGGCGCCCAGGCCGATCAGCGCCACGACCACCTCGGCGGGGGCATTGTTGTATGCGGCCTGGTGGAGGGGCGCGTAGAGCGAGGCGCCGCCCAGGCGGGTGGCGTTGGCCAGATTGGGGCGCCGGCCGAGGATGGAGAGCACGGTTTCCCAGTCTGCCCGGTATGCAGCATCGGCCAGCCGGTCTCTGGTTTCACGCTCACCTGGCGTCAGCGTTTCGGGGCGGGTGACCCCGTCCCAGCGGAGGGTGGGTAGTAATGTTGGTTCCATTGTAGTTCTCCTCAGACCCTGACCAGGCCCTCCCATTCCGTCATGAGTTGATCCAGGCGAGCCTGGGCCTGGGCCATTTTCCAGCTCAGTTTATGCACGTGCTCGAAGGCGCTTTTGTCGCCGGCCCCGCTGCGGATGCCGGCTTTTTCCAGCTCACGGGAGAGGCGCTGGATGGCCTTCTCCTGCTCGCGGATGCGGTCTTCGATCTGTTCCAGAGCCAGGGCGCGGCGGCGGGTCTCCTGGCTGTTGTCGCGCTGCATGGGCTTCGGCGTGAGCAGCAGCTTGCGCCCCTGGATGGGCGAAGTGCCATTGGCTTTGCGCAGGACGAACTGGCGGTAGGGGCCCTGGAAGATCTCCAGCACCCCGTCGCGGATCTCCCAGATCTGCGTCGCCAACTGGTCGATCAGGTAGCGGTCGTGGGAGACCAGCAAGATGGATCCGGAGTAGTTCGCCAGGACGGACTGCAGCGCCTCGCGGGCGGGGATGTCCAGGTGGTTGGTGGGCTCGTCCAGCAGCAGGACGTTAGCGCCTTCGGTGGCCAGGATGGCCAGAGCCAGGCGCGCCCGCTCCCCGCCGCTGAGCGCTCCCACCCGTTTGAAGACGTCATCCCCGCGGAAGAGGTACTGGGCCAACAGGCTGCGGGCCGCTTCGTCGTCCATCGGGCGGTGGCTGAGCAGCTCGTCGAGCACGCTGCGCTCCGCGTTCAGGCCATCGTGCGCCTGCGCGAAGTAGCCGACCTTCAGGCTCGAGCCCGTTCCCATCCCGGCCTCTCCGCTGAGGGGCGCCAGCTGGTCGAGCAGAACTTTCAGGAAGGTGGTTTTGCCGCTGCCGTTGGGGCCGATCAGGGCGGCGCACTCGCCCCGGCGCAGTTCCAGCTCTTTGATCTTGAACAGGGGGTTGCCGGGGTAGCCGATGACCGCGTGGCGGGCGCGCAGGACGATCACGCTCCCGGTCTGCGCCTCGGCCAGCCGGGGTTTGATCGCCGGGGGGCGAGGGTTGGTCATGCGGATCGCGTTCACCTTGCGCACGGCCTCGACCACGTCCAGCGGGCGGTCGGCCTTGCGCTGGGTCTCGAAGTCGTACTCGGACCATTTCTTCCCGCTGCGCAGGGCGAGGACACCGTGGTTTTCGATGATGGCCAGGTCGCGGGTCAGACGGCGGAGCAGGCCAAGGGCGCGGGCGTGGGTGCTGGCGCGCACCCAGTTCTTCTGGATGAAGTCCACTTCCTTGAGCAGGCGCTCCTTTTCTTCCTTGTAGACGCGTTCGGCGTAATCCCAACGTTCCTGGCGCTGGAGCAGGTAGGCGCTGTAGCCGCCGGGGTAGGTCTCGATCCCGTCTGGGTGCATCTCCCAGATCGTGTTGACCGTGTTGTCGAGGAAGTAGCGGTCGTGGGAGACGATCAGCACCGCGCCCTGCCAGTCGCGCAGGGTGCGTTCCAGCCACTCCACGGCTTCGATGTCGAGATGGTTGGTGGGCTCGTCGAGCATCAGCAGGTCGGGTTTTTCGAGCAGCAAGCGCGCCAGGAGAGCGCGGGTCTTCTGCCCCCCGCTGAGATGGCTGAGAGGCAGGTGCCAGTGCTCCTTGCCCAGCCCCAGGCCATCCAGGGTCTGCTGGATGCGCAGCTCGTACTCGTAACCCCCGGCGGCCTCGAAGGCGAGCTGGAGCTCACCGTACTCTTCCAGGAGGGCGTCCAACCGCTCGCCGGATATCTGGCTGCTGGACATCTCAGCTTCCAGGGCGTGCAGGCGGTTCTGCTGGTCGATCAATTCGCCGAAGATCGCCAGCATTTCATGGTAGACGGTGTTTTCGCGGTTGGCAAAGGCATCTACGGCCTCTTGCCGCAGGTAGCCGATCCGCCGGCCGCGGGCCAGGCGAACCTGGCCGGTGGTGGGCTGGTTGATCCCGGCGAAGATGAGCAGCAGAGAGGTCTTTCCGACGCCGTTGGGCCCGATCAGGCCAATTTTGGAGTCGTTGGCGATGGAAACGGTTATGCCTTTAAAGAGGTCGAAGGCTCCGAAAGAAAGCCCCAGGTTATCAGCGTTCAGGATGGACATGGTGTTACCTCCAAACAAATAAACTGGCCACGGAACGGTACCCGCGGCCAGTCGCTGTAAGGAGGCGAAAAAAAGGCCACGGGCGGAGCGCACCGTGGCCATCTTTCAAACGATGTGGATGAAAAAGTCAGCAGGCGCACTCCGAGAAGGCAAAAATAACCCCACCCGCGAGAGGGGTTGCCACAACCAGGAATGCGCGTGAAACAGTCTTTTCCATGTGCCCGAGTTTACTAATAATCGGTTAATTTGTCAAGGGCGTTGCGTAAATTTCGGGCAGTACCGGCGATCGGGTTGGCCCTCTCCCCGCCCGTTCAACCGGGGACTGCGAGGCGGTCCAGCAGC
>CAYMLG010000086.1:0-1154 GCA_964391195.1 uncultured Anaerolineaceae bacterium | reverse complement strand
CGGGTTGGCCCTCTCCCCGCCCGTTCAACCGGGGACTGCGAGGCGGTCCAGCAGCGCCTGGAAGTCGGGGTCGTCCTGCAGCGAGGCCAGGTCGGGGTCATCTTTCACGTACTGGAGCAGGTTCGGGGCCAGCTTGAGGCCGCGCTCGAGATGCTCCAGAGCGTGCTGCTTTTCTCCCAATAGGGCGTGGTAACAGCCGGTGTTGTAGATGAACGTCCCCAACCAATCGGGGCTGTTATCCAGGCGCTCCCCCATAGCCACCGTGCGCTCGTTCAACTGTATGGCCAGCGCAGGCGCTTCCCGGTCGATGAGAGCCTGGGTGAGGTGGATGACCGGATGCAGGAAGATGGCCCCGGCAATGTTGCGCCACAGCGGTCGCCCGCCGAGCCATTCTGCCGCTGCGTTCAGCTTATCCTCGTCCAGTTCCCGGACCTGGGCGAGACTTGTGTCAAAAGCCTGGCGGATCATGGCCTGGAGATCTTCCCAGGTGTCGTTTTTATATCGCTCGTAAGTTTCATCGTTGCTCATACCGGTGGGAGGCTCCTCGCCCCGCAGGCGGGCGGCGCGGGCCTCGTTCGCCTGGCGGACAGATTCCCCTATGTGGGCGAGTACGTCCCGCGCCGCCCAGCGGTCGATCTGGCCGGGGGTGAGGCGCTCTGCCTCGCTCAGCCCGCCGGCGAAGGTGCGCGTTTCCTCATAGGCGAACTGGATACAGTCGATAAGATCTGCTTTTTTGACCATTTTGTCCTCCCTTGAGCCTGGAAAACCTGATAATCATCCGGTAATTCTCATACTCATCGAACGTACGTTCGGTTCAATTCTTAATGTAATCCCGAACGCCGACCGCGCAGGGGCATGGTGGGGGGATTGCCCGCACCAACCAGGTAGAGGCGGGTCTTCGATTCAGGCGAGAGCCCCCAGTCCAAGACACACCATCCTCAGCTCAACCCCGCTTACCCGCAGACCAGACCCGCCCCTGATGGTCCACGAACGCTACCCTTCCGCAAACCATACCCGCCCCGCACACTACCGGCATACCCCCGACGGTAGGTGTCGGGAGGGGTTGGCCGGTGGCCGGGCGGGTGGATAGTGGAGAGGAGCGGGTCTGGTTGGACCTACAGGCGGGCTGGGCTGCCGGGCGCCGTGTGAGGTAA
>CAYMLG010000085.1:13021-18550 GCA_964391195.1 uncultured Anaerolineaceae bacterium | reverse complement strand
TGAAGCGCTTCATCAACCCGACCCTCGGCGTAGCTTTCATCATCGCTGCCATCGGTGGCATCATTTTCAGCCTCGCCGGGATCGCCGGCACATGGTACTTCAAGCCCCGCTTCGAAGAAACCCTCACCGGCTATCTCACCCTCCTGGATGACACCCTGCAGACCACCTCCGAGGGGCTGCAGATCGCCCACCGCTCGCTGGTGCAGTCGATCGACAGCATGGCCGACCTGCAGCAGACTATCGGCGCCACCGCCGATACCCTCGACGCCACCACGCCCCTGCTCGACACCCTGGCCAGCCTCTCAGATGAAGACCTTCCCCGCACCCTCGAAACCGCCCAGACTTCCCTGCGCTCTGCTCAAGAGAGCGCCCGGATCATCGACCGGGTGCTCGGCGCGCTGGCTATCCTGCCCGGCATCGATTACGACCCCGAGGTGCCCCTGGGCGATGCGCTGCAGCAGGTTTCCACCAGCCTGGACGCGATCTTCCCCTCTCTTGAATCGATGCACACCAGCCTGGAGACCGCCACGGATAACATGGAGATCATCCAGGCCGACATCGGCCTGATTGCGATCGATGTAGCCAACATACAGACCAACCTGGAGGAAGGGCGCGGCGTCGTCGAGCAGTACCAGGAACTGGTGGCCGACCTCGCCCAACGCGTGGACCAGGCGCGAGACCGCGTGCCCTTCCAGGTGACGGTGGCCGCCTGGGTGCTCACCTTCGCCCTGCTGTGGTCCTTCTTCACCCAACTCGGCCTGCTCGTCCAGGGCTTCACCCTGGTCAACGGCGGCCGCGAGCCCTGAGGAGGCTTCTCGAAGTCGTAAGCCAGGTTTTGAAAAATAAATTTAGGGGAGATGGGCGGGCTATGCAGCCCAGCCATCCCCCCTAAATTCGCTTACTTTTGAAAAAGCTATGGGAACCCTGACCTTCGCCGGGGTTAATCACAGGCGGGGTGCGGGCTGAATACACAGCCCGCACCCCGCTTCGATTTTTTGGTCGCCAGGCCCGCAGGCCGGGTCCGGCTCATCACTCCCGGTCTGGCTGTGCCTCGGCTGCCATCCGGCGCAGCACCGTATGCAGGATGCCGCCGTTGCGGTAATAGTTCACCTCCACCGGCGTGTCCATGCGGGTGATCGCCTTAAAAACGATCTCCTCCGTTCCAGACCCTCTCCCGGCCTTGGGCCGCGTCGCCCGGACGGTGACCTCGCTGCGCGGGGCCATGTGATCGGACAACCCGGTGATCGTGAAGGTCTCCTTGCCGGTCAACCCGAGGGCATCGACGCTCTCACCCGGCATGAATTGCAGGGGGAGCACGCCCATCCCGATCAGGTTGGAGCGGTGGATCCGCTCGTAAGACTCGGCAATCACCGCTTTGACTCCCAACAGGAGAGTGCCCTTGGCCGCCCAGTCCCGGCTGGAACCGGTGCCGTATTCCTTCCCGGCCAGCACGATCAGCGGCACCCCTTCCTGCTTGTACCGCCCGGCTGCCTCGAAGATGGTCATCTGCTCTTCATCCGGCAGGTGGAGCGTGTACCCGCCTTCGATCTCCGGCACCAGGCGGTTTTTCAGGCGGATATTGGCAAAAGTGCCGCGGGTCATGATCCGGTCGTTCCCACGCCGGGAACCATAAGAGTTGAAGTCGCGCACGGTCACCCCGCGCTCCGTCAGGTAGCGCCCGGCCGGGCTGTCCAGCGGGATAGCCCCCGCCGGTGAGATGTGGTCGGTGGTGATCGAATCGCCCAGCACGACCAGCGCCCGGGCGTTATGGATGTCTTCGACCGGCTTCACCTCCAGGGTCAGCTCCTCGAAGAACGGCGGCTCCTGGATATAGGTGGAGTTCTCATCCCAATCGTAGAGCTCGCTCCCCGTCGCCTGGATGTTGTTCCAGGTCTCATTCCCCGAGAAGACATTGGAATAGCGCTCACGGAACATCTCCGGTTCCACCGCGGCCGCGATCGTGCGGCGGATCTCCTCGGACGTCGGCCAGATATCCCGCAGGTACACCGGATTGCCGTCCCGGTCTTCCCCGATGGGATCGTGCATCAGGTCGATGTCCACCGTCCCGGCCAGGGCATACGCCACCACCAGCGGGGGTGAGGCCAGGTAGTTGGCCTTTGTGTAAGGGTGGATGCGCCCTTCGAAGTTGCGGTTGCCCGAGAGCACCCCCACCGCCACCAGTTCCTGCCCGGTGATGGCTTTGACCACCTCGTTGGGCAGCGGACCGGAGTTCCCGATGCAGGTGGTGCAGCCATAGCCCACCACATTGAAACCAATCTGCTCCAGGTCGTCCAGCAGGCCGGCCTTTTTGAGGTATTCTGTCACCACGGTGGAGCCGGGGGCCAGGCTGGTTTTCACATACGGCTTCACCTTCATCCCCAGTTCCACGGCCTTCTTGGCCACCAGCCCCGCCCCAAGCATCACCGACGGGTTGGATGTGTTTGTGCAGGAGGTGATTGCGGCGATCACCACCGCCCCATGGCCCATCTCCATCTGGCTGCCGTTGGTGCCGATGGTGGCTTTCCGCCCCAGATCGTCCAGGGACAGGTTGTAACCGCGCTCTTTCACCGGGCCGGTGAGGGCAATGCGGAACTGGCGCTGCATATCGCTCAGCGGCACCCGGTCCTGCGGGCGCTTCGGCCCGGCCAGGCTCGGTTCGACCGTGCCCAGATCGAGCTCCAGGGTATCGCTGAACACCGGGTCCGGGGTATCGGCGGTGCGGAACAGGCCCTGCTCCTTCGTGTACCGCTCCACCCGTTCGACCACCTCCTCCGGCCGGCCGGTCAGGCGCAGGTAGCTCAGCGTCTCGTCATCCACGGGGAAGAAGCCGATCGTCGCCCCGTATTCCGGCGACATGTTGGCGATCGTCGCCCGGTCGGGCAGCGACATGGAAGCCAGCCCGGGGCCGTAGAACTCCACGAACTTGCCCACCACCCCCTTCTGGCGCAGCATCTGGGTCACGGTCAATGTCAGGTCGGTGGCCGTGACCCCTTCCGGCAGGCTGCCGTGCAGCTTGAACCCCACCACATCGGGGGTGAGCATGTCGATCGGCTGGCCCAGCATGGCCGCTTCGGCTTCGATCCCTCCGACCCCCCATCCAACCACGCCCAGGCCGTTGATCATCGTGGTGTGCGAGTCGGTGCCGACCAGCGTGTCCGGGAAGGCCACCCGTTCTCCGTCTTCCACTTTCGACATCACCACATCGGCCAGGAACTCCAGGTTCACCTGGTGCACGATCCCGGTCGCCGGGGGAACGACCCGGAAGTTGTCAAACGCCTGTTGGCCCCAATGCAGGAACTCGTACCGCTCGCGGTTGCGCCGGAACTCTAATTCCGCGTTGCGCACCAGGGCATCGGGCACGGCGAAGAAATCCACCTGCACCGAGTGGTCGATCACCAGGTCTACCGGCACGAGGGGGTTGATCAGCTCCGGATCGCCCCCCAACTTCTTCATGCTGGAGCGCATCGCGGCCAGATCCACGATCGCCGGGACGCCGGTGAAATCCTGCATGATCACCCGCGCCGGGCGGTATGGCAGCGTCGGGCGGATTTCAACCTGGGGTTCCCAGGCCGCCAGGTTGATCACATCCTGCTCCGTGATCTCCACGTTGTTGCACAGCCGCAGCAGCGATTCAAGCATAATTCGGATGGAAAAGGGCAGGCGGTCGATTTTTGTCAGTCCGTCTTCTTCCAGTTTTTTGAGCCGGTAGATCACGTAATCGCCATGGCCGGTCTGAAGGACATGGCGTGCATTGAAATAGTCTTGCATAATAAAAATCCTCCCTTTGGCGTAATACGCTTTGTACAGAAACCGTATGTCGCAGATGTTAAGAAAAAGTATGTCTCAGCGGCGGACGATGGCGTCCGTCATGCGGACCACTCTTGCCAGGGGTTCCACATCGTGCACACGGACGATATCTGCGCCGCGCGCAATTCCCACCGCTACTGCGGCCGCCGTACCTTCCATCCTTTGGTCCGGCGGCAGATCGAGTGTCTTGCCGATGAAACTCTTACGCGACGGGGCGAGCAGCACCGGATACCCCAGCGCCCGGATCTCGTCCAGGCGGTTGACCAGTTCCAGGTTCTCTTCCACCGTTTTGCCAAAGCCGATCCCGGGGTCGAGGATGATCCGCTCGCCGGGGACTCCCGCCGCCCGGGCCAGCTCTATGCTTTCGAGCAGCTCGCTTTTCACGTCCTCCAGCAAGTCATCGTATGGCTCGCCAATGTACCGCCCGCCCAGCCGCCGGCGGATTTCCTCCGAGGCCCAGGAAGCGCGGTTGTGCATCAGGATGACCGGGGCCTGGTAGCGGGCGACAACCCCGGCCATGTCCGGATCTGCCCGCAGCCGCCACACATCGTTGATGATGTGCGCCCCCGCTTGCAGCGCCGCCTCCGCCACCTGTGCCCGGTAGGTGTCCACCGAGAGGAGGGTATCGAATTCGGCCGCCAGGGAGCGGATCACGGGCAAGATGCGCCGGGCCTCCTCTTCGGCCCCCACGGGCTCGGCCCCCGGCCGCGTGCTCTCGCCGCCGATGTCCAGCAGGTCCGCCCCGGCGGCGATGAAACGCCGGGCCTGCTCCATGGCCTGCTCCACCCAACCGCCATCCTCCCCGGCCAGTATCCCATCTCCTGAGAAGCTGTCCGGAGTGACGTTCAGGATCCCCATCAGGTAAGTACGCTTCCCCCATTCCAGACGGTGTTTACCCACGCGCAATTCTGTGGCGAATTGCATATTCCCCTCTCGCCTGATTTCTCTCGCTTCGATGGTTTCGGGCCAGGGAGAGCTCCCCCGCAGTCCACCCCTGGCCGCTGGCTAACTGAGCAGTTCCAGCGGGCGGCTCAACCAGGCCTCGGCCGGCTGCGGGTCGTGGAAGATCCCGATTTCGATCCCGTTGCGCGTGGTGAGCGCCGCGATTTCCTGGAGCGTCCCCCGCACCTGCTCGTCGGTGACCAGCACCGCCAGGCGGATATTCCGCACCGCCGGGTCGCTGCCCACCTCCAGGGCATATTTCACCGCTTCTTCCGTGATCCGTCCCACCTGGCGCAGGTCGTACAGGTTGCGGGTCAGGCGGTCGGAATCCTCGAGATGGTCGAGGGCAAACGCCCGCCAATGCTCCAATGTGGGCCGTTCGAGATCGGTAAAGGTGTAGCTCATTCCGCCATCCTTGCGCCGGACGACGGTGTAGCCCACGTTCGGGGCGGGCGACCAGTTCAATGGCTTCAGGTCCACATCGTTCATCAGATCACTCCAGGCATATTGGCTTGATTGGAAACAACCCCTCAGGCAGAGATTCTGTCCCGTCCCCCTATTTTACCCCGATTCGGCCTACTCGGCCCGGATCAGCCGGACATGGTAGGGCAGTACGCCCACCTCGCCCACCCGCGCAACCGGACCCGCCTCAAATTGTGTAGGGGCACGGCGGGCCCTTAAATCACACGAAACCGTAAACCCTCACGCCGTGCCCCTCCCCGGCACAAAATGCCGTCCGGTCGCCGTTCAGGATGACATCCGGCGGTAGGGGCACGGCGG
>CAYMLG010000085.1:0-12921 GCA_964391195.1 uncultured Anaerolineaceae bacterium | reverse complement strand
CCGTTCAGGATGACATCCGGCGGTAGGGGCACGGCGGACCCGTAAAGCATCCAAACCTGCAAACCCTCACGCCGTGCCCCCTCCCCGACGCAAAACGCCGTCCGGTCGCCGTTCAGGATGACATTAATGAGGGGCGGGACACGGCGTTGTGGTTATTAAATTGGGATCCGTGGCGTTATTGGCAAGGGCACGGCGACGCCATGGTTAAATTGGAATCCCTGGCGTTATCCGCCGTGCCCCTACATGTGGTGGGGGTGGAAAACGGCGCAATACAGTAAACCCTCATGCCGTGCCCCTCCCTGGCACAAAATGCCGCCCGTTCGCCGGAATGTGGCGAGGATGGTATTAAATTGGGATCCGTGGCGTTATTGGCAAGGGCACGGCGACGCCATGGTTAAATTGGAATCCCTGGCGTTATCCGCCGTGCCCCTACATGTGGTGGCGGGGACGGAGAATGGGGTAAACCCGTGGGCCATCAGGCCGGGGCGCGGCGAGGGGGGATGATTCCCCTCGCCTAACCGAATAAGCGGATCCCCTCCTGGTCGGCTTCGTCCAGCATCTCGCGCACCGTCTTACCGCTCACCGGGTGTCGCAGATCGGGGGCCAGGTCTGCCAGCGGGACGAGCACAAAACCACGCCCCTCCATACGCGGGTGGGGGATCGAAAGTTTTGGCCCGTCCAGCACCAGGTCGTCGTAGAACAGGATATCCAGGTCGATCGGGCGCGGTCCGTTCCGCACGGTTGGCTCCCGGCCCATGGAGACCTCGATCCCTTTGAGCAGCACCAGCAGTTCCGTAGGCGGCAGCTCCGTCTCCCCTTTGACGATCTGGTTGAGGAACGCCGGCTGGTCTAGGAAGCCCCAGGGTGGCGTCTCATACACGGGTGATGTCTCCACGATGCACACCGCAGGCTGCATCGCTTCCTGCGCCCGGTGGAGCTGCTCCAGCCGGTCGCCCAGGTTACTGCCCAAGGCGAGATAGACGGTATGCGTCAAACCTTATAACCTCTCCAAAATCGTGGCTGTGGCCATGCCGTGCCCGATACACATCGTCTGCAGCCCGTACCGCCCGCCGGTGCGCTCCAGTTCGTGCAGCAGCTTGGTCATCAAGATGGCCCCGGTCGCCCCGAGTGGATGCCCGTGGGCGATGGCCCCTCCGTTGGGGTTCACGCAGGCCAGGTCTGCGCCTAATTCTTTCGCCCAGGCCAGCACCACAGAGGCGAACGCTTCGTTGATCTCCACAGCCTGGATCTGTTCCAGGCGCAGGCCGGCCCGATCCAGCGCCATCCGTGTGGCGGGGATCGGCCCGTCGAGCATCAGCGTCGGGTCCGATCCGACCACGGCGCGTGCTGCCAGCCGGGCCCGCGGGCTCAGATTGTAGCGCAGAACCGCGCGCTCCGAGCCCAGCAGCACCGCCCCGGCGCCATCGCTGATCTGGCTCGAGTTCCCCGCCGTGACCACGCCATCTTCCTTGAAGACCGGTTTCAACCTGGCCATCTTCTCCCGGTCCGGCGGCATACGCACCCCTTCGTCGCGCTCCACCACCTGCCCGTCCGGGCGGGTGACCGGCATGATCTGGCCCTCAAAATATCCGTTCTGAATGGCCCGCATCGCCCGCAAGTGGCTCTCGTAGGCGAAATCGTCCAGCGCTTCGCGATCCAGGCCCCACTTATCGGCCATCAGCTCGGCGCTGATCCCCTGGTGCACCAGTTTATAGGGGAAATCCGCCGGCCACTCGTGCGGCCAATCGGAGCCCAACGCCTGGTGCGACATCATCTCCGTCCCACCGGCGAGCACGATATCCATGTCGCCGGAGAGGATCGCCTGGGCGGCGAAATGCACCGCCTGCTGTCCTGAGCCGCACATGCGGTTCAAGGAGACTGCTGGAACTCGAACGGGGAAGCCTGCTTTCAGTACCGCCAGGCGAGCCAGATTTGCCCCCTGGTCTCCGACAGGCGTCACCACTCCCCAGATCACGTCCTCCACCCGGTCTGGGTCAACGCCTGCCCGCTGCACGGCTTCCCGCATCACCTGCGCCGCCAGTTCGACCGGCGTCAGGGGAGCCAGCGCTCCATTTGCTTTTCCCACCCCAATCGGGGTCCGCACAGCAGAGAGAATGTATACTTCGCTCATGCGCTTAAGCATACCATTTAATAACAGAAATGTTAGATCGGGAAAAGCCGTGCGCATGCCCAACTCCAGCTTGTCTTGGGGATGCGGCGACAGAACCGCCCACATCCCCACATGGAGGACATTTGCCTGCGCGCCCTTTTCCTTCATGCTACAATATCCGCGTTGACTGCAACTGCCATCACAGGAGTAAAGTATGGTTCAAGCCACCTACCACTTCCCCCGCGGTTTTTTGTGGGGCACCGCGACCTCTTCCTACCAGGTGGAGGGCAATAACACCAACAGCGATTGGTGGGCTTGGGAGCAGGAGCCGGGACGCATCATCCAGAACCAAAAGTCGGGCCGGGCCTGCGATTGGTGGAGCGGGCGATGGCGCGAGGATTTTGACCGCGCCGCCGAGAGCGGGCAGAACGCCCACCGCCTCTCTGTGGAGTGGAGCCGCATCCAACCCACCCCCGACCACTGGGACGAATCGGCCATCGACCGCTACCGGGATATGCTGCGCGGCCTGGTGGAGCGCAACATGCTCCCTCTGGTCACACTGCATCACTTCAGCACCCCGCTCTGGTTGGCCCAACAAGGCGGTTGGGAGAACGACAAAATCGCCGAACACTTCGAAAAGTTCGTGCGGAAAATCGTCGAAGCCCTGCACGATTACACCACCTACTGGATGCCCATCAACGAGCCGAATGTGCTCGCCGTCTCCGCTTACCTGATGGGCGATTTCCCCCCCGGCAAGCAGGATATGGGCGCAGCCTTCCGCGTGATGGAAAACCTGGTGCGCGCCCATGCCCGCGCCTACCACACCATCCACAAAATCCAGCCCCAGGCCAGGGTCGGCAGCGTCATCAATTATCGCAGCTTCTCCCCCGTCCGCGCCTGGCTGCCCCTCGACCGGATGGCCGCCGGCCTGCAATCCTCCCTGTTCAACGACCTCTTCCCCTACGCTTTTACCACCGGTAAAATCCGCACCCCCTTCGGCGTCCGGCGCATCCCTGAAGCCAAAGGCACCCAGGACTTTATCGGCCTGAACTACTACACCCGCGATTACGTCTCTTTTTCGCCGTTCCACCCCAAGGAGATGTTCGGCAAGCGCTTCTACCTGCCCGGAGCCGAGCTGAGCACCACGGGCTTTCTCGCCAATTCCCCCCAGGGCATGTGGGAGGCCCTCGGCTGGGCCCGCCGCTACCAGGTCCCCATCATCATCACCGAGAACGGCGTCGAGGACGTGGATGACACCCTGAGGCCCAAGTACCTGGTCCAGCACCTGCACCAGGTCTGGCGCGCCGTGAACTTCAATTACCCGATCAAGGGCTATTTCCACTGGACCCTGGTGGACAACTTCGAGTGGGAGCGGGGCTGGACCCAACGCTTCGGCCTGTGGGAGCTGGATGTGGATACCCAGACCCGCCGCAAACGGGCCAGCGCCACCCTGTACGCCGAGATCGCCCGGGAAAACGGCATCTCGTCGGAGATGGTGGAGCGCTACACCCCCGAACTGGCCGAGAAAATGTTCCCGCGCTGAGACCCTGCCCGCCGGGACTGCCGCAGCATTGAGCAGGCCCCGGTGATCAGATCCCTCTAAACAGGGCCTTTTTGCCCCCGGACGAGGCCGTGAGAAACCGGGATGAGTGAAGAGAAGAACCTGCCTGAAAACAAACCCCTACCGGAGGTCAGAACCGGGCTCATATGCCGGCCCGCCCGTGAGGAAGACACCCCCGATGTGCTGGAGCTGACCAGGGATATTTGGGGGGGGCACGACTATGTGCCGCACGCCTGGGCCGAGTGGCTGGCCGATCCTGAGGGCCGCCTGGCCGTGGCCGAATACCGCGGCCGGGTGATTGGGTTGAGCAAGCTCTCCCGTCTCACGCCGGACGATTGGTGGCTGCACGGGCTGCGCGTCCATCCCCAGCACCAGGGCCAGGGGATCGCCTCTGCCCTGCATGATTACCTCCTGGGCTATTGGCTCGAGCATGGGCGGGGGGTGCTGCGCCTGGCCACCAACTCGGCCCGGCTGCCGGTGCACCACCTGTCGGCCCGCACCGGGTTCGAGAAGGTGGGGGAGTTCACCAGCTTTAGCGCTCCGGCCGGAGCCGGGCTTCAGCCGGGTGTATTCCGCCCGCTGGAAGCCTCCGCTGCCCCCGGAGCGCTGGCCCTGGCGCGGCGCAGCCCGGTCCTGCGCCTGTCCTGGGGCCTCATGGACCGGGGTTGGGAGTGGGTCCCCCCCACCGAAGTGTTCATCGCCGATTACGCCTCCGCCGGGCGAGCCTGGTGGTGGCACCCCGGCGGGTCCGATGCTCAGGGCTTGCTGCTGCTAATGGAGGACGAAGAAAACGACCTCCCCCAGGCCGTGATTTCCCTCATCGCCTGCGAGCCGGACCAACTGCTGCGCCTGCTGCTCGATTACCGCCTCCATGCCGGCGGGCTGGGATATGCTCAGGCCGCCTGGGTCGCCCCCTTGCGGGCCGAGGTGCTGCCGGTGTTGGAAAGGGCAGGTTTTGTCCGTTCCTGGGACAAATCGGTGTACCTGTTCGCCAAACCTCACCCCCAGCGACCTTAAAGTGTGCAAGCAAATGTATGTCAGTGGGGTGGGCGGCTGCGCCGCTCAACCCACTGACACAACCGGCAAGTTGTGCATACACACGACCTTAAACCGGATCTTCCCGATCGGACATTCATGTAGTATAATGCTCTGCGCCCACGGGAAGGAGCCGAAGGGTATTTTTTTGGAGAGGTAGCGTAGTCCGGCCTAACGCGCGCGCCTGGAGAGCGCGTAACCCGATGAGGGTTCGCGGGTTCGAATCCCGCCCTCTCCGCCAGTGAGTACCTGCCTTAAAGGCGAGGAACAGGAGGCTGACCCGATCACGATCGAGTCAGCCTCCTGTTTGTTTATGCGGCCAGGAAATCTTCCAGCCTGCTTAGCGCCTCGGGCATATTCTCCCGACCGAAGCCAATACGGATGTGCCGGTCCCCATAGCCGAAAACGCTGGAAGGCAGCAGCATGATGTTGCCCTTCATGACGGCCTCCCGGCAGAAGGCCGGGGCATCGGGCTCGCCTTTCAGCCGGGGGAAACCAATCGTCCCGGCTTTCGGCTTCACCCAGGCGAAGCGCCCCGCGTACCGCGCAAAAAAGTCGTCCAGCAGCCGCAGGTTGCGATCGATCCGCTCCAGGTGCCGTTGGATGATCGAGGTCTGATTCTGCAGGCCGATGATCGCCAGGATTTCGCTCGGCGCGCTGCTGCAGATCGTCGTGTAGTCCTTGAACGCAGCCATTTGCCGGCACAGTTCCGCATTGTGGGTCGCCAGCCACCCGATGCGGATCCCCGCCAGCCCAAACGTCTTCGACATCCCGAACAGGGTCACCGCATTCTCGTACAGGTCACACGCCGCAGGCAGGCGATCCCCCGGGTCGAACTCCAGGAGCCAGTACATTTCATCGGAGAACAGATAGAGCCGGTTGTCCTTTGCGAACTGCACGATCCGCTCGAAGTCTTCCCTGGGCGGCAGGTACCCGGTCGGGTTGTGCGGGAAGTTGATCACCAGCAGCTTTGTCTCCGGTCGCAGATGCCGTTCGAGAAAATCCGGGTCGAACCGCCAGCCGTGCTCCTCTTCCGGCGTCCAGCGGGTGAGGTCACAGCCCAGGCTCTCCGCCACCTGGTAAAGGGACTGGTAGCCCGGGAAAGTGCAGATCACATGGTCCCCCGGCTCCAGAATCGTGTTCAGCGCGATATAGATCCCCTCTTCAGGCGCCAGCACCAGCACCTCACCGGGCCGGATTGTGTCGTACAGCCGGGCAATTTCCTCGCGCAGCAGCGGGTGCCCGAGAGATTCGGTGTAGCCCAGGGTCAGCTCATCCCACAACCGCCGGGCCTCAGGGCCGGCGAGCTTCAGCAGTTCGTTCTGGGCCAGCCCATCACAGTCTGAACTGGAGAGCAGGTACTGCACCGAGAACTCGTATTGCGCAAAATAGCGTTCGAGTTGGAAAGGTTGGATTTTCATCGTCGACCACCTGTGATCCGGATCTGAGATAGAACCCCTGGCCTCGATGATCATTTGCCAGTTACAAAGTATTGTAACCGCTCCTTTATTTCGCGCAATTTACAACGCGCCGCGTCTTTCTTCTCGTTAAGGATAATGCTCCGTGGTATATTTGTCCCGCCGGTTGTTCCCTTGTTTTGCGGCGGCTGCGCCGGGGAAACCACCTCTCCCCCGTGGCCCATCCGAAACCGATTCGCACCAGGTTGGAGGCAGCGATGCAGATCAAATCCTTAGGCTACCGTACCGACCTGATCTTTCCCCGCTTCGAGGGAGAGATCACCGACCGGGGCGATTACCTGGTCATCCGCACCCCCACCAACCCACATTTCTATTGGGGCAACTTCCTCTTGTTCGACCGCCCCCCCGGAGAAGGGGACTTCGAACGCTGGCGAGGCCTGTTCGCCCGGGAAATCGGCTCCCCGCCGCAGGTCAGGCACCAGGTCTTCGGCTGGGATACGCTCCACGGGGAGACGGGTTTCATCCAGCCCTTCCTCACCGCCGGTTTTCAGATCATCCATACTGAAGTTCTCACCGCTCAGGAGATCCACCCGCCTGCCAGGCCGCACCCCGGCGTGGTCGTTCGCCCGCTGCGCACCTCCGCCGACTGGGAACAGGCCATTGAAAACCAGGTGCGCTGCCGCGAGCCGGAGCACACGGAAGCCGGCTACCGGCGCTTCAAACAGCGGCAGTTTGCCCGCTACCGCCTCATGGCTGAGGCCGGGCTGGGCGCCTGGTTCGGCGCGTTCCTCGGCGAGCAACTGGTAGCAGATTTGGGCATTTATCACGATGGCGAGCTCGGGCGCTACCAGAACGTGGAAACCCACCCGGACTACCGCCGCCAGGGCATCGCCGGGACCCTGGTCTACCAGGCGTCCTGCTACGCCCTGGAACAATTCCACCTGAAATCCCTGGTCATCGTCGCCGATTACGAGGGCGCCCCGGCTCGCCTGTACCGCTCGCTGGGGTTTGAGTATCGCGAGCAGCAGGTGGGGCTCGAGTGGTGGGAAAACTAGACGTTTTTTATGTCCAATTTAGGGCTTCCCCCCGGAAAGAGGCTTACAATCGGTAAATCCTCGGTTCGTTGAACGCTCAGCGAACCCACCCGAAATGAAATCTGTTTGGGGAAATCTCTTACGCTGCTTCCTCATCGAAAAATACACTGTGCCAAGGCTCTGCGGCGTTCGACACAGGTGATGTGAATGGCTAAGCTGTATCCACCCATATCCATGAAGGAAAAGGCCCATCCATTTCCCGGATACCTGGCGCCCTCGATCGACGGCTGCGGCCCTCTGGTGGTGGTGCTGCCTTCGTGGTGGGGATTGAACGATTTCTACCGGCAGCTTTGCGTACGCCTGGCCGCGCAGGGCTTTACCGCTTTCGCCCCCGATTACCTCCCCGGCATGGCGCCCGCCAACGGGGATGAGACCAGGCGCTTGCAGGCGCTGGTGGACCGCAACGCAGTTCACAAGCTGCTCAAGCAGGCCATCACCTTCCTTAAAGAGCAAGACTACGTGCGCGGCTGGAAAATCGGCGTGGTGGGCTTTTCGCTCGGGGGCAGCTTCGCCGCCAACCTGGCGCGCATGCTGCCGGCGGATGTGGCTGCGGTCGTGCTGTTCTACGGCATCCCGGCCGGGAAATTCGACCGGGTAAACGCCGCCTTCCAGGGGCATTTCGCCGCTCAGGATGAGCGAGGCGCCGGGCATAGCAAAGTCGCCTCTCTGCAGCGCAAACTGCTCAACGCCGGGTTGGAAGCCAGCTTCTACTCCTATATAGGCGCCGAACATGGATTTTTCGAAAAGAACCTGGAAACATCCTATCATCCCCCGGCGGCGGAGCTGGCCTGGGGGCGGATGACCGCTTTTCTACAAGACAAACTGACCAACTGAGCGATTAACAACAGGACCGCCGGAGGGCCATCTCCCCGGCGGTCCTGTGCATCTCACGGATCGCAGCCGCGACTGGGATGGCGAGCTACCCCATCCCAGTCGAGAGAGCCCGCAGGGCGATGCCGATCAAGAAGAGAAAGCCCACCCCATAGACCAGTTGAGCCCGGCGGGCTTCATCCCCACGGGTGTAAACGAACAGGCCGGGGATCACCAGCACACTCACCACCCCGTAGAGGATGTGGATCCCGCGCCCGGCCAGGCTGCCGGCGTGCGTCAGATAAATGAAAGCCCCCAGCAGCCCCTGCGCGACGAATAAAATTTCGGCGATTACGACAGCCCCCCAATAGCTTGAATCCACCTCCTGGCGGCGGAAAAAGCGCCATAGGCCCCACAAGCCCATGAGGACTGCGAAGTACATGGCTGTGGTCCCCAGCCGGCCGTGAAACTCGATCAACGACATAAGTCCTCCCTTTTTTGTTCGTTTTCCGGTCTGGCCTTTCCGGCTTCCCCGGCATGAAAGATAAGTTTGTTTTCCATTTTCCCGCTAAAAGCGCTTCCCGCTCAAAGCGGGCGATCCTTGGGCATATCTTAACACTATCTATGACAACAGACCAGCCGGGTTTTGTACATTTCTGCCGGTGACTCGGGATGAGCGCGATATCACCCAAATGGTGAGGCGGGAATCACCCATTATATGAAACAGGCGCACCCTTTTTTGGCTTGTTCTCATCTTTTGCTCATGCTATAATCGCCCAGACGACAATTCAGAGTTAATTACTCGCCTTAGGAGGAGGAAAGTATGGCAAAGGAGATGGCGGCGACCGCACCCATGCAAAAGGCGGGCATCAATCGTCGCGAATTCCTCAATTTCGCCTGGCTTGCGTCGCTGGGATTTCTTACTGTCAATCTGGCCGGTGTCACCTACCTGTTTTCCATGCCCCGCTTTCGTGAAGGCGAATTCGGCGGGGTGTTCACCGTGGGTACAGCGGCCGATCTGCCTCCGGTGGGTTCTTCACCGCTCAACATTCCAAAGGTAAAATTGTGGCTTTCGAACACCGAGCAGGGGGTCATGGCCCTGTATAAGGTGTGCACGCACCTGGGCTGCCTGTACAACTGGAACGAGCAAGAGTTCAGGTTCATCTGCCCCTGTCATGGCTCGCAGTTCCAGGCGGATGGGACATACATCGCCGGCCCGGCGCCGCGCAACCTCGACCGGTTCGTGGTGCAGTTGGTCAACCCCGATACCGGGGCTGTGATCGCCGAATCGACCGATGGCAGCCCCCTCCCCATCCCCGATGACGCAAACTTCGTCATCCGGGTGGATACAGGGAATCGCATCAACGGGCAGCCCCACGGCTAGAATGATCCGCAGTTTGTAACGGGAGAACAAACATATGCTGAAACGAGAGAGTATACAGGACTTGCGGCAGAAGCTTGCGGTGGCTCTTGACCAGCGGGTGCGGGCCATCACAGCCGGCCTGGGTCTGAACGAGCTGCGGGCGGTGCTGCGCGGCGACCCGCCCACCGAGCGGCCCAACCCGCGATACAAGGTCCACACCACCAGCTTTATCGCCCACATCCGGCCGCGCTACTACGAAAAAGGCTCGACGATCTTTACCCATACTTTCCGCCTGGGATTCTTTACCAGCTTTTTCTTCTTCATCGAGCTGTTTACCGGCCTGATCCTGATGATCTACTATACCCCCTCGCCGGAAGAGGCCTACAACTCCATCCTGAACCTGATGAGCAACGTGCCCTTCGGGCAGTTTTTGCGCGATATGCACCGCCTGGGGGCGGAGGGGATGGTGATCTTCACCGTACTGCATATGCTGCGGACGTTCCTGACCGGCTCCTATAAAAAGGAACGCTCATTCACCTGGCTGACCGGCGTGGTGCTGTTGGGGATCACCCTGTTCCTGAGCTTCAGCGGCTACCTGCTGCCCTGGGACCAGCTCGCATACTGGGCGGTGACCATCGGCACCTCGATGGCCGAAGCCGCGCCGCTCTTCGGGCGGGAAGCCAATCTGCTGCTGCGCGGCGCTCCGGATATCGCCGCCAACGGCCTGCTGCGCTTCTATCTCTTGCACGTGGTGCTCCTCCCCCTGGCGGCCATCCTGGTGATCAGCATTCACTACTACAAGGTGTCTCGTGAACACGGCATCTCGCTTCCGGCCAAATTCGAAGAGGGCGATGTCCCGCCCGAGGTCAAGCGCGATGCCAAGACCCGCATCGATTACATTCCCGACCTGTTCACGCACGAGCTGTTCCTGACGGCCCTGGGGCTGTTCGCCCTGACGGCCGCCATCACCATATTCGGTTATCACGCGCCGCTCGAACATATCGCCAACCCCCAACAGACCCCGCTCGATACCAAAGCCCCCTGGTATTTCTGGTGGCTGCAAGGTATGCTCAAGCTGGGTGACAAGACTTTGATGGGGATTATCCTGCCGACCATCATCGTCGGCCTGCTGCTTGCCGTACCGTACATCGACCGCAATCCGTTCCGCAGCCTGTACAAACGCCCGCTGGCGGTGGGCATTGGCCTGCTGGCCTCGCTGGCGATCATCGTGCTCAGCTACATGGGCCTGCCCGAGTATGCGATCGAAACACCGGCTGCGACCCGTATCATTCAGGATCTATCGCCTGAAGAAGGAGAAGGGCCGCTCGATCACGTCCCCTTCGAACAGCTCCAGGCGGGCGTCTATGAAGTGAACGTGACGCCGACCGATGGCCTGTGCCCGGACCTACCCTTCGGCTGCCCGGCGCTGGAAACTTTGTTCCAGGAATACACCGACCGCGTGAATGAGGCCAGTGAGGCACTCCCTGATGCGAATGCCGTGCTGGTGATCGAAGACTGGCAGGGCGATTCGCTGAAGAAAGTGACGCCGCGCATCGTGTGGGTCGATCCGAGGGATGGGGAGCAGAAGGTCTACGAGCGGCATATCTATATCCATCGCGACAAAGCAGAATAAGGTTTGGCCGCGCCTGCTCGGAGCCTTCGAGCAGCCAGACCAATACTATGGATAGGGTTGGATCACTATGAATCGAGTGCAAATCGAAATCTCGTTGGGCATCTTGCTCATCCTGGCAACCAGCGTCATCCTGCTCATGTACGGGCTCGGTGAGGAAAACCGCCTGACCGGGTATGCGCAGGCGCAATCAGGGGAAGCGGTCGAAGTCGGCGCGTTCCTGTTCGAGCAGCAGTGCAGCCGCTGTCACGGGCTGCAGGGCAAGGGCATCCCCAATGTGTGCCCTCCCCTGAATGATCGCAACTTCTTCGACAACCGGCTGGAAGAAGTGGCCTGGTCGGGCACCCTGGAAGACTATATCGTCGCCACGGCTTCCAGCGGGCGGTTGGCCTCCACCCGGCCCGAGCTTTTCCCCGGGAACGGCACCCCGGCAATGCCGGCCTTCTCCGATAAGTTCGGCGGGCCGCTGCGCGAAGACCAGATCCGCAGCATCGCCCAGTTCATTATGAATTGGGAGCCTTATGCCGAGGTGGTGGAACTGCCTGAGGCGCCGAGCGGAGAGGGGGTAGGGACCGATATCACCCAGGAACTGCCGGAAGGCGACGCCGGGGAAGGCGAAGCGCTGGCGGTCGCCCAGGGCTGTACCACCTGCCACATCGATACACCCACCGGCCCGGCCTGGCTGCCCGCGGCGGGCGAACCCGGCATCGGCGCTCGCGCGGCAGAGCGCATCGAAGATCCGGGATACACCGGCAGCGCCACCACCGCCGATCAATACCTGTTCGAATCGATCGTATCGCCCGAAGTCTACCTGACCCCTGGCTTCGCAGACCTGATGCCCCACACATACGGAGATTTGCTCAGTCCGGATGATGTGGCCGATCTGGTGGCTTACCTGTTGTCGATCGAGTAAGGGGGTTCCATGCCGGCTATTCGACCCATCCGGTTTCTCGTAGCGGCACTGTTCGCAGTGATTGTGCTGCTCCTGGCCCTGGAGGCAACCCGCACACAGGCGCAGTCTATCGACGAAGAAAAATACGGGCAGGGCGCCCGGCTGTACCAGGAGAACTGCGCCGTATGCCACGGGCAGAATGGCGAGGGCCGGGTGGGAGCCACCCTGGCTCAGGACTGGCCTTCCATCCGCCCTTCGGCGGCGGTGGAGACGGTCATCCGCCAGGGGGTTGAGGGCTCGGTCATGCCGGCCTGGAGCCAGGAAGCCGGCGGACCGTTCAACGACGAACAGATCGATGCCCTGGTTTACTTCATCCTGAGCTGGCAGGAGGGCGGGCCCGAACGCCAGAATCCCACCCCCCTGCCGCGCACGCCTCTCCCGCCCATCGAGCCGGTGCCTGAGGTGGAGGGCGACCCCAACCAGGGGGCCGTCTTATTTGCCGAAAACTGCGCCGTGTGTCATGGGGAGAACGGCGAAGGCCGGGTGGGCGCTACCCTGGCGCAAAACTGGCCCGGTATCCGCCCCGACCTGAACATCAAAACCACCATCTCCCAGGGGGTGGAGGGCTCGCTCATGCCGGCCTGGAGCCAGGCAAACGGCGGGCCGCTTGCTGAGGAGCAGATCGACAATCTGGTGGCCTTCATCCTCAGCCGGGAAGGGGTGGAGCAGGTGTCTGGAGAGCAGGAGCCGGTCAACACGCCGGTCATCCCCTGGCTGTCCGGATGGGGCGGAGTGCTGCTGGCCTTTGGGCTTTTCACCGTGCTGGTGGCCCTCGCTCTGATCGCCCAACGCCGGTAACGCCCCCAGCGCCGGCGGCTTTACGTTAGAGAGATTTTGGGGAGATAGGCGCTGCACAGTTCGCCATCTCCCCAAAAATTTTTTGTGTTATATGTGTGGGGGGCTGTCCGAAAAGTCCCCGGGCAGCCCTTGAATTTTTTAACAAAGGGT
>CAYMLG010000084.1:0-18814 GCA_964391195.1 uncultured Anaerolineaceae bacterium | reverse complement strand
GGCGGGTCTGGGTTGTGTGCGGTGGGGTGTCCCTGGCGGTCATGGTTTTCGGTTTAGGATCCCTGGCCTGACTAAATGACCCGCCCGTACCAAATTGGTGGGGAGGAGCCGCCGAGCCTGGTGGTACGCTACGCATGAGAGCCGCAACATTGGCATGTTGCGCTACGGCGCCCAGGCAGGTAGGGTAAGCTGCCGAGCGACCATATTTTGGTCACCCTTGCCTCTGTGGTGCGCGGCGAACGAGAGCCGCAACATTGGCATGTTGCGTTACGGTGCACGGGCGGGTTGGGTAAGCTGCCGAGCAACCGTATTTTGGTCGCCCTTGCACCCTTGGTGCGTTATAGTTGAATGCCGCAACATTGGCATGTTGGGCTACGATGCACGGCGCAAGATTGGTATGTTGCGTTATGGTTATTTTACGGAAAACTTCACGATGGAGGGTGCCTGGCCGAAGAGGCTGATCTCGGTCTGGAAGACGGGATGGCGCTGGTCGAAGTGCAGCAGATGGGGCAGGCTGGTCAGGGCAACCACCTGGCCGTTGGCGGTCAGCACCCGGCTGATCTCGGCGCAGGCCTGGCGGTAGAAGGCTTCCATCTCATCGCTCACCTCGACCTGCCGTCCCCAGGGGAAGTTGGTCACCACCAGGGGGGCCGAGCGGCTGTCGAGGGGCAGGCTTCGGGCGTCCCACGGTTCCAGGGCGAGGCTCACCCCGGCCCGGGCGGCGTTCTGCTGCGCGGCGGCCAGGGCCTGCGGGTCGCTGTCGCCGCCGTAGGCAAACGCGCCGGCCTGTGCAGCTTCGATCAGGATCGTACCCGCCCCGCAGAACGGGTCGAGCACACTGTCCGCAGGGGGTACGCCGGCGATGTCGAGCATGGCGGCGGCGATAGTGGGCTTGAGCGAACCAGGCAGGTTGTCCTGTTTGTATGGGCGGCGGTGCAGGGGGGCTGCTCCCAGGCGCATGCCCACGTAGCCGCGCTCGTGCTCCAGGAACAGGCGCAGGTTGATCTCGCCAGTGTCTTCCTCGGTGTACGCCCAGCCGTAACGGGCGCTGATCCCCGCGGCGACGGCGCTTTTGATCTCGGCGGTGCGGTAATTGCGCTTGCCGACGAAATTGGCCGTCACCGAAAAAGCCGGCGCCGGGCTCAGCGGGCGCACCTGGCTCACGGTTTCCAGCGCCGGCTGCAGCCTGAGCTTGCGCGCCAGCCGGGCGAGGTCGGCCAGAGCGCTGCGCTGCGGGACGATCCCTTCCCAGGTGCCCAGGTCGAGAAACACATCGTCGACCGTGCGTAAGCCGAGCAAGGCGCCCGGCTCGCCGTGGTGAACTGCATGGACCCGGCGATAGGCTGTCTCGGTCACTTGCAGACCCGGCACCCGGCTCATCTCCCCGGCGCTGATCTGCTCCAACCCGCGGTGTGTGATGGCGAAGATTTTGACCATGAGACCCATTATACGATCGTCGGGGGAAAGAGAGCGAACCGGAATGGGAACCAACCTCGAAAGCCAGTTTTTACCAGCCGGATATTCGACCGGCGGTCCGGTCTACCATTCTGGAAGGTGAGCATCTGCCAGGTGAGAAAAAAGAAGGGGTGGGGATCTGCGCTTTTCAACGCACGGATCCTCACCCCATTAAGGTCGATTGGGCTGTGGTTTAGATGAGGCCGCTGACGATAGCCAGGAGCACACCGCCGGCCATCACACTGCCGAGCTGCCCGGCGGTGTTGGCGCCCATGGCGTGCATCAGCAGGTAGTTGTCGCAGTCGTCTTCCTGCGCCATCTGAGCCACCAGGCGCCCGGCCATGGGGAAGGCGCTGATCCCGGCGGCGCCGATCAGGGGGTTGACCTTGCCGCGGGTGATGAAAGCCATGAACTTGCCGAACAACAGCCCGGCCACAGTGTCGAGGGCGAAGGCCAGCAGGCCCAGCAGCAAGATCTGCAGGGTGGCCAGGTTCAGGAAGCTGCCCGCGTCCATAGTGGAGCCGATGGTGACGCCCAGGAACAAGGTGGCTATGTTGGCGATCTCGTTCTGGGCCGACTTGTTCAGCCGTTCGACCACGCCGCTCTCGCGCAGCAGGTTGCCGAGCATGAGCATACTGATCAGCGGGGTGGCGTCGGGCACCAGCAGGCCGACGACCAGGGTGACGACCACCGGGAACAGGATGCGGGCTCGCTTGGAGACCGGCCGCGGGGCGTATTCCATGCGGATCTGGCGCTCTTTGCGCGTGGTCAGCAGGCGCATCAGCGGGGGCTGGATGATGGGTACCAGGCTCATATAGGAGTAAGCGGCCACAGCGATGGGGGCCAGCAGTTCTGGGGCGAGCTGGCTGGCGACGAAGATCGAGGTCGGCCCGTCGATAGCGCCGATGACCCCGATGGAGGCGGCTTCGTTGAGGGGGAAGCCGAGCAGGGTGGCCAGGATCAGGGTGCCGAAGATGCCGAACTGCCCGGCTGCGCCGAGCAGCACCATCTGGGGCATGGCCAGCAGCGGGCTGAAGTCGATCATCGCTCCGACGCCGATGAAGATCAGCAGGGGGAACAGCTCAGTGCTGATCCCGGCGTTGTAGAGCAGGCTGAACAGCCCGTGGCCGTCGGTCATTCCGGTAAGGGGGATGTTGGCGATGATGCAGCCGAAGCCGATGGGGAGGAGCAGCACCGGCTCGTACTCCTTGAGCACGGCCAGGGCGATCAGCGTCGCGCCCACGACGATCATCACCAGATTGCCAGGCTGAAAGTTGGACAACCCCTTGATCAGATCGGGGAGGATTGTGGAGATATCCATAGCTACTCGGCGTATTCCATCAGGACTTCGTGATGGTTAACGATCTGCCCGGTGGTCACGCAAACCGAGGCCACTTTCCCGCTCCGGTTGGCGCGGATCAGGTTCTTCATCTTCATCGCTTCCAACACGAACAAGGTCTGTCCGGGGGTCACTTCGTCGCCCTGTTTGACATTGATGCTGACGATGGTGCCGGGGATGGGGGCGAGCAATTGGTTCCCGCTGCTGGGTTCGCCGTCCTGGGCGGGGGCTGGGGCCGGGGCGGGCTGGACGGCGGCCGGCTTTGGGCGGTTGTTCTCGGGGCGAGCTACCGGCTGGATGCCATTGCGGCTCTCGGGCCAGACTTCAACCGGCGTACCGTCAACAATGGCGATGATGGGCTCTGCGTGCAGATCTCCCACTTCGACCTGGAAAGAGCGATCGCCAATTTTGATGTTGTATACCTTTCCCTTGTGGGTGGGGGTAACTTTCATTTCAGTCATCGGACAGGACCTCGTTTATTCAACATTTTGGTACGCATGACCCCTTGCCAGGGGCTGACGATAGCGGTCGGGGGCAGCGGGAAAACGTGCGGGCCGCCGTCTGCTTCCTCGGCGAAAGCAGCCGCGACTGCTGCTGCGGCGGCTTGCTGTTTGAGGGCCAACTCGGCTTCCGCAGCGCCGGGGCCTTCTGCTGCGACGGTTTCTCGCTCCTGGGTAAGGCGCATGAGCAGCGCCATCACCCCCCAGAGCAGGATGATGGCCCCGAACACCAAACCCATGCCGGCCAGCGTGATTTGCAGTGCAAGGATCAGATTCTGTGCCATAGCGAACCTTTACACCGGGATATTGCCATGCTTACGCGGCGGGGCGGCGGTGAACTTGTCTCGCAGGGCGGCCAGCGAAGCGATGATTTTTGGCCGGGTCTCCCGCGGCTCGATGATATCGTCCACGTAACCCGCTTTGGCGGCGTAGTACGGGTTATTGAACTGATCCCGGTACTCGTCCACCAGGCGCTTGCGCTCCGCTGCCGGGTCGATAGCGGCTTCGATTTTCTTTCGGAAGAGGATATTGACTGCGCCTTCGGCGCCCATGACGGCGATTTCGGCGCTGGGCCAGGCGTAGTTCACATCGGTGCCCAGGTATTTGCTGCTCATCACCACATAAGCGCCGCCGTAGGCCTTGCGGGTGATCACGGTGATCTTGGGCACGGTGGCTTCCGAATAGGCGTAGAGCAGTTTGGCGCCGTGGCGGATGACCCCGCCATGCTCCTGGCTGCTGCCGGGCAAGAAGCCGGGCGAATCGACGAAGGTGATCAGGGGGATGTTGAAGCAGTCGCACATGCGCACGAAGCGAGCCATTTTATCCGAGGCATCGATATCGATCACCCCGGCCATGAACATCGGTTCCTGGGCGACGATGCCCACGCTGTGACCGCCAATCCGGGCCAGGCCGGTGATCGCGTTGCGGGCCCAGGTGGGCTGGAGCTCGGTGAATGACCCGGCGTCCACTACACGCTCGATAACGGTGTGCATGCTGTAAGGCACAGATGGATCCAGGGGGACGATCCCGTTCAGTTCATCATCCATGCGGAGCGGATCGTCGGCCGGGGGCTGGTAGGGCGGGTTCTCGACGTTATTGGAGGGGAAGTAGCTCAACACCCGGCGGGTGAGGGCCAGGGCTTCTTCTTCAGTCGGGGTCGAGAGGTGCGCGGTGCCGGAGAGCGACATATGCGCTTCGGCTCCACCCAGGCGCTCGGGGTCGATCACTTCGCCGGTGACGGCTTTGATCACCTCTGGCCCGGTGAGGAACATGAAGGATTTCTTCTCGACCATGATGATCAGGTCGGTGAGGGCGGGGGAGTAGGCGGCTCCACCGGCGCAGGGGCCGAGCATCACGCTGATCTGGGGGATGACCCCGGAGTACAGGGCGTTGCGGCGGAAGATCTCTGCGTACCCACCCAGGCTCTTCACCCCTTCCTGGATGCGAGCGCCGCCCGAGTCGATCAGGCCGATAATCGGGACGCCGTTGCGCAGGGCTAAATCCAGCACCCGGCAGATCTTGTGGCTGTGCATTTCACCCAGGGTGCCGCCGTAGACGGTGAAATCCTGGGCGTAAACGTAAACCGTGCGCCCCTCGATCTGCCCGTAACCGGTGACCACCCCATCGCCCATATACTTCTCTGTGGCGATGCCCATTTCGTCCCCCTGGTGGCTGATGAAAGGCTCTAACTCGTTGAACGTCCCAGGATCCAGGAGCAGATCCAGGCGCTCACGAGCGGTGAGTTTGCCTTTTGCGTGTTGGGTGTTGATCCGTTCCACGCCGCCGCCCAGGCGAGCTTTTTCTCGCATTTGCCGCAGTTCCAGGATGCGGGGATCCTCGGCTTGCGTGTTGTCATCTAAGACCATCGGTTGACCTCGATCCATCAATTTGTTTTCCTCACTGATTGAAAGAAGCTCCGGGCGAATGGCAAGATGCTCGCGGCGGAGCTTCGCGGAATAATGCACTAACGTAGAATCATAATAATTATTTCAATCCTTGTTAGTGACAATCATCCTGTAATGAGGGGTATTTTCTTAGGGGATTTTTGGGATCAAGGCGAATCACAGGCCCCGGCCGGCGGCGCGAAGCACAATTCCGGGGCCTGGTGCCTTATTCCAGGGCGGGGAAGGGTCTTAATCTTGCACCGGCGATCCCTGGAGGATGCGTTCCACATTGGCGAGGATCTCGCTGGGTTCCACCGGCTTGAGCAGGATGGTGCACAGTTCCTTCGGTTCCACCTGGCAGGCGTGCACCTGGATGGTCTCGTTGGCGAGGATCAGGAATGGTAGGGTGGGGAATAAACGGCGGATCGTGGGCAGTATCGAGGAGCAGATATTTTCTGTCAACTTGAGATCCAAAAACACCAGGTCCGTGGGATAGGCTTGAAGACAATCTGCAATTTCGTCGAACGAACCGGCCTCTGTGACTTGATATCCATCTTGGGCCAGCAGTTTGGCCAGGGTGCTGCGCAGGTTGTCATCACCATCCACGATTAAGATATGCTTTCCCTCCACCATTGGCTTTCTCCCACAGGTGATACGTTTGCCCGGCTGCCCTTTGGCGCCTGAGGCACCCCCCCTCAGGCGAATAAGCTCCAAAAGTACAGCCGGGCTTTCGCGCCATTGGCTCTTGTGGTTATGTCCCCCCAGGCTGTCCCAATCCCTCGACCTCACCGCATGCCAGCCAGCGTTTCTCCCACATCCAATGACAATTTCATTGTAGTGAAGAATAAGGGAGGAAACATATATCTTTGTTGAAAAAGATTGGGGATGCCCCAATATTTCGCCGGGAACAGCGGCTAGACGACCAGGCGGTACCCCTGGCTGCGGACGGTGATGATGTACTGGGGCTGGCGCGGATCTTCTTCCAAGGCTTTTCGCAGCTCGTGAATCCGCCACCGGGCCATATCTCTGGCCTCGATGGCGGTCGGGCGGTAGCCTTGCGCTTCCAAAACCAGGGTTTCATAGGACACCGGTTCCGGAGAATGGCGCACCAGGGTAACCAGATAGTCGAAGGCGGTCGGTGAGAGGGAAATCGTCCGGTCGTTGAGGGTGACGTAGCGCGCGTGTAGGTCCAGGATGAATGGGCCGCGCTGCAGATAGCGGGTGGGATTGGCCACCGGAAAATCCACCTCTTCCGGTTGGGCTCCTTCGTAAGAGTTGAGCTCGGCGAGCAGGAGCTTGATCTCATTGACGATCTCGCGCCGCCGCCGGGGCTGTTGGCTCTCGGATAAGATTTCACTCACCCGGTTCAGGAGTTGGACCGGGTCGAACGGTTTGAGCAGGTAATCGCGGGCGCCCTGCCGCACCGCTTCGATCGCCGATTCCAGGGTGGCATGGGCGGTGAGGATTACGACCGGCATATCCGGGTAGAGGCTGCGGATGCGGGGGAGCAGGGTGAGGCCATCGATGTCGGGCATTTTCAGGTCGAGGAAGGTGAGATCGAATGCGCCTGCTTGCAGGTTTTGCCAGGCTTCGATGCCGTCCCCGGCGGTGGTAACGGTATAGCCGGCGCGGCGCAGGATCATCGCCAGGCTGTGACGGAGGTTGGCTTCATCATCAATGATGAGGATCGTATTGCTCGCGGTCTGGCTCATACCCTTATTTTAATCGATTTGCATGATGTGGTCGAAGGGCTTCTCTCCGGCGAGGCGGGCCGGCAGACAGGCTATCGCACCATCAGGCTGCGGATGCGGGCCGCCATGTGCTGGTAGTGGGAACCTTTCCAGTAGATCTGGTTGCAGGCCGGGCAGATGTGGAACTCGTCGTAATAGCGGCGCGTGAGCGGCTCGAGGCGCGGGAGGACCGCCTCTTTGGAGACCGCCTGCAGCGGGTGGTTGCAGCGCAGGCAGCGCCGGAAGGGCCGGAAGCTGTCCTTGAGCTGAAAGCGGTGCAGCACTTCAGGGAGTTGGATATCCGGCTCCAGGGCTCGCACCCAATAGCCGCGGCGGATGATGCGGCGCATGAGCAGGCGGCGGTCGCGGGTGAGGACGACGCGATCCTCGGCGGCGGCCAGGCGGGCGATCTCGGCGTCGGTGTAATCGTTGCGATACAGGGTGTCGAAACCGAGCATGCGCAGGTAGACCGCAAGCTTTCCCAGGTGGACGTCCAATATGAAGGCAGGCGAGGCGCCGGTTGTGTCCTGCGGGACGAGGGAGGCCGGGTACACATCCAGCCGGTCCCCGTCTTGCACGGGGTAACTGAGGGGGACGGGGGTCGCGTTGGCGAGCAGGGAAGCGACTTCGGTGTGGGGGATGCCGAGGGCTTCGATCAGATGCTTGGCAGCCGGGCGTCCTTTGAAGGCGCAGGCGATGCCGTCCGGTTGATGCGGAGAGGGGAGGAAGTCCTTTAGCTCGGCGTGGAAATAAAAGGTTGCCTGGTTCATCTTGACTCAGGAGGGCCCAGCCGCCGGGCGAAAGCTGAGCGCAGAGTAGATTTCTCCCAAAAAACGACTGGGCACAGAGGCCAACCGGCGAGTCTGGACCAGGCCGCATCGGGCGGCCAGGCTCTCCCAGGTGGAGAAGGAAAGCGGGTGTGGCACCCAGGGGTTGCCACGGTCCGCATTGTACTCGACCAGGATGAGCCTGCCCCCCGGGCGCAGATAGCCCATGATCAGTTCGATCACCGGCTCTTTGCGCTTGTGGAAGTGCAGGGCATTGGCCATCACCAGCCCATCCAGCAAGGGGAGCTGGATCCGGACGGTGAAATCGGCTTGCAGGTAGTGGGTAGCCTGCGGAGGGCGTCCCGGGAACCGGGCTTTCATCCGGCTTTCCTGTTTCTGCAGGGCGCGGCGGTCCTTGTCGATCGAGTAGATCTCGGCCTGCGGCCCCAGCAGATCGGCCAGCGCCAGGGTGAACGCCCCTTCTCCGGAGCCGAAATCGGCCCAAACCCCGCCTGGGCCGGGGATTCCGGCCCGGATCAGGCCCACGTGGTCGGTGTGATCCATGAGAGGATTATACAGGAGATGGGCAGGCGGTGGGGAGCGGGAACAAAATAAAACGACGCCCGCGGTGAGCTGCGGGCGTCGCTGGTTGTGCGCAGATCAAAATCAGGCGGGTTCGGCCTGGGCCTCTTCAACCTCTTCGGCCACGTCCTGTTTGACAATTTCGAGTTCGATGTAAACCTTGAGATCCTCACCGACGAGCACACCGCCTGTCTCGAGTGTCTGGTTCCAGACCAGGCCCCAGTCCTTGCGCTTGAGGGTGGTAGTGGCGCTAAAACCGGCGCTGGTTGTGCCCCAAGGGCTCTTCGCCAGCCCGTTGAACTCCACATCCAGCACGATCGGGCGTGTTTCGTCGCGGATGGTCAGGTCGCCGTAGAGTTTGGCGCGGGTTTCGTCTTTGATTTCCACCTTCGTGCTCTTGAAGGTGATATAGGGGTAATTTTCCACGTCGAGGAAATCCGGCGAGCGCAGGTGGTTGTCGCGGGCGTCCTCACGGGTGTTAATGCTGGCGGCCTCAATGCGGGCTTCGACCTTTGTATTTTCCGGCCGTTCGGCATCGAAATTCACTTCACCTTCGAAATTCTCAAAATGACCGCGCACATTGGAGATCATCATATGGCGGATCGAGAACGAAATTTCCGAGTGAGCGTTATCAATTTTCCAGTTCATTGCTGTTCCTCCTGAGTTAATCGCCGCCCGTTAGATTGGTCGAACCGCAGACGGCGTTGGTCTTCTTTATCGTTGGCCTAAGGATACCCGGAGGGGGTGAACAGGCTCGTATACGGGCGCGTGAACACAGCCGTGAACATGGAGCGGATGAGTGGAAATTAATCTGATTTATTCTTGCTGGGATAGGCCCAGGCGGGCGCTCAACTCGTTCACCTGGCGCAGCAGATAACCACGCTTACCGGCCTGGGCAAAATGGCGCACCGATTCGAGCAGGGCTTGCGCTTCACTCTCCGGCAAGAAGGGGGCTAACCACAGGCGGATCTGGGCGGCCAGGTGATAAACGCCCAGTTGCTCGGCCTGGGCCAGGGCGGTGGACAGATGATGGATGCCCAGCCCGGTCTCGTGGCGAGCGGCCGCCAGGCGGCCGAGGTTGGCGACCAGCCCGGCGATGCGTTCGGACATTTTCAGGCGCTGCGCCAGGGCCAATCCCTGTTCGAAGTGGTATTGAGCCTGGACCAAATCTCCCCGGGCGAGGGCGATTTCCCCCAGGGTGGAGCGCAGATAGGGTATCTGTCCCAACAAGCCCTTCTCTTCGGCAAGCTGCAGGCCTTTCTCCGCATAACCGGCCGCGCTCTCATCCCCTAGCAATAATAGGTGGTAGGCCAGGTTGTTATGGCCGAGGATGCAGTAGGTGAGGCCGCGGATATCTCCGGCCTCGCAGCCCGCCTGCATGGCCAGGCGGTAGAGGGAGACGGCTTGCTCCAGGTCCCCCTGTTGGGCAGCCACCCCGCCCAGCTCAAACCGGATCTGGCTCAGGTGGGCGTACATGCGCCGGCCTTCGTCGTGACATTCCTGGTACCAGGCCTCGGCGCGCCGCAGGTGCAGGGCTGCATCGTCCAGGTTATCCCCCTCCAGGGAGAGAGCAGTGCCCCACAAGAACTCGGCCTGCATCTTTTCGTAGGTCGTGCCTCGCTCTGCTACCGGCCGGACGATGGAGATGACCTCGTCGAAGCGGGCCTGAGGCAGCAGCGCCATGCCCAGGAGCAGGCGAGCAGAACTGGCGCTGTGCTCGTCTTCAGCGGCCTCGGCCAGGCGCAGGGCTTCGCGCAAGGGCCCTTCGGCCTGCACAGCCTGCCCTGCCTGGGATGTGACCTCCCCCAGGGCGAGCAGGGCCTTTATGCGCTCGGGGCCTTCCAGGCTGCGCAGGGCGAGCCGGTAAAAATCGGCGGCCTCATTCCAGGCGGCGAGCTGAGAAGCCCGCTCACCGGCCAGCAAGGCGTAGGGAGCGGCCTGGGCATCGTCGCCGCCCTCGCTGTAGTGGAAAGCGATCACCCCGGCCAGCGCCTGGCGCTTCTTCTGGCCGTAGATCGCCTCCATCGCCCCGGCGACGCGGCGGTGGAACAGGCGATGGCGGGGTTCTCCGCCTTCGCGGTAAGCCACTTCCATGGTGAGCGGGTGATCGAACGCGTAGCGGCTTTCCCCCACCGGGACGATGATGTGAGCCTGGGCGAGTTCCTCCAGCGCATCCAGCCCTTCCGTCTCGGATAGCGACGCTGCCCTCAGCACCAGGTCCACCTCGAACTCGCGTCCCACCGCCACAGCCGCCTCAAGGATGCGCTGCGCCTGGTCGGAGAGGCTTTCCAGGCGGGATTGGATCAGGCTGTACACGGTTTGGGGGACGACCGGCATGGTGGTGAGGGCGCTCAGGTTGAAGACCGCCGGTTGGTCCGGCCCCGGACGGTGGAGGATCTTCTGCTCGTACGCATAACGCAGCAGTTCGGATAGCACGAACGGGTTCCCCTCGGAAGTACGGGTGAGCCAGTCGGCCAGGGGGTAGGCATAATCGGGGCTGAGCTGGAGAGAAATGGCGCGAATATCCTCTGCGGTCAGGCGGGGCAGGGTCACCTGGCCCAGGCGGCCTTCTCGGGTGAGCCCCTGGATGAGGGTGCGCAGCGGAGCGCCCGGGGCTGCCGGCCGGGCGGTGGCCAGCAGCAGCAGCGGTTCGTTTTCCGTGTGACGAGAGAGGTATCCCAGCAGCCCGAGGGTGGAGACGTCCGCCCAATGCAGGTCATCGATGAACAGGATCACCGGGGCAGCCTGGCGAATCTCGGCCAGGGCCAACAGCAGCCGGTGGACCGCCTCCCAAAGGCGCGATTCGCTTTCTGTGGCGGTGGGGGCCTGGGCTCCGTCCCCGGATAGCTCGGGCAGGAGGGCGGAGATCTCGGCCATCCACACCGGCGAGAGGCTGCGTTTGATCCAGGCAGCGATATCGGTCCAATCTGGGCGGGCGGCCAGGCTGCGCAGCGCCTCGATCACCGGCTGGTAAGGGATGCCTTGCTCCAACTCCCGGGCGGCGCCGCTGAGGGCGATGGTATTCAGTGAGGCGATGAATTCCTGGGCCAGGCGGGTCTTGCCGATGCCAGCTTCGCCCTCGATGATCACCAACCGGCCCGCGGCGAGATGCTGCTGCAGCAGGCGCAGTTCTTCCTGCCGGCCGGCAAAAGGCACCCGGCCGCTCTCGAAGCGGGGCTCGGGCCTGGCGAGGGGAGGGGGTTCAGGCCTGGACGTGGGGCGACCGGCGTCTACCGGTTGGGGCGGGCCGACCAGGCGGTCGTTCACAATGTCATCATACAGGCGGCGGGTCTCCTCCATCGGAGGGACGCCCATCTCCTCGTCCAGCAGTTTTCGGAACTGATCGTAAAAGCGGATCGCGCCGGGGCGGTCTCCGGCCAGGTGGTGCAGGCGCATCGCTTCACGCGCCAGGTCTTCCTGGAGCGGTTCGTGCGCCAGGGCCTGTTGGATAGCGTGGATGGCCTCCTCATAACGGCCGCGGGCTGCCTGCAGGCGGCTGAGCCGGGTGAACCCGCGCACAGCCATCTGGCGGGTGTACTGGCGCTGCAGGAGCATCCAGTCTTCGAAGGCGGGGGCATCTTCCAGGTAGAAATCGGCCAGGAACTCGCCCCGATACAGATCCAGGGCCGCCTGCAATTCCTCGATGCTCTCCCCGGCTCGTTCGATGCCCAGGCTGAACCGGAGCACGTCCACCTCGGTATTTGCATTAAGCTGGACCTGATTCTCATCCGTGACGAGATGCTCTCCGGCGGCTTTGCGGATGCTGTACAGGGTGGTGCGCAGGGTCTGAAGGGCGGAGGAGCGCGGGGAATCCGGCCAGAAGAACGTGATCAGGTGGTCGCGGGTGACCGGCCGTTCCTGGGCAGCGAGATAATACAACAGGGCGCGGCTCTTGCGCCGGGGCAGGTGGACCGGCTCGTGATCGAGGAGGATTTCAGGCGAACCGAACAGACGGATAGTGAGCATAATTGTGTGAACTATCCCCAACAAAGCGTTTGCCCACGATTATAATCGGGTGCGGGCCTGTGCGGTGATCAGGGCTCATAGGGGAGGATCAATTCTGAGGTTTCGATGACCTCGGCCTGTAAGCTCCCGTGGGAGGCTTCCCCGAGCTCCTGCTGGAAGGCAGGGAAGTGGGCAGTTTTGAAACGGGCAGTGACAGTCACCTCTGCAGCGAAGGTCTCGTCCAGGATCTCCCCGTGGTGGGCAGCAACCAGCAGGCGCAGGCGTTCGACCCAGTTGTAGGGGATGCCGATCATCACCGTGTGGGCAGGATAGCGGGCGGCGCGAGGGGTGACCTCCAGCACGGCCCGAACCGAGTCGCTGTAGGCCCGCACCAGGCCGCCTGTGCCGAGCTTCGTGCCGCCGAAGTAGCGGGTGACGACCACGACCGCATCTCCCAGGCCGCTGCCGGAGAGCACCGCCAAAGCCGGGCGCCCGGCGGTCCCCGCGGGTTCACCATCGTCGCTGGCATGGGTGATGACGGATGCCCCATGGCCGATGACAAAGGCAGGCACGTTGTGGGTGGCGCCGGTGAACTCGGAGCGGATGCGGGCGATGAACTGGCGGGCTTCTTCCACGGAAAAAGCCGGCGCCAGGCTGGCGATGAAACGGGAGTTGATCACTTCGATCTCGGCCCGGGTTTCGTGAGCGGGGATGGGATAAATATTGTTCATAAGGAGATTGGCATGAAGATTCTAATCCTGGGTGGGACTATGTTCCTCGGGCGCTGGCTGGTAGAAGCGGCTTTGCAGCGCGGCCACGAAGTGACCCTGTTCAACCGGGGCAAGACCAATCCGGACTTATTCCCGCAGGTGGGGAAGATCACCGGCGACCGCAGCCAGTCGGTTGCTGCGCTGGAGGGGCGGCGCTGGGAGGCGGTGATCGACACCAGCGGTTACGTGCCGCGCATTGTGCGCATGGCGGTCGAGCAGTTGAAAGACCAGGTGGACCACTACACCTTTATCTCGTCCATTTCGGCCTACAAGGACATGAGCCAACCCGGGACGGATGAGAATGCCCCGGTTGCCACCCTGGAGGACGAGAGCACCGAGACCGTAACCGGTGATACCTACGGGGCGCTCAAAGCCTTGTGCGAGCAGACGGTCCAGCAGGTGATGCCCGGGCGGGCGTTGGTCATCCGCCCCGGATTGATTGTGGGACCGCACGACCCGACGGACCGCTTCACTTACTGGCCGGTGCGCGTGGCCCGCGGCGGTGATGTTTTGGCTCCTGGCCGCCCCGAACGACAGATCCAGATCATCGACGTCCGCGACCTGGCCGAGTGGAACATTCGCATGATCGAGGGGAAGCAGGTGGGAGTGTACAACGCCACCGGCCCGCTCCCGGAGTTGACCATGGGCGGACTGTTGGAGACCTGCCGCCAGGTGAGCGGGGCCCAGGCGGAGATCCACTGGGTCGATGAAGGTTTCTTGTTGGACCAGCATGTAGAACCCTGGATGCAGCTCCCGGTGTGGGTGCCCGAGATCCAGCCCGAGTACGGCGGGTTTATGGCGGCCGATATCAGCCGGGCGGTCGAGGCCGGCCTGACCTTCCGGCCATTAGCCAGCACGGTTCGCGATACCCTGGAGTGGGCGCGGACTCGCCCCGAGGATCATCGCTGGAGGGCCGGTATGGCCCCCGAGCGCGAGCAGGAACTGCTGGATCTCTGGAAGGAGGAAGTGCGCTAACTTCGGGTGGTCAGATTACCTCGCCCGGGACGAAAGCCAGGCGTAAATTCCAGGGTCCATCCGGAGCGGTGCGGCTGGCCTCCCAGGCGCCGCCGGGGGGAAGCGGGTTGTTGTGGTCGAAGAGGCGATGGTCCTTCAAAGTTTGAGGGTCCATCCCCAATTCCACCAGCATCAAGCCGATCGGCCCGCCGTGGGTGATCATGGCCACAGGGCCGGCCTGCGTGCTGGCCCGGTAAGCCGTCTCGAAGGCGGGTAGAAAGCGGGCTGTCACCAATTCGCGGCCCTCACCGGGCTGCCATTCCCGCAGCCCTTCTACGGTTTCCATACGGGCGCCGGCGGCCGCTGCTGCGATCTGCGCTGTGGCCTGGCAGCGTTCGAGCGGGCTGACGAAGATCCGTTTCACCCCCTGGAGGCGCAGGAACTGCCCCAGCGCCGCCGCCTCGGATTCACCTTGCTCGATCAGCGGCGGGCCGGGTGGGATGTGGTAAGGGATATCGGTGACGGACCAATCCGGGGTGGCGTGACGGGCCAGGTACACGGTGGGCATCGCTGGTCTATCTACGGACCGCTGACTGTGGGATGGCCTTCCGCTCGCCACTGGGTCAATCCACCGGCAAGGCTGGTGACCTGGTCGAACCCTGCATTTCGCAATAGATCGCGGGCCACGGCGCTTCGATTCCCAGACCGGCATACCACGACGATCTCCTGATCCTGGGGTACCTCGCTTATGCGGCTTTCGAGCTCGTCCAGGGGGATATGGGTGGTGCCGGGCACGTGGAAATCTTCCCATTCTTGCGGGGTGCGCACATCGAGCACGAAGGCTCCTGACTCATATTCCTGCACGGCCTGTGCCACGGTGATCTCGTCTGGGTAGGCGGATACAGGCCCGGCTGGCGGCCGGCGGATGAGAAAGACGGCGGCGGTGACGATCAACGCCAGGACGACCACCCCGGTAAGCCACATTACCGGTCCGGAAAAACGCCTCGCCGGGACCTTCCCTTTCCGAGGCGGTTGTTTTGCATTTCGCTGCGGATATTTTTTCGCCATACTAAAACACTCCAAAACTGTTAACTCGGCCCCCGAACAGGTGAGACCAGACCATTTTACCATTCAGACCGTTGTATAATTTCTATTGAGTTACAAGAATTGTGTGCCGGGCAAGTTATTTCACCCAACCCGGCCGGTCCCAGATCGAGGCGGCTATCGCGAGGCCTGATAGATGCACGGGGGTTAACGAGAGGTAAGAATCTATTCAAAGATGGGTTAAGAACGCCTGGACTGATTTGCCAGCATGTTTGTGAAAATTGTCGCTCACCCAAGGGAGGAAGAGATGCCGGTAAGTTTAGTACGCATTGAAGTGGGCCCCTGGCCGATGAACGCTTATCTTATTATCGATGAGCAGACCCGAGCCAGCGCTATCGTCGATCCAGGGGCCGAACCGGAGAAAATATTAGCAGCGGCGGAAGGGACCCGGGTTGAAAGAATCCTGGTCACCCACGGGCATGCGGATCATGTGGGTGGGCTGGAAGCCGTGAAGGAAGCCACCCATGTTCCGATCTACCTTCACCCGGCTGACGCTGCCCAGTTCGGGGTGCCTTACGACGTGCCGGTAGGCGATGGTGACCTGATCCCGGTCGGGAATCTCCAGGTGAAGGCCCACCACACGCCCGGACACACCCCCGGGATGACCTGCTATGACCTGGGAGATGGACGGGTGATAGTGGGAGACACGATCTTCGTCGGGGGGCCGGGGCGGACCTGGTCGGCGGAAGATTTCGCCACTACCCTGCACACGATGGAGAAGATCGTCTTCACCTGGGGGGATGATACGATCTTCTATCCCGGGCACGGATCGTGGGGGAAGATCGGTAAGGAACGCCTGAAGTTCGAGGCCTTTATGAAACAGGGCTGGACGGCTGGCCTACAGGGCGATGTGACCTGGTAAGCGGCCCGAGTAGGGGGATGTACTTATTCCCGCTCTAGAAGTCGCTCAATTTCAGCCAAATCTTCAAGGGTAAGGATCCAATCGACCGCTGCGGTGTTCAGCCGCACATGGTCCGGCCGTGTCGCGCCGGAGATCACCGAACTGACCATGGGCTGGGCCAACAGCCAGGCGTGGGCCAGCTCGTTGATCGTGTGGCCGCGCTCCCGGGCAAAGGTCTCCAGGCGCTCCAGGCGGGTGTAATACGCGGGGGTCATGTAGCGCTGAACGTAGGGGCTGGTTTCTCCGCGCGAGCCGGGCGGCGCCGGCTCGTCCCGGCGATATTTCCCGGTCAGAAACCCGCCAGCCAGGGGAAAATACGGTAGAATACCGGCGCCAAGATACAGGCAGGCAGGGATTAACTCCCGCTCGATGCCACGCTCGAACAAGTGATAGTGCGATTGGATCGATACGAACCCGGTCCACCCGCGCATCTCGGCCAGCGCGTTCGCCCAGGCGAGCTGCCAGGCGGAGAAGTTCGAAGCGCCGATGTAGCGCACTTTGCCAGAGCGGATCAGGTCATCCAGGGCGCGCAGCGTTTCTTCGATCGGCACCTCTGGATCCCAGCTATGGATCTGGTACAGGTCGATGTAATCGGTCCCCAGGCGACGCAGGCTGGCCTCGACGCTCGCCATGATGTGGAGGCGGGATGCGCCGTAGTCGTTTGGGCCATCGCCCACCCGGTGCTGGACTTTGGTGGCGATCAATACCTGGTCGCGGCGCCCGCGGATCGCCTGGCCGATGAATTCTTCGGAACGCCCCGACTGGTAGGTGTTGGCGGTATCGATGAGATTGATCCCAAGGTCGAAGGCGGTGTGGATGATGGCTTGGGCTGTCTCAAGGTCAACCTTGCCACCCAACTGGTTGGTTCCCAGGCCAATAGCCGAGACGCGCAGGCCGGAAGTGCCAAGTTTTCGATATTGCATTGTTCCTCCCTGGGTCTGCTGTGTTGATGTGGACCAGACCCTGGATAAAGTTATCATAGATTTCTGAGTTTGTAAGGAGGTCCCGGATGAATTGGTGGGCCCGGCTAAGCAGCCAGGAACAGATTGCGGAGGCGCAGAATCTGCTCATCGCTTTCGGGGTGCTGGTCGCCACGCTGCTGATTTTGCAGCTCGTGAAACGGCTGCTCTACCAGAACTTGAAGAAGCTGGCGCAGGATACGGGGGCGGAGGGCGAAGGTCTGCTGAGCCGCGTGGCGCGGAGCGCCAGCCCGCTCAGCATGGTCGCCGTGGCGGTTTGGACTGCATCCCTGTTCCTGGATTTGGGTGCTCAGGCCACCTCTTTCGTCACCGTCCTGGTGAAGATCGCTTTCTTTTTCCAGTTGGCGCTGTGGGGGACGGAGCTGATCAACTTTTACGTCCAGCGGCGGGCAAAAACTGAGGCGGAGACGAACCCGGCGGCGGTGACGACATTGAACGCCTTCAGCCTGGTGGGCAAGGTGCTGCTGTGGAGCGTCATCAGTCTGCTTGTCCTGGAGAATTTGACCGGGATCCAGATCGACACGCTGATTGCCAGCCTGGGCATCACCGGGGTGGCGGTGGCCCTGGCGGTTCAGAATATACTCGGTGACCTGTTCGCCTCGGTTTCGATCGCTATGGACCAGCCGTTTGTGATCGGTGACTTTATCATCGTCGATGACTTGATGGGGACGGTGGAGCACGTGGGCTTGAAGAGCACCCGGGTGCGGAGCATCAGCGGCGAGCAGTTGGTCTTCTCCAATTCGGATCTGCTGGCGAGCCGGATCCGCAATTATAAGCGCATGGCCCGACGCAGGATGCTGTTTCACTTGAATATCGCTTACGGCACACCGCCAGATCAACTGGAAATGGTGCCGCAGATTATCGAGCGGATCGTCAGCGGCACGCCGGATATCACTTTCGACCGGGCGCATTTGATGGAGTTCGGGCAATATGCCTTCCGCTATGAGGTGGTGTGTTACGTGGAGACCGCGGATTACCGGACTTATATGGACCGCCAGCAGGAGATCATGCTGGAGATTTACCGCTGTTTGATGGATGCGGGGATCGATATCGCTTATCCGACAAGCCAGGTGTTTGTAAGGGATGAGTTTACGAAAACGCTCGGAAAAGTACCTTGACATGGCATTATGCGCATGGTAAACTACTGCCCGTTTGATGGATCGTGAAGGAAAGACCAATTGGTCCCGTGGTGTAGCGGCCTAACATGCGGCCCTGTCAAGGCCGAGATCGCGGGTTCGAATCCCGTCGGGACCGCCAAAAAGAAGCTGCTCAGGTGAGCGGCTTTTTTGTTTTAAGCGATCGATTGTGGCAGCCCTTGACAACGGATTGGACAACGGATTTTGAACACGGATTTCACGGATGGCTGGCCATCCGAGACTGTACACCGATCCGCCGTGCCCCGCGATTTGGCCGCTGCCGTGTCGTGTGTAGGGGCACGGCGGCTGCGTAAATGGCCCGAAACCTTAAACCCTCACGCCGTGCCCCACCTAATCCCGGCGTTCCCTCACTGCCCGGAAAACGAGATCCCTGGTGGGCCGTCCGCTCAGGACGACCCGGGGGAGGGCATCCCTGGTAAGCGGGTGATCTGCCGGCATGCAGGTGGGGGCGGGTCTGGCTGCGGATGGGTGGGCTGCCGGTGAGGCGGGGGCGGGTCTGGTCTGTGGGTTGTGGGGTTTTCCTGGCGATCGTGCGTATAGGTATGAGGGCTCTCGCCTGACTTAATGACCCGCCCCTACCTGGTTGGGATGTGTCATCGCCTGGCTCCAAGGTGTGAGGCGTATCGATCATGGGGGTGGGGGCACGGCTACGGCATAAATCATCCGAAGCCGTAGACCCTCCCGCCGTGCCCCTACAGCCGCGGGGTGGTTTGGCCTTGGGTGGGACGGGTGGGCGGATGGGCGGGG
>CAYMLG010000083.1:9420-18952 GCA_964391195.1 uncultured Anaerolineaceae bacterium | reverse complement strand
GGACAGCCCATCCCAATCCCAAAAAACCAATCTCTCAAAGCCTGGCTTATGACATTGAGATAATTATGCCCCCCATGAAACGGATTGGGGGGCCTAAGGGTAGGGGGAAAGTCTACGATCTTGGCTCATCGCCATCGGGTGTCCAATCCGATCAATCCGCTCCCTGAGCAACCGCTGAGCATGCCGCGCATGCCTTGCCATCCGTTGACAGCGCTTCACCCACCACCCCCTCCCGCCATTTTCCTCTGGTCTTTGTGTCAGGCGAGAGACTGCTGACCGTAAAGCCAGCCTGCCAGTCCAGCCCCGCCCATCCGCAAACCCAGACCCGCCCCTCACCGTCATCCGGTCATCCCAAGCCACTGGCCAGCCCCTCCCGCCGTGCCCATTTCAGGTTGTAGGTGGCTGTGGACGTGGACCAGCCCTCCGTTTTCGTGTATTCGTGTGAGCATGCGTAGCATGCCATTCGTGGACGGCTTACCCCAGGCAATTACGCGCGAGGCGGGGTTGGGTTTTAGCTGGCCGGGTTGGTGGTTACGCGTTGCGGGCGGGTCTGCGTTGGCGGGTTGGGGGGCATTCGTGGCCTGCAATCGTTCCTATCGGTGAGCCCGTGCCTGCATCGAAGACCCGCCCCTACGTGTATAGGGGATAATCCGCCGCAAGCGTACTGTGCTTGCCATTGGGGGACGGGTTGCCGGGCTGGCGGTTGGAGTCCACGCAGGTGCCATCCCCACGAAGGTGGGGATTCGTGCATTTCGTAGCCGCGAATTTATTCGCCGCCCCCACGCGGACAGGCGCGGCGGCGGAGTGATCTTGTTGGTCGTGCGCGCGGGTGGACCGGTCCGTCCCCAATGAAGGGGAATGGGCGAACCGGGCGACCAGGCTATCCCCCGTTCCCCTTGTGGGAGCGGGGCAGGGGTGAGGGGAGGCGGTGGGTGGTAAAATGCAGCATGGCCGATAGCTGGGATCAAATCAATGCTGATGTCGTTTCTTGCCGCCGCTGCCCCAGGTTGGTGGCGTGGCGGGAGGAAGTGGCGCGCACCAAGCGGCGCGCCTATCGGGATGAAACCTATTGGGGCCGGCCGGTGCCCGGGTTCGGCGATCCGCAAGCCAGGGTGCTGATCGTGGGGTTGGCCCCGGGTGCGCATGGCGCAAACCGCACCGGGCGGATGTTCACCGGCGATGGGTCGGGGGAGTTCCTGTTCAAGGCGCTGCACCGGGCAGGTTTTGCGAACCGCCCGCGCTCGCTGCGCGCTGACGATGATCTGGCCCTGACCGGGCTGTATATTTCGGCGGTATGCCGCTGCGCTCCACCGGCGAATAAGCCCGCCGCAGAAGAGATTGCTGCCTGCCTGCCCTTCCTGGAGCGGGAGATGAGGCTGCTCGGGAACTTGAAGCTGATCGTGGCGCTGGGACAGATCGCGTTCGATTACACGCTGCGCATTTACCGGGCGCATGGGTACGAGATTCCGCGGCTGAAGTTCGGGCACGGGGCCGAGTATGAGTTGGACCCGGCGCAAGGCAGGCTCCCCAGGCTGCTCGCTTCTTACCATCCGAGCCGGCAGAACACCCAGACCGGGCGCTTGACGGAAGAAATGTTCGCTGAGATTTGGGAGCGGGCGCGGGTGTTGAGCCTGGAGGCCGAGGCGGGTTGAGGCATTACCGCCGCTCAACCCGCGGCGGGTGCTGTGGGTTTGCGCGTGGTGACCCGGTCGCGCCCGGCGCGTTTGGAAGTATACATCGCCAGGTCGGCTTCGTGGATGAGGGTGGCCAGGTTGGGCGTGCTGGGGGACATTTCGGCGACGCCAATGCTGACCGTGAGGTACAGCGCCCGCCCGCCAGGGATGGTGAAAGGCTGCTTCATATCGGCGTGCAGGCGCTCGGCGACCACGCGGGCCGTTTCCAGGTCGGTCTCGGGGAGGAGGACGGTGAATTCCTCCCCGCCGTAGCGGCCCACCAGGTCGATCTCGCGCACCGCCTGCTGGATGCGCCGGGCGACCGTGCGCAGCACCACGTCCCCGGCGGCATGCCCGTACTGGTCGTTGACGTTCTTGAAGTGGTCGATATCGACCAGGATGGCGGACAGCGACCGGTTGAAGCGCACCGCGCGGTTGAACTCGCGCTGGCCCTGTTCGAAGAAGTAGCGGCGGTTATAGATCTCGGTGAGGGAGTCGGTGATGGCCAGGCGCTGCACCTCTTTGAACAGCCGCGAGTTTTCGAGGGCGATAGCGGCGTAAGAGGCCAGCATTTCCAGAAGATGCTGGTCTTCCGAGGTGTAGTCATCCACGGTATAGCTCTGGGCGGAGAGCATGCCGGTGACCTTGTTGCCGAGGCGCATGGGCACGGCCAGGATCGAGCGCACCTCCTCCGGGCCGCCAAACCGCACCGATCCGGTGGCGATGGTATCGCCTTCTTCCAATTCACGGAACAGATCATCGATATAGATGGAGGCGCCGGTGGAGATCACCTGGCCGCTGAGCCCCCGGTCGGCGGGGAGAGACATGGAAGGCGTGCGCCCCTCACGGTCGATGAGGTAGACTCCGTCGATCTTGTTCTCATTTTCGTCGAGCAGGGCGATCACGAAGGCCTCGGTGGTCATCAGCTTAGAGGCGGCGCGGTGGATGGCGGTGTAAATACCTTCAGGGTCGAGGCTGGCGGCGACCACCTCCTGGCTCACCCGGTGGAGCACGGCGCTGCGCTCGGCGGCTTCGCGGGCCGACTGGTAGAGGCGGGCGTTATCGACCGCGATGGCGGCCTGCTGGGCGAACAGGGTCAGGCGGCGTACATCCCAGGCGGAAAACTGGCGGGACGGATCGCTGTCCACCAGGCCGATGGCGCCCACCGTGCGCCCGCCGGTGAGCATGGGCACGGCGAGCACCGCCTTCCAGGGGCCGTCGAGATACTGGGGAGATCGCTTCTCCCAACTGGTGTAATCGTCGAGCACCAGGGGCTCGCAGGTCAGCGCCACCCAGCCCATCGCCCCTTCGCCGGGCTTCATCCGCGTGCCGGCGTAATCTTTGCCCATATTGTGGCTGACGACAATCACGATCTCGTCCTGCTCTTCGAGGTACAGGCCGAGGTCGCCGCCGGTGGCTTTGAGCAGGACGGTGGCCCGCTCCAGGACGGCCTTGAGCAGGCGGGGAAGCTCCAGCTCGGCGGTGATATCGGCCAGGGTCGCACGCAGGGCTTCGGTCTCTTCCGCCCGCTGGCGCTCGGCCTCGTAAAGGCGGGCGTTTTCCATGGCGATAGCCACCTGGTCGGCGAAGGCAGCCACCAGGCGGGCGTCGGCCTCGCTGAACTGGTTCAAACTGTAGCCGTCGACGGCGAGCATGCCGGTGACGGTATCGTGGACGATGAGGGGCACGCCGAGCCACGAACGGATGCGGCTGTTGTGGGATTCGGTGAAGGTGGGGAAGGCGTGCCGGGCGTCGCCGAGCAGCACAGGGCGGCGCTCCTTAACGACGATGGTGTTGGGGTTGTTGCCGGGGATGGGCAGGCGGCGCCCGAGGACCCGGTGCGAAGGATCCCACCCACGGCCGCCGACGATCTCGATGTAGCCATCGCCGAGCAGCTGGACCGAAGCGCTGTCGAAGGGGACCACCCGCTCGAGCTGCACCAGGATGCGCTCGACCGCCTCCTGAAGGTTTAGGGTGCTGAGGATGGCAGCGGTTGCCTGGCCCAGGGTCTCGGCCTCCTGCACCCGCTGCTGTTCAGACTCGAACAGGCGGGCGTTCTCGATGGCGATGGCCGCCTGGTCGGCGAAGGCCTGGGCCAGCTCGGCGTCGGCCTGGGTGTAGAAGCCCACCTCGCACTTGTCCAGGTTGAGCAGGCCGATGACCCGGTCGTGGGCGATGAGCGGCACCCCCAGCCAGCAGCGGATGTAAGCCGAGTAAGTGAACTGTTTCCATCGCGGGTCGCATTGGGTGTCTGAGATGATGAGCGGCTTACGGGTTTCGAGCAGGACCGCCAGGTGGCCATACTCGCCGGCCTCCATGGGGGCGGTGACCGGGACGTCGGGGTGGAAACCGTTGTGGGCGACGATGGACAGGGTGCCATCGTTTCCGGCAAGCATAACCGAGGCGCTGTCGTAGGCGATGACGCGGGCAAGCTGGTTAAGGATGGAAGGGAGGACCTCCTTGAGGTCCAGGCTGGCGGTGAGGATGCTGGCCACTTCGCGCAGGGTCTCGGCCTGGCGGCGCTGGCGGCGCTCGGCCTGGAACAGGCGGGCGTTTTCCACCACGGTAGCGGCCTGGTTGGCCAGGGCCATGATCAGATCGACATCCTTCTGGGTGAAGTCGGGCTGAGAGGAGTTGTTGGCTGCGGTGATTGCGCCCAGCACCCGGTCCTGGTAGATCATGGGGGCGACGAGAGTCGAGCCGCCGCCCGTCTTGAGGCGGCGCTTTTGCATTTCAACCGATTCGCGCGGGTCGGTCTTGCCCTTCATCATCAGCGCCGGACGGCGCATGCGGGTGACCCAACCGGTGAGCCCTCCCATCAGTTCGTTGAAAGTGATCTCCTCGGCCGGCTGGGGGTGCTTCCCGGCGCTGATGAGCTGGGTGATCTGCTGCTCCTCCATATCGAAGGTCACCAGGCTGACCTGTTCAGCCTGCAGGGCTTCGGCGATGCTGAACACCACCGTCTGCAGCATCCCGGTCAGGCTTTCGGAGGCCATGAGCGCCCGGCTGACTCGGTATAGGGCCTCCGTCTCGGCCAGGGCTTCGCGTAGGGCCTGTTCGGTCGCTTTGCGGGCGGTGATGTCGTGGCTGAGAATCATGTAGCCGGAGCGGCGCTTGCGCGCATTGTAGAGGGGAGAGATGCGCACCTCGTAGCAGCGGGCTTGCTCTCCCTCGCCGAGGACAACCTCGCTGTCGGTCTCGCCCCGGCGGCTGGTGCGCTCGAGCAGGCTCCTCCAACTGGGGAAGATGTCATGGGCTGATGTGCCGATTAACTGGTCGGGGTTGAGGCGGACCTGCTCGGCGGCCTTGGGGTTGGCGGCCAGCACCCGGTAGCGGTTGTCGAGCACGAATACACCATCCCGCAGATTGTGGAGGATGGCCTCCGGGGTGACGGGGGTGAGGTCGAGGAAACGGAAATAGAACATCCCCCAGGCCAGCACGGGGCTGGTGAAGGCGAAGGTGAAGGGAGTGAGGTCGATGCCGGGGAAGGGGCCGGTTCCGGTAATGTAGAGGATATTGGCCGCCCAGGGGGCCGAAGCGCCGACCATGAGCGCCAGGCCCTGCACCCGGTAGAGCCGCGGCGACCGGCGGATGAAACGCAGCAAGACGAAGGTGCCCCAGCCGAGCAGCGTGTAGGAGTAAATGACATGGGCGGTGAAGGCCGGGCCATGACCGTAGCGGAGGGTGATCCCCGGATCGGGGCGCAGGTGGCTGGGATAGTCTTGCCAGAATAGATGGTGGGAGTCGTTGGTCCAGATGAGGAGCAGGATGAATATGGGCTCGAGCACCAGCAGCCAGGGGGCGCGGGACTCGAGCCATTTTTTCTGACCGGTGAACCCGAGAGAGACCAGGAGCCAGGCGGGGGGGACGATGACGATGCCGAAATAGCGCATGCGGGCCCAGAAGTACTGCACGCTGAGAGATTCGCTGCCAAATTGAAAGGCGTAACTCACAGTCCAGACCAGGATGCCGGCCATGAACAGGATAAAGGAATGCTTTTCAGGCCCAGTCTTAAGCTGCCATACGTAGGCTCCTAGGCTGAAAGAGATCATCGCGGCGATGATGAGAGGGAGGATGATGGCGTTTTCCATTCACGCTACTCCTGCGTGAGGAAGCCTTTCTTGACAGACTCGAACTGATCTGGATCAATCGGCCGGTGCATAAGGCTGGCAGCAGCGGCGCATGTGTGCTTTATTAATTATAAACGACAATGCAGTTGTCTCGATCTTTACAAATTTGATTGCCGCCAGATTCATCCGTTTGGGCGGGGGGCAAAGATAACTAGTTCCCGCCGCAGGAGGACGAAGGGGACGCGGATGACGCCTATGCGGGGATTGGCGGGTTGGGTGACTTCTACCTCGTACAGAGAGGTGAACTGCTCTTTGCTCACGTCGAGGAAGCGGGCCAGGTTCGTGGCGGTGGACATGCGTAGACAGCCGTCGAAGCGGAAGGAGCCAAGCAGGCAGGTAACAGGCTCCATGCGGCGGTTGGGCTCATCGGGGTCGTAGTCGACGGGGTCCCTCGCCGGGGGCATGAGGTGATAGGCCTGGATGGCGTTGACCGGGAGGTAGAGCTCGGGGTATTGGAAGGGACGCGCGGCGGAGCCGAGGACCATCAGGACCTGGGCGTTGAAGAAGGGCAGGTATTGGGGGGCGCTTTGCGTGCGGAGCCAGGTGCTGACGCGGATGGCTTCTTTGCTGATTACGTCGCCCCAAATCATGGCGTCCTGGGTATAAGCCATGACTTTGGAGATTTTGTCGCCCGGTTCGAGGTGCGGTGTGGGCGGCGGGTTTGGCCTGGCGGATGCAGCGGCGTCACTCATGGGGGCTCTCTCCATAATTATATGTGACGATGGGTTGGTTAAGGTGATTATAACACTCCAGGCCGCGCACCGTTGCGCAAGATGCCAACCTTGTGGCCCTCAACCGCACCACGCCGGGCGGGGCAAGGGCGACCAAAATATGGTCGCATGGCATCCAACCCTACGCGCCTGCAGCGTAGCGCAAGATGCCAATCTTGCGGCCCTCGACCGCACCACGCCGGCCAGGGCAAGGGCGACCAAAATACGGTCGCATGGCATCCTACCCTACGCGCCTGCAGCGTAGCGCAAGATGCCAATCTTGCGGCCCTCAACCGTACCACGCCACGGGGCAAGGGCGACTATAATACGGTCGCACGGCATCCTACCCTACGCGCCTGCAGCGTAGCGCAAGATGCCAATCTTGCGGCCTTCGACCGCACCACGCCGGCCAGGGCAAGGGCGACCATAATACGGTCTACCCTACGTCACCCGCCTATGGTGGGCCCTTGCGACAAGGCGGAAGGGTCCACGCTCTCGAGTGAGCGTAATCCGTTCAATCCGCTCCCGAAATCCGGTTTCAGCAATCCGTTCCCCCCCGGCAGCTGCGCCTTGCCTCCGTCAGCACCATTATTTGACGGAAAGCCGCGAAGGATCTCCGCCGGCCCGTGAATAATCCCCTCCGATCACGACCATCGTCTCAGCCGGTGGGGTAGGCGCGCCTGGTGGCTAGGGTATAAAGGAAGAAGAGAGCGGCGAACAAGGCGGTAAGAAAAATGGGGATGGCTTCGAGCGAGGTGTAGCGGGCCAGGCTTCCTGCCAGCGCGGGGAGCAGGGTGCCCCCGATGCCGGCGGCGCTGATCTGCATCCCGATGGTATTCGCGGCATGTTCCGGGCCAACTCGCAGGCTGGTGCCCGACACCAGACCGGGGAAGATGGGGGCGATAGCGAAGCCGATGAGCGTGACCGCGATCAGGCTGGCGATTGGGATGGGGTTCCACCACAGGAGCACGGCCCCCGCCAGGGCGGAGAGCATGCTCAGGCGCAGCAGGTTGTGCCCGCCAATCCGGCGGGTGATAATACCGCCCAGCAGCCGGCCCAGGGTGAAAGTGCCCCAATAACCGCCGGCCCACAGACCGGCAGCCGCCGGGTCGATGCCCCGTGATTCGGTCAGCAGCGTGTAGGCCCAGTGGCCCAGGCTGAGTTCGGAGCCGGTATAAAGGAAGAAGATCAGGATGCTGAGCCAGGCGGCCGGCCGGCGCAAGGTAGCGAGCAGAGGGGTGCGGTAGTCGGTCAGCCGCTGAGTGTCTTCGGCCGGGCGTGAACCCTGTTCCCGCTTCCATAGAGGGGCGGAGAGGGCGAAAGTGAGGGCGAGCAAGAGCTGGGCCGAGCCGACGACGACGTAACCGAAACGCCAGGAGTCGTACAGGTTGAGGCCGGCGGTCATAATAACCGGGCCCAGGGTGATCCCGATGCCAAAGCTGGCGTGCAGCCACTGCATCAGACCTTCGCCGTAGTTGGCGGCGATGTAGGTGTTGATACCGGCGTCGATTGCGCCGGCGCCCAGGCCGGAGACGATGCCCAGGCCGACGATCAGCCACCAGGCGGGGGCCAGGGTATAGCCGACGAGGGCAGCGCCGGTGGCGAAGCAACTGGCGGCGAGCAGCCCGCCGACCCCCAGGCGGGACATAAGCCGCCCATTGAAGAAGCTGGAAGTGAGGTAGCCGGCCATGCTGGCGATGAGCAGCAGGCCCAGGGCGTCGAGCGGGAGGGCGAAGTCGTGGCGCATCGAGGGCCAGGCGACGCCCAGCAGACCGTCGGGCAAGCCGAGCGAGATGAAGGCAATGTAGGCCAGGAGCAGCAGGCCGATGCGCAGGCGGTTTTGGGTTCTAATGGCGGTTTTCATCGATTTTCATATTACCCGGGTTTAAAACTCTGGGGATTGTACCATCTTTCCATGCCCCCTGGCTGTGCTTTACATATGATGGATGCGAAAAGTTCGCCGGGTAGCGAAGGGACCGCCGGGGGGTAGGGGCACGGCGGACACATTTACGGTACCGATTGATCCAGGAAGCAGCCGTGCCCTCTTCGATCTACCCAGCATGATTGTGCGGGGCAATGCGCGTGGCTCATTCCAACTTGATGCGTGGAGTAGGTGGTGGATATGCCTCGCACTGACGGCAGGGTGGGCCATCGGGGCACGGCGCCGTAAATCAACCAAAGCCTAAACCCACCCGCCGTACCCGTGCGAATGCACGGGGTGGATCGGGTCTATGGGTTGTGGGGTTCTCCTGGCGGTTGTGTTTTTCGGTTGGGGATCCTTTGCCTGAATCAAAGACCCACCTCTGCCTGGGTTGTGGGCGGGAAACCAGGTATCAGTTGCCGGACATATGCCCTGATTCGTGTATTCGTGCTAAGCATGCGTACTTGGCATGCCATTCGTGGACGGCCGGCGCGGCCGTCTCGGTAACCGGCATCGATTGAAATCGACACTTGAGGGATTCAAACCCCCTAAAGCGGGTTGAGGGAGGCGCGGACGCGTGTGAACCTGCTTCAGCGGGTTTGGGTAGGTGGAGCCGGTGGATTTATCCACTGGCGGGCCTGTTGCATAGCCATGCTTTGCGACCGAAGGATCTCATTCGCCGGCGGCGGGAGCGCGCAAGGTCGGCTTATTCCACTTCGCGGCTGCAAGATTGGCATCTTGCGCTACGCGGCTGCAAGATTGGCATCTTGCGCTACACGGCCGCAAGATTGGCATCTTGCGCTACGCGGCCTGCAAAGGATCTCTTTCACCGGGGGGATGGTAGGGCATGCTGCCATGCGACCGTATTTTGGTCGCCCTAGCCCGTGCCGGCGGCGGGAGGGCGCAAGGTCGGCATATTCCGCTACACGGCTGCAAGATTGGCATCTTGCGCTACACTGCCGCAAGATTGGCATCTTGCGCTACACGGCCGCAAGATTGGCATCTTACGCTACACGGCCGCAAGATTGGCATCTTGCGCTACACGGCTGCAAGATTGGCATCTTGCGCTACGCGGCTGCAAGATTGGCATCTTGCGCT
>CAYMLG010000083.1:0-9320 GCA_964391195.1 uncultured Anaerolineaceae bacterium | reverse complement strand
GCAAGATTGGCATCTTGCGCTACGCGGCTGCAAGATTGGCATCTTGCGCTACGCGGCAGTGAAGAAATCAGCCCCTGATCTGAGGCGATTTCAGACCAGGGGTTGATTTGTTTTTCGGGGATTGCTGCTATATTGCTGTTATACGGAACAAAAACAGGCTGGGGCTCGTTTATTAAAGGTGGATGAAGGTCGCAGCAGCCTGGCAGGACATCGTTTTGAAAGGATCATCGATGAAGGATACTTTGCGGTTGCTTCTGGTTGTGGTGTTCGCCATTTGTGTGGTTAACTTTGCGGCGGAGTGGGTCGCTAATTCCGGCCCGGTGCTGGCCGATACGGGAGTACAGCCTGGGTCGAGTTATGCCGCCTCTGTGGAGCAGGCTGCGCCGCTGTCGGCTGTGCAGGAGGTCGCGGCGTTCGTGGTGACCGCGGCGGTGGGCATTTTGGCGGGGGTGATGGCCATGTTCCCGGTGTTGAGGGAGGAGATTTCGTAAACCATCACTCAAACCGTCCGGGTGTTCCCGCCAGGGCGAAATGCACGTGCATCCCCCATTCATCGACACCATGTAGCCCATAGATATAACGCACGTAAGACGTAGCGATCGGCTGATCACTCTCGATTTTTACCCCAAACGCTTCGCAGGGGGGAAGTTTGTCCAGTGTACTCCACTTGAATACACGTTCTGCCGGGATCGTGAAATCAAGCGTGACGTGATCGAGGTTGCGATACTGCAGGGTCATGTGCAGGTTGGCAGGAACCGGATTGGGGTTAATGAAATAATAGTACTCCAACTCGTTGAATGGGAAGGGGGCCTTGGAATAGTCTCCACCAAAGAACTCAGGCCAATCAAGAAAGACGCCGTCCGCGTAATGCCATACACGGTCAAGCTCCAGTCCCATGACGGACTGCACGCCACCACGATAGCCGCGTTCTTGACTTTCGATCCCATCCATGCAGATGGAATTGATCAGCAAAGGTGTAGTGCTCTCGAAGCGCGCCCCCCAGTGTCCGGCATCGGTAAAAAGCGTCGGGTCCATCTCAGGCATCGTAATCAAGACATTGGTTTCAGGCTTGACCACGATTGGTTGTTCGATCTTAATGGCCGGCCGGTCGGGGAAGTATACGGTCATATGGACGGTTGAGGCTTGCCGGGTGGGGTTATACAGGACGATCTCGACGATCCCGTAACGCGGGTCGGTAGCTGTAGGGGTGTGGTTGAAGCAGTTGCAAATGTAATAATCCTTCATTGTTCTGCTCCCTTAGCTCAGGTATATCGCATTGAAAAAGATGTGGGCATCGTTACATCGAATCCTGGGGCGCCGGTTGGGCGCCCCAGGTAATGGAAAACCAGATCCAACTTGAGAGCATCGATGACCGCCCGGGAGGGGCGAGCGACCGAAACCTCCGTGACTACTTGCCCTTGGGTAAGTACTGGAGATCGATGAAGGTCGCCGTATCTACTTTCTCGCTGATCAGGCCCCCTTCGAGGAGGAAATCCTGGTAAGTGTCGATCAGGTCAGCGTTGACATAGCCGCGCGGCTGGCCGGCATCTTCGGGATAGGGTTCAGAGAAGGGCACGACCCCCGTTCGCCAGCCGTCGAACAGCCAGTTCGGGTCAGCATCCGGGTGGTTCTCGACATTGATGTCCACCGCTTCCCCGGGGTGCTCCTTGGCGTAGTCGATCGAGCGGAAGGTCGCCTCTAAGAATTTGGTGACCAACTCAGGGTTCTTCTCCGCCCAGGCGCGGTTGGTGATGATCAGGCTGGTATAGAAGGGTGGGACCCCGTGTTCAGTGTACAGCCAGTTCCCTACCTCGCGGCCGGTCTGGCGTTGCGTGTCCAGGTCCTCCCCGCCAACGGCTGCGTCGGCGGCTTCCACCTGCCCGGAGACCATCAACGGGACCGAATAGTCCCCGGCTTCCACTTTGTTGACGTCGTCCACGGTCATGCCGTATTTTGTGAGCATGGCCGAGAAGTGGAGTTCTGTCTGCGGCCAGGCGTAGATGGCGACAGTCTTACCCGCCAGGTCAGCCGGGGAAGTCATCCCAGAGTCTTTGAAGTACATCAGGCCGCCCATGTCGCGCGGAACTGCAACGCCAACCACCAGGATATCGAGCCCTGCCAGTTTGGCGTTGACGGTATCAACCGTGTTGACAAAACCGAACTGAGCCTTACCGGTGCCAACGAGCTTGACAATGTCTGGCGCCTGTGGGGGGAATTCGAAAGTCACATCCAGGCCTGCTTCCTGGTAGAACCCCCTATCTAGCCCAACTTCATAGTACATCTGCATGGGCCAGAGGGTGGGCCAGTCGCGCATGACGAGGACTTTCTCCAGGCCGGGCTGCGCAGCTTGTTGCCCGCACGAGGCGAGCAAGAGGGCCAGGATGGCGACGATCATCACGATCAAACTGCTTTTCCGCTGCATGTCTTTCTTCTCCTTTTGTGAAAATGTTTTAAGGCGATTATTTTTCGATGTACTTCCAGGGCATTAAAACGCGCGACATAAACCCGGCGATCACGAACAAAGCCAGGGCGACAACTGAAAGCACGACGATGGCAGCGAACACCCGATCGGTGCGGATCATCGCATTTGCAGCCAGCATCAGGTAGCCGATGCCCCGGTTGGAGCCAACCCATTCGCCGATGACCGCGCCGATCACACTGTAAGCGATCCCCACTTGAGTGCCGGCCAGCAGGTAGGGGATGGAGGCCGGCATTTCGACCAGGCGGAAGATGCGCCAGCGGCTGGCGGAAAGGGAGCGTAACATGTTGATCATCTCCGGTTCGGCCGAGCGCAAGCCTTCGACCTCATTGACGCAGATCGGGAAGAAGACGATCAATGCGGAGATGAGCACTTTCGGCCAAATGCCAAATCCAAACCAGATGACCAGCAGAGGGGCGATGGCGAATACCGGAATCGTCTGAGAGGCGACCACCAGGGGGTAAAGCGCTCGCTCCAGTACGGGGGAATACACGATCAGGATCGCCAGGACCAGCCCGGTAATGAAGCCAATCGCAAATCCAAGCAAGACCTCCCACAAGGTGTAAACCATGTTGGAAGCCAGGAGTGACCAGTCGGCGAAGATCGTGGTTACGATCCGGGATGGGGCAGGCAGGATGGCCGGATGGATATCGAAGACATGGATGGCGCTCTCCCAGCCAGCGATAATAACGACAAGCAGGAGGATGGCTGGCATGTAATTCACGGCAATCCGCTTCCGAACCAGTTCGATCTGGCTGGCAGTGGTTCTAGTTATCGAAGCCATGGAAATTAGACCTCCGTCTCTTCTTCCCGGATCATGTTGTACACCTCTAAGCGGGTCCGGGCGTAGGAAGGTGAAAGCCGGACATCGGCGGTGCGTGGTCTTGGCAAGTCGATCGGGATTACGGCTTTGATACGCCCCGGCTGGCGGGTGAACACGTAAATCCGGTCGGATAGGAAGATTGCCTCGTCCAGGTCGTGGCTGACCAGGAGGACGGTCTTTTCGAATTGGCTCCACACATCCAGCAGCCACTCCTGCATGTATTCGCGGGTCTGAGCATCTAACGCACCGAGCGGCTCGTCCAGCAGAAGCAGATCCTTGTGGAAAAGCAGAGTCCGTCCGAAAGCCACACGCTGGCGCATACCGCCCGAAAGCTGGCTGGGGTAAGCTCGCTCCCGGCCGGAGAGGCCCAGGCGAGCGATGATCTCCATCGCTTCCTGCTCCGCCTTCCGGCGATCTTCCCCCTGCGCTTCAGCGCCCAGGACCATATTTCCAATTACTGTACGCCAGGGCAGGAGGAGGTCCTTTTGGAACATATAGCCGACATGGCCGGTTTTGCCGGTAACGTCCTCCCCTTTCAGGTAGACATGGCCGGCTGTAGGTTCCATCAGACCAGCGATGATGTTGAAGCTGGTGCTTTTTCCGCTCCCCGATGGACCGAGCAGGGTGACGAATTCGCCTGCATCGACGTGGAAATTCAGATCTTGCAGCGCCTCGACGAGCTGCCCGTCTTTTGTAACGAAAGATTTGGAAAGGTTTTCCACCCGGAGGAGCGGCTGGTCAGGGGATAAGCGGGATTGAGCGTCCATTGGTTGTTCGGCAAGCGAAGGGGGATGACTTCCGTTCAACGAAAATTCCTTTTGGACTATCCTTGCTTGAAACCGGGGTAGGCGATGATGGAGAAGATGCTGCGAGGGCACTGGTACTTGCCACGCTCATATGCATGACGCAGCTCCTCGACAACAACCGGCAGGCTGCTGTCCACCATAATGCCGTAAAGCTCATATGGGATCACCCATTCCTGGTCATCGAGTTTGATGACTTTGATGCGCTCGCCAGGTACGGTCTCTTTCCAACGGGTAGGTTCCCGATCCCCTGCATGGTAGGCGGTGATTACCAACTCGGCCGGGTCGGGGTTGGGATTGAGGATCGAGACCCACTCGCTCTCCTCCAGCAGATGGTCCTCACGCCAGCAGCGGATGCCGTCCGCATAACACCAATTTTTCTCCTTATCACCCAGCGGGCCGGGGTAGAGGATAAATGAGGCCATATTCTCGGTGACCGGGTCGCCTGGCAGCCACTGGCCGTGTGTGCGTTGGCAGATGATGGGGATGCTAGAACGTACGCGGACACCGTAATTGGTGTTCCAGGGCAGGACGTCCTTTGATTTAACGTGCAATGGGTGCTGTGCGACGCGCTCAGCACCCAGGCAGGTATGATCCACCACCGGAGGGCGATCTTCGAAGTAAAAAGTGAGTTCGATCTCGGCCGTGGATTGGCTCGGGTTCATAAATAGGATGTAATCGCCAGAGTCAGGGTGTGCGTCGGGGAAAACGAGTGGGGAGCCGGTCTCGTCGATGATGCGGCCTTTTGCATAGAACCATTCGGTGCTCATGATCAACAAACCTCGCTTGAGTGATGATTGGCCAGTAATGCCGGGCAGTCAGCAGTGGAACTACTGGCACGCTGAATGGAAAGGATATGTTAAATTTGTCGAACTTCGAAAGTTGGTTAGTTTGGCAAAGACATCAGATGACCTTATCTCTGTCGATCATATCATGTGGAAAAACAACTGTCAAGACTGCTGGAATATTTCAGCGGCCAGTTCGAAAAACAGGCTGTAAAATAGGTCTATACGGGGTATGACGCCCGGACAACCCTGCCTTTGCCGTTGACAAGCCCCCTAACCCCATATATAATGAATTAAGTTACTAAAGACATCAGATCACCTAATGACTTGCATAATTTCGGGAAGCGGATGTTATCATGCAAAAATCGAGAACGATACGGGTCCATACTGTCGCAGATCAAATTGTCCTTCAACTGAAAGACAACATCATCAATGGCGACTATCACGATGGAGATCGACTGCCCTCGGTACAGGAACTGGCAGCTCAATTCGGTGTGAGCATTTCCTCGGTGCGTGAGGCGCTCAAAAAGCTCGAGGCCCTCGATTTCGTCGAGATTATTCATGGACGAGGGGTCTTCGTGCGCAGCCCGCAGATGAATTGGCAGGCGCGGTTCACCAGCTTTTCCGAGACTGTACAGCAGCAGGGCAAAGTTCCGGGAGCGCGCCTGTTATCCAGCGGGACCTGCCCGGCTCCGGCTCAGGTGGCCGCCCAATTAGGCATGAGTGAAGGTTCGCCGGTATATACGCTTCGCCGCCTGAGGCTGGCCGATGGGCAGCCGGTGGCGATCGAGGATTCCTACTTGCCTGCCAGCCGGTTCCCCAACTTGTTAGAGAAATACCGGGACCCAATGTCGCTGTATCATCTGATGCAAACTGAGTACGGTATCCGTCCGGAGTCGGGTTTGCAGATCCTCCAAGCCGTGCTGGTTCAGGCGGAGGAGAGCGCTTTGCTCCATGTAGACCAAGGCTCTCCGGGCTTGCTGGTCAACACGATCGCCTACGATGCCGAGGGACTCCCGGTGGAGTACGGCACATCTCTCTTCCGGGCCGACCAGTATCGCTATGTGGTCCGCCTGTCTCGCTAATGACAATCACCCTTGCAGAAAGGATTCCCACATACACCATGACCGAGCTCACCCCTGCCAAACCATTTCTTGACGCTGTTCGCGCCTTATTGGATAAGATCGAAGCCACCCAGGGATCTGCAATTCACGAAGCCGCCCAGATCATCGCCGGCCGGTTAGTGGCCGGCGGGATGCTGCATGTTTTCGGAACTGGACACAGCCACATCCTTGCAGAGGAAGTATTCTTCCGGGCAGGGGGATTGGTGCAGGTGAACGCGATTCTCGACCCCGGCCTGATGCTGCATATCAGCGCTCTGGGAAGCACCTCATTGGAGCGCCTTGAAGGTTATGCGCCAATCGTTTTAGATCGCTACGACCTGCGCTCGGGCGATGTGCTGCTGGTGGTTTCCAACTCCGGGCGGAATGCCGTGCCGATCGATGCCGCCATTTACGCTCGTGAGCGCGGCTTAAAGGTCATTGCACTCACATCGGCAGCCAATTACCGCTGTATACCCCCGCGTCATTCTTCCGGTATGCATCTCGAAGACTTCGCCGATGTCGTGATCGATACCGGCGTCCCCGAAGGAGATGCGGCGGTTACCTTACCGGGACTGCCACTGCCGATCGGACCGCTGTCGACGATCATCGGAGCGACGCTGATCCAGGCTTTGATGTACGAAACCATGCAGGCGATGACGGCCCTGGGGCACCAACCCCTCGTCGTAGCCAGCGCCAATGCCTCCCATGGACAGGACCACAACGTTCTGTTCTCCGGCTTTAAAGACCGCATCCGGCACTGGTGAGATCTTCATGGGTTTCCCCCAATGAACGACCACGTCATCGCCCTTGATCTGGGACAGACTTCGATAAAAGGCGGGCTGGTTGCCAGGGATGGCAGCCTGGCCCTCACAATCCAGACCTCCAGCCAATTACACCAACGCCCAGAGGCGCTGTTGGATGAGCTGGCGGAATGTGTGCAAGTTTTGCTGCAGGCCGCCCGCCAACAAGACCTGAGTATTGTAGGCCTGGGCTTATCCAGCACCTTGGATGTCAACGCGCGTTCGGGCCAGATCCGCTCCAGCAATTACAGCACAGTAGACCGGTGGATCGATTATCCTTTGCGCGATCACCTGGCCAGCCGGTTCCATCTGCCCACGCTGGTCGAGAACGACGGAATCTCCGCTGCCTGGGGCGAGTATCGTGTTGGGGCCGGGAAGGGCTTTCGCAGTGTGCTCAACCTGACTCTCGGGACAGGGATCGGTGGAGGAGCGATCCTCGAAGATCAAATATTGCCCGACACACTGGGGTCGGCCTCGTATTTTGGGCATATGAGCCTGGATGTGAACGGCCCACCCTGCTCATGCGGTTATCGGGGCTGCTGGGAGTTGTATGCCTCTGGCTCGGCCTTGGAGAAAAAGGCGATCGCAGCGGTTGAGGAAGCGAAGAGATCTGGCAGGCTTACGGTGCTCGGTCCGTCCTCAACCGGGCGTGCGATCGTGGAAGCTGCGAAAGCCGGAGATGGTTTGGCGCTAGAGCTGCTTTCCGAGGTCAGCCGCTACCTGGGGTTGGGGATGGTCAACCTGGCAAACCTATTCAACCCAGAAGTGATCGTGATCGGTGGTGGGCTGGCGCTCGCGGGAGAACTGCTGCTCGAGCCGGCGCGCGAGGTCCTGAACGCGCACCGGTTACCCCTACGCGAGCGAATTTCTGTGTGCCAGGCCGTGTTGGGAGCATATTCCGGTGTCGTAGGCGCCGGCCTGATGGTGTGGGACCGGCCTGATATTTTGAGCCGCTGAAGAAAAAGGACGCGACCTCCCCCCAGAGTCCCTCCCCATCAGGGGAGGGACTTTATTATAATTAGCCCATGCAAAAATCCTTACTTACATACCTGAGGAGTGCAAAATGCGGGCTGTGGACATCATTGTGAAGAAGCGGGACGGGCAGGAACTGTCGACCGAGGAGATCAATTATTTCATCGACGGGTACACCCGGGACGAGATCCCCGATTATCAGGCGGCGGCCTGGGCGATGGCGGTGCTGCTTAACGGAATGTCGGACCGCGAGATCACCGATCTGACTCTGGCCATGGCCAGATCCGGGGAGACACTGGACCTCTCGCAGGTGGTTCCGTTGGCTGTGGACAAGCACTCCACCGGCGGGGTGGGGGATAAGACCACGCTGGTGGTGGAGCCGGCAGTGGCGGCCTGCGGGCTGGCGGTGGGGAAGATGTCGGGCCGGGGGCTGGGGTTCAGCGGTGGCACGCTGGATAAGCTGGAGTCGATCCCCGGGTTTCGCACCGCCCTGACCACCGAGGAATTCCTCGAGCAGCTCCGTACCACCGGGCTGGTGCTGGCCGGGCAGTCGGCTGACCTGGCCCCCGCCGATGGAAAGCTGTACGCGCTGCGGGATGTGACCGGGACGGTGCAGTCGATCCCGCTGATCGCTTCTTCGGTGATGAGCAAGAAGATCGCCGCCGGGGCCCAGGCGATTGTGTTGGATGTGAAGGTGGGGCTGGGGGCGTTTATGCAGACGTTGGATGACGCCCGCGTGCTGGCCGAGCGCATGGTGGCCATCGCCCGGCTGGCGGGACGGCGGGCGGTGGCGCTGCTTTCGGATATGAACCAACCGCTTGGCCAGGCGGTTGGCAATGCCCTAGAAGTGCGCGAAGCGATCGAGACGCTGCGCGGCGGGGGGCCGGAAGATTTTCGCGAGCACTGCCTGGTGGTCGCCGGGCACATGCTGGCCCTGGGGGGCAAGGCGTCCGACCCGCAGGAGGGGCGGGCGCAGGCCCAGGCGGCGATCGACGATGGGCGGGCCTGGGAGCGCTTCATCGCCCTGGTGCGGGCGCAGGGCGGGGATGCCAGCTTTGTCGAGCAGCCGGAGCGTTTGCCCTCCGCCCCGGTGATCCAGGATGTGGTCGCCCCGCGGGCGGGGTATCTCCAAACCGTTCACGCCCGGCTGGTGGGCGAGACGGCGGTGCTGCTCGGGGCCGGGCGGGCCCGCAAGGGCGATCCGATCGATCACTCTGTGGGGATTATCGTGCGCCGTAAAGTTGGCGATCAGGTGGAGGCCGGGGAGCCGCTGTTCACGGTCCACGCCCGCTCCCAGGCGGAACTGGAAGAGGCGAAGAGGCAGTTGCTGCAGGCGGTAACCTGGACCGACGAGCCGGTAGAGCCCTTACCCCTGTTCTACGGCGTGATCTAGACCAGAAAATTACCTGGGTGATGCCCAGGTTTAATGGTCAACCGTGATTCAGCCCCATGGCTTTTTTAGTCATAAGCCAGGCATTGAAAAAAGAAGTTAGGGGGGAAGGGCTGTCCTAAAAGGTGTCTGGGACAGCCCCACTTTTTGCGAATCAGCGCCCAA
>CAYMLG010000082.1:0-19238 GCA_964391195.1 uncultured Anaerolineaceae bacterium | reverse complement strand
AACGGCGGGGTGTATAGTGGACACGCCTGGCTTCGTAGGCGGAACAGGCAAGGGCGACCAAAATACGGTCGCATGGCATCTTATCCTGCGGGCACGGTGGAAGAGTCCTCGGTCTCGAGAAATCGTAATCCGTGAAATCCGCTCCCGAAATCCGTTTTCAGCAATCCGTTCCCGTGGTGGATCTCCACGAATACGGCGGGGGAGGTGCGGTTTCGGGTGATTGGGTTTGGGGGTTGACAGGCGGTGGATGCAATCACCTCACTCTTCCCTGACCCAATCCGTGCGCGAGCTGACCGTGGCGTACTCCCAGATCATGATCCGGTTCACATCCACCCGGTAAAGGTGGTCGATATCGAGAACCGTAGCCTGTGTCCCGGTATGCGGATCGACGTACTTCTGCATATAGGCCTGGTTGACTGCACTGCGCTCGTCCGGGTCGGTCACCAGGGTGGCGACGCCCTCCAGGATCAGGGCATCATCGCCATCGCCTCCGTGGACCACAATTTCCGGCGTGCAGGCCAGATTCTTCACCTTCTGGGCCTTAGGACCCGAAGTGAAATACAGGCTGACCCCATTCCACCAGAACCATACCGGTACACAATGCGGCCTTCCGTCCGGCCGGGTGGTGCTGACCCAAATCGAACGGAAGCTCTGCAGCCAGATGTCGACCAAACGCCAGGGGATATACCCCCGAGTGCGAGTGAATTTCGCCATCCTGTTCTCCTGATGATTAAGGAAAGACCGCCCGTCTGCGCTGTGCTAGAGCGTTCACATTGCTCACCATCGGGGAATACCGCGGAGAGGCGGTTCAACTCGCTTTCATTTTAACCTACAATCCACACCATTCGCACCGCTTTTCTCTTGTACGAGCACAGCGAAGTTCTGCGGCGACTGAAGTCACGGCTACCAAGTGGACTCTGACCGGTAGCCCCCACCGGCAAAATCGGCATCTCACCCTGCTCTCTGCGTTCTCCGTGAACTCTGTGGTGAAACTCTTCCTGGTACACAGGCCACCCTACCGAACCGACCCGCCCTGCTCTGCGTAACCGGCACCCCACCCAACCGCAACCACACCCGCCCTGCGTGTAATTGCCTGGGGTAAGCCGTCCACGAATGGCTGAGCATGCCGTGCATGCCCGGTCACGAATGTGCGAATAACAGACGCCCGCCACCCCGCCCTGCCCGCGACCAAACCGTCCCGCGGCGGTAGGGGCACGGCGGAAGGATTTACGGTTTTAGGTGGTTTATGATGTAGCCGTGCCCATTCCATCGGCCCACGACGCGCGGCGGGATCGTAGGGCACTTTGCCATGCGACCGTATTTTGGTCACCCTTGCCCCCGCCGTGCCCGGTTTGGGTCACGGCGGGAGGGTCTACGGTCTCGGGTCATCGCCATCCGCTGTCTAATCCGTTCAATCCGCTCCTGAGCAACCGTTGAGCATGCCACGCATGCCATGCCATCCGTTGACAGCGCTCTCTGTATACTCTGTGATCTCTGTGGTAAAGCCCTTCCTAAGCCGCCTTCTCCAGGCAAGGGCGACTAAATTATGGTCGCATGGCATCTTACCCTACGCGCCCGAAAAGGAAAAACTTCCCTCAGCCAAATCTGTTATCCCACTTGCGTTGTGCTGGATTTGTTGTACAATCCTATAAGTAATCCATATCGGCATATCGATGGCACAACCCAACAGGAGGACAATAACAATGGACCAAACCGATATCACCAGCGATGACAAACTGTGGGCCGCACTGGGCTACCCTATCTTTATCGTCGCAATCATTGTTCTACTAATGGAAGAAAAGAAAAACCGGCCGTTCCTGAAATACCACGCGGTTCAGGCGCTGCTCTTCAACGTGGTCGTGTTCATCATCGGGACCATCCTCACCTTCACCGCAATCCTCGCCTGCATCGCACCGTTCGTGTGGCTCGCCACCCTGTGGCCCGCCTTCGATGCTTACAAGGGCAACTACACCCAGATCCCGGTTCTCACGGACTTCATGAAGAATCAAGGCTGGGCCTGAGCCCCCGGCTCCCGTAAGATGAACCCCGTGATCGCGCTGCTCGTGGCGAGCCGGCCGGCTGCCGCCTGTCGGGCTGCTCTGCCGGGCCGGCTGTAGCGCGAGAGCGGGGTATTTTTTTTGGAGCAAAGAAATGGCAACACCTTACCCAACCCCCGAACCCGATCCAGATTCCGAGCCCTTGCCTGAGTCCGAAGAAATCCGCCCCACGGAGGCGGAACCCGAGCCTGAAGGCGCCGCCTTCGCCCATCCGGAAGCCGGGCCCGTACCGGAGACGGATGCCGGCCACGAGTGGGTGGACGAGACCATCGAACCCGAAACGGTGATCGAAGCCGCCCTGGACGATGAAGGGCCGGCGGTGCAGGAGCAGCCCGAGGCGATGCCTGAGGAGGCCGCCGAGACCCCCGGCTGGACAGGCCCCACCTCTGAGGAAGAAGACTGGATGGCCGTCGACCCCAGCGACCTGGTCGGGCAGGAAGAGCCCGATTCTGACTTGAAGGCCGAGCCTTCCGCCCTCGACTCCAGCGTGATGGGGCCCGGCTACCAGATCCTGGAGGAAAAGCGCCTCGAGGCCGCCCAGGACCATGGCGAGATGCCCGGCGAGCCGCCGATCCCCCCCGGGCCAGGCGCCTACTCCCCCGGACCGCGCCCCACCGAGGCCACCCCCCCGCCCGGCGCCAGCCAGGTCCCACCGCCCACACCGCCCATGCCGGCGCTGCCCCTCTCCGCATCCGACGAGCGAACCTGGGCCATGATCGCCCACCTCAGCGTCCTGGCCAACCTGTTCACCGGCTTCCTTGGCCCGGTCATCCCCCTGGTCATCTACCTGGTATACAAAGACCGCTCGCGCTACCTGGCTTTCCAGTCGCTGCAGGCCTTTGTCTTCCAACTCGTCGCCTGGGTGGGGGCCGGCATCCTGGCCACAATCGCCTGGACCATCAGCGGCGTGCTGGTGGCGGCCTTCTTCATCGGCTGCCTGCTCATGCCTCTCGCCCTGATCATCACGGTCATCCCGATCGCCGCCCTGATCTACGGGGTGATCGGCGCCGTGCAGGCCAACCAGGGGCAAGACTTCCGCTACTGGCTCATCGGCGACTGGGTGCGATCGTTACAATCGTCATCTTGACTTTTGTCAGACAACCTTTTAGAATGAAAACTGGCCGCGCATGAGTTGCGCGCACAATTGAACGGGTGCGGTGGAGAGACCCGGGTTCCCTTCCCGGGCGCCGAAGGGGCAAGTCTGGTAAGCCATTGGCCAGGCGAATCTCTCAGGTAAAAGGGACTCCGCTCCTGGTACCCTCTGGAAAGTGATCGCCGGCGCGTAAATCCCGCGACCGCGCACACCGACGGGGCAAGCACCGGTTCTGCGGTGTGAATCTCTCAGGTTTCAAACAGAGGCGCATGCGATCTTCGCGTGCGCCTTTTTCACTGCCGGCCTGGCAACCCTATTCCCTACCATCTGTCCGTTGTTCACATTATTAAAAGGAGAAAACAAATGATCGTACCAGAAGACCTGAAATATACGCGCAATGACGAGTGGGTGCGTGTCGACGGCGAAGACGCCGCCGTGGGCATTACCGACCACGCTCAGGACCAGCTCTCCGATATCGTCTATGTCGAGATCGTTGTCGGAGTGGGCGACACCATCTCCAAGGGCGACACCATCGCCACCCTCGAGTCGGTCAAAGCAGCCGCCGATGTCTACTCCCCCGTCAGCGGCGAAGTGGTCGAGATCAACGAAGACCTGGCGGATGCCCCCGAGACGGTCAACAGCGACCCCTATGGCGCGGCGTGGATGATCAAAGTCAAACTCAGCGACCCCGCCGAACTGGATGAACTGCTCGACCACGCTGGCTATGCCGCCGGCATCGAGCAGTCTGAGTAACCGAGGCGGCTCAACGCCCGGCTCGCCCTCCCCCTGCTGGTGAGCGGGCCCCGGTGAACCCCCAAAGCTGCTTACTGGTAAAGGAGCTCCTATGTTCATTCCTCATACCGAAGCCGAGCGGGAAGCCATGCTGCGCCGGATAGGCGTGGAAAAGATCGAAGACCTTTTCCAGGTCGTCCCGGCCGCGCACCGCTTCCCCCAACTGGACCTGCCCCCCGCCCTCACCGAGATGGAGGCCATGTCCGTACTGCAAGGTTTGGCCCAGGTCAACGATACCACCCACGACCTGGTATCCTTCCTCGGCGCCGGCGCTTACAACCACTACATCCCCGCCGCGGTGGATATGATCCTGCGCCGGGGTGAATTCTACACCGCCTACACCCCCTACCAGCCCGAGATCTCCCAGGGCACCCTGCAGGCCATCTTCGATTACCAGAGCCTGATCGCCGCCCTGACCGGGATGGATGTGAGCAACGCCTCCCATTACGACGGCGCCACCGCCGTAGCCGAAGCCGTGACCCTGGCTTATGCCCAGTTCCGCGGCAAACGCACGAAAGTCATCGTTTCCCCCGGCCTTCACCCCCATTACCGGGATGTGATCCGCACCTACAACCACGGCTCGGACATCGAGATCGTGGGCGATGACGAGGACAACCTGCAAGCCGGGCCGGAGGCCCTGCTGCCCCTCATCGACGACAAGACCGCCCTGGTCATCGTCCAGTACCCCGATTTCTTCGGCCGCATCTACCACCTGAAAGCCCTGGCCGATGCCGCCCACGCCGCCCGCGCGCTGTTCGCTGTCTCCACCAACCCGCTGGCCCTTGGGCTGCTCACCCCGCCCGGCGATTTCGGCGCCGACATCGTCACCGGCGAAGGCCAGTCGCTCGGCATCCCCCTCTCTTTCGGCGGCCCCTACCTGGGCATCTTCGCCACCAAGAAGGAGTACGTGCGCAAGATGGCCGGCCGCCTGGTGGGAGAGACGGTGGACACCCGCACCGGCGAGCGCGCCTACGTGCTCACCCTCACCGCTCGCGAACAGCATATTCGCCGGGAGAAGGCCACCTCCAACATCTGCACCAACCAGGGCCTCATCGCTCTGGCTGCCACCGTATATATGAGCCTGCTCGGCAAGCACGGGCTGCGCCAGGTGGCCGAGCTGTGCTACCACAAGGCCCACTACGCCGCCGGGCGCATCGCCGCCCTCCCCGGCTTCAGCCTGTGGTCCGAGGCCCCCTTCTTCCACGAGTTCGTCGTCAAGTGCCCCATCCCGGCGGCCGATGTCATCGAACGCCTGTTGGAGCAAGACATCATCGCCGGCTACGACCTGGGCCGCGATTACCCCGGCCTGGAAAATCACCTGCTTGTGGCCGTGACCGAGATGAACTCGAAAGAAGAGATCGACTTACTGGTAGAAACCCTTGCGGAGGAGGTGACCAATGACTGAGCCCCTGCTTTGTGAGCTCTCAGTACCCAACCGGGTTGGCGTGCGTTACCCCGCCCCGGACGTTCCCACCGCGGAGCTCCCCGAGGGCCTGACCCGCGAGCACCTGCCCATGCCCGAGCTGTCGGAGGTTGACGTGGTCCGCCACTTCACCCGCCTGTCGCAGCTCAACTACGGCATCGACACCGGCTTCTACCCGCTCGGGTCTTGCACTATGAAGTACAACCCGAAGATCAACGAAGAGACCGCCCGCCTGCCCGGCTTCGCCCACCTGCACCCGATGCAGCCTGTGGAAACCGCCCAGGGCGCCCTGGCGCTGATGTACGAGCTCCAGGAGTATCTCAAAGAGATCGGCGGTTTCGATGCTGTCACCCTGCAGCCGGCGGCCGGCGCTCAGGGCGAGCTGACCGGTGTGCTCGTCATCCGCGCCTATCACGAATCCCGGGGCGACACCAAGCGCACCAAGATCCTGATCCCCGATTCGGCCCACGGCACCAACCCGGCCACTTCGGCCATGAGCGGGCTGCACGTGGTGCAGCTCCCTTCGGACGAGCGCGGGAACGTAGACCTGGAAAAGCTCAAGGCCGAGTGCGATGACACCCTGGCCGGCCTGATGCTCACCAACCCGAACACCCTCGGCCTGTTCGACGAGCACGTGGAAGAAGTGTGCCGCCTGGTGCACGAGGCCGGCGGCCTGGTCTACGGCGACGGGGCCAATATGAACGCCCTGCTCGGCGTGGCCCGCCCCGGCGATCTGGGCATCGACGTGATGCACTACAACCTGCACAAGACCTTCTCCACCCCGCACGGCGGCGGCGGGCCGGGGTCGGGCCCGGTGGGCGTCAAAGCCCACCTGGCCGAGTTCCTCCCCACCCCCCTGGTGGAGATGATCGAGCCGGGCGATGAGGAAATCCCCCCGCTGTTCGGCTTCGTCCGTCCGGAGAAGACCATCGGCCGGGTGAAAGCCTTCTGGGGCCAGTTCGGCATGATGGTGCGCGCCTATACTTACATCAGCATGCACGGCGCCGAGGGGATGCGCCGCATCGCCGAATACGCGGTGCTCAACGCCAACTACCTGATGCACCTGCTCAAGGACGTTTACCCCTTGCCCTACGACCGCCCCTGCATGCACGAGTTCGTCCTCGAAGGTCGCCTCCCCGGCGCGCCCGACATCCACGCCCTGGACATCGCCAAGCGGCTGATGGACTATAAGTTCCACCCGCCGACAAACTACTTCCCCCTGATCGTCCACGAAGCGCTGATGATCGAGCCGACCGAGACCGAGAGCAAGCAGACCCTGGACGCGTTCGCCGAGGCGATGCTGAAGATCGCCGAAGAGGCCCGCACCCAACCTGAGCTGCTCAAAGAAGCGCCCCACACCACCCCGGTCGGCCGCCTCGACGAGGTCAAGGCCGCCAAAGACCTGGTGCTGTGCTGCGGGGTGGAGGCTGTGTACGAACCCCCGGCTCTCGAAGCCGCCTGACCTGTCGATATTCCTTTCCTTTCCCCCTTTGTTTCCCGGCCCCGGACCTCACACCGGGGCCGGGGCATTTATTTATGGAGGATGCCCTCACCCCCGGTCCCTGTCCCCCGAAATTTTATAGACCGGACACATAGGTAACACATGTTCGGAGACATGGGTAACAGTTTCTGTCTATAGACCGGGGACATGGGTAACAGTCGTTCGGGAACATAGGTAACAGTTTTGTAGGCAAGGGGGCCGGGGGGGCTGAGGGGGTATAATCGGATATAATAAGTCTAATTACCGCCCCTCTGCATCCAACCCTCACCGGCACCCGCACTGAAACGACTGCTTCCTATCCACCCTGCTGGCGCACCGGCGCCGCCCTCCTCACCATCATCCCTAAACGACGGCCCGTCCTTGCCAGCAGTGGCCCCAAGCGGATTTACCCTCCATGTCCACGGAAAACCAGGCAAGCCAAAGAATCCACGGCTACTGCGCGCTGTGTGTCTCGCGCTGTGGCTCGATCGCCGTTGTGAAGGACGGCCGCTTCGTCGCCCTTGAACCGGACCCCGCCCACCCCACCGGCAAAGCCCTGTGCGCCAAAGGGAGGGCCGCTCCAGAGCTGGTCTACCACCCCGACCGGCTGCTCTATCCCCTCAAGCGCACCCGCCCCAAAGGCGACCCCGACCCGGGATGGCAGCGCATCACCTGGGACGAGGCCCTGGGCCTGGCGGCGGACAACCTGAGCCGCATCGCCCGCGAGCACGGCCCGGAGAGCGTGGTCTTTAGCGTGGCCTCCCCCTCCACTTCAGCCAGCGACGATGCCCTGGTCTGGATCCAGCGCCTGGCCAACGCCTTCGGAAGCCCGAACCTGTGTGTCTCCATGGAGTTGTGCGGCTGGGGACGCTACCTGGCCACCACCTATACCTTCGGCGCCAGCGTCCCCGGCAGTTACATGCCCGACCTGGAGCGCGCCGGCTGCATCCTCTACTGGGGCTACAATCCGAACCTGGCCCGGCTGGCGCACGCCACCGCCACCGTGGACGCCCTGCGCCGGGGCGCGCGCCTGATCGTGGTCGATCCGCGCCGCACGGGGCCGGCCAAACGGGCGGATGTCTGGCTGCAGGTGCGCCCCGGCGCCGACGCCGCCCTGGCCCTCGGCATCGCCCACATCATGATCGAACGCGGCTGGTACGACCGGGATTTCATCCGCCGGTGGACCAATGGCCCCTTGCTGGTGCGCCCGGATAACGGCCGCCTGCTGACCGAGCGTGATCTCTCCCCCACGGGGGGCGAGGGGATCTACCTGGCCTGGAGCGAGTCGCTGGCCCGCCCGGTCCGCTATGACCCCGCCACCGGGGGTTACGAAGGCGACCATCCCCAGCCCACCCTGTCCGGCGCTTACCCGATCCGGACGGCCGATGGGGAGCTCGAGTGCCGCCCGGCTTTCGAGCTGCTCGCCGCGCACTGCCGCCGTTATCCACCCGAGCGGGTGGAGGCAATCACCGGGGTGGGCCGCGAGCAGATCGAAGCCGCGGCCCGCATGCTGTGGGAAGCGCGGCCGGTGGCCTATTACGCCTGGAGCGGGGTGGAGATGCAGACCAACGCCACCCACATCGCCCGGGCGATCGCCCAGCTGAGCGTCCTCACCGGCAGCTTCGATGCCCCCGGGGGCAACGTGCAGTTCGCCTCCCCGCAGTCCGCAAGCGCCTTCGGCTATGAGCTGCTGCCGAAAGGACAGGAGCGCAAGGCCCTGGGCCTGGCGGAGCGCCCGCTCGGCCCTTCACGCTGGCTGTTCGTCACCTCCGCGGAGATCTACCGTGGCATTCTGGAGCAGCAGCCCTACGCAGTACACGGCATGGTCGGCTTCGGCGCCAATCTGCTGCTCTCCCATGCCAACGGCACCCGCGGGCGGCAGGCGCTGCAGGCGCTCGACTTCTACGTCCACGCCGACCTGTTCATGAACCCCACCGCCGAACAGGCCGACCTCGTGCTGCCGGTGGCGAGCGCCTTCGAACGCGAGGCCCTGCGCCTGGGATTCGAGGTGAGCGCCGAAGCCCAGGCCTGGGTGCAGCTTCGCCCGGCGGTGGTCGCCCCCCGGGGCGAGGCCCGCTCGGACACGGACATCGTATTCGATCTGGCCTGCCGCCTGGGCCTGAAGGAGCATTTCTGGGGCGGAGACGTGGAAGCAGCGGACCGCTACCGCCTGGGCCCTTCCGGCCTGAGCCTGGAAGACCTCCGCCGGCAGCCGGGCGGAGTGCGCGCCCCGGTCCAGACCCGCTACCGGAAATACGCCGAGCTGGTAGACGGTGCGCCGCGCGGCTTCGCCACCCGCACCCGCAAAATCGAGCTGTACTCGGAGGCGCTGCTGGAGGGCGGCTATCCGCCCCTGCCCGAGTATGAAGAACCCCCGATGAGCCCCGTCTCCCGCCCGGAGCTGGCGCAGCGCTACCCGCTGATCCTCACCTGCGCCAAGCACGCCCTGTTCTGCGAGAGCCAGCACCGGGCGCTGCCCAGCCTGCGCCGCCAAGCGCAGCACCCGGAAGTGGAGCTGCACCCTCTGGCCGCCGAGCAGCGCGGCATTCACCCCGGCGACTGGGTGTACATCGAGACCCCGCAGGGCCGTGCCCGCGCTCGCGCCCGCTTCAACGATTCCCTCGACCCGCGAGTGGTGTGCGGCCAACACGGCTGGTGGCAGGCCTGCGAGGAGATCGGCGCCCCCGGCTACGACGCCTTCGGCGAAGACACCGCCAACTTCAACCTGCTCATCAGCGCCGAGTTCACCGACCCCATCAGCGGCTCCGTCCCCCACCGCGCCTACCTGTGCGAAGTCCGCCGCATCGACGGTTGAGCCGGTCGCCTCACGCCGCGCCGCACGCCCCCATCCCGCGGCCCTCATTCATCGCCTTTCGCTTTTCCATTTTCGCCTTTCGCTTTCCCATTTTCGCTTTTCTCTCCCCTCCCCGACCGCTTCCCTGCAATTGTGATAAAATACCCTCCCAGTTTACTGGAGAAGGACAACAATATGACAGCCAACAACGAAATCACCCTGGTAAAACCCCGCCCTACGGTAGAGATCCATCTGCCCGATGGGCGGGTGTTTTCTGGCCCGCGCAACGCCCCCATCGTCGATTTTCTCAAAGCCGCCCAGGAAGAAGGCGAGCCCCCGATCGTCGGCGCTATCGTCAACGGCGAACTGCGCGAGCTCACCTACCCCATCAAAATGGATGCCAGCGTGCGCCCGGTCACCATGGGCGAAGCCGACGGGATGCGCATCTACCGCCGCTCCCTGACCTTCTTGCTCGAGACGGCCTTCGAAATCCTCTTCCCCGGCGCCATCCTCACCGTCGACCACTCCGTCTCCTCCGGCGGATACTACTGCCATGTCTCCCAGCGCCCTCCCCTCTCCAAGGCCGAGCTCAGCCGGTTGGAAGACAAGATGCGGGAGATGGTAGAAGCCGACCTGCCCTTCGTGCGCACGGAGGTCCCCCTGGAAGAGGCCATCGAGTACTTCCGCAGCCAGGGCACCGAAGACAAAGTCCGCCTGCTGGCCCACCGCCAGAAGAACTACCTCACCATGTACCAGCTCGACAACCACCGCGACTACCACCACGGGTACATGGTCCCCTCCACCGGCTACCTTTGCTGGTTCGGCCTGCTGAAAACCGGGGAAGGCTTCACCCTGCGCTTCCCCCGCCGCCACGCGCCCACCCAGCTCCTGCCCATGCCCGATTACCCCAAGCTGCTCACCACCTTCCGCCAGTACGGCAACTGGCTCAGCCGCCTGGGCATCTCCAACGTGGGCGCCCTGAACGACTCGATCAAGGAAGACCGCATCCAGGAGATCATCCTCGTGTCCGAGGCCCTGCACGAGCAGCGGGTTACCGAGATCGCCCGCATGATCGCCGACCGCAGCGACCAACTGCGCATCGTGCTTATCGCCGGGCCCTCCTCATCCGGCAAGACCACCCTGTCCAAGCGCCTATCCGTGCAACTGCTGGCCTGCGGCGTCTCCCCCTACCCGCTGGAGATGGATAACTACTTCGTCGACCGGGAAAAGACCCCCGTGGACGAGAACGGAGACTTCGACTTCGAATCGCTGGGCGCCCTCGACGTCCGGCGTCTTTCCGAGGACCTCAGGCGGTTGGTGGCCGGGGAGGCCGTCCAACTCCCCCACTACAACTTCCTCACCGGGCGGAGCGAGCCGGGCGAAGTCGTCCAACTGCGCTCGGACGAGATCATCATCCTCGAAGGCATCCACGGGTTGAACCCCAACCTGCTGCCCACCGTCTCACCCGAGAAGACTTTCCGGGTGTACGTGTCGGCCCTCACCCAGCTCAACCTGGACCGCCACAACCGCGTCTCCACGACCGACACGCGCCTGATCCGGCGCATCGCCCGCGACGCCCGCGAGCGAGGCTACAACGCCACAACAACCATCCAGCGCTGGGAGTCGGTGCGCCGGGGCGAGAAGCGCTACATCTTCCCCTACCAGGAGAACGCCGACGTGTTCTTCAACTCGGCCCTGGTATACGAGCTGTCTGCCCTGAAGGGGGTGGTCGAACCGCTGCTGCGCCAGGTGCCCTACGGCACTCCCGAGCACGTGGAGGCCAAGCGCCTGTTGGCTTTCCTCGAGTGGTTCTACGCCATCGACGACAGCCTGATCCCCGACAACTCCATCCTCAAAGAGTTCCTGGGCGGGTCGATCCTGCGCAACTTCTCCCTCTGGCGCAACGGCGCCAACACCTGATCATCCGCCCGGAGTGCCGCCGGCCAGATTCCCTCGCGTTTCCACGCGGGCCTGGGAAGCAAAGAATACTCAACCACAGACCGCCCCGCAGCGTCTCATCCAGTACTTGGGCGGACGCCGTGGGGCGGCCTGGCCTGGTTCAGAAAGAGCAGTCTCTTACCCTGGAAAAACTGGTCAACCAGCCAGTTGCCTCAGCCCCCAGGCGTGGTACAATTCCCCCGTTCGGTAAGACCAGGAGCGATTGAATGACAGACTACAGCCTCTAAATACGACTGTTTTCAGGGTACCTTCCCGGAGCCGGGGCGCTTGCGCCCGGGGGCCATGCGCTTAACTTCCGAGGGTTCAGTACCCTCGGTTTTCTTTTTAAAAGTCGTTACGAGGCTGCAAATGCTTACCGCCAATCATATTTCGAAATCCTACAACCTGCACCAGGTCCTCTCTCAAGTCACCTTCACCCTCAAGCCGGGCGAGCGCCTGGCGCTGGTCGGCCCCAACGGCAGCGGGAAGACCACCCTGCTGCGGATCATCGCCGGGCTGGAAGCCCCCGACACCGGCACGGTGAGCTTTACGCCCGCCAACCTGCGGCTGGGTTATCTGCCGCAGGGGATGGTCCCCGGCCCCGGTGAGTCGCTGCAGTCCTACCTGGGCCAGCAAGCCGGAGAGCCCCAGCAACTGCTGGACCGTTTGGAGTCCCTGTCGCTCGCGCTGGCCGCCAACCCCCACCAGCCGGCCCTGCAGCAAGAGTTCGACCAGATCCTGTCCCGGCTGGAGAGGTCCGGCGAGGAGGCAGGCCGTATCCCGTCTGTGCTCGCCGCCCTGGGGCTGGGGCATCTCCCGGCCGAGACCCCCGTAGCCCACCTGAGCGGGGGGCAGAAGACCCGGCTGGCGTTAGCCGGGGTGCTGCTCTCAGACCCGCAGGTCTTGCTGCTGGACGAACCTACCAACCACCTCGACATCGAGATGCTGGAGTGGCTGGAAGACTGGCTGCTGGGCTTCTCCGGCGGCGTGTTGTTCGTCTCCCACGACCGCTCCTTCCTCGATCGCACCATCACCGGCATCCTGGAGCTCGACCCGGAGGCCCACACACTGCGCCATTTCGACGGCGACTACAGCGCCTACCTGGAGCAGAAGATCCTGGAGCAGGAGCGGCATTGGCAGGAGTACAAAGACCAGCAGGCAGAAATCGCCCGGCTGAAGGCCGCCGCCCTCCGGGTGCGCAGCGACGCCAAATACCGCCCCAACGGCAAGGCGGCCGGCGACACCTGGGCCCCGGGCTTCTTCGCCAACCGGACGAAGGGCACCATTCGCAAAGCAAAGAACATCGAGAAGCGGGTCGAGCGCCTGATGACCACCGAACGGGTGGACAAGCCGCGCCCCTCCTGGCAGATGCGCCTGGATTTCGGCGACCCACCCCAAGGAGGGCGGGATGTACTCATCCTGGAAGATGTGACCGCCGGTTATGGGGAGCAGGCGCTGCTGGAAAATGTCAACCTGCACCTGCGCCAGGGGAGCCGCCTCGCCCTGATCGGGCCGAACGGCTCGGGCAAGACCACCCTGCTGCGCACCATCACCGGCGAGATCCCGCCCTTGCGGGGGACCGTGCGCCTTGGGGCGGGGGTGAAAGCCGGCTATATGTCGCAAGAGCAGGAAAACCTGGACCCCGACCTGGACGCTTATACCCTGCTGAGCCGGGCAGCCCCGTTCAACCAGACCGAGGTGCGGGCTTTCTTGCACCAGTTCCTGTTTTCCGGGGATGAAGTCTTCGTCCCGGCGGGGCGGCTGTCGTATGGAGAGCGGGCACGGCTGGCGCTGGCGCTGCTCGTCGCCCGGGGGTGCAACCTGCTGCTGCTGGACGAACCGCTGAACCACCTGGATATCCCCGCCCGCACCCGTTTCGAGCAGGCCCTGGCGCAGTACGAAGGCGCTGTGTTGGCCGTGGTGCACGACCGCTTCTTTATCGCCGGCTTTGCCGAAGAAGTGTGGGAGGTACGGGACGGGCAGTTGAGACAATTCATCCAGGTGGGAGATACGGGGATAGAGGGTTGAGACTTTACAACTGAGCGGGTGATTGTGATATAGTTAACGCCGCTCATCGCACCCGCTGTGCGGGCACACATACCTTGCTCTGGAGGACGATTATTCCATGTCTATGCGTTCTGATCGTGCCCGGCGCAGGGCGGCTCGTCGCCGCAACCAGCGCTTATTCTTCATCCTGGCCATTTTGCTCGTCCTGGCGACCATCGGCTTCATCGCCTACACCGCCTTCTTCGGCGACAATGGCGATGCCGGCGAGGCCCAGGTCACCGTCACCGCTTCGGGCCTGCGCATCGAAGAGCTGCAAACCGGCACAGGGGACGAAGCTCAACCTGGCGATATCATTTCGGTGCACTACACCGGCCGGCTGGAAAACGGCACCGTCTTCGATTCATCCATAAGCCGGGGACAGCCATACCAGTTCCCCCTGGGCACGGGCGCAGTGATCGCCGGCTGGGATGAAGGCGTAGCCGGGATGCGCGAGGGCGGCAAGCGCCTGCTCACCATCCCGCCCGAGCTGGCCTACGGAGCGCAAGGCTTCCCGCCGACCATCCCCCCCAATGCCACCCTGATCTTCGAGGTCGAACTGCTCGACGTGCAGTCATAAATGGGAAAATAAAGACAGGCGGGTTGTGCAACCCGCCTGTCTTTTTACAATCCTTCTCCCGGGGAACTGCTGTTCGAACTGCTCGACGTGCAGTCATGAATGGGAATTTGGGATGTGGGTGGCTGTGAAGCCATCCAGACCCCAAACTCCTATTTAACAAGCAGCGGGGCGCCTGGTTTTCCAGGGCGCCCCGCTTTTTGAATCATTAACGGCCGGTTATTCCGCCAATACCCGACCGTCGTTCGATTGGACCAACTCGAGCTGCTCCGTGAAGAGCCGCCCCAGCCGGGCAATACCGGCTTCGATCTTCTCCGGGTTGGCGTTGGAGAAGTTCAGCCGCATGGTGTTGTGGCCGCCGCCTCTGGCGTAGAACGATTCGCCGGGCACGTAAGCCACCTTGTGCTGCTGGATGGCCTGCAGCAGCAGTTCCTTCGAATTGAGCCCCTCGGGCAGGGTCACCCACAGGAACAGGCCGCCCTCCGGCCGGGTCCAGGTGACGCCAGGCGGGAAGTGTTCTTCCATCGCCTTGAGCATCACATCGCGCCGCTCGCTGTAAATCTGGCGGATGACGCGCACGTGCTCATCGATGAAGCCGCCCTTGGCCACTTCGTAGGCCACAATCTGGTTGAAGGTGGAGGTGTGCAGGTCGGTGCCCTGCTTGGCCTGGCCCATCTTAACGATCACCTCTGGCGGCGCGACTACCCAGGCCAGCCGCAGGCCGGGGGCTAATGTCTTCGAGAAGGTGCTCAGGTAAATGATGTTCCCGCGGTAGCAGGTATCGCAGTTGTCGCGGGAGAGGCCGTCGAGGGCCACGATCGGCGGCAGGTGTTCCCCTTCGTAGCGGAGCTGCCCGTAGGGGTCATCCTCGATCACCGGCACGCCGTAGCGGTCCGCCAGTTCCAGCAGCTTCTGCCGGCGGTCCAGCGCCAGGGTGACTCCCGCCGGGTTGTGGAAATTCGGTAGGACGTAAATGAACTTCGGCCCCGTGCGCAGCGCGTCTTCCAGGGCATCGGTCACCATCCCGTGCTCGTCCAGGGGCACGGTGACGAACTCGGCGCCGTAGGCCTGCCAGGCCTGGAGGGCGCCCAAATAGGTGGGTTCTTCCACCAGAATATGATCGCCCGGATTGATGAACACTTTCCCGAGCAGGTCGAGCGCCTGCTGCGAGCCGGAGGTGATCAGGATGTTCTCCGCCGTGACTTCAATGCCATAGCGTTGGCTATGGCGGGCGATCATCTCCCGCAGCGGCCTGAAACCATCCGTCGCGCCATATTGTAAGGCCAGAGAGCCCTGTTCTCGCAGAACACGCTCACAAGCCTCCTTGAACTCCGGGATCGGGAAGGCATCCGGCGCCGGCATACCGCCGCCGAATGAGATGATCTCCGGGTTCTCGGTGAGCTTGAGTAATTCGCGAATCGCCGAACCCGACATCCGCTGCGTTCTCTGTGCGAAGCGATGCTCCCAAAGTGTTTGCATTCTTTCTCTCCTTGCTCATCTAGAGCTGAAAAGGGTTGAAAAGTTGGTCGATCCTGTCATAAACAAGTGAGGACGCAGCCGGGCTGCGTCCTCACTATTTACCGTGACTTACTTACCGAACCGGCTGACGATCACAGCCGGGGTGGGTAAGGTGGCCCGCTCACCTAGTTTAAGGTTGTCCGGGGCCTTGCCCGCCTTGTCCGAAGCGCTCTGATAGATGAAGAGCTGCGTCCCTTCGTCGGCGCTCTTGAGCTCGACAAACGCCTGTCCGGTCAGGAGGCCGTCGCGATCGACGGCGCAGCTTGTCACAAACCCGATCACCCGCCCGCGGCGGTCGAGCACCGGGTCGCCGTTGTGGGCCATGCGCACGCCCTTCTCGGGGAAGCGGAAGCGCACAACCACGCCCTTGCGCTTCTTCTCCCGGGCGATGAAAGCCTCACGGCCGATGAACCAGGGCTTGTAGGTCTTGACGTAGGAGCCGAAGCCCGCTTCGCCCACGCCCAGGTCGGGCTCGCCCCGGTTGCCGGAGTGGATTCCCATCTCGTGGCCGTAGAGCGGCAGCCCGGCCTCGGTGCGCAGCGAGTCGCGAGCGCCCAGGCCGATGGGCTTGACCCCGAAGGGTTCGCCGGCCTTGAGCACAGCCTTGAAGAACTCGGCCGCCCGGTCGGGGTGGACGAACAGTTCGAAGGCCATGCGCTCTCCGGTGTACCCGGTGCGCGACACGATCAGGTCGAACCCGCCGACCACGGCCTCGGTCAGCTCGGTGCGCTTCAAGGCCATAATCTTCTTGCGGTTCTTGGCGTCCACACCCAGAGCAAAGAGGGCATCGCGAGATTTCGGTCCCTGCAGGGCGATATCCACGCGCATGTCGGCGCCTTCTTTGGGGTCGCGCAGGTTGCGCAGGACCACGTTGCGCCCGTAAGCCCGGGCCCAGGGCCGCTCACGGTCCACGCACACTCGCCCTTCGCGGACGGCGTTGAGCCAGGCCCAGTCTTTATCGTCGTTGGAGGCGTTCACCACCAGCAGGAATTTCTGCGGGGCGCGGTGGTACACCAGCAGGTCGTCGATCACGTTGCCTTCCGGGTCCAGGAAGTGGGTGTACAGCGACTCACCCACGCCCAGGGCGGAGACATCGTTGCCCACCACGGAGTCTACGAACATGGCCGCGTCGGGGCCCTCGGCCTGGTACACGCCCATGTGGGCCACATCGAACAGCCCGGCCGCCTGGCGCACCGCCAGGTGCTCTTCCATCACCGAGGTGTACCACACCGGCATCTCCCACCCGGCGAAGGGGATGAGCTTGGCCCCCAGTTCCTTGTGCACTTCGTAAACCGGCGTGCGGCGCAGGGGGGCGTCCTCGTTGTCTGTCCACTGGAACTCGGGGAGGGGCTCCAGCCCGCCGGCATCCGGCATCTGGGCGTAGAAGGGCTTGCGCCGTTCCACGCGCTCGCCTTCCGGCGCCTGGACCGGCTCGGCGTTCACCTGGCGCACCCATACCGGTCCTGGCAGCTTGCGGGTGGGGTCGCCGTCGAAGGCCACGTAGCCGTCGGAGAGATCGCGCAGCCAGGCGGCAGCCAGGCCGGCCTGGTCGGCGGCGACGGTCAGGCGGTAGCGGTAGGGCTCTACGGCGGTCAGGGTCCCGTCCACCGCGCCCTTGGGGGTGTGCAGGCGGGTCGGCTGGCTCTCGCCTGCCCGCAGCGCTTCCACATCGCTGGAGACGACGAAGTTCAGGAACTCCCGCACCCGCTCGCCGCCCAGCTCAAAGGCGGCAAAATCGCCTTCTGGCCGGTCGTCGATGTAGTAGAAGTGCGGGGATCCGTGGGAGGCGGGCTCGAAGTCGATCCCGGCCTGAGCGGCCAGCTCGCGCACCCGCAGCTTGACGTCTTCCAGAGTCTGGAAATCGACCTTGGCCCGGCGCAGGTCGCCCTTGCGGCCTTCCAGGCAGTAGGGGGTCGCGGACTGGAGCAGGTCGGCGATGCAGTCGGCCAGTTTGACCATCTCGGCTTCCTTCAACCCGCGCTGGGTGACCCAGGGGGTGCCCATGCGGATGCCGTTGGGGTCGAAGGCCGAAGTATCGCCGGGGATGGTGTTGCGGTTCACGACCACACCGGCGATGTCCAACATGCGCGCCGCCTGGTCGCCCGAAAGGGTGGTGCCATCCGGCCCCTTGACCACGGTGCAGTCGATGTTCATCATGTGGGTGTCGGTGCCGCCGTAGGGGATGCGGAAGCCGCGCTCCTGCAGGCGGTCGGTGAACACCTTGCAGTTCTTGACGATCTGGTGCTGGAGCTGGCTGAACTGCTCGGTCTGCGCCAGCTTGAAGGCCACCGCCATCCCGGCGATGGCGTTCAGGTGCGGGCCGCCCTGCTCGCCGGGGAACACCGCCCGGTCGATCTTCTTCGCCAGGGCAGGGTCGGTAGTCAGGATGCAGGCCCCGCGCGGGCCCATGAGCGTCTTGTGGGTGGTGAAGGTGATCACATCGGCGTAGCCCACCGGGGAGGGGTAGGCCCCACCGGCGATCAGGCCGGCGATGTGGGAGACGTCTGCGAACAGCAGCGCCCCGACCGATTTGGCGATCTCTTTGAACCTCGGCCAGTCGATGGCCCAAGAGTAGGAGGAGTAGCCGGCGATGATGAAGCGCGGCTTGTGCTCTTCGGCCAGCCGGGCGATTGCATCGTAATCCATCCGCTCGGTCTCGGGATCGACGGTGTAGTGAATGGCGTTGTACAGTTTTCCCGAGCGGTTGACCGGCGAGCCGTGGGTCAGGTGCCCGCCGTGGATCAGGTCCATGCCCAGCACCGTGGCCCCCGGCTCGGCCAGGGCCAGATACACGGCGTTGTTCGCCGGGGCGCCGGAGAGGGGCTGCACGTTGACGAAGATCTGATCGGCGGAGATGCCGTTGGCGGCGAAGGCTTCGGCGCAGCGACGGCGGGCCAGGGCCTCAATCACATCGGCATACTCCACGCCTTTATAGTAGCGCGGGTCGGAGTAGCGGCGGTAATGGGCCAGCCGGGCGTCGAAGTCGAGGATCTCGGCTTCGCTCATCCAGCGAGAGGCCTCATCCGGGTAGCCTTCGGCATAAATATTTTGGAATACTGAACCCAGAGCCTCGCGAACTGCCGCCGGGGCCTGGCTTTCGCTGGGGATCAGGATGAGCTTACGGGCCTGGCGCTCGGCTTCCAGTTCAATCAGCTCGTGGACAGCAGGATCCAGATTGGCTAACGAGCCGCGGAAAAGATAATCGGACATATAAGCTCCTGCGTTGGATATGGGTGGAGGCTTGGCGAAGAATCGCTGCAATCGCTCCGGGGGTAAGTTGACTGACAACTTGTTCTAACCAATTGTAGCCTTGCCTGAGCGGCGGGTCAAGTGATAAAAGGCATAACCCCCGAGTGAAGGTTGTTGCTTTTCCCCCGCACCTTGCCGCGAATAAGGGCATACGTCCGGTAACTGATGCCTGGTTTTCCACCCACAACCCGAACCTGCGCCGCCTCCCATCCATGCGCGACCGGCATCGATTCAAATCGACGCCTGCGTAATCCAAACCCGCTGGAAGCGGGTT
>CAYMLG010000081.1:2826-20487 GCA_964391195.1 uncultured Anaerolineaceae bacterium | reverse complement strand
CCGGTGAGCTTATCCAGCTCGTAATCCTGCTCGCGCTGGTAGCGGAACTGCTGGGTGTAGAGCTTGTAGTAGTGGCCGCGCTTTCGGAGCAGCTCGGCGTGCGTGCCCATCTCGGAGATGCCGCCGTTCTCCACCACCAGGATGCGGTCGGCCCGCTTGATAGTGGACAGGCGGTGAGCGATGATGAACGAGGTGCGCCCGGCCATCAGGTTCTCCATCCCCTTCTGGATCAGGGCTTCGGTCAGGGTGTCCACCGAGCTGGTGGCTTCGTCCATGACGAAGATCTCTGGGTCGGCCAGCACGGCGCGGGCCAGGCTGATGAGCTGCTTCTGCCCGGTAGAGAGCATGTTGCCGCCTTCACCGACCTCTTCATCATAGCCCTTGGGCAGAGTAACGATGAAATCGTGCGCCCCGGCCACTTTCGCCGCGTTCTCTACCTCCTCATCGCTGGCGTCCAGCCGCCCGTAGCGGATGTTCTCACGGATATTGCCCGAGAACAGGTGCGGCGTTTGCAGCACTACACCGATGCGGGATTGGATGGCGTGCAGCGAGAGCTGCGTGTAATCTCGGTCGCCGATGCGGATCTGGCCCCTCTTGGGCTCGTAGAAGCGGCAGATCAGGTTCACGATAGTGGACTTCCCACCGCCGGTCGGGCCGACCAGGGCGATGGTCTCACCCTGCTTCACTTCCAGGCTGAAGTCCTGGAGCACGGGTTTGTCCTCTTCGTAGTAGAAATCAACGTGATCGAAGACGATATCACCCCTCACCGTACCCGGATCGATCGCACCGGGCCGGTTGGCTATTTCTGGCACCGCATCCATCAGGGAGAACATGCGCTCGGCGGAAGCCACTGAGTGCTGCATCTCGGCGTAAACGCGCGCCATGTCGCTCACCGGCCACATCATCGAGGTGATATAGCTGAGGAAGCTGTACATCGCCCCGGCGGAGAAGGCCCCAAACTGCAGCCCGCCGCCCAGGTAGACCACTGCCCCCACGGCGAAAGAACTGATGATCTGCACCGCGGGCAGGAACAGGGCCGATAGCCAGGCCGCCCGGTAGGAGGCCCTGTACATGGCGCCGGTCAGATGAGAGAACTCCTTCAAGTTCTCGGCCTCCCGCCCCAGCGCTTTGACCACCCGCACACCGGAGATGTTCTCGTTGTAGGCGCCGGTGATCTTGGAGTTCATCTTGCGCGACTGGCGGAACTCCACTAGAATTTTCTTCCGGAAGCGGATGGCGACGTAGACCAGAATGGGGACGATGGCCAACACGATCAACCCCAAACGCCAGTTGATGCGGAACATGAAGTAGGCCGAGGTGGCGATGCTCATCACCGCCCAACTGCTGTCCAGCAGGCCCCAGGTGAGCAGTTCCGCTACGCGGTCGGTATCTGAGTTCACCCGCGACATGATCCAGCCCACAGGAGTGCGGCTGTAGTAGGACAGAGAGAGATTCTGCAGGTGGTTGAATAGCTTCTTGCGGAGATCGTAGCGCACCCGCTCGCCCAATACACCGGTCAGATAGATGAAACCGAAGACCGATATAGACTGGATGAGGATCGCCCCGCCGTAAGTGAGCATAATGCTGAGAAGCGCCTCGCGGTTCTGGGGGACGATCCCCTCATCGATGATGCGCTTGCTGAGGAAGGTGAAGTAACCATCCAGGTAAGCGACGAGCGTGGCGAAAAACAGGAAGCCGGCCACCCATTTCCAGTGCGGCCTGGTCTGGGCCAGGATGCGCAGCAGGGTCTTCCCGTTGAACTCGCTGGTAAACTCTTCTTCTTCGTAATAATCAGACATCTTTCCATTCCTCTGGTGAGGTGCGGGAGCGGGGAGCTCCCGCACCTCACCGAATAGCTCAGTCTGCCGGCGCAGATTCGAGAGTGGAGACCAACTCCAACCCCCTCTCTGCTTCACCGCCGGTGATCTCCTGCTCCAGCTCAGTCTCGATCCGGGTCTGGATGTCGTAGATCTGCCGGTAAATCCCATCCTGGGCGAGCAGCTCCTCGTGCTTACCCATCTGCACGATTCGACCCTTGTCCAGGACGACGATCAGGTCGGCGTTCATCACGCTCTGGATACGGTGGGCGATGATGAAGGTTGTGCGGCCTTTCATCAGTTCCACTAAGGCCGAGCGGATTTCAGCTTCGGTCTCGGTATCGATGGCCGAGGTGGAGTCGTCCAGGATCAAGATGCGGGGATCCTTCAGCAGGGTGCGGGCGATGGTCACCCGCTGTTTCTGCCCGCCGGAGAGAGTCACCCCTTTCTCGCCCACGATGGTCTTGTAGCCCTCGGGGAAGGATAGGATGACATCGTGGACAGCCGCGGCCCGGGCGGCGGCTTCGACTTCTTCGTCGCTCACCTCGCGGTCCACGCCGTAGGTGATGTTCTCCCGGATGGTGCGGGAGAACAGGAAGGGTTCCTGCTCGACGATCCCGATCTGGCGGCGCAGGAACTCTCGGGGGTATTCCTTCAGATCTACCCCATCCAGGGTCAGCTTGCCGCACTCGTAGTCGTAGAAGCGGGGCAGCAGGTTGACCAGGGTGGTCTTACCGGAGCCGGTGGAGCCGAGCAGCGCCACGGCCTGGCCCGGCTTGACGGTGAAGGAAATGTGCTTCAGCACCTGGCTCTCGGCTTCGTACTCGAAACACACGTCGTCGAACACAATCTCGCCGCGAACGTCGTTTGTAGGACGGTGGCTGCCGGTGGTCAGCGGCTCGCGCTCCTGCTTGATGATCTCGAGCACACGCCCGTAGGACACCAGGCCGGTAGATGTCTGCACGATCAGGCGGCCCAGGTTGCGCATGGGGAAGATCAGCCAGACGATCAGCCCGGCGTAAGCCAGGTAGGAACCCACGCTGATAGTGCCATCGATTGCCATCAGGGCGCCGGCCAGAAAACCGCCCAGCATCTGGATACCGCAGAAGATATCGGATACCGGCCAGAACAGAGAGTGCATTACCAGCAGCCGGCGGCCGCGTTTGTACTTCTCCCAGTTGTCCTGTTCGAACTTATCCATCTCATATTGCTGGCGGGCGAAAGCTTTCACCACCCGCACACCGCTCAAGTTCTCCTGCAGGGTGGTCGATAGCTTGGAATCCTGCTCCTGGAACTTCTCGTAGGCCTCGGTGATGCGGCGGAAGAAGAAGATGGAGGTGATCACAATGACCGGCACAACGGCGACCGAGATCAGCCCCAGGGTCACGTTCAGCCGCAGGATGGCGATGAAGTTGATGAGGAAGAGCAGCAGGATGCGGCCAACGCCGATCGCCTGTTCAGCGAAGAAGCGCCGCATGGCATCCACATCGGAGGTGGAGCGTGAGATCAGATCGCCGGTAGGCGTCTTCGAGTGGTAGGCGAACGGTAGGCGCTGGATGTGGTCGAACAGGTAGTTGCGCAGGCGGCGAGCCATGCCCTCCGCGGTGTAAGCCGCCATCCGCCCGCTCAGGTAGGTGAACCCGCCCTCGACGGTCGCGATGCCGATGAAGGAAAGAGCGACCCATGGCAGAAGCCTGGAGTTCCCTTCTGCCCCCAACACATTGTCGACCGTGTACTGCAAGAGCAAGAAGGTCGAGGTCTTGGCTATGGCGGCGATCGCCTGGCTGGTAGTTGCACCCAAATACACCAAGCGATAGCCGGTCATCATCCGCCAAAGGCCGAGCAGGCGGTTCTCGGTGATGGCGTTCTTAAGGTCATAAGCTTGTTGGTTGTGCATCTCGCTCAAGGCTGAGCTCCTCCGGTACAGTGTTTGTCACTATGATCTACATGGTCTATACAGAACATTTGTGACAGTTATTCTCTCCATTAAGTCAAAAAAATTGGCCACGGTGTTCCCATGGCCAATCGGGCGAAACTGACAATAAAAAAGCCACGGGAACCGGTTCGGATGGCGCCGTGGCTTGGTCAGGCGAGAGAGACGCTTTTCAAGCAGTAGGCGCACTCCGAGAAGGCACATCGAATACGGTGAGGCCATTCGTCCGATAGCGGATGAAGATATTCATGCTGTGCATCAGGCGCCTACTCCTTTCTAAGAGATTTTCTAACAAATGCTTGACGAGTTTACCATGCAGGATTCGAACGGTCAAGACTGGAAGTGGACAGGATTATCCCCCCCTGGGGAATAGACTTTTACCTGGTCAGGTGACCAGGTGCGTACGCCGGCCTAAAGATTTTCCAACCTGGCGCGGAGACGGTTGATGTTGCCCTCCGCCTCTTCGAGCTTCGCCTGCATGTCTTGCAGTTTGTCTCGCTCGGCGCGTACGAAGCGCGTATACGGAGCGATGGCCTCGTTGATGTGATGCAGGCTGCGGTCGATCTCCCGCTCGAAATGGGTGGAAAGCGAGTGGACCAGCCGGTCACGCAGGGCGGCGATCTTTTCTTTGAGATCGTTTTTTGCCTGCCGACGTTTGGTGGGGATGACGAACAGGCCCAGGGCGGCAACTACGCTGGCAGCCAGGATCCCGGTGACGTCAGCCGCGGCGGTGCTGGCCAGCAGGGTGATCAGGGTCCCCAGGCCAACAGCCCCTACTTCGATGGCGGCGGAGGCGGCAACGGCCTGCTGCGCGCCTTCGGCGATGGAGCGCGCTTCTTCTTCTTTATCGTAAGACTCGATCACCCGCATGGCTTCCCGGTGGACCGCGTCCATCAGCCGCTCGCGGTCGTAGTGGAAGTTCCCCGCGCCGCTATCGCCGACGATCCGCTCCTGATGGGCCCGGCGTCGGTCGGCCAGGTGTTCGTTCACCGCCTGCCACTGGCGCAGGTCGGAGTCCACCAGCCAGTCGATCAGTTCGTGGATCTTGCGCTCGATCCGGTCCGGCACTTCTCCGACCACTTTCTGTTCGAATTCCCGTTGGATGCGGTCTTTGCTCAGCAGGTCGAGCACCCGAGCTAAGCGAAAAGTTTCATCGAAGTAATCCTGCCCGCGCTGCTCCAACTCGTAGAGGATGTTCTCGATATCCGACATGCGGTAGCGGAAATCGCGCTGCATATCCTGGCGGTATATGTCGAGTTGGGCGTCCACGTCCTCCAGCATGGTGAAATCTGCGCGCAGCAGTTCCAGGCGGGAACCGGTGATGCCGGCGTACTTTTCGACCAGATGGCTGCCCACGCCGAGGGGGTTGAGCAGTTTGAGGCGCAGGCGGCCGGTCTCGTCCAGAGTGTCGTAGATGTATTTCTCCAGCGGTTCGAAGCGGCTTTTTGCCCAAAGTTCGGGCTCGCCCAGTTTGGCGCGCAGCGCGGCCCGAGCGCTGACCGGGAACACTTCCGGTGTGGTCCCCAGCAGGGAGCGGGCGTTGTCAGTTACGAAGGAGCGTACCTGGTCCAACTCTTGTTCGCTCTCGAACAGGTCGATTTTGTTGATGACGATGACGACTTTCTTCCCCCAATCGCGGATGCGCTCCAGGAAGGCGCGCTCGCTTTCGGTGAAGGGCCGGTCGGCAGAGGTGATGAACAGCACCAGGTCGGAGCGGGGGACAAACTCGGTGGTGATTGCCTCGTGGGCGCGGATGATGGCGTTTGTGCCGGGGGTATCGACGATGCTGATTTCGTCCAGCCATTCGACCGGCAGAAGCAGCTCCATTTGGTTTTCAGCCACCAGGCGGCTGTCTTGTTCGAGGCCGTAGTGTAGAATGTTGATCTGCGTGGTCGTCGGGGTGACGCCTTCTTTGAGCGCTTTCTGACCCAGGAGGGCGTTGATGAAGGCGCTTTTCCCGGCGTTGAACTCCCCTACCACCACCAACAGGAACAGTTCATCGAGTTGCTGGATCGATTCGCGGATGGTCTTTTCGTCTTCTTCGCCGGCCCCGAATTGAACCAGGGTCACTCGCAGGTCGTTCAGGAGCTTGCGCTCATCGGTTAACAAAGCTTCTTGCTGGTCAGTGAGAATCCGCATCGTTTATGTGTCTCCCTGGGGCCGATTATAGCATTAGATGCAGTGATCTCGCGAGAGGTTTGCTTAGTCAGATGGCGTGTTATGGGTATGCTGAGTGGTTGATGGTCGTTATTGCCGGGCCGGGATAGATTGAACCACAGAGTTCACAGAGAGCACAGAGAGTGAGTGTAATTTGCGGTTCGTGCCGGTAGAGGGCAGTGGATGAGACCGCACGAACCAGTGGTGCGCTACAGCCTGGGGCCACAAGATTGGCATCGTACGCTCCGCCGCGAGAGTTGGGGCATGGCGGCGTGGGTGGTCAGTTTGGGTGGTTAGTACGTTTCGTCGTGCCCGTATGGGCGTGCGTGAGTGGTTGTGGATCGGGTAGTTGACGGTTACGCGTGGCGGGCGGGTCTGGGTTTGTGGGCCGGCGGGGTGGGCCTGGCGAACATGGTTTCCGGTTTGGCAGCCTGCGCCTGACGGAAAGACCCGCCCCTACGTCGGTTGGGAACAGTCCTGTGTATGGAGTGGTTACTGTCGTGGGAAGCAGGGGCCGCCAGAGCGATGGGCGTGCCAGCTGGGTTGGTTATTTGAAGGGGGTGGCGCGTTTCGCCGTGTCCATACGGCGGTTTTGATGCATGACCAGAATCACAGGCCCTCCCCGAAATGCGATGGGGAGGGCCTGTGGTTGGCGCGGCAGGCTATGAGCTCAGATCATCCCATAGCGGCGCAGGGCGGTGTTGAGGATCATGTTCACCAGCTCGGTATGATCGATGCCGTCCGCCGCGGCTTCGATCACCAGATCGGAAATCCCAGGGGACAGGCCGGGCAAGGGGTTGATCTCCAGGATATAGGGCTTCCAGTTATCGTGCGCGTCCAGGCGGAAGTCCACCCGGGCGACATCATAAGCGCCGGTGACGCGGAAAACAGCCGCGGTCAGCCAGTTGAGTTCATCGATCATGTCATCATCGATGGGGGCCGGGCAGAGATAGTCCAGCTTGTCGGCCAGGGCGACTTTGAGGCGGTTGCTGTAGACGATATCTTCTTGCTCGAAGGGTTTGAGATCGACCTCCATGGGGGGCATAAAATGCAGGCCGGCCTGGATGCGGGGCGCGCGGATATTCTGCGGCAGGCGGCGGGCGACCGGCCCAACCAGGTTCCCGACCACACCCACGGTCACTTCACGCCCCTCGATAAAGCATTCCACCAGGGCCGGCTGGCGGTAGCGCTCCAGGATATGGGCCACCTGCTGGCGGAGTTCTTCCTCCGTGTGTACGATGGACCGGGCGGTCACGCCCATCCCCGTCCCTTCCCGGCTGGGTTTCACGAACAGGGGGAAGTTGAGGTCAGCGTGAATCGGCTCATCCACCCGCTCGAAAGTCTGGAAATTGGGGGTGGGCAGGTCGTGATACCACAGGATGCGCTTGGTCATCGGCTTGTCCAGGGTCAGCGAGAGGGTGAGCACCTTCGAGCCGGTGTATGGGATGCGCAGCATCTCGAGGATGGCCGGGATCTGCGCCTCGCGGGCATCGCCGAAGTGGCCTTCACAGATGTTGAAGCAGATATCGGGTTTGAATTTCCGCACGGTGTCGAGGAGGGTCGCGTCGCCCTCCAGGAATTCACACACGTGGCCGCCAGCGCGAATTGCTTCGGTCAGGGCGTTTATCGTTTTTTCCGAATCGAGGTCATCCCACATATCGGGGGGCATGCCATCGATCACCGGAGCATTTTTCTTTAAGTTGGCCAGCAGGGCAACACGAAAGCTTTTCATTTTCTCCTTCTCTTTTTAAGAGACCGTCCGGAATATGCAAGTGATAAGAATACCACCGAACCCCCGGGCGTCAAGGAATGATTTGCCTTTGTATGCACGCACAACCTGTCAACAGGAATGATTCGTTCTTTTGGGGTGTGGGCGGTTAAGCCACCCGGCTTAGCGGCGAGTGCCCCAAAACAACAATCACTTCTGGCCGGTTGCCGGCCCACTTGCCTTATGGGCAAGCTTTACCAATGTCATAAGCCAGGCTTTAAAGTAGAGAGGTTGTGGAGATGGCTTCTCAGTCCATCTCCACAACCTCTATTCTAGAGCTCTTGGCTGTGGGGTGCTGGTTGCGGAATATATGCGGTGGGTGTTGGGATATAGATGAGATACGGGGCGGTTTCAAGGTACGACGGCCCAAAGCTCCACCTGGCCGGCGCTGGTCAGCGCGCCCAAGACCTGGCCGTTGGGAGAAAAGCTCAGGCTGATGGGGATTTCGTCCATGGCAAGCAGGTTGACCAGTTCTCCGGTCTGCGCATCCCAGAGGTGGATGGCAGGAGTGAAATTGCCTTCCACGGTGGTCCCGGCGCTGCTGGCCAGCAGGGAACCGTCCGGAGACCAGGCGGCGCTGCTGACAAAATCCTCGTGCTGCATGCTGTGGCCGAACTCGCCGGACTCCACGTCCATGAGCTGGATGGTGCCGCGGGCGACCCAGGCCAGGGTCCCCCAATCGGGGGAGAAGGTCGCCTGGTACAGGACGGGGCTGGCGTGTTCCGTCCAGGCCAGGGTACGCACTTCCTGGTTGGTATTCAGGTCGAATATATGGACGGTGAAGGTCTGTGGATCGACTCCGGCCAGCAGGTCGCCGTCGGGGGAGAAGGAGAGGTTGGTGAGAAAGACCGGCAGTTCCCAGCTCTGGAGCAGCTCGCCGGTCCCCGCATCCCACAGAGCCATCTGGTTGGTGAAGGTGGAGGCGGCCAGGCGTTCACCAGTCGGTCCGAAGGCCAGGCTGGTGATGCTGTCGGCCTCGGTGGTGATGGTGATCACTTCGCCGGCCAGGGGGAGATCCCAGATGTGGATGGCCTGGTCCTGGCTAACCCAGGCCAGGCGGACCCGGTCGCCGGAGGCGGTGAGGAAGCGGGGGGTTTGGGCGGGGATGCTCGAAACCTTGGTGACCGGGTCGAGGGTGTACAGGGCGACTTCACTGGCAGTGGCGATGGCCAGGGCCTGGTCACCCACCACCCATACGAATTCCTCGGCGCCCATCTCCTCGACTACGCCCACCCTCTGCAGGTTCTCGGCATTGTCTGGATCGATCTCGAGCGATTCGGGGGTTTCGGTGAGACCGGCCGTCGGTGAGGTTGGCTCCACCGGCTCTGTAGCGGGGGGCTCAGTCTGCTCCTGAGTGGCGGGCGGCTCACCGGTTGGGGCGGCTGTCGTGGCGGCGGGCGCCTCGGTGGGAGTGGGCTGAGGCGAGGCTTCAGGGGCCGGGATATCCTGGCAGGCGCTCAGGATGAGGGCCAAAGCGAGCAGGATAGCGGCAAGGCGGCGAGTGATTTGCCCGTGTTTTTTCATATCCGTATTCTACCTTTGCTGGTTATATTCCGGCCAGGATGATCCCCTGCGATTTGGAGATCACCAGTTTCCCCTCGTTCTCTTCCAGGCGCCGGGCCAGATGGGACTCAAGCTTTTCGACATCCAGGCCCTTCCCCGGGGAGTAGAAATCGGCCATCGAGAGGATATAGTCTCGCAGGGGCTCCATTTCGGTCACGATCAGGTCATCGTGGTAGTGATGAAGCTCCACTCTGGGGAACACCTGGCGGGTGATCTCCGGCCCGTTTTCCAGTCTGAAGGGGCGAATGACGTCTAGCGGGATAGAAATTTCAGGATTGACCTCCGCTACCAGTTCGTGCAGGCGGCGCATATGCCCGGCCCCATTGGTCGCCGCGCACAACCGGCCCCCAGGGCGCAGGATGCGGGCGAACTCCCCCAACGCGCGGCGGATATCGGGGACGTGATAGAGCATGTGGTTGGCGACGATCAGGTCGAAGCTGTGATCGGGCAAAGGCAGATCCTGGGCATCAACGCACAGAAAGGAGAAGCGCTCATCGTCCCCCAGCGCGAGCTGTGCCTGGCCCACCATTCCCGCCGACAGATCGCTCAGTGCTACTTGCACATCCCGAGGCAGGCGGCTGGAATTCTCCTGCCACAACTTTCCCGGCCCGCAGCCGGCTTCGAGCACGCGCATGCCGGGCTTGAGGTCGAGATGATCCCACACCCAATTGAACCAGCCGTACGGGTTTGTGCCGAAGCGGGTGTGCAGGGCGATGCGGGCATCCAGGTTCTTGGAGGTCTTGTACTGCTGTTCTTTCAGGTAATTACGGTCGGAAAATTTTGACATCGGAAGGCCTCCCTCTCACATAGCTCCAATTGTACCCGTTCGAGATTGAATTTTCAGGTGGGTTCCACCATTATTGCAGCCGCTCTGTCACACTTTTCAAGTAAAATACGATAAATACGCAACACTCACCAAATATCTCTCACAATTCAATAGAGGAGAAAGGACAATGCCAGGCAACCGGCTACGCTTCACTGCCTACCTGATTTTGGTATTGACGCTCGCGCTGCTGGTAAGCGCTCCTGTTTCCCATACCACCGTTGGGCTTGCAGCCCCGCCCTCACCTGAAGACCCGCAGCCGGGCCGTCCGCTCGTGCCGGTCGTGCAGAGGTTTGCTGAGCAGGGGCCTGCTCTGCAGGCTCAGAGCGACCCGCAGGCGACGGTCGCCTCGCTTCCAGACGGGGAGGAGCTCGTATATATAGGCCATATCGATGGGTACCCGACCGGCGCCATCGCCGTCAAGCAAGGCCTGACAGCCATCGCATTCCATGAACGGATTCTCTTCTTCGAAACCAGTGGGGGAGCGGCGGGTAATTTGCAACCAACCGGCAGCCTGTTTTTGCCGGAACCGGTGCAAACAATGGTGTTTCACGATAACTACCTGTACGCCTCCACACCTTCCTATTTCCTTGTGGTCGATGTGTCTGTTCCGGCGAACCCGCGAGTGGCGAGGGTGTTCTATACCGGATTTTCCTTTTCCCACCTGGAGGTCGAGGGCAACCTCCTGATCGGCATCTCGCAAGGGGGCGCCGGGCAATATTTAGATTTAATTAGTCTGGAGCTCCCGGGTGAACCCCAATATATTGTCAGCTACATCTGGGAGGGTCGCCTGCTGGGGATCGAGAACCAGACGATCTACCGGCTGTATGACAACCAGGTGGAGTACATCCCCCTGACGAACCTGGAGAATCTGTACCTGTATTACGGAGGCGTGCTGCCCGATTATGACCAGCTTGCAGAGAGAACGTGGAATTTTGCCATGAATGGGCAGATCCTGTACGCCATCTCGAGCTATAAAGTAAGCTGCTACCAGGTTTGCCGTTACGACAACTACATCTATGCCTGGAGCCTGGCCAAGCCAGCCAAGCCGACGAAACTGGGGCAGGCCTGGCTCGAGACGGGTAAGCTGCTCGGGTCGCTCTCGATATACGGCACATCGGCTGCTGTCGCCGCTGAGGACACCGTGCACGTTATTGATATGTCGCAGCCCGGGGTGCCGGTGTCCACCGGTGTGTACCAGGCGCCGGCTAAGATCCTCGATGCCAGGCTTTTCGGAACGCAGGTCCACCTGGTGGGTGAGAAGTCGGGCTTGCAAGTGGTCGATTTCGGCGGTGGGCAATCCCCCCGACTGCGAGGCGAATATCTCGGAACGGGCCGGGTGGAAGCGATGGAATTGGGCCCCGGAATCGCGCTGACCTGGTCGAATAAGTTCGACCGGCAGTTCCTGGCCTATGACTTGACAGATTTCGACTATCCCAGGCGAATTGAAATTGACCTGGGAGAAAGCAGGCCGCTAGACGTCGTTTACCGGGAAGACCTGGTTTATGTCCTTTTGGAAACCACCGTATACTCGGAGGACTGGCGAGCTTCTACAATCTACACTTTGCGCATCCTCGATCCCGCCGGACAGCCGCCCTTCAAGCAGATCGCCGCGCTGGAACTACCCGAGCGTTACGATTTCAATGAATATGTTCGCGGCCGGATCCGCTTCAATGGCGATATGCTCTTCGCCTTCTTTGGGGAGGAAAGGATCAGCGGGGAGCTCATCGCCATCGATATCAGCGACCCCGCCAACCCGGTCCAGGTGCTGGAGATGGGATTTGGCGAAGTCCGGGATATCGCTTTTTCCGATGGTTATGCCTTTGTGCTCGCCGGCTATCACGAACCGAAGCTGCGCATCTTCGACGTGAGGTCTCCGGGTGCGTTCACCGAGGTCGGTGCGCCGCTGAACATCTCCGGAGAGGTCATTCAAGTCGCCGGCGAGTACGCCTTTGTGGCCGGGAGTGACACCGATGAGATCACTGTGCTCGACATCAGCCAGCCCGATGCCCCGGTGGTGGTCAGTAGGTATCTGCTCTATTTCGACTGGCTCAAAGATTTGCAGGTCTGGGGCCGCTACCTGCTGGTCGCGAATAACAATGTTTATGAGGTATATCAACGCTATCTCGCGGTAATCGACGCCGGTCACCCGGAGCAGCTCAGGCTGGCGGCGATAATCCAACACCCCAATGATCTCTGTGATGTGGCGGCGGACGGAGACATCATCGCCTTGGCCACCTGCGAAGCCGGGGTTGATTTCTTGAGCCTGACCAACCGGCTGCCTGAGCCACAATCCGTATCCCTGACTCCGGACAGCAGCCAGCGGTTGGAATTTAACTACCGCAGCGGCGAGACCCTGAGCCTGGACTTCCCTACCGCGGCGGTGAGCGAGACGATCACGGTCACCGTCACTCCGGTACGGACCGCGGATCAGCCCAAACTGCTCTCCACCGGGTTGGGGTTCCACCTGTCAGCACGCGGGGCGGCCCCGCTCAGCTTTGGAGAACCCGTCACCGTGACCATTACCTACTCGGACGAGACCGTCCGCACGATCTCCAACGAGGCCCAACTGAGACTGCTTCATCTGAATGGCTCGGGCAGCCCGGACGCTTCCCAGTCCTGCTCCGAACCGCAAGCGCCGCAGCGCGACCTGAGGGCTAACCGGTTCTCCACTGTGCTATGCCAGCCGGGGACCTACGGGCTGTATGGCCCGACAAACTGGCTGTATTTGCCCAGCCTGCTAAATGGAGTGTTCCACTGGAGACCTTAGGTCCGCAATACGGATCTCGCCTGGCGCAGGACTTTTGCACCTCGCGCCGGTTACCGCGAGCCCGCCAGAATCATATCTGGCGGGCTCGCAATCCCTTTCAACACATGTCGTCCCGAGGGGGAACGCCCCTGGCGACCACCTGCCCGGCCCGGTCAGCGCTACCCGGCGTTTATCCGGGTGATACCCCATCGGCGGCGGGGGAAATCGAAAAACCAATCGGCCTGGCTCAGCGTGGAGTACCCCAGGATCAACTCCATTGGCGTATCGGTGGAGGCCTTCAGCGGCGAGAGATCCACCCCCGCTACCCGGTGGGACGAGAACGCATGGCCGCCAAGCACCGCCCCGGCCATGCGGTACATGGGCGTCTCCATACTGGCCCCGGTGGCATCGGTGCCCACTGAAACCCCGTCCGCCTGGAAATGCTCCGGCAGCAGGTTGATCAGCCCCTGATCGACGACCGTGATCGATGCTCCGGTGTCCCACACCGCCCGGGCAGCCCGTTCGCCGAAGCGGACCTCGATATAAGGGTGGAACTTCTTCCCCAGCAGCAGCTCGTGAAGCGCGACCTCCGTCTCCAGCTCCGGATCGACCTCGACACGGTTTTTGCTGAAGGAGAAATGAAAGCCAAAGTCGTGGAGAAAGTCCATCCCCAGCAAATTGCGCCGGGTGCGGTCATCAGCAGATCGACGGGACAGGGTAAAATCCCGCCGGGTGATGGGGCCGAGCTCGATCTGGGGCACGGTGATCAACTCCTCGCTGTGCGGGGCGAACACCCCCGACGAGGCGTGCTGGCCGGTGACCGGGAAAGTTGCAGTGTATTCATCGAAGACGAGGCTAGAACGCCCGGCGCCTGTATCCAGCAGGAAGGTGTATTCTCGATCGCCAACACGTGCGGAAACATACACCTCGACGGCTCCGGGCTCGTCTGGGTCTGGAACCAGTTTCAAATCAAAACCCGCCACTGCTCACCTCCTTTGGTACCTGCTGCACTTCTCGACCGGCTACCATTCGCATAGCCAAATATATTGGCGAAATACGTTGCTAAAATCCGTTGCCCAAGATCCCTTGGTTTACTCCTTCGTGCCTTCGCGATCGAAGATGCTGGCCTCGTCGGGCATGCCCGAGACGAGCTGTGCAGCCTCGCCGCTTAAATGGGCGCAGCTCGCCCAGGAGACGAGTTCGCCCCGCAGGAGGTCATCCGCCTCCCCGAGCAAGATCTCGGTGATCGAGCAGTTGTGGTTCTCCTGGCGAGCGAGGCGTTGGATATCCACTTCCGGGCAGATACGTTTGAGGGTGGAGGTGAAGATCCCGCCGTGGGCGACGATGATGATGTTTTCGCCGGTCCTGCCCGCCACGGCCTTCGCATAGCCACGAAGGGCGCGCTCTACCAGTTCAAGAAAATTCTCCCCGCCTGGGAAGCGGGCCTGGAAGTCGCCCGCCATCCACGCCTCGATGATCGAATTGTGAAAATCCCAGGCCTCGCGGGTGGGTGGAGCGAGTTCCAGGTCGCCGACGTTCACTTCGCGGAACTCGTCCAGAACGGTCACCGGTAAGTTCAAAGCCTGCCCGATGATCTCCGCCGTCTGCCGGGCGCGCTTCAGGGGTGAGGTGAAGATGGCGTCGATGGGCAGCCCGGTGAAATACTGGGCGGTCTGTTTGGCCTGAAGCACTCCCTTGGGCGTGAGCGGGTAATCCACCCGCAGGCTGGAAAATTCTTTGGTCAGATTGGCGGGGTTCTCCCCGTGACGGACGAGATACAGACGGTTCATGGATTGTCTCCGCCCAGGCCGCGGATCCAGCCGCCCAGGGCGGCAGCTTCCTGGTCTGGGTAGTTGTAATGAAAGGCCAGGGCGACCTCGCGCCCCAACCGGTCGATCAAAGCCAGCGCAGCCAATACGGCCTGCTGCAGTTCCCCGGCATTATACCCGGCGAACAGCCCCGGGAGGGCGTTCGATACTTCCGGGTCCGCCCAGGATGCGATCCGCCGCCCGTGATACCAGGTGTCGGCAGGCTGCTCTGGGCGGCGGTTGGCGTGCCACTCGATCAGGGTGAGGAGCTTCGAATGCAGGTTGCAGTGCAGATCGCGCTGCGCCTGCCACAGCTCGCCCCGGGCAGCCAGGCGGGCGGTGCGGGCGGCAGCCAGCAGGGCGCTGCGCACCAGTTCGTCGTACGCTTGTGCGCCGGGCGGGGTAAAACCGGCCTTGCTGCCTGGCTCAACCAGCGGCTGCGGTTCACCCAGCCGCCGCACCCCGCGGCGGATCACGTCCGGGTAGGGGAACGCAGCCAGCAGCGCAAGGGGATCGACCGGCGAGGACGGCGCTGGGATAGGATAGAGGAAATAATCCACCTTCAGCCCGCCCTCGTAGACGACCTGCCATTCGCTGTCCTGCTCGCCGCGATCCAGATATGCGAACCACACCGGCCCGAACTGCTGCAGCCAATCCGGGCTGCTTGCATAATGCTCCGGCCGGCTGGTGAAGAACACCAGGTCCAGGTCAGACCATTCATCGGCGGGCGGGTTGATCCTGGCCCGCGAGCCGACCACAACCGCCAGGTGCAGCCAGGGTTGCCCTGCCGCCCAGGCGGCGACCTTCGTTTCCAGGTCCCGGTATGCGCTCCCAACCTTCATCACAGATGTTTACACTACAAGTGCCTCTATCGCAGGTGATCGATGAAGTAATCCCGGATGATCTGTTCCAGGTAGATGCGGTCCTCGGGCTTGCGGGGCATATGGCGCTCATCGGGCAGCAGGAACAGGTCGTAGGGTTTACGGGCACGGATAAGGGCGTTGACCAGGCGGGCGGTGTGCCGGAAGTGTACGTTCTCGTCGAGCATGCCGTGCACCAGCATCAGCTTGCCCTGAAGCCGGTCTATGTGGCGCATCACCGAGCTTTGCTCGTAGCCCTCGGGGTTGGACTGCGGCGTGCCCATATAGCGTTCGGTGTAATGGGTGTCGTACCCGTCCCAATGAGTCACCGGAGCGCCGGCTACCCCCACCTTGAACGTCTCCGGGGCGCGGGCCATGCACATCAGGGTCATATAGCCGCCGTAGCTCCAGCCGTAGACTCCCACCCGCTCCGGGTCCGCCAGCCCCTGCTCGACCAGCCAGCGCACGCCGTCCACCTGATCTTCCACTTCCAGATGGCCCATATCGTGCTTGATCACCCCTTCGAAAGCCAGGCCGCGACGGGCACTGCCCCGGTTATCGAGGACGAAGACTAAAAAGCCCAGCCCGCGCAGGTACTGCGGGCGCATGGCGGCGGTCATCAGCCAACTGTTCACCACCAGTTGGGCGTGGGGGCCGCCATACACGTACACGATGGTCGGGAAGGGGCCCACCCCATAGCGGCTCGGCGGGCGGTAGATGGCGCCATGCAGGGTATCCCCGTGGCGGTTCTGCAGCGTGACCAGCTCTGGCGGTTCCAGCCCCATGATCTCGATACGCGTGTCGGGTTGGGCGTAGATCGTACCCAGGGTATCGCCATCCTTAAGCGAGCACAGGGTGATCTGCGGCGGCGTATCAAGATTGTGGCACACATCGACGAAGCGCCGGCAGGCAGGGTCGAGGACGACGGTATGGAAGCCCGCCTCGCGGGTGAGGCGCCGCGGTTCACCGCCGGAGAAGCTGGCCGCGTACAGGTGGCTCTCCAGCGGGCTGTCCTTGGTGGCGGTGAAATACACCACCTGCTCGTCTTCATCCACCCCCACCAGGTTATCCACCATCCATTCGCCGCTGGTGATCTGGTTTTGGAGGCGGCCGAGTTCGTCGTACAGGTACAGGTGGCGGAACCCGCTGCGCTCCGAGCCCCAGATGAAGCCGCCCTTGTTCAGGCGACGGAAGAGGTGGTGCAGGTTGATCCATACCTCGCTGGTCTCGGTCAGCAGGGTACGGGAGGCGCCGGTCTGCAGATCGAACTCGACCAGGTCCAGGCGGGTCTGCTCCCGGTTCTGGATCTGGGCGGTGAGGCGCCTGGGGGCGAGCCAGTTCACTCGCGCCAGGTAGATATCTTCTTCGGATCCGAGATCCATCCAGCGCGGCTCACCGCCGGCTGCCGGGACCACCCCAAGCCGGACCCTGGCGTTCGGCCCGCCGGCAAAGGGGTAGCGGTGATCTTCCTGGGCGCCTTCTCCGGTGAAATCTTTCCCCTGGTGCACGATGCGGTAGACCGGGATGTGGGTCTCATCCACCTCTTCGAAGGCGATCCACTCCCCATCCGGCGACCACCAGAAACCGTGGCTGCGGGCCATCTCTTCCTGGGCGATGTACTCCGCCAGGCCGTGCGTCTTGCCCGCCTCTCGGGCTCCATAGGTCAACTGGCGGGGTTCTCCGCCCTGGGCCGGGATCACGAAAAGCTCGTCGTTGCGGACGAAGGCGATCTGCTCGCCGTCCGGGGAGAACTGTGGGTCCAGGGCCGGCGAGCCCTGGCTGTCCAGGATCATCTGCAGAGGCGCACCAGGACCCTCCTGGAGGTACAGGTCGCCGCGGATGGGCACCAGCAGGCGCCGGTTCTTTTTGCCCCAGGCGTAGGAAGTGACCCCAAATTCGCGCTGGCGCTGCCGCTCCCGGCGCAGGGCTTCTTCCAGGGAGATGTTTTCGTCGGTCGTCCCACCGTCCGGCGGGGAGACCAGCAGGCGGGTCTCGCCGGTCTGCGGGTCGTAGGCGTAGAGCTGGCGGTTGAGGTCCCCCTGTGCGCTCCACAGGTAGGCGATCAGGCTGCTATCCGGGCTGAAGGTGATATTGCCCGGGACGCGCATGCCGGGGGCGGGAAGGTTGGCGATTTCGTCGATGGGGAAGGATTCTTCCGGGGGGCCAAAGGTTTCGGGGTAGGT
>CAYMLG010000081.1:0-2726 GCA_964391195.1 uncultured Anaerolineaceae bacterium | reverse complement strand
TGTTCAGCGCCACCAGGAGCAGGTCGTCGCCCAGGCGGCGCAGGAAAACCACGGCCTGATCGCGGGCGTGCAGGGTGATGAACTCGCCCAGGCGCAGGGTGGGGTGAGCGTGGCGCAGATCGATGGCCTGTTTGTAATAATCGAGAAGTTCCAGGTCCCAGCATTCTTTATCCCAGGGGAAACTCTGGCGGGAGGCTTCGGGGTAATCCTTCTTACCGCCGCTCAGCCCGATCTCGTCACCGTAGTAGATGCAGGGAGCGCCGGGGTAAGTCATCTGGAACAGGACGGCGAGCTTGAGGGCGGCCTGGTCGCCACCCACCAGCGAGACGAAGCGGGGCATATCGTGGCTGTCCAGGAGGTTGAGCTGGGCCAGGGCGATTTCATGCGGGTACAGGTGGAGCAGGCTGTGGGCTCGCTCCATAAACCCCCGGGCGTCCAGCACTTTGGTGTTTGGCAGGCCCATGAAGCCCTCGGCCACCTTCCAGGCGATGCGCCTGCCCCCGAAAAAGCCCAGGCACAACTGGGTGAACTGGTAGTTCATCACCGCGTCGAACTGGTCCCCCTTGAGCCAGCGCTGGGCCTCCCAGGGGACCTCGCCAACCAGGTATGCTTCGGGGTTGGCGGCCTTCACCACCTGGCGGAACTCCTGCCAGAAGGAGTCGTCGTCGATCTCGAACGGGACGTCCAGCCGCCAGCCGTCGATCCCCTGGTCGATCCAGTAGCGAGCGACCTCCATGATAAAACGGCGGACCTGGGGGTTGCGGGTGTTGAACTTGGGCAAGGCCGGCAGGTTGTACCAGCAGTCATACGCGGGGTCGCCTGTGTAGGCGCGCAGGGGAAAGTCCCGCACATTCCACCAGTCCACATATGGGGAAGCGGCGCCCAGTTCCAGCAGGTGGTTGAACTGGAAGAAACCGCGGCTGGCGTGGTTGAAGACACCATCCAGCACGATGCGCATCCCCCGCCGGTGGGCCTCATCCAGCAAGGTGTGGAACGCCCGGTCTCCGCCCAGGATGGGATCGACCCGGTAATAGTCGTGGGTGTGATAGCGGTGGTTGGAGGCGGATTGGAAGATGGGGTTAAAGTAGATGGCGGTGAACCCGAGGTCCTGGAGATAGTCGAGGCGCTCGGATACGCCGAGCAGGTCGCCGCCTTTGAAGCCATAGACCGTCGGCTCGCTATCCCAGGGTTCAAGGTTGGAGGGTTTTTCCACCCGTTCGCTCCTGGCGAAGCGGTCGGGAAAGATCTGGTAGAAAACGGCGTTTTTGACCCAACCGGGGGTTTGTGCTACGATGGTCATCGGCAATCCTAGAAACGGGAGGCTCCATCGATGCTCACCGCCAGGGCGGCCGGCGCGTCCGCGCGTAAGGTCATGCAGATCACTCCCTGCACCACGCCATCCTTCGGAGGCACCTGGGCGGCAGGGAAGCGGATGATTTTGCTCTGGCGAGAGATGATAAAGAGATCGTCTTCTTCGGCGACGGTGACCGCCCCCACGACCTCGTCGGAATGGATGGCGAGCTTTCCCCCCGCGCCGGGAGCTTTGTTGGGGGTGAAGCTGTCCATCTGGCGGATGGTGCCTTTCCCGTCGGCGCCGAGCAGGAAGACTCCGCTGTCCTCATACACGGAGGTGACCGCCACGGCCCGGTCGTCCCCGGACAGGCGGATGCCCTGCCCGCCGGTGGGGGGGACGAGCTTTTCCGAGAAGCGGATGCCCTTCCCCGAGCGGGTGACGATGAACAGGTCGCTGTCGCCGGGAGTCCAGCAGGCCGAAACCAGGGGGCCGAGGGCTTTGTAATCGTACAGGGTGGCGCCGGGGCGCATGTGCTCGCCAAACACGTGATGGCGGAGCATGCGCACGCTGCCTCTTTCGGTGACCATGGCCACGTACCCCTGGGCCTGGATGGGCAGCATGGCTACCAGCCGCTCCTCCTCTCCCAGGTCCAGGCGGGCAGCGAGCGAGCGGCCGCGGCTGCGTACCTCGCCTTCTTCGATGGCGAGCACCGGCAGGCGGAACCCCCGGGCCAGATTGGTGATGAGCAGCAAGGTATCGCTTTCGTCGGCGATGGCCAGCGCCGACGGAGGTTCGTCCTGGGGGGCGTCCAGGTCGAAGACTCCCATGCCGCCCCGGCGCTGGCGGGTGTACAGGTGCCGGGGGGTGCGCTTGGCGACGCCGCTGGCCGTAGCGGTGATCACTTGATAGGTTGTGGGGGGTTCGGTGGGTTCGAGTATCGGTTCTTCGGCGTCCAGATCCTCATCATGGTCCTTGGCTTTCTCCGGGCGAGAGGCGGTGCGCTTCCGCAGCCGGTCGATCTCGGCTTCCAGGGCTTCGATATAAGCTCGCACGTTGGGGTCCACCTCTTGGAGGTCGGGTCGCTCAATATCCATGGTCAGTCATCCTCATGCAGTTAGGTAATTCGTGATGGCCGTGCTCGTGTCCATCGAATGGGGGCGACATGCATTTCCGCTGAAATATCCGGCCCTGGGAAATGAAGGCCTGAGCGCGATCAGTCTAGCCGGAGGGGGCGTTGGCTCACACGCCTCCCGGTTGGCGTTTGCATAGTTTAGCACAAGTTTTTTAGGCGTGAAGGGATATACTGTTATCCCCCTCTATCCCCCGACCCCTTTCTCCCGCCCTGGGGAGAAAGGGGAGTCAGACCGTCCACGAATGGGGCCATCCACGAATGGCATGCCAAGAACGCATGCTTAATCACGAATAAGCGAAT
>CAYMLG010000080.1:4425-20887 GCA_964391195.1 uncultured Anaerolineaceae bacterium | reverse complement strand
GCCGGGTCGGAGTAGTCGTCCGCCGGCACGTACACCGCCTGCATCGAGGTGATCGAGCCGTGGCGGGTGGAGGTGATGCGCTCCTGCAGTTCACCCATTTCTGTCGCCAGGGTGGGCTGGTAACCCACCGCGGAGGGCATACGCCCGAGCAGCGCCGACACTTCCGAGCCCGACATGGAGAAGCGGAAGATATTGTCGATGAACAGCAGCACATCCCGCCCGTGATCGCGGAAGTATTCGGCCATCGACAGGGCGCTCAGCGCCACGCGCAGGCGCACGCCGGAGGGCTCGTTCATCTGCCCGTAGACCATCACCGTATCTTTCATCACCCCGCTCTCCAGCATTTCGCGGTAGAGCTGGGTGCCTTCGCGGGTGCGCTCACCCACACCGGCGAACACCGAGTTGCCCTGGTGCACAGTGGCGATGGAGCGGATGAGCTCCATGATGATCACCGTTTTGCCGGTGCCTGCGCCGCCGAAAATGCCCGTCTTACCGCCTTTGGTGAAGGGGGCGATCAGGTCGATGACCTTGATCCCCGTTTCGAAGACTTCCACCTTGGTGGACTGGTCGGCGAAGCTGGGCGCCGGGCGGTGAATGGGGTAGTAGGTGTCGGCGACCACCGGGCCTTTCTTATCCACCGGCTGGCCGAGCACGTTGAAAATGCGGCCAAGGGTCGCCGGGCCAACCGGCACCTTGATCGGCGCATGTGTGCGGCGGGCGGTCCGGCCGCGCTGCAGCCCGTCGGTCGAGTCCATCGCCACCGTCCTCACCCAGTTATTGCCCAGGTGGCGCTGCACTTCAAGCACCAACGGCAGTTCTTCCCCGCGGTCTACTTCAATGCCCTCGTAGACTTCTGGCAGGTTGTCGGGTGGGAACTCAACATCCACGACACCACCCAACACCTGGACAACCCGGCCTGTGGCCTTGTGGCCGTTTCCATCAACCATTGTCTTTCCTCCGAATAAATTCCAGTTCGTGAGACCGGCCCGAGCGGCCTGCACGACAATTAGTCAGAACTGGCGAGCGCTTCAGCGCCGCCGGCGATATCCAACATTTCATTGGTGATTGACTGCTGGCGCAATTTGTTGTACTCCAACGAGAGCGCATCTGCCAGGGCATTGGCGCTGTCGGTGGCGTTCTTCATCGCTACCATCCTGGCCGCTTCTTCGCTGGCCCGCGATTCGATAATCGCCTGGTATACCTGCAGGGCGGTGAAGCGCGGGATGATTTCGTTCAGAATCGCCGCCTGGTCCGGCTCGTAAATATAGGCGGCAGCCGGGCCGCGGTGCTCTACCTTTACGAAGTCCTCCACCCGGCTTGTGTCTTCCGACACATCCAGCGGCAGGAGCTTCTTTAAGGTCACCTCCTGGCGGCCCATAGTGATGAAGTTGGTGTACACCAGGTAGACTTCATCCGCCCGGCCTTGCAGGAACTCGTCCACCGCGATACGACCCACGGCGGATACATCGCCAAAGGTGGGCGCGGCGGGCAGGTTGGTGAATTCGGCCAGGGTGTCTTTCCTCAGACGGTGCAGCAAATCGCGCCCGCGCTTCCCCACGGCGATATAACGCACGGGGACCGGGTAATCCTTGCCGAAATGCTGCAGGGTGAAGCGCAACACGTTGGTATTATACGCACCGGCCAGGCCGCGGTCGCCGGTGACCATCACCACCAGCACGCTGTTCACATTCGAGCGGGAGACCAGCAGCGGGTGCAGCGATTCGCGCCCCGGCTGCCCGGCGATGTGCTGCAGCACCTGCCAGGCCTTGGTGGCGTACGGGCGGGTGTTATTCATCATCGCCATCGCCTTCCGCACCTTGCTGGCGCTCACCGCCTGAAGGGCGCGCGTCACTGTGGAGATATTTTTCACGCTTCGGATGCGAAGGCGGAACTCGCGTAGGTTTGGCATACTGACCTCTGCCTTATTCCACTACTATGCCCAGCCGCGGCTGAATTCTTCCACCGCCGAGCGCAGACTGGCCATAGTCTCGTCGGTGATCCGCTTCTTCTCGGCGATATCCCGCCCGATCTCCGGATACGCGCTGTCCATGAAGCGCAGCAGGGAAGTCTCCCATTCGCGCATCCGCTCCAGGGGGATCTGGTCGGCAAAGCCCTGGGTCCCGGCGAAGAGCACGATGACCATATCTTTCAAATCCATCGGCTCGTACTGCGGCTGCTTGAGGATCTCCTGCAGGCGCTGGCCGCGGGTTAGCTGGGCCTGTGTCGCCTTATCCAGGTCAGAGCCGAACAGGGCGAAGGCCGCCAGGGCGCGGAAGTTCGCCATCTCGATGCGCAGCCGGCCGGCCACCTGCTTCATCGCCCGGGTTTGGGCGTCGCCGCCCACCCGGGAGACCGAGAGACCGACGTTGATGCCCGGCCGGATGCCGGCGTAGAACAGGTTGCTCTCCAGGTAGATCTGGCCGTCGGTAATGGAGATCACGTTGGTCGGCACGTATGCCGAGACGTCCCCCAGGAGGGTTTCAATAATGGGCAGTGCGGTCAGCGATCCACCGGTCCCGGCGACTCTGACGATCTTATATTGGCCGGGGTTCTCCATCGCCTTCAGCGCCTCTTCGGCGTTGTGGTGGGCGATTGGGCCGGTGTACACCTGGCCATCTGCCCCGTCTTCCCGCGCGGCGCGCTCGTTGGGATAATCCTGAGGCACAATCACGTAGTGGTCGGCCAGGCGAGCCGCCCGTTCCAGGAGGCGGGAGTGCAGGTAGAACAGGTCTCCGGGGTAAGCCTCACGTCCCGGCGGACGGCGCAGCAGCAGCGACACCTGGCGGTAAGCCCAGGCGTGCTTGGAGAGGTCGTCGTACACCACCAGGGCGTCGTGGCCTGACTCCATAAACTCCTCGCCGATGGCGCAGGCGGCATAGGGGGCAATGTACTGCAGGGCGGCGGGTTCGTCAGCCGAGGCGACCACCACCACGGTATAATCCATCGCTCCGAAGCGTTCGAGGGTGGCCACCAGTCGGGCGACCGAGGCTTTCTTCTGCCCGATGGCCACGTAGATACAGAACAGATCCTTGCCCTTCTGGTTGATGATCGTGTCGATCGCCAGAGCGGTTTTCCCTGTCTGCCGGTCGCCGATGATCAGCTCGCGCTGGCCGCGGCCGATGGGCACCAGGGCGTCGATCGCCTTGATACCGGTCTGCACCGGGGTGTCCACGTCCTTGCGCTCGACCACACCGGGAGCGATGCGCTCGATCGGGCGATAACGGTCGAACTTGATCGGGCCCTTACCATCCACCGGCTGGCCCAGGGCGTTCACCACCCGGCCCACCAGGCCCATCCCTACCGGGACCGAGGCGATCCGCCCGGTGGAGCGCACCGGCATCCCTTCCTCGATCCCCGAATATTCACCCATGATGATTACACCAACCGTGTCCTCTTCCAGGTTGAACGCGATCCCCAAGACCCCGTTCTCGAACTGGACGAGCTCCTGCGCACGCACATCCGCCAGTCCGCGGACCCGGGCAATGCCGTCTCCGGCTTCGAGCACCGTGCCCACATCGCGCACTTCCATTTCGGGGCGGAAGTCTTCGATCTGTTTCTGCAGGTCGGCGGTTATTTGACTAATCAGGTCGGACATTTGGCCTCCAGAAGGATAATATTTTTCACACGTGTATTATTAAGCCGAGCCAGCTTATTCGGTCAGGCTCCTCACCTGCTCTGCGTCCAGGCGTTGGACCAGGGCGACGAGCAGCTTCAGGGCGCGGTCGTAATCATCGCGGTGCAGGATGGCGCCGTGCGAATGGATATGGCGCGCCGGCACGGAGAGGACCACCGTAGGTACGCCGGTGCTGTGCAGGTGGATCACCGCCCCATCGGTGGCGCCGCCAGGGATGAACGAAGTCTGCAGGGGGATCTCCAGTTCTTGGGCTACGTCCATCACCAGATCACGCAGCTTGAGATTGGGGATCATGCGGGCATCGTACAGCAAGATCGACGGCCCCTGGCCGAGCCGGACAGCGGTTTCCTCGGGCTTGATCCCGGGCACGTCGCCGGCGATATCCGCTTCGAGGATGATCGCCACGTCCGGGTCAACGGCCCGCACGCTGGTCTGTGCCCCGCGCGGTCCGACCTCTTCCATCACCGTGGAGACGCCGAAGACTGTGTTCGGGTGCCCCTGCTCCTGGAGCGCCTGCAAGGCCGAGATGACCAGGGCCACCCCCACCCGGTCGTCGAACGCTTTTGCCATAAAGGTTTTGCCACCGGCGAGAGGCACAAAATCGGCCCGAGGGATGACCGGATCCCCGGGCCGCACCCCAGCAGCTTCAACCTCGGCTTTGCTGGTCGCTCCGATGTCAATGTACATATCTTTCTTTTGCACCACTTTGGTGCGCTCTTCGGCGGGGAGCAAATGCGGCGGTTTAGCCCCGATCACCCCCACCACCTCACCCTGATGGGTCTGGATCACTACCCGCTGCCCAAGGAGCACCTGGTCGAACCATCCACCCAGCGGCAGAAACCGCAAAAAACCCTCATCGGTGATATGCTTCACCATGAAGCCGATCTCATCCATGTGACCGGCCAACATCACCCTGGGTTTTTCCTGGCTGCCAGCCTGGCGGCAGATCACGCTGCCGATTTTATCTTGCGACAGTTCCCCCAATGGCTCCAAATAGCTGCGGACAATCGATCGAATGGGGCTTTCGTAACCGGGCACGCCATTTGCTTCGGTGAGCGCCTTCAGGAGCTGTATCGTTGAGTCCATGCCCATTTCCCTTCTTCTTGAGTTTGCAGAAATGATAGCAGATTATACCAATCTTGTCCAGTTATTCACAAAGGACTGTACCTATACAACTTATCAGCAGAAAAGAATTGTTGTTTTGGGGGTGTGGGCGGCGAAACCGCCCACACCCCCCAAAACAATATTTACTTCTGCTGCTCGCCGCTGAGCCAGGCCGCCCGGATCAATCGGGCGGGTGCGTGTGCAGCCCCTTTCCGAGCTCGATCGACCGCTCGTAGGCCGCCCAGATGGCGCGGGAAAGAGCGGTGCGAAAGCCGGCTTTCTCCAGGTAGTACAGCGCAGCGGCGGAGGTGCCACCCGGTGAGGTGACCTGGTTCCGCAAGCGCGCCAGATGCACAGGGTCGTCTCGCTTGTCGTAATAGTCCACCGAGCCGCGCACCGTCTGAGCCACCAGCCGCTCAGCGATCCGCCGCGGGAACCCCAGGTGCACCCCGGCGTCTACCATCGCCTCCATGAAGAGGAACACGTAGGCCGGCCCGGTGCCGGATAAGGCGGTCGCCATATCCAGGTAGTTCTCCTCCTCTACAAAGATCTCTTCGCCCAGCGCGGCTAAAATCTGGCGCGCCATCTCCCGCTGCTCCTCGTTCACCTCGGGTGCGGCGGTCCAGACGGTGATGCCCTCCCCAATCTGAGCCGGGGTGTTCGGCATCGAGCGCACCACCAGGGGGTGCTTCAGGCCGCGGTGGATCATCTCGATCGAGGCCCCGGCGACGATGGAGAGCACCAGCGCATCCGGTTTCAGGGCGCCCTCCAGTTCGGCGAACACCCGGTTGATGCGCTGCGGCTTGACCGAGAGCACCACCACGTCGGCCCCCTGCGCCGCGGCCAGGTTGTCGGTGAAGGGGGTAATGCCATAGCGCGCCTGGAGCTTTTCCACGCGCTCCAGCCGTGGGCCGGAGGCGCAGATCGAGTTCGAGTTAGCCACCTGCTGGCGGATGAGCCCGGCAATCATGGCTTCCGCCATCACCCCGGGGCCGATGAACGCGATTGAACGGTTGGTGAACATAGAATAAGCTTATCCGCTGAAATATTGCAAGGCGGCGCGCAGGCGGGATTCGACGTCCGCCGGCGTGTCGCGGGGGATGGATTGAATGGCGGCCTGCGCCTCGACCACGCTGTAACCCAGGGCGGTCAGCGCCCCGATCACCTCGGCGTCCAGGTCGCTGGCCGGTGAGACCCGCTCCAGGGTGATATCCGGCGTTATGCGGTCCTGCAGGTGCAGCAGGATTTTCTGCGCCGTCTTCTTCCCCACGCCCGCCACCCGGTTGAACACCTCCGGCTGCTCGTGGAACACAGCCCGGCGAATGGCGTCGGGCGACAAGGTCGATAGGATGGAGAGCGCCAGCCGCGGGCCCACCCCGTTCACGGTCAACAGCAGGGCGAAGAACTCGCGCAGTTCGTGAGTTTCGAACCCGTACAGGGTCAGCGAATCCTCTCGCACCACCAGGTAGGTGTGCAGAAAGAGGGAATCTCCGGGGCGGCAGCGGTCGCGGGTCGCGGAGGGTACCTGCACCAACAGGCCCACCCCGCCCACTTCCACCACAATCCCCTCCGGGAAGACCTCGATGATCCGGCCGTTCAGTGTGGCGATCATTTCTCTACTCTGACTGGTATAGGCGCTGGATGCGAGCCGAATGGGCATGGCAAATGGCGACCGCCAGCGCGTCGGCCGCATCATCGGGTTTGGGCAGCTCGGGCAGGTCCAGCAGGGCGCGCACCATGAGCTGCACCTGCGTCTTGTCGGCTCCACCGTATCCGGCGACCGCCTGCTTTACTTCCATCGGCGTGTACTCGGCGATCGACAGCCCGGCCTGCGCCAGGGTCAGCAATGCCACCCCGCGCGCCTGCCCCACCGAAATGGCGTTGGTCACATTTCGAGCAAAAAATAACTTCTCCACCGCGCTGCTCTCAGGGCGGTGGAGAAGGAGTAATTCGCTTAGCCTCCGGTGCAGTTCCAGGAGACGGTCGGGCATGGATTCTTTGGCTGAGGTCTCGATGACTCCATAGTCCACCACTTCCAGGGTCCCATCCATGTCGATGCGGACCAACCCATATCCGGTTGTGGCCGTCCCCGGATCGATCCCGATAACCAGCATGCGCTTAGGCTTCTTCGAGCTGAGCCATCACCTCATCGGAAATGCTCAACGTTGAATACACATCCTGGACGTCGTCCAGGTCTTCCAGGGTTTCGACGACCCGCAGCACCTGCAGGGTCTCATCTTTGGACAGCTCAGTCTCATTGTTGGGGATCATGCGCAGCTCGGCCTCTTCGGGCTTGATATTGGCTGCGTTGAGCGCGATGAGCGTCTCTTTATACGCCTCCACCGGGCCGACGATCTCCACCGTGTCTTCATCGAATGTAACGTCATCGGCCCCGGCTTCCACCGCGATCTCGAAGATTTTATCGGGGTCGTGATCACCCAGAGGGAAGGCGAAGTACGATACACGCTTGAACTGCCAGGCCACCGAACCGGCCTCGGCCATGCTGCCGCCGGCCTTGTTGAGCACGTGGCGGATCTCCGAGACCGTACGGTTGCGGTTGTCGGTCACGCAGGAGATCATTAAAGCGATACCGTTCGGTGCGTAACCCTCATAAGTGACCTCTTCGAACGCGGAGCCCTCTTTATCCTCACCGGTCCCTCGTTTGATCGCCCGTTCGATATTATCTTTGGGCATGTTGTTCGCCCGCGCCCGGTCGATGGCGTACTGCAGGCGGATATTGCTGCCGGGGTCACCGCCGCCCTCGCGCGCGGCAATTACAATCTCTCGCGCCAGGCGGGTGAACAACTGCCCCCGCTTGGCGTCCGCGGCGCCCTTCTTGCGCCGGATGGTCGCCCAATGCGAATGTCCAGACATAACTCTCTCTCCTGTTAAGCTTAGAATACAGATCCGTTTTCCAGTTCTTAGCGGAGAGGTTTCAGTATGGGGGATAATGGCGGGCCGGACCCGCCGCTATCCCCCATACTGAAAACCCATTCCCCGGTACGCCGGGAAAACCACTTCAATTATATAAGCGATCGTATCCTCAAACAATTAATAATTTGCTTGCCGGGTAGCCCCAAGTGAGCGCAGCAATTATACCATGCCGGGAATAAAAATCGGCTATGCGCGCATGGGCTCATATTGGGCCAGCATCACCTGGGCAATACGCTCGGCCGCCTGCCCATCCCACCCCGAGATCGGCCTGCGTTCCGCGGCGGGCTCGCCTCGTGCGGCTTCCACGGCCTGCAAGATGGCCTCCGTGGTCGCCTGCACCAGCCGGTTGGTACCCAACTCCACCGTCACCGGCCGCTCGGTGTTCGGGCGCACCGTCAGGCAAGGGATCCCCAGGTAGGTGGTCTCTTCCTGGATGCCCCCCGAGTCGGTCAGCACCAGGCCGGCCGAACGGGTGAGCGCCAGGAAATCCAGGTAACCGAGGGGCTCCAGCAGGTGGATGTCCCCGCCCGGACCCCGGCCCTCGCCGGCTTCCAGGAAGGCGACGTTGCCCGAGGCCAGCAGGTTCTTCCTCGTCCGCGGGTGGATGGGGAAGACCACCGGCATCTCCCGGCTCAGGGCTTCCAGGGCGTCAAGGATCTGCCGCAGCGTCTCCGGATGGTCGACGTTGGCCGGGCGGTGGAGGGTGACAAGGGCATAACCCCCGGGCTCCAGCCCCAACGCCGCCGGGCCGGGGCGCAGGGCCGCTTTGGGCAGCATCCGCACCAGGGTGTCGATCATCACATTCCCCACGCGGTGGATCTTCTGCGGACTTACCCCCTCCCGCAGCAGGTTCTCGTCCCCGTCGGGCGAGGGGGTAAAAAGCAGATCGGCAATCTGGTCCGTCAGCAGGCGGTTGATCTCTTCCGGCATGCTCCGGTCCCGGGAGCGCAGGCCAGCCTCCACGTGGGCCACCTTCACCCCCAGCTTGGAGCACACCAGGCTGCAGGCCAGGGTGGAGTTGACGTCGCCCACCACGAAGACCCAGTCCGGACGGCGCTCCAGCACTACCGGTTCGAAGGCCAGCATGATCCGGGCGGTCTGTTCTGCGTGGCTGCCGCTGCCGATCCCCAGGTAGATATCCGGCTCGGGCATGTCCAGATCTTCAAAAAACACCTGGGACATTTTGTAATCGTAGTGCTGCCCGGTGTGCAGCAGGGTTTGCGTGAAGGCGTCCGGATATTGGGCCATGGCGGCCATGATGGGGGCAACCTTGGGAAAGTTCGGGCGGGCGCCGACGATGTGGAGGATATGCATGCAGAGTCCTTGTTCGTTGGGATAGGGAAACGGTGCGCGCGGGGCGGATCAGGCTGCGGTGCTCCTGCCGGCTTCACTTCCGGGCATACGCAGCACCGCTTCACCGTTCAAGCGTGAATATTTAAGATCCTGGAGGGCCAGGTTTGCCTGGTCGAGCGAGTACTCGCTCACCGTGGCGCGGATGGGAATCTCCGCCGCCAGCCGGATAAATTCTACCCCATCCTGGTAGGTGGCGTTGGCCACGCTGCGCAGGGTGCGCTCCCCGTACAGCAGTTGGTAGGAAAAGGAGGGGAGATCGCTCATGTAGATGGCGTTGATCGCCAGGGTGCCCCCCGGGCGGAGCTTTTCCAGGATACGCGGGACCAACATCCCGGATGGGGCGAAGATCACCGCCCGGTCCAGCGGTTTTGGCGGCTGTTCTTCGGAGCCGCCGGCCCAGGCTGCGCCCAATTCCCGCGCGTGCTGGCGGTGCTGTTCCGAGCGGGTGAAGACGTACACCTCGCAGCCCCAATGCCGGGCGACTTGAATAGCCAGGTGGGCGCTGGCCCCGAACCCCACCAGCCCCAGCCGCTCCCCAGGCTGCAGGTCAGCCTGGCGCAGCGAGCGGTAGCCGATGATGCCGGCGCACAGCAGGGGCGCGGCCTGCACGTCGTCCAGCGTCTCCGGCAAGGGGAGCAGGTAGCGGGCATCGGCCAGCATCGCTTCCGCGAAGCCCCCGTCCACGTGAAAGCCGGTGAACAACGCGTTTGGGCACAGGTTTTCCTGCCCCCGCCGGCAGAACTCGCACTCCCCGCAGGCCCGGTGCAGCCAGGGGACGCCCACGCGCTGCCCCAACAAGCCCTGGTCCACCCCCGCGCCCAGCGCTTCCACCCGTCCCACTACCTGATGACCAGGGATGAGCGGAAAGCGCGGCGGGTGTATCTCCCCTTCGACGATGTGCAGGTCGGTGTGGCACACGCCGCACACCAGCACGCGCAGCCGGACCTGCCCCGGTCCGGGCTGCGGCTCCGCCACTTCTGCAATTCGCAAGGGGAATTCTTCAATAGGCTTTTGAACCGATAAACACATCGCCTGCATGGGTGTCTCCGATAAACGGGTTTGGATTGGTATCGGGCGCCGGGTTAGCTTATTCTACAACAAAAGCTGCCATTTCTTCCAGGGTGCGGCTGCGGGCCCGGCCGCTCGCCTCTTTGAGCTGTTCCGAGGGCAGCCGGGCGGCGGTGGAACTCAGGATATGGGCAGCCCGGTCCCGGCTCTCCTGCCAGGTCGCCTGGTGCTGGCTCACGAAGGCTGCCAGTTCCACCCCCAGGGCAACCTCGTCCGCCGGGCGTCCTACGGCTGTGTACACTTCGGCCAACGCCTCCAGGTTGTGCAGCAGCAGGCCGCGGTCGCCCTGGCCCCCGGCCAGGAGCACCGCCTGCCGCCCCAGGGAGAGGGCTTCCCCGGCCTGCCCCAGGCCGGATTCGGCCCGCGCCAGGCCGCCCAGGGCGTAGGCCTCGGCCCAAAAATGGTAGTCCCGCCGGGCGAACTCGAGACTCTTGCGGAACTCCTGGCGGGCGGCTTCCAAATCGCCCGTCGCCAGGGCGATCTCACCCAGCCCGCGATGGTAAAAGGGATCCAGGCTGAAGAGCGTATTGTATTCGAAAAAGCGCCGGCTGGCCTCATACTCGCTCCGGGCAGCCTCGAAATCACCCTGCAAGCGTAATAGCTCGCCCAACTCCCAGTGCCCCCAGGTCTGCCCGGTCGGGTCTTCCCCAGCGGTGGCGAAGCGCAGCATTTCTCGCCGCAGTTCCTCCGCCTGCTTAAGCTCACCCAGGCGGGCCAGGGCAATGCTCTCCCAACTGAGCATTCCCCAGGCGATGGAGTCCCGGCCCAGTTTTTCATTCGCCTGCCGCGCCAGTTTGAACAAGGCTGCCGCCTGCTCGTAGTCGCCCAGGTTCAGTTCGTTGTGCCCCATCTGTTCCAGGGTGTCGCCGCGGCTGCCCAGATCGCCGATCTCATCGAACATATCCAGTGCGTGCTGGTGCAGTCGCCTGGCTTCGGCGAAGTCGGCCGCCCGGGTCGCCAGTATGCCCAACACGGTGTAAACTGTCCCCAAATGGCGGTAATCACCCATCTCACGGAAGAGGCGTTCCGCCTCGAGCAGCATCGCCCTGGGCTGCTCCGTTTCGCCCAGCTTCCAGCGCAGTTGGCCCAGGTTGAGCAGGGTGAAGGCCACGCCCCAGTCGTCCCCGGCCTCCCGCAACAGGTCTTGCGCCTGCCGGAGCATCTCCATCCCCTCATGCGGGTCGACCGACCAGGCGAAGCCGGCAGCCAGGAAGGCGAACCACCACCCCAACTCGGCCTCTGCCTTCAATTCCCGCACAATCTCCACCGCCGGGCGCAGCCAGGCGACGGGCCGGCTGGAGACGAATTCGGAGAACGAGCGAGCCCGCAAGACGACCAGCTTCACGAACAGCAGCCGGTGCCCGCGGGCGGGGAAGCCGGCTTCCACCACCTGGATGGCCAGGTCGAGCAGCCGGTCGAGTTCCCGCCCCTGCATGCGGAAGTCCATGTAGTCGAAGAAGCCGGACAGCCCCCGGTCCAGCAGGTCCACACGCCCCTGCTCCGCAGCCCACACCCAGGCGGAACGAATATTCTCCACCTCCTGGTCTCCCAGGATATAGGCGCGCTTCTGCTCCGGCCCGCGCAACTGGTTTCCGAGCCGCTCCAGGAAGGCAGCGTAGTACTCCCCATGGAGCCGGCGTACTTCGCTTGCCAGTTCCGGATCGGCCTCCAGCTTTTCGGCCGCGAACTGGCGCAGCAGTTCGTGGATGGCATAACGGTCGTCGCCCTCACGCCGCACCAACGATTGGTTGGCAAGGATCACCAGGTCGCGCAGGGTGGCGCCGGCCACCCCCCATGCCCCTTCCCGGCTGAAACCGCCCTGGAACACCGACAGCCTCTGGAAGATCTGCTGGCCGCTTTCATTTAAAGCTTCCCAGGTCGAATTGAACACCGCCCGCAGGCTGCGCTGGCGTTCGGGGATGTCGCGCATTTCGGTCTCGAGGAAATCCAGGCAGCGGCGGATTTCGACGGCGATCTCTTCCGGGGTGAGCATCGGCAGCCAGGCGGCGGCCAACTCAATGGCCAGCGGCATACCCTGCGCCAGGCGGCAGATCTCCACCACCGCGTTCAGGTTGGCGGGCGTCAGTTCGAAGCCGGCGTGCATGCGCTGCGCGCTCTGGACGAATAGTTGGATGGCGCTGTAGCCGGCCAGTTCTTGCGTATTGGTCCATTCCTGGTTCACCTCGGGCAGGCTCATCCCCGAAAGCGGGTACAAGTGCTCGCCGCGCACGTTGAGGCTGGTCCGGGAGGTGATCAGGAGTTTCACTTCCGGGGCGGCGGCAGCCAGCTCCAGGCAAAAGTCCACGCTCTCTTCGTCGATGAGTTGTTCGAAGTTGTCCAGCACCAGCAGAAGGTGTTTGCGGCGCAGCGAATCGATCAGTTGGCGGCGGGGAGCGCCGCCCTGCTCGGGGAAAGAGAAGTTCAGGAGGCGGGAGATGGCAGCGACCAGGGCATCGGAGGAGGTGAGCGCAGCCAGCCCGACGAAGACGGCCCCATCCCGGAAGGCGGGCGCCGCCTCCACCGCGGCCTGGATCGCCAACCGGGTTTTCCCGATCCCACCCGGCCCGGTGATGGTGACCAGGCGAACGCCCGCGTCCTGCAGCAGGGCGGACACCTCGCTCAGCTCCCCTCGCCGCCCCACGAAGGGGGTCAGTTGGGCCGGAAGCGAATAGACCACCCCGCTCCCGGTCCCGATTTCCCCCGGCGTGGCTGAGGTCTGCTCGGGTTCGAAGGGGCCGGCGCTCTGGCTGCGGATTGACTCGAACAGGGCGGTGGTCTCCGGCTGCGGCTCCAGGCCGAATTCTCGGGCGAGCATCTGCCGGCATTCTTCATACTGGCGCAGGGCTGCGGTCCGCTGTCCGGCGGCGACATACAGGCGCATCAGTTCGCGATGGGCGGCCTCCTCATATGGTTCGATCTCCAGCCAGCGGCGGGCGTAGCCCAGGGCGGTGGCCCAGTCGGCCTGCAGGCGGTAGCCCTCAATCAGGCGGCGGAGGCAGAGCGCCAATCCCAGGCGCAGCTCAGACTCTTCGGCCAACTGCCATTGGTCGAAGGCGGGGGCATCGGGCAGGGTAAAGCCGGCCAGAAAGTTGTCCTGGAACAGGCTGGCGGCCCCCACCAGTTGGTCGAGACAGGGCCGGTTGGCGCCCAGATCGCCCTCCCGGGTCAGCCCACATTCCTCAAGCGCATCGCGGAAGGCGGCGACATCGATCCACAGATCCGGGTGCGAGGGTAGATGGATCTGCTCCCGAGTCGTCGTCATCCAGTCCGGGCCAAGCGTGCGGGTCAACTCCCAAAGCGTGCGACGCAGGTAGGCATAGGCGCGGGCCGGCTCATGCTCTGCCCACAGCAAAGCGGCCAGAGAGGCGCGGCTGTGCGGCTTCCCGCTCAGAGCCAGGTAAGCCAGCAAAGCCACCGCCTTCCGCCTGCCCAATTCAACAGGGACGCCGTCCAGCAATATTCGCGGCGGACCGAACAGATACAATTCCAGGCACGTCAAGGCCTTTCCCTCCTCGTAATTCGATTATACAATATTCGCATAAACGAATTTGTAATGTAGAGTGTTATTTTTCTCAACGCGCGTTGTATTTTTTCGGCTACAATTTATAGGGAATGATCGATTATCTCCTCGACCTTAATTTCCTGAATATCTCTCTGCTCTACTGGCTCCTGGGCGGATGGATGATCTGGCTGCTTGTCGAACAGCGCAGGATGATCCGCTTCGATGGGCCGCTCAAGCGCGGGGTACCGGTTTGGGAAGAGCAGATGGAGCCTGAGGTCGAGCGTTTTTTACGACGGTTGTCCGGTGATATCGTTGTGGAGCACGGCTTTATCAGAGTGAATGGTGCGACCCGCCTGCTGCGCAAGCCCAACCTGTATTGGTGGAATTCGTGGCCCTACGTTGGTTATGTGGATTTCAACCAGGAGCGCCCTTCACTGCAGTTCCGGGCCTCGCTCCCGGCCCTGATCGCCCTGGGCTTACCTATTTTATCTGTCTTCGCTATCCCGCTCGTGGCGGCGTTCTTCATTGTAAACCACCGGGTCGAGCGGCGGGCGATGCACGATTTTATCGATGAGCTGCTGGCAGCTCAGAAAGGGCAACGGTAGACGTGAACCGCTGGACAATCACCATCCTGTCTGTAGGGATTGTGACCCTGATTCTGCTGGTCGCGGTGGTGATCCTGCTCAACAACGAAGAAGGGATTGGCGCCATTATTTTGGACCTGGCATTCACCACTCTGGTCCAGGGCCTGGTTGCTGTGCTGCTGCTGGGCATCGTGCTCACAATCTTGATTGGGGCAATCCCCGCCCGGCTGCGCCTCTTCCTGCAGCCTCTGCGCCTGACCGGGCTGTTCTTCGCCACCGCAATCATGGCCATGGCCTTCACCCCGGCCTTATTCGGGCGCCGGCTGGGTCTGATCGATTTCGTGGTTACCCTGCTGCTGACAGCCGTCTTCTCTGTCCTTTTCCCTATAGTGAAACCTTACCTGCAGCCCTATCTGGAACCCTACCTGGAGCGCATCGAAGCACAGTTCACCCGCACCCGGCGCCAGGTTCCACAGCCCACGTATACCGCCCCACCTGGGTTCTCCCCTTTGACGCGTCCTGGCGTCACCCGCCCCTCGTCCGGACAAACCCCGCTCATCATTGACGAGGAGGAGATCACCCAGGCTCATGCTCCCACCCGTGAAGATCCCTATGGGTTTAGCCAGATTGAACCGGAAGAACCTGTAGAGACCCAACCAAGCGGCGGTGAAGGTCCAACCATCACCCAGGAGCCGGTCGAAAGCGATTACGCCTGGCCCTCCCTTTCCACCAGCCGGCCTGCCAACAGCAATAACCGGGCCGGCATCTACGACACATCGGGGGAGATCGACCACTCCAGCACAGAATTGCAGCTCTACCAGGAACTGCTGCAGCGCGTCGAAAGAGATCACAAAGCCGCGGCGCGTTTGATCGCCGAAGAATACAGGCGCTCGCCGGAGGCCAGCCGGGAAGAGCTCATTCGCCGGGCGATTGAACGCTGGGAGGCAAACCTGGGGAATCCATGAAAGACGAATATCGAGCATCCTTCCGGACCGGTAAGACCTCACAAGAAATGAGCCCGGTCCAAATACTGCTGCCTATCATCATCATTGGAGTGGTCCTGCTCGCCGTTCGCAATTTTGGGGGGCAGAACCATGCCACCGCCTTTGCCAACATCTCGCTCCTGCTTCTGGTCGCCCTGGTGATATTGCCTATCCTGTGGCTGCTGCGCTATCTCAACCGGTCAAGGGACGGCTATCCGCAGCCACGCGGGGCGGAGGCCGGGGTCTGGTTCCCCTCGCATTGGAGCCTGTGGTTCGCCCTGTGCCTGTACCTGTTCGGCTGGGTAGTCATCGTCTTGCTGATCACCCTCTATTAAACAAACCCTTGCTGGAGAGCGTGGGCTTCGATCCGTCAGGCCAAATTCGTTGGGATAGCCATTGAGCCTGGCTCACCATCCTATGCCTCCTATGGAATAAAACCTGCCAACCGGCGCAGGCATCCCGGCCGTGGAGTTAGCCATCCACGAATGGCCTAAGCATGCCGCGCATCCTCCGGTCACGAATACACGAAATAGGGCATATGCCAGACACTGATTCCTGGTTCCCCCCACACCCCGCGCCACCGCCAACTCACAATACGACAATCCAGACCCGCCTGCACAGCACCCAAACGCGCCTCACGTAGGTGAAGGTCATTGAGTCGGGCCGGTGGTCACAGACAGAAACGATCGCTGGCCACGAATACCCGCCCTACCTGCGTGACCACATCCCGCCTACCCACAAGCAGACCACCCTGTATAGTAATCGGGGCACGTCGCGAAGGGTGTACGGTTTCGGGGGTTTTTCGGCGTCGCCGTGCCTCGTCGCTTGAGGCTGATCTGCCACGCGACGGTGGGGGTTTACGGCGAATAAATTCGCGACTACAAAGTACGCGAAGTCCACCTGCGTGGACTCGCGCCCGTGTTTGATCTACATCGGGGCACGGCGTGAGGGTCTACAGTCTCGGGTGGTTTTCGGGTCCGCCGTGCCCCTACGCGCCTGCGGTGAACTCTTATCGGGGCGCGGCGTGAAAGCTTACGGTATCGGGTGGTTTATAGGTCCGCCGTGCTCCTACGCGGCGGACCTGTAGGGGCACGGCGGGCATGTTTATGGTTTGGGTTGGTTTACAGTACAGCCGTGCCCTTACGCCCATGTTACCGACCCTGCCCCTGATGCGCGGCGGATGAACCCGCGGCGTAGCGCAAGATGCCAATCTTGCGGCTTTCGACCGGAATAGAACCACGGGGGAGGATTGGTATCTGGCCCTACGCCCGGAGGCGTGAGCATCCAACGGGGGCACGGC
>CAYMLG010000080.1:2472-4325 GCA_964391195.1 uncultured Anaerolineaceae bacterium | reverse complement strand
TCGGGTGAATTAAGGGGCCGCCGTGCCCCTACGCGCCTGCGGTGTACTCTTATCGGGGCATGGCGGGTGTGTGCACGGTTTTTGGTGGTTCATGGCGTCGCGGTGCCCCACCGGCAAGGGCGACCAAAATACGGTCACATGGCATCTTCCCCTACGACCACACTAATTGGCGGATAAGACCGCAGGTGGGCTCCAGACCGATCCCGTACCTTGCCCGGTGGAAGTCGATTCTCTAAGAATCACCGGCCCGTACATCTCCCTGAGCGGGCAGTTCGCGAGACTCAAGCAGGCTGAATCGGAGGTAGGTCAGTTTACGCCACAACCACTCCGCCGGGCCGTAGGCATGCCGGTGCAGCCACCAGGCGCTGAACAGAATCTGGGCGACGTAGATCACCAGGGTCAGGGCCAGGCCAAAGGTAGGCCCGGTAGTGCCGTACAGGCCGAGACCATATCCATAAAAGATCAAGGTGCAGATCACAGACTGCATCAGATAATTGGTCAGCGCCATCCGGCCCAGGGGAGCCAACGGGGCCAGTATCGACTTCCAGGCGTGGCGCTGGAGCAGCAGCGCCAGCCCGGAAACGTAAGCCAGCATCAGGGCCGGGTTACCGAGATGATAGCCGAGTAGTCCCAGCCACTCGTACACGTCCGGTTCGTGGGGTATGCTGCCCAGGCTCTGCCCCAGGCGGAAGAGGTGCGCCGCCAGGCCTAAAACCCCTCCGATCAGCAGCATCCGGTGCAAAAGAGGCAGATGCTCCCGGGGTTCATGAATAATCCGGGCCTTGCCGAACGCCGCGCCCAACAGGAACATCGAGAAGACATTCCCGAACCAGTAGAAACTACCCAACAGGTCTTGCAGATAATGCCGGGAGCGCAGGCCGGCGATATCCATGTAACTGTCCGAAGTATAGGATATGTAACGGTCTGAAGTACGGGGGTCGAACTCCCGCCCAAGGATCCCAAAAGAGCGCTCGATCGGGCGGCTCACCTGGTCGCGATAAGCAGCGCGCACAGTTTCGGCGGCCGGGATAGGCGCAGTGATGAAGATGGCGAGCAGCAGGGCGGCAGCCGCAGCAGCCACCAGAAAGCGCGGCGAACGGTTGCGGAAGAGCAGCAGGGCAAAACCGAACAGGGCGTAGGCGGTGAGGATATCCCCTCTCCAGATCAGCAAGCCGTGGAAAACGCCGATCAAGAGCAGAATCAACAGGCGGCGGGCGTACACCGGGAGAAAGCGGGTCCCCCTGGCCTGGGCCCTTTCCAGTTGGATCGCCATCCCCCAACCGAAGAGGAACGAGAACAACGTGTAGAACTTCCCGGTGATGAAGAACTCGATCCCCAGGACGATCACCTGATCTTCAAGCTCGGCCCAGCTCTGCCAGTTGAAATCGTAGCCGCTGAAGATGCTCATGTTCGCGGCCAGCACTCCGAACAGGGCAAACCCGCGCAGAATATCAGCAAGTTGAATGCGTTCGTGGGGTTGAACGGGCTGAGGCAGGTTCATTCCGAGGCCATTCCAAACCTGGCCCCGGAAAACGAGCGGAGAGGGCCGGGCCACGCACTCCCCATCCGCCCTGGAGTATCCCCCAAAGCTTATCCATTATATCGTAATCTTCTCCCGCGCTGGCATAAACGGCGGCTCAAATCACCCCCCGCCGCCCGACCCTGGCTGACAGTTCCCCCTTGCCCTGTACCTCGCTCTAACTTTATACCGGGAAACCGGCCGAACGGTGAATCTTCAGGTCTTTGCCCACCAACAACGCTTCAACCTGAGGCAGCCGTTCCACCAGGGCCAGTCCATCTCGCGAACCCAACACCATCAGGGCAGTGCTCAGCGCATCGGCTTCCATCGCGGT
>CAYMLG010000080.1:0-2372 GCA_964391195.1 uncultured Anaerolineaceae bacterium | reverse complement strand
TCAAACCCCATCCTCTGGAGTACAGCTACACCCCCATCCACCACGCGGCCCTTGGCAATCCCATCCAGGGTAACCGCCATTCCAGGCCGGCCCAATTTCACCTGGTCGCCCAAAATCATCACCTGCCGGAAATCAACCAGTTCACGCAGCTCGCCAGTAACACGCTCTCCGGCGGCATACGCCTCCAGGATGGGTTTTACGGTGATGTCAAACGCCCCTCCCGTCAGCTCGCCGATCTCAAGTGCTTTCCCCAGCACATCGAGCAGCTCGCGGGGGGTATCGCTCAGACTCCCGCGTGCGTTGAGCTGTCCGAGGGCAGTGTGCTGATGGCGATGATCGAGGATCTTGATCAGGCGCTCCATCTCTGCGAACGTCGCCTCTACGGCGGATCGAGCCTGATCCTGGTCGTCGGAGTAGATGGTCAGGTTGATCACCGTGCCCATCAACAGCCGCGTTTCCTGGACCTTCGAACCGGCTTCATACTCAAGCCAGCGCCGGGATGAAGCTGCGCCCAGCCCCAAAGCCAGGCCTCCGGCGGCGACGATCTTCAGGAAGCTCCTCCTGTTGATCGGTTGAGCGTCCATAGAATTTATATCAGCCAAGGTTAGGATCCTCCTGAGGCCTGATCCAGCCTCGACCGGAGCGCCAGGGCTTCCCCAAAATCCAGGTGTGTTTTAGCCAGGATGACCGGCCCCGCGAATGCTCCCGGCGTCCCAGTTTGTGGTTGGGCTGTCCCTGCCGGTTGCGTACTATCCGCTCCCGGCGCAGTCGGGGAGCTTTCTGTGGAACGCCCAGGGCCGGCGTTCCCCGCCGGATCCCTCAGATTATCCGCCCACATCGCCAGAATCAGGATCACGTTCAGAGTAATGAACCCCAACAGGAGCGCTTGTTTTAGCTTTTCGCGGCGTATTTCTGCCATCGTCGCCATACCTCTTTGATTTGTCTGCGCACTTCGGCCATAAAATCGACGACCGGCCTTACGGGACACAGGTAACTACAGAACGGGCGGTAAATTATCAGGCTGGCCAGGATGATCCCGCTCAGGAAGGCCCACTGCAAAGGCGATCCCTGCAGATCGAACAGGGTGGGGAACGGTTCGTAGCCTGCCACCCCCGGGCGGCGGGTGGCGAGCCCCAGCAGGATAGCCGCCAGCGCCAGCCCGCGCTGAACCCAGGTCAGCAGTTCGCTCCAACGTTTGGGACGGTAGAGCTTTGCTCCGGAGATTTTCGCCAGGCACTCCTGAAAGGACCCGAACGGGCAGAACCAGAAACAGTACGGGTTTTTACCGTCCACAGTGGTCACAAAGATGATCCCGCCCAACAAAAAGTACCAGTACAGGTTATTGTGCCAGTCGGGCCAGAAGCCGCTCAGCAAGGAGATGATCTGGGCGATGGTCAAGGGCATGGTATAGATAAAGCCCAGCACCACCATGCCGGTAATCATCGTCCCCCACCGCAAATTCCGTTTCCAGCCCGATTGTTGCGTTTTATGTCCGAAATAGCCGGCGGCGTAGAGGAATACCAGGGTGATTTCAGGGAGCCCAAATGCGATCGAACGTGTCTCTTCCGGCGAGGGCTGGTTCGTTTGCTCAAGAGTCCGCATCGCCTGGCGGACCGAGGCCGCGATCCCCTCAGCGCTCATCGTCGCCCCACTGACCGAATCGAGATCCTTACCCAGGCGAAGACTATCGCCGGCCTTCTTGTTTATGAACTGCTCCAAAAAGCCCGCGCTTTTCACCCGGCGGAGGTAGTCCGGGGTTTCGTATTCCTTTAAGATCTTCACACCCGTGATCTGGCCCTGGGTATCGACGCCGACCAGCATCTCTAGCGTCCCCCCATAGCCGTAAGAGCGACCCCGCGCGGCGTAACCGATGATCTCCTCGCCATCTTTAGCCAGGCCGACGAACAGATCGCCTTCGATATCCACCCTGGCTGCGCCGGGAATGACCTCTAACACGCGCAGTTCGATGGGGTCCTTCGTGATCAGGGAGGAGTAGCCATAAACCCAGGCGAAGGCGATCATCACCAGCGTAAAACCAATCGCCGTAAAACTGTTTTTTCTTTTGATCCGGGTGTTACCCGCCGGTTTACGGGGCATTTCGAGTGGGGCTGTATTGTCGTCCATTGACACGATTTCACCATTCGAAGACAGAGAGGAAGGTAGATTGCCTTCCTCCCCACTGATAATCCAGGCTAGCCGCACAAACCGCCGCCTGAGGTTGAAACCCGAAAATCACCTGACCCGGATTCCAGAGCCCGCGCACAGTCTAATGGGATGCTCCTGACGCCTGCATATTCGCGATTTGAACTTTCGAAAACAGAACCCAATTCTACCATAAGGATAGAATTTTGTGACTAAATACACTTGCCAGT
>CAYMLG010000079.1:0-20916 GCA_964391195.1 uncultured Anaerolineaceae bacterium | reverse complement strand
CCCAGTCTGTTTGCAGGGTGTTACCGGTGAGTAACGTAATACCAGCGAATAATATAGAGATAAAAGCTGATATAATCAATTTATACAATATCTGCTGCTTGACCGGTGCAGTGAAAATCGCGGGCTAAAACCACCCCAAGTTTTCTACTCCATTGTTGTTATTATGATATCTATCGCAAAACAATTCGTCCAAATGGAATCACATCAGGTGCCCTGTCTGGTGCTTACGCTGCAGGAGTTCACCCCACACCGACGAAGGTAACTCTTTTCTTTGCCTGACCAGAAAGAACTTCCGTGAGAGTTGACCTTCACGGAAGTTCTTCTTTCGGTTTAGAGGCGAGTCGCTAAACGAGAGTCAATTTGATGATCAGGAGTACGCATGAACCAACCGAAAATCTATATCACTAAATCAGATAAGGAGAAGCTGAAAGAGCTGATCCAGAAGGCTCAATACTCCGAGTATCGGGGCAGCCCGTACTTGCATATGCTCCGCTCCGAGATCGAGAAGGCCAGAGTTGTAGACTCTCGAGACATTCCGCCAGACGTGATCACATTGAACTCCACCGTACAACTGGTGGATAAAGAAACGAATGACGAAATGGTCTACACGCTGGTGTTCCCCGAAGATGCCGACGTGAAGACGGGGAAAATTTCCGTCCTGGCGCCTATCGGGACAGCGATGCTCGGCTACAAAGTGGGAGACACCTTCGAATGGGAGACCCCGGGCGGGAAGGTAGCGATGTTCGTCAAGTCGATACTCTACCAGCCCGAAGCCGCAGGTGATGAAGGGTGAAGAGATATCGCAACTCCCACCGCAGACTCCAAGCAGCGACGGCAGTAAATTGAAAGGGCCCCCAGAACACGGGGGCCCAACGGAAACGAACGTAAAGGCATTGGCTACCGGGGCAGAGAAAGTTTATACTCCTCCGGAACCGGAATCCCCCCTTCCCAGACCACATAGCGGAAATCATCCGGCGAAGTATTGCCTTCCGAGTTGATCAACAGGACCTGCGAATCAGGTCCCAGTTCGAGCTGTTCGCAGAGTTCTCTGCCGAGGTCATGCTGGATGGTGTACATGAGAGCGCCCAGCGTGACCGCGCCAGACTCGCCGGAAATCACCGCCGGGTCCCCCTTGAGCGGGACTCCGTAGACGCGCATCCCCATAGCGGCCACATAATCCGGGCAAACGGCAAAATAATCGACGCAGTCGCGCAGGATCTGCCAGGCGATCGGGTTCGGCTCGCCGCAGGCCAGGCCGGCCATGATCGTATTCAAGTCGCCCACCACGCGGTGAGGCCGGCCATCGCCCACTCGCGCCGAGTGGTACAGGCAAGCGGCTTGGGTCGGCTCGACGACCACGATTTTCGGGCGTTCCTCACCGAACAGGCCATAGTAAAAGGCGGTGACCGCCGCAGCTAATGAACCGACGCCAGCCTGGATGAAAACATGGGTGGGTTTGGTCACCCCCTGGGCGGCCAGTTGTTCCTGGGCCTCGCTCAGCATGGTGGTGTAGCCTTGCATCACCCAACGGGGGATATCTTCGTAACCCTCCCATGAAGTATCCGAGACGACCTCCCACCCATTGCGCTGGGCATCCTGGTAAACCTGGCGCACGGCATCGTCATAATTGCCATCGATCACCACCACTTTGGCTCCGTTGCGTTCGATCGCCCGGATGCGATCCCTGGAAGTCAGTTTGTGCACGTAGATGATGGAGTTGAACCCCATCTGCCTGGCCGACCAGGCGACACCGCGCCCGTGATTGCCATCCGTGGCCGCGGCGAAGGTCAGGTCCCCCAATTTCTCGCGCACGCTTCCGCTGGTGAGATCTTCGAAGCTGACTTTCTGATTGCCCAACCCCAGGCGCTTCTGGATCAGGCGATAAATCGCATAGGAGCCCCCCAGCACTTTGAAAGATTGGAGATCCAGGCGGGCCGATTCGTCCTTGACCCAAATCCCGCCCAGGCCGAGGATGTCGGCCAGGTTGGTGAGGCCTTTCAGCGGGCTCATGCGGTAGTCCGGGATCCGCCGGTGAAAAGCGCGGATCTGGCGCGGCAGTTCGGGGTGCAGGAGCTGCGAGACAGAATTAGCGGCCTGAGTGCTGTCCTTGAATTTATTCTCCACCCATTCGATTGGTTTTTCAGTCATATCTTCCTTACTCCAAGAAAACATCAACCTGTGCTTAAGGTTATGCTAAAAGGCGTGCCAACAAGGCATAGGCAAAACTGGCATGGCCGAGCAACACGAAAAGAAACACCGAACTGCACACTACCCAGGCAGCCCGGTGGGTTTGTCTCCCCGCCCTATTATACTGCAACTCGCCAAAGTTGTCAGACAAATTCTGGAGGTTTGAGTGTGGTCAGCAAAGCATGCTGCCTCACCCGGGCACACTGGTGAGGCGCAGGAAGCGGTGCAGCGCTTCTGTATCCCCCTCGACCTGGATCATCTCCGAAGCCAGCGCTTCGCCGGGTTCGATCTGGCCGGCGAACACGCCCACAAAACACTGCATATCCGTATAAAAGATCACATCGGCCTTCAGGGGCGTGCCCTGCTGCACTTGAATCTGGCCTTCTTTAACCTGTACCTGAAGGACCTCGTCGCCCAGGTGCAGTTCGTAGATCTCATTCACCCCCTGGGCGTGCTCAGGACGGAAGAAGGACTTGAGGGCCAGGGCGATCGCGCCGGAACTGGGCAGGGCGACCCCCTCGCGCGAAGTTGAAGCCAACATGAACTGAGCTCCCCAGCGGCCCAATTCAAGCGCCGATTTCTCCAGCGCCTGCCCGAGAGGGGTCAGCTCATAGACGGTTGACCCGGCCGGCGGGGGGAGCACGCGCCGGCGGATCACGCCTGCTTGCTCCAGCTCCTTAAGCCGCGTGGAAAGCAGGCTGGTGCTGATACCCGGCAAACCGTCCATTAGATCGGTAAACCGGCGGGGACCGGCCAACAGATCTCGGATGATGAGCAGCGTCCAGCGCTCTCCGACCACATCCAAAGCGTAAGCCAACCCGCAGAATTGGTTATAAGTACGATTCCTCATACCTTATAGTATACAGGAGAAACCCAATAAATTCAAATTAAGCACTTTTAACCTTAAAATTTGAAGCAAGTACTTGACTTTCTGAAGCAAAACCGGTATATTAAGTGCGAACATCTATTCTATAATAGATCTGAGTTATCTATTATAGGATAGTTTCAGGGGGGAAAGATTAAAAACCTGACCCGGAATCCCTTTGGACAGGCCGCCCTACTCCTTTGGGGTAGATGAACCTGTCCGAAGGGTTTTTTATTGGCCGGAGAAGCTCTGCGCTGTTCTTTAGGGAGGAAGGTTGAACAGAGCCCCGCCTGTATGGGAGGTATATCGGATGGACACAGATCACAACTCACAACAGTTCGTGGACAGTAATTTCGAAGGGTGGAAAAAGAAGACGGCCCTGTTCCTGTCCAGCCAGGGGTTATCGATGTTCGGGTCGATGTTGGTGCAGTACGCGATTATCTGGTACGTCACCCTGACCACCGAATCCGGCTCGATGCTCACCATCGCCATGATCAGTGGGTTTTTGCCCCAGCTCGTCATCTCGTTGTTTGCCGGGGTATGGGCCGACCGATACCCGCGCAAATTCCTGATCATCGGCGCCGACCTCCTCACAGCCCTTAGCACACTGGCGCTGGCCGTGTTCTTCTTCCTCGGTTACGGAGAACTGTGGCTGCTGTTCCTGGTGTCTGGTATCCGCTCCATCGGGGCCGGCATCCAATCCCCGGCAGTCAATGCCCTCCTGCCGCAAATCGTACCGGCAGACCGGCTGCTCAAGGTAAACGGCATCAACGGCACGCTGCACCCGTTCATCATGATCGCCTCGCCCGTGGCGGCCGGCGCCCTGCTGTCCTTCTCCCGGCTGGAGTCGATTTTCTTCATCGACGTGATCACCGCCATCCTGGCCGTGGGCCTGCTGCTGACGCTGCAGGTGCCGGTGCACCGCAAGGCCAGCATGGGAGAACAGGGGGGTTACCTGGATGATCTGAAGGCCGGGCTGGATTACATCGGGCAAAACCGGACGGTCAAAACGCTCTTCATCTTCTTCGCCTTCGTCTTCTTCCTGGTGGCGCCGGCCGCGTTTTTGACCCCACTCCTGGTCACGCGCTCGTTCGGTGAGGAGGTGTGGCGACTGACCGCCAACGAGGTGACATTCTTTGCGGGCTCGATCATCGGCGGGGTCCTGATGACGGCCTGGGGCGGTTTCAAGAACCATTTCCGCACCATCGGGCTGGCCTGCGTCCTGTGGGCAGTGCTGTTCGCCGGGCTGGGGGTGGCAGGAGTTTTCACCGTATACCTGGTGATTATGTTCCTGGCCGGCATCCCGATGCCGATGTTCAACGTGCCCGTTACCACGCTGCTGCAGGAGATGGTCGAGCCGGACATGCAGGGAAGGGTGTTCGGCGTGATGCAGCTCATCAGCACCGCGGTGATGCCGGCCGGGATATTGGTCTTCGGCCCGGTTGCAGATTTCATCACCATCGAGGCGCTGCTGGTGATCAGCGGCCTGTTAATGGTACTCCCCGGGGTGTGGATCTTCTTCAACCGGACGATTCACCGGCCGGAAACCGGCCTGGCTTCAGCAGATTAGGAAAGGGTGAACCGCGAAGCCTGAAGCAATGAGCTACACGATACCGAGTCTAGAGCGTTCAACCAGGTCCGCCGCCCCCTGCAGTGAAAGGCCCCTCTTTCACCGAGGCGAAGGACGGACCAACAAGATAAAGAGAATGAAAGGAGTTTCCTATGGGAACACGCCAATATGTCTCAGATAAGATTTCCATCCCAGAGCTGCGAGCGGCAGTCAAGGGACGGGTGCTCACGCCGGAAGACGCCGGCTACGATGAAGCGCGGGCGGTTTTCTACGGCGGGTTTGACCGCCGGCCGGCGGCGATCGTGAAGGTTGCGGATGGGGCCGATGTTTCCCGGGTTGTATTGCTGGCCCGAGAGAGCGGCGTGGAGTTGGCCGTGCGCGCCGGAGGCCACAGCGGCGCCGGGTACGGTGTCTCTGATGGGGGCATCGTGATCGATCTCCGGGATTTGAAAGCCCTGGACATCGACGTTGAGAACCGCACCGCCTGGGCCGGAGGCGGGCTGACCGCAGGCGAGTACACCGCCGAGGCGGGGAAGCACGGCCTGGCGACCGGGTTCGGCGATACCGGCACCGTCGGGATCGGCGGCATCACCCTGGGCGGCGGGGTTGGCTTCCTGGTGCGTAAATATGGCCTCACCATCGACGACCTGCTGGCCGCCGAGGTGGTGACCGCCGATGGCCAGCTTCTGCACGTGGACGACGAGCACCACCCGGATTTGTTCTGGGCGATCCGCGGCGGCGGGGGGAACTTTGGCGTGGTGACGCGCTTCAAGTTCCGGCTGCACCCGGTCGATCAGGTCGTGGGCGGAATGCTCATCCTGCCGGCCACGCCCGAGGTCATCAGCGGGTTCGTCGCCGCGGCCGACGCCGCCCCGGAGGAACTATCGACCATCGCCAACGTGATGTCGGCGCCGCCGATGCCGTTCCTACCGCCGCAGGTGCATGGCAAGCTCATCGTCTTAGCGCTGATGGTCTACGCCGGGCCGGTCGAGGAGGCGGAGCGCGTCCTGAGGCCGTTCCGGGCGCTGGCCGAGCCGCTCGTCGATATGCTCAGGCCGATACGCTATCCCGAAATGTACCAGCCCGAGGATGAGAGCTACCATCCAATGGCGGTCGGGTACAATATGTTCCTGGACCGCTTCGACGACGAGGCGGCCAGGACGATCCTGGAATACATCCAGGCCTCCGACGCAGTCATGCGCGTGGCCCAACTGCGCGTGCTGGGCGGGGCCTACGCCCGTGTGCCCGCCGATGCCACCGCCTTCGCCCACCGCGAGCGGCGGATCATGGCCAACCTGGCCGCGTTCTACAACGGGCCAGAGGACCGGGCGCCGAAAGTGGCGTGGCTCCGAGACTTCGCGGCGGCTCTCGAGCAGGGCACACCCGGCGCCTACGTGAATTTCATGGACGAGAGCGGCGAGGAACATGCCCGCCGGGCATATCCGGGCTCCACCTGGGAGCGGCTGAGAGAGATCAAGGCCAGATACGACCCGGACAACCTCTTCCGGCTAAATCAGAACATCCCGCCGGCGGGGTAAGGTAGGACCGGCCCGATAAGCTGCTCGCAGCGCAACGAAACGCCATCGATGAGCATCACCGGAATGCGTCCCGGCTCGGATTTTGGGCCGGGACGCATGCAGACTCAGGGCAAGGCTTATCAAGAGGTATCCCATTAGTCCTCCCGCAAGCGGGCTGGTGGAGTGGGGTCAATCAACCGGTAAGGCAAGGGGAGCTGAAAAATGACCGAGATGTCCAGCAGGTATGTCCGATATGGCGGCCGGCAGATCTTCTATGAAGTGGCGGGGGAGGGGCCTCCGTTGGTGCTACTGCACGCCGGCTTTGTCGACAGCGGTATGTGGGATGGAAACTGGCCTGATTTCTGCCAGGCCTACACCGCCATCCGTTTCGACCTGCTTGGCTTCGGCCAGTCTGAAGGATTAGAAGAGCCAGTCTCCCGCCGCCAGCAGCTCTACGCAGTACTGGATGAGATCGGCGTCGAGCGGGCGGTCCTGGTGGGCTGCTCCCTGGGCGGCGAGACCATCCTCGACGCTGCCCTGGAACGCCCGGAGATGGTCTCTGCCCTGGTCCCCATCGCGGCGGTGCCCGGCGGTTTCGAACTGCAGGGGGAGCCGCCGCAGGATTGGGAGAGAATGCTCGCCGCCCTGGAGCAAGGGGACCTGAGGCTGACCTCCGAACTGCAAATGCGCCTGTGGGTGGACGGCCCTTTCCGCGGGCCAGAGCAGGTAAACCCACAGTTCCGGCAGCGAGCGGCGGAAATGAGCCGGCACACCCTGGAGAAAGGGACCTGGATGACGGCGATGACGCCCCCACCCGACACGCTCGACCCACCCGCGGTGCAGCGCCTCAACCAAATCCACGCCCCAACGCTGATCGTCGCCGGAGAGCTGGACTATCCCGACACAGTCCGCGCCGCCAACCTGATGGCAGAGGCTATCCCAGGGGCGGCGGCATCCATCCTGCCCGGCTGCGCTCACCTGCCCAGCATGGAAAAGCCGGCAGAGTTCAACCGGACTGTTCTGGACTTCCTGTCAAGCCTGCCATCCTGAGGTCTCCAGCATGGAAAACCTGGTGACGATTACCATTCGTTCCACCCACTACTACCTGGTCGATACCGGACAGGGCAAATTGATGGTGGATGCCGGCTGGGCAGGGAGCCTGCCGGAGTTGAAACGCCAGCTTCAGCGCTACAACATCGGGATGGAACAGATCCGTTATGTGATGATCACCCACCACCACCCGGACCACGCCGGCCTGGCCCAGGAGATCAAGCAGGCTTGCGGCGCCCGCCTGATCATCCTCGAAAAGCAGATCCCATTCCTGGAGCGCCTGCAAGAATTCTACGCCGGAAAGGGCGGCTACCTGCCGATCCGTGTCGAGGCGGATGACCTGGTGCTAAGCACCCCAAACCGGGAGGCCCTGAGCCGCATCAGGGTGCAGGGCGAGATCGTCGAAACCCCCGGACACAGTGACGACAGCGTGTCCCTGGTGTTGGACAGCGGGATGGCTTTTACCGGCGACCTGCACCCACCCGACTTCGTGACGGATGAGGCGCGGGCGACCACCTGCGAAAGCTGGAAAAAGCTGCTCCGGCTGAATGCCAGGATGATCTACCCGGCGCACGGGAGCGCATTTCCGGTTGACAGGCTAACCAACTCACTTTCCCTTTGCTGAGATCAGGAGGACAGGTCAGATGACTGCGAACCCTTGGAAACCCCCTAATTACTCCAGCGTCTCCCCCTATTTGATGGTCGGGGACGCACAGCAGGTGATCGACTTTCTCAAGCAGGCATTTGCAGCAGAAGAACTGCGCCGCTTCGATAAGCCGGATGGGTCGGTCATGCACGCCGAGGTACGCATCGCCGATACCGTCATCATGCTGGCCAGCGCCAGCCCCGATTTCCCGGCCTTCACGTCCTGGCTGCACGTGTACGTGCCCGATGTAGACGACACGTACCGGCGGGCGCTGGAGGCCGGCGGCAAGCCGGTGCAGGAACCTCAACTCAAAGAGGGAGACACCGACCGGCGGGGCGGCGTGTCGGATCCATCGGGGAATATCTGGTGGATTGCCACCCAGGTCAGATAAGCGTTCGCGGGTATTCGCGCACCCGCAGAATTTTCATGGAACAGGGAGAGAGCAGAACTCGGCCAGCTCGCGCAGGAAGCGCCGCTTGTTGAAGCGCTGGACACCGGATGAGATCTGGTCCGGGCAAAACATCTGGCGGCAGCGCTCGAAGCGCAGAACGGCCTCCGCCAGGCTATCGGCGGTGGGCTCGTTGAAGAATATGCCGCTCTGATCCTCCACCACCGTTTCCAGGGCTCCGCCGGCCCGGTAGGCGATAACCGGGCAGCCGGCGGCCTGGGCCTCCACAACCGCGATCCCGAAATCCTCATTCCCGGCGCAGATATAGGCCCGGGCACGACATAACAGATCTGCGACCACCTGGTCGGGCTGAAACCCCAGGAAGCGGATGTTATCCTTCGCCCGGCGCTGCAGCCGCGCCCGTTCCGGCCCCTCGCCGACAACCAGGAGCGGCAGCCCCAGGCGATTGAAGGCTTCCACCATCAGATCGACGCGCTTGTGAGCCACCAGCCGGCTGACGGTGATATAGTAATCGAGGCGGTCGGGCCGGGGGGAGAAGCGCTCCACCTGCACCGAGGGGTAAATGAGGGTCGATTCGCGCCGGTAAGCCCACCGGACCCGGCTTGCAGTCTGCCGGCTCACCGCGGCAAAGCGGTCGACGTGGGCGATCGACCTCAGATCCCACCTGCGGAAGGGGGCGAACAGGCAATCCCAAACCTTCCCCCAGGTCTTTTCGACCCCGTTCAAGCCCACCCCGCTCCAGGCGTAGCGCATCGGGGTGAGGGTATACGAGAGATGAGTCTGTCCGGGACGGACCCGTACCCCGTGGGCTACGGCGTAGCTGAAGGAGAGGACCAGCTCGAAGTCGCTCAGGTCGAACTGTTCGATCGCCCAGGGCATCAGCGGCAGGTACTTGCGGTAATGAGTGTAGGCGTGGGGCAGGCGGTCGATCAGCGAGGTGATGACTCGGCGCCCGGCGAGGGGCGTGCCGGCGAAGGCGCGGCGGTTGTACAGCAGAGTGTAAACCGGGGCATCAGGGAACAGCTCCAGGGCATCGATCAACACCTTCTCCGCGCCGCCGATCCCGGGCAGCGCATCCAACACCAGGGCGGTCTTCGGCGTTAGCGACATGCCTGTATGGCCTCCCATACCAACCTGGCCGAGCGCTCCCAGGAGAAAGTCCGGGCCCGCTCCCACCCCTTTTCACCCAGGTCGCGGCGCAGCTTGGGATCGCGCAGGAGGCGCTGGAGCGCCCCGACCAGCCCGGCCGCATCCCGGGGGTCGAAGAACAGCCCGGCATCGCCCACCACCTCGGGCAGAGCCCCGGCCCTGGAAGCGACCACCGGGGTCCCGCTGGCCATCGCTTCCAAAGCGGGCAGGCCGAACCCCTCGTCCAGGGAGGGGAGCACGAAGATCAGCGCCCGGGCGTACAGGGTTGGGAGATCGGCTTCGGAGACGTAGCCGAGCATCTGCACCCGTTCCGCCCGGCCGGGCAGGGCGCCGTTACGAAAAACGGCCCCCGAGGTCCCTGAAATCACCAGGCGCAGGTTGGGGAACTGAGGGCGGATTTGATCCCAGGCCTGCAACAGCAGCCCCAGGTTCTTGCGCGGCTGCAGCGAGCCGAGGAAGAGGATATAGGCGGCGGGGCCGCCTTCCGAATGGAGGCGGGAGTCCGGGCGCCACAGCGGTTGAAAGCGGCTCATATCCACCCCACCGGGAGCCAGCGAGACACGCTCCGGGGGTAGGGAAAACCTGCGCATCACCTTCTGGCGCACATATTCCGACGGGGTAAGCAGCATTTTCACCGTCCGCGCCAGGATGGGCAAAAGTAGGCGATACCAGAGGGCGAAGGCAGGCGCATACCACTCGGGATGCTCCAGCCAGCTCAGATCGTGCAGGGTGAGCGCCTGATGCGCCACGCGCAGCGGCCCGGTGTTGGCCGGCGACCAGAGAATTTCACCCGGCCGGAGCCGGCCTGGGAGGATGAACTGCTCCCAGAGGTGCCCGCGCGCCCCCCGGATGGGCCGGGCCGGACGGGCTACCCGCACCTGATCCCCCAGGCAGCGCAGAATCTCCCCGGCGTAACGCTCCACACCGGTGACCGGGCGGTCCATAAAGCGGGCGTTCACCGCTACTCCCATTCGCACCTCACCTGCCCGGCCCACAACCCCAACAGGATTGCAAAAAGCATCCGTCCGGGGGCCAGCGTCCAGAGATAGTGGTCGAACAGGGCGGCGGCGGCCAGACCCAGGATGACGGCGTGAAACACTGCCGCCGGCAAGCGGGCGGGCGCCGGCGAGCGGGCGTACGCCGGAGAGCGGGCGTCCGGCTGCCATACGGCGACCGGCGACCTGAGCCTTGAGATCCTCTCGCCGGGCCTCCCCCAGCCGGACGCCAGCACCACCGCCAGCCCGTAGAGCAGCACCATGCCGCCCAGCCCCAGCTCGGCGACCACCAGCAGGGGGACGTTGTGCACCGGTTCGATGTCATAGAACTCGGCCACGTGCCTGGAGAGCGCCAGGGAGAAAGCCCCTACACCGGCGCCACCCAGAGGGCGCTGCTGGATGAGTTCCACCGCCCGCCGGTTGAGCCACATGCGGGTGTAGTTGGAGACCTGCTCGGCCTGCACCGGCTGGGCCCCCAGGCGAGTGGTGAACAGGGGTTGGAAATAGGCGAAGAGCATGGCCAGGGTGGCCAGGCCGGTGGCCCCGAGCAGGGCCAGCTTGTGGAAATGCGCCCGCCCCCAGCGGACCAGCAGCACGGCGAGGGACACGGCCAGCGCCAGCCAGGCGCTGCGGGAAAATGTGAGCACCAGGGTCACCAGGGCGAGGTTGAACAACAAAACCCAGAGCGCCTGCCGCCTGGAGACGAGGACATAATAGGCCAGCGGAGCGGCGAGCAGGGCGACGACGAAGCCGCCGAGCAGGTTGGGGTGCGGCAGCGTGCCATAGGCGCGCAGCCAGCGCGTGCCGTCGGCGAGCTGCACGATGCTGACCCCGCTCACCGCCGGATCCAGGTCGCCGGGCCAGTGCAGGCCGAGGGGCAGCACCAGCCGCGTCGATTGGGTGAGGGCCTCCCCGGCAGCGGCGATGAACTGCAGCAGCAGGGCGGCGACACAGCCCAGAGCGAACCAGCGCCAGGCCTGCGGGGTGTCGCGCAGGGCGAGGAACAAGCCAAAGCACAGCCATAGATGCAGGCTGAAGTACAGCGAGGTGCGCCAATCCAGCGACCAGAACACACTCAGCGTGGCCAGTAAGCATAGGGCAAACAGCCACGGGTCCGGGCGGGCGAAAAAATTCCGCTCGAGGCGCAGCGCAGGGCGGCGCAGCCCGCTCCCCGCCCCACGGAGGAAGGCGGGCGGCGGAACGAGGGAGCGGGTCACCCCTTCCGCCAGCCCCCGCCCGGCCGGCCATGAAACTGCGCCTGCCCCCCGCCCGCCCTCCGGCAGCGGCAAACGTCCGGCGATCCAGGTCAGCAGGATGAACAGCGCCAGGCCGTCGACCAGGAAGAAAAGGGCGTCGGTGTAAATGAAATAGGTGCGAGGGTGCTCGATGACGAACACGGTGCGGTAGTACCAGAAGGTCAGGCCGAGGGGCAGCAGGCCAATGGCCATGGCCCGGGCGGCGACCAACACCGCCGGGCTCCACCAGCGGCGAACGGCCAGGACCGCGGCCAGGGTGAAGGAGAACAGCGGGAGTGCGCCCCACGAGAAGGCGGTGAAAGGCTCCACCTCCGGCGGGCGGACCGGGGGAGGCGGCACGGCTGCGGGGTTTTCCCATATTTCCACCCCGTTGGGCAGCACGGCCAGTTTGCTCCAACCATTGCGGATCAGGACCGGTTTGTACAGTTTCATGGCGAGGAAGGCCCAACGCACCCCCCGCTCGCCGGCCTTCTCCAGGATCGGGTCCAGCGCGGCGAGCCCGTCCGGGAGCCAGAAGGCAGTGTCGATCTGTCCGATGCCCGATTGGCGCAGTTCGGGCAGGCTGCGGGCGGTGTGATAGCTGCCGTCGATCGTGGTGGCCTCGGTCAGGCGGGAGAGATAAGCCAACTGGTCGCCAAAGCCGAGGGTGATATAGCGATACTGCCCGTGGTCGCCCCGTTCGAGCCAGTCCACGATCGGGCGCATGTCGATCGGCCCGGGCTGGGTGGGCAGCCACCTGGGGCTGGCCCCGATGAGCAGCCCGGTGAGCGCCATCAGCCCCAGGAAACTGAACCAGAAACCCCGGTTGGGCAGCTTCCACTTCAGCCAGGCTGCCCCGACCCCGAGGAGCGGCAGCAGCAGGAGCGAGGCCCAAAAGGCGAAACGATCGTAAGTCAGCCAGGTCCATCCCGGGCCGAAGAAGAGGCGCGGCAGCGGGGTGGTGCCCCCTAAACCGAGCAGGAACATGATCAGGAAGACCAGGCCCAACCCCAGGTAGCGCTTACGCAGCCCGAAGCGCAGCTCCAGCGGGAGCCAGGGGATGAGCAGACCGTATACCGGCAGAAAGAACAGCACGGCAGCAAAGGGGTTTTGGATGAAGTTGTGGCGGGAGATATGGTCGATGGGGGTTTGTAACGCCTGGCGGCTGCCCCATTCCCAGAACGGCCAGACCACGGCCAGCGCGGCGGGGACCGCAAAGAGCAGGAACAGGCCGAAGCGAAAAACGAGGCGCGGACGGCTGTGCCTCGACCGCAGGAGGAACTGGAACAGGATCGCCCCGGCCAGACCCGCCTGGAACAGCAGGGTGGCATGGTGCCCGGCGGCTGCGGCAGCGAACAGGGAGACCGCCAGCCCGCCGTCGAGCAGGCCGCCGTGACGGAGGAAGCCCCCCAAAGCCACCGCGCCGAGCAGGGCCAGGAGGCCGCTCACCAGGGTCGGGAGCTGCCCGAAGTTGTGGGCGGTGAGGAAGAGAGAAGGGAGCAGCGCGGCGCCGAACGCAGCGAAGCCCGCAGCCCGCTCCCCGGTGAAGAGGCGGCTGAAGAGGTACACGGCGGCGGGGAACGCCGCCAGCACCGCCCACAATATCAACGCATAGGCCGCTTCCACCCCCACCAGGCGGCCGAGGAGGGCGATCAACTGGTGCACGAGCGGCGGGTAGGAGGTGACCTCGAACCCGGTATACCAGCGCGGCTCCCACAGCGACCACCAATCCCGGAGATAGTGATCGGCGAAGAACATATGGTTGTAAGCGTCGTAGCTCAAGCGGTACAGGCCGGCCAGGATCAGCAATCCGTGGAGGAAGAAGGATAAGGCGCAGGCGAGGGCGATGCGGCGAGTCATCCGGCGAGCTCCGATGGGAATTGAGCCGGGATGTCCAGCCGCTTGGGGCTGCGGTGGGCCTCCAGCGCCAGGTTGAAGGCCTGCAGGTAAGCGCGGCAGGTGGTTTCGGGGCGGCGGCGCTGGATGGCGTTGAAGTTGTGCTCCACTTGAGAGCGACGCCGCGCAGGACAATCGAGCAGGGAGGCAATCGCTCCCGCCAGCCCGGAGGCGCTGCGGGGCGGGAACAGCCCCACTTCCAGGCCGCTCTCCTCGGCCGCGGTGCGGATCTCCGGCAGATCGGAGGCGACCAGCGGCCGGCCCCACATGGCTGCCTGGTAGAGCACGCTGGAGGAACCGGTGGAGGCCAGGTAAGGGAGGACGACGATCTGCGCCCGGGCGAACACCTCCCGCACCTGCGATTCGGGGATCTGACCCAGCCAGCGCACGCCGGGCAAAGCGGCGTATTCCCGGCGCAGCCTTTCCTGGTAACCCGGAAAACGGGGGTGCTCGGCCCCGGCGATCGTCAGCCGCAGGTCCGGATAACGGGACAGCAGCGAATCATAGGCCTCCAGCAGGAGGTCCAGCCCCTTGTAGGGCGCAAGGGAGGAGAAAAAGAGCAGCTCGGGGGTGGGGGATTCAGGCAGTCGCTCCGGCACCCGGTAGGCCCCGATGGGGATATGGACACAGGTGAGGTCCGGGCGGCGAGCGGAGAACCAGTTCACATAGCGGCGCATGGTCAGGCAGACAACATCGGAGCGGGTGGCGATATGGGTCAGCAGCCGGGCGCCGACCAGCGCCAGCCGCCCCCCCGGGGCGTTGAGGGTCTTCAGGTCGGCCAGCTCCACCAGCTCGTGCAGGGTCACCACCACCGGCAGGCCCGACAGCCGGACCCGGTACAGGCTCATGAAGCCGAGCAGGTTGGGCACCGGCGAGCGGCCAAAAACGCTGGCGCCGATATTGAACCACACCAGGTCCGGCTTATAACGGCGCAGCCCGGCCAGGATCGCCTGCCCGGTGTCGTAGTGTCCTGGCTGCCAGGTGTAGCTCACCTGCAAGCAAGAAAAGGGATCGACAGAGGCGCCGTTCGCCCGCGCTCCGGCCAGCACGTTCACCTGTGAAAACTGCCCGGACTGAACCAGAGCCCGGCTGACGTGAAATCCGTACTGGCCAATCCCAGTGATATCGGGCGGGTAAGGACTGACAATGGCGAGGTTCATCGTGGTTATTGATACGCAAAAAGGTACAATTTGGATTAATCCATGATGGGGGGTAGTGCGTACAATTTATCGATTATTTGTGTTTTAATTGTCTTATTTGTGGAAAGCGAACACCTCGGGGGCGAAATGGTCTTCACAACCCAAACCAGGCTCTCTGCTATCACCAGAGCGATCGTGCAAACGGCTGCCTACGCCGATGTGTTCGATTACCCCCTCACGGTGAGGGAAATCCACCGCTACCTGGCCGGCATACCCGCCCGCCTCCAGGCTGTGGAGCACTGCCTGGAAGCGTTCCGGCCGCTCTCGCGGGTGGGCGAATACTACACCCTGCCAGGCCGGGAGCTGCTGGCCGAGGAACGCCGCCGCCGGGAAGCGAGGGCGGCCCGCCTATGGCCCGAGGCGCTCAGATACGGAGGGCTGCTTGCCAGGCTGCCGTTCATCCGCATGGTGGCCGTCACCGGGGCGCTGGCGATGAACAATGTGAAGCGAAAGGACGATATCGACTATCTGCTCGTCACCGAGCCCGGGCGGCTGTGGCTCAGCCGCCTGCTGGCCCTGGTCGTCGCCCGCCTGGCGCTGCGCCGGGGGTTGGTCCTGTGCCCCAATTACATCGTCTCCACCCGCAGCCTGAGCTTTCCCGACCACAGCCTGTACGCGGCCCACGAGGTAGCCCAGATGGCGCCCATCGCCGGGCTGGAGGTGTACCGGCGCTTGCGCAGCCGGAACCTGTGGGTGAGGGATTACCTGCCCAACGCCCAGGGCCGGCCGGAAAACGCCTGGATCTCGCCCGGAGAGATCCCGCCCCGCCTGTCCCGCCCCCGGCTGGAGGCCGTGCTGCAAACCCGGCCTTTCAATTCGATCGAGCGGTGGGAGATGCAGCGCAAAATCCGCAAGCTGCGCGGCGAACAGGGCGACAGCCCCGAATCGCATTTCTCGGCCGACTGCTGCAAGGGCCACGCCCACCGCCACCAGGCGCGCACCTATGTTGCGCTGGACGAACGGCTCCGGCAGTTGCAGCAGGAGTATCCTTTATGAACCAAATCTTGCTAGGGCAGTCCTATTACCTGTATTTCGATCCAAAGCTGTGGCAGGCCATGCAGCCCTACCCGCCGCTGGGCACACTGTACGCCGCCAGCTATCTGCGCCAGCATGGCTACAAGCCGGCCCTATTCGACGCCATGCTGGCCCAGTCGGAAGAAGAATGGCGGTCGGCGCTCGAGCGTCACCGGCCGGAATTCGCCGTCCTGTTCGAAGACAACTTCAACTACCTCTCCAAAATGTGCCTGATGCGCATGCGCCAGGCGGCCTTTACCATGATCGAAATGGCAAAGCAGCAGGGCTGCACGGTGATCCTGTGTGGGGCGGACGCCACTGACCACGCCGAGGCTTACCTGGAGCGGGGCGCGGATTTCGTGTTGCTGGGCGAGGGGGAAGAGACCCTGGTGGAACTGCTGGACCGGCTGACTGGGAAATCGAGCACACCCCTGGCCGAAATCCCCGGCCTGGCCTACTGCGACGGGGAGGCGAGGCGCAACCCCCGGCGGCCGGACATCCGCGATCTGGACGCCCTGCCCTTCCCCGCCTGGGACCTGGTGGATATCCCCCGCTACCGGGCCATCTGGCTGGAGCGGCATGGCTATTACTCGATGAACATGGTCACCACCCGCGGCTGCCCGTTCCACTGCAACTGGTGCGCCAAGCCGATCTGGGGGCAGCGCTATAACAGCCGCAGCCCGGAGAACGTGGCGGCCGAGATGCAGTGGTTGAAGGAGGCCTACGCGCCGGATCACATCTGGTTTGCGGACGACATCTTCGGGCTGAAGCCGGGCTGGGTGCAGCGCTTCAGCGAGGACGTTGTCCAACGCGAGGCGCAGATCCCCTTCAAGTGCCTCAGCCGGGTGGACCTGCTGCTCCGCTCGGGAGAAGTGGAGGCGCTGCGCCGGGCCGGGGCACAGACGGTGTGGGTGGGCGCCGAGTCGGGCTCTCAGCGCATCCTGGACGCCATGGACAAGGGCACCCGGGTGGAGCAGATTTACCAGGCGGCCCGGCTGCTGCGATCCGCAGGCATCCGGGTGGGGTTCTTCCTGCAGTTCGGCTACCCCGGCGAGACCCAAGCCGACATCCAGCGGACCCTGCAGATGGTGCGCGACTGCGATCCGGACGACATCGGCATTTCGGTCTCCTACCCCATGCCGGGGACCAAGTTCTACCAGGCGGTGCAGGCCCAACTGGGCGAAAAGCGGAACTGGCAGGACTCCAGCGACCTGGCCATGCTGTACCAGGGCCCGTATTCCACCGCTTATTACCGCAAGCTGCACACCGCGGTGCACAAAGAGTTCCGCCTGCGCAAGGCCTGGCGGTCGCTGCGGGGCGGGCTGAGGGCGAGGCAGGTCGCCCGGGTGGTGTATCACGGGCTGACCCTGCCCGTGGTCCGCTTGCAGCTCCGGCGGCTGGCGCAGGACCGTAACCCGTCCCTGACGGTGCCGCACCTGCCCCACGAACAGGCCGCCCGGCCCACCCCCCAGGAAGGCCCATGAGCGCCGGGCAGCCCCCCTTTCAGGGCCTGGAAGAAGCGGCCGTCGAAGCGACCATCGCCGCCGCCTTTTCGCGCGCGGGGGAGAAGTACGATGCTTTTGCCCAGGACCACCCCCACCTCACCCGGCTGAGGGGTAAAGTCTACGCCCACCTGGAGCGGTGGATCCCCGCCGGGGCCAGGATCCTGGAGTTGAACGCCGGCACCGGCATCGACGCGGCCGAGCTGGCGCGAGGCGGCTACACGGTCCACGCCACCGATATCGCCCCGGGGATGCTGCAGCGCGCCCGCGAGAAGGCCAGGCGGCTGGGGCTGGAGGGGCGGATCAGCTTCCAGGAATGTTCCTTCGCCCGGCTGGAAGCAGCCGAGGGCGGGCCCTACGATGCGGTGTTCTCCAACCTGGGCGGGCTGAACTGCACCCCGGACCTGAGGCCGGTGATCGAACAGCTCCCGCGAGTGCTCCGGCCGGGCGGGTGGGTGACCTGGGTGCTGATGCCGCCCGTCTGCCTGTGGGAGCTGGCGGAGATCTTCCGCGGGCACCCAAGGCTGGCGTTCCGCCGCTTCGCCAGGGGAGGCGCGCGCAGCCACCTGGAGGGGCACTACTTCCCGGTATATTATTTCAGCCCGAAGCGGGTGGTGGACTGGTTCGGGCCGGAGTACGAACCCCTGGCGATAGAAGGGCTGTCGGTGATCACGCCCACGGCCGAGAGCAAGAATTTCGCAAAACGCCACCCGCGGCTGTACCGGGCGCTGGCCTGGCTCGACGACCGACTGGCCCCGCGGGCCCCGTGGCGCGGCTGGGGCGATTTTTTCATCCTGACCCTGCGTTACCGGCCATGATCGCCACAGACCTGTACCTGAGGGCGCGCGAGAAAGAGGGCCGGCTCTTCCCGGACGAGGTGGTCCGGCGCCTCCCCGACCTGCCGGTGGGGCACCCGCTGCGGGCCGAGTGGCGCCTACGGGCCGCATCTTGCGCCCGGCTGGCCCGCTACCTGAGGGGCTTCCCACCGCCTCTGGCCGTGCTCGACCTGGGGTGCGGCAACGGCTGGCTCGCTAACCGACTGGCGCAGATCCCCCAGGCCCGGGTGTGGGGCGCCGACCCCAACCTGGTCGAGCTGGCGCAGGCCCGGCGCGTGTTCTCTCGCCCTGGGCTGACCTTCCTGGCCGCCGGGGCGCCTCACCTCCCGTTCCCGCCCTGCGCGTTCGACGTAATCGTGCTGGCCAGCGTGATCCAATACTTCCCCGACCTGCCGGGGCTGCTGCACAGCCTGCGCATCCTGTTGAAGCCGGGCGGGGAGATCCACCTGCTGGACAGCCCCCTGTACGCCGAGGAGGAACTGCCCGCCGCCCGGCAGCGCACCCTGGCCTATTACCAGGCGCTGGGCTGTCCTGAGATGGCCGCCTACTACCATCACCACACCGCCGCGGCGCTGGAACCGTTCTCGCCGCGCTGGCTCTACCGCCCCGAGGCCCTCTCCGCCCGCCTGGCCCGGCGGTTTGGGCGGGCTGCTCCCCCCTTCCCCTGGGTCATTTTGCGCTGAGGAGGTCGCATGCTGCTGCGCCTGGCAAGACATTCGGCATGGCTGCTGCCGGCCCGCCTGGGGAGCTATGGAGCGATGGCCGTCTTCACCATCGCCGCCGCCCGCTCCCTGGGCGAGAGCGGTTTCGGCGAGTACAGCTTCATGGCCGCCCTGATCGCCACCGGCAACATGATCACCACCTTCGGCACCGACATGCTGCTGATCCGCGAGATCGCCGCCGGGAGACCCCTGGCGCGCCTGTCCGGCGCCCTGTGGCTGCAGCTCTTGCTCTCACTCCTGTTCGCCGCCGGGACCTGGCTGGCCGTCCCGTACCTGGGGTTTCTGAGCGCCGGGGGCGGGCCGGCCCTGCGCCTATACAGCCTGTCGCTGCTGCCCCTGGCCTTTTTCACCGTTTTCACCACCGCCCTACGCGGCAAAGAGCAGATGGGCGCTTATGCGGCCGCCAACGCCGGCCTGGCCGCCCTGCACCTGCTGATCGGGATCGTGCAGTTCCTGCGCGGGGGGGACCTGGTGTTTTTGGCCGGGCTGCTGCTGGCGGCGCAGGCGGCGAGCGCCCTGCTGGCCGGGCTGCTCTGCATGCGGACCATCCCCGGGTTCGCGGGCCAGTTTTGGCACGGGCTGCGCCGGAGGGTCCCCAGCGCCGCCCTGCTCTCCCTGGCGAGGGCCAGCGCTCCGCTGGCGCTGCTGGCGGGGCTGGGGGCAGTCTACCAGCGGCTGGTCCCGGCGCTGCTCCCCGGGCTGGCCGGGCTGAGGGAGGCGGGCATCTTCGCCGCCGCCTTACGGCTGGTGGAGGCGGCCAAGCTCGGGCACGTGGCTGTGCTCACCGCGGTGTACCCCATGCTGGCGCAGCACAGGGAGAGCGGCCCGGGCTGGCTGCGGCCGTTCCGCCCGGTGTGGCTGCTGCTGTTGGGATCGGCGTTGCTGGCCTCGCTGGCCCTGTTCCTGCTGGCGGAACCGCTGGTGGGGTGGCTGTTCGGCCTCGGGTACGCTCCTGCGGCGGCGGTGGTGCGCATCCTGGCCTGGGCGATCCCCCCGTACATGACCAACACCTCTCTGAGCCTGGTCCTGCTGGCTAACGAGGATGAACCGGCCCTGACCCGGGCACTGTCGTTCAGCCTGCTGGCCCTGGCCGTGCTCACCCTGTGGTGGGGACGGGCGGCGGGGCCAACCGGCGCGGCCTGGGCGGTGCTGTACGCCGAGTATTTCCAGTGTGGCATCTTGCTGTTCCAGGCGCTGAGGACCCTGCGCAGCGCCCCGGCCTTATGAGGAGGCGTGAATGAAATTCCCCATTTTCCCCGAAAAACACCGGCTCGAGGCGCTGTTCGGCGCGGAGGAGATCGTTGGCTACCGCCGGAAGATCGGGCGCATGCCGGACCTGGCCGAACCGGAGGGCATCCTGTTCTGCCTGGAACGCGGCCTGCCCCGGCGGCTGCGTTGGCGTTTCCCGGTGAAGCATGTGGGGGGGATGAACGGCGATCTCTACACCTTGAAGCGGAGGCGGGGGAAGGTGGGGATCATGACCGGTTTCGGGGGCGGCTCGCCGATGACGGTGGAGCTGGCGGAGGAGTTCGTGGCGATGGGGGCCAGGCGCCTGGTCCTGCTCACCTGGGGCGGGATGCTCCAGCCGGAGATGCAGGCCGGGGATATCGTGGTGGTGGAGCGGGCGATCCGCGATGAGGGCGCCTCTTATCACTATCTGCCGCCGGGGAAGTACGTGCAGGCCGACGCCGGGCTGGTGGAAGCGCTGGCGCGGGCCATCCGCGGCCGGGGCGGGGAGTGCGCCTGCGGCACCACCTGGACCACCGACGCCCCCTACCGGGAGACGCCGGAAGAGATCCGGCAGTACCAGGCCGAGGGGGTGAAGGTGGTGGAGATGGAATCGGCGGGGTTGTTCACGGTTGGGGAGGTGCGAGGGGTGGCGACGGCTTCGGTGGTGATCGGTATGGACAGCGTCGCCGGGCTGCGCTGGGAGGCTCCGGAGCGGTTGGACGAGATTCTGCGGGCGTTCGAGATGGTGTACGCCGCGGCGCTGGAGGTTCTCTGACAACGGATTGCTGTCAACGGATTGCTGTCAACGGATTTTTGTCACGGATTTCACGGATTGGGCAACGGATTGCTGAAAACGGATGGCAACCTTCGGTTGCTCGGGCAGCGGATTGAACG
>CAYMLG010000078.1:16965-21292 GCA_964391195.1 uncultured Anaerolineaceae bacterium | reverse complement strand
TAGGGAGCAGGCTAAGCGCCAAAGCAAAACACCCTGGGCAAACGCCAGGGTGTTTTGTTTAGCATTGAGCGATTCGGTGGTCCGGTTAATAACAGTAATCATCCACCAGGTTCCCCTGCCCGTCCTGCAGGTAGGCGCAGTCTCCGTTGTTGTTCCAGATCGCCGCACTATTGCCAAAGCTGAACCCGCAGAACTCGGGATGTATCTCGTTCGTGTACACCCGGCATACCTGTCCGGGCTGCATCAGGAAATTGGGGAAGGTGAAAACTTTTGGCTCGGCGGCGTTGTCCCTTAACGTCCACCCTTGAAGTTGGATCGACTGGGTGTCATCGTTCCGGATCTCGACGTACTCATCCGGCTCCTGGCTTCCCTTATTGCCATTATAAAAGATGGTCGTGATGCTCACCCTGGCCGGCGATGAAGGGGTAGATGGAGTAGGGGATGGAGATTGGGTCGGGGTGGGTGTTTGCGTCGGACCGGGAACTTGAGTCTGAGTGAGGGCAGGTGGAACCGTACTCGTGGGTATGGGTGTTCCTGTCGGGGGCGCCAAACGGTTGTGCAGCACGAGTGGCAGATAGATCAAGGTATCCACGACCTGACCCAGGGATACTTTATCATCAATCCCTTGCTCGCGCAGATAGGCGACCACCGTTGGTCCGGCGATTGGCTTTCCCCCATCAATCAGCACATCAAACCCGCTGGAATCCCTGAGCAAGGCGCTATCCCCTTGTCCGACGTCTATGAAGGAAATGGTCAGAGTGACTGAAGGTGCGGCAGATACACGGAATGTGAAGGCGAGAAGCAGCACGGCAAATAGCACAAAAATAAACAAAGCCCATCTACGGGGCATCAGCACATTCTCCTGCTTACAATAATTGACCTTGTTTTATAGTAACAGGTTAATAATAGCTCATTATTTGGATATAATCAACCTTTATTCCTGGAGTTCACAAAGAGGTGGCTGAGTGAGAGATAAAGCAAAACACCCCGGGCAAACGCCAGGGTGTTTTGTTTAGCATTGAGTCGGACATGATCCAGCGACGCCAGTCGCACGATCAATATGTGTCGGGGCGAGAGGATTTGAACCTCCGACCTCTTGCACCCCATGCAAGCGCGCTAGCCGGACTGCGCCACGCCCCGATTCGAACGGCCCACATTATAGCGCAGAGTACTCTTTCTGACAACCCCCTTTCCAACGGCATTCAGGGGGCGAGCCACCCAGTTCACCGGCCGGCGGGCGATGGAGGATTGTCACAAGAGACTCGTGACAATCTTCACTTACATCCGCTGCTTCCTGATTGTAAAATACATTCAGGAATTTGAATATATGAATGTGTATACGAGTGATGGATACGTTATCTGATTTTTTCATGACCGAAGCCGAAATCCTGACTGCGCTGGCACATCCCTCCAGGCTGGAAATTCTGGAGCTGCTGCGCGAAGGGGAGCAGTGCGTCTGCCATATCCAGGCGGTGCTGGACCAGCGCCAGGCGTATGTCTCCCAGCAGCTCAATATACTGCGGCGGTCTGGGCTGGTTTCCCGGCGTAAAGATGGGAAGCGCGTTTATTATCGGGTGAGCGATGCGCGGATCTTCGAGGTCACAGACAGCTTGAAAGATTTTCTGCGCGCTCAGAAAAAGCGAAAGCTCAGTATCCCTGAGAAGGTCGAAGTCCCCGCTCCCAAACAGCCTTGCAACTGTCCGCGCTGCGTTTCTACCTCTGCGTAAGGGCATACCCGGTGTATTCTACAAGAACAGCCAGATCGAGGGCAATAAATCGACTTGAGCAAATCGTCAACCGGGATCGTACTACCTTTCCAGATAACGTTCTACCAGTTACAGCCGAACACGGGTCAATCGCCCCGGATTTTGAGAGTATTTGGAGATTCGAACTTCGGAGCAATAAATGGAAATTGCTGCCTTTTTGACGAAATTACTTCAGGGAGGCCTGGGCAACCTGGGCGCTTATCTGGCCGCGCATGTGCTGCTCTGCCTCGTGCCGGCCTTTTATATCGCCGGGGGGATGGCGGCCCTGATCCCGAAGGAGGCGGTGACCCGCTTCCTGGGACGCAGCGCCCCGAAGTTCGTGTCCTACCCGGCGGCAGCCCTGGCAGGCTCGGTGCTGGCGGTCTGTTCCTGTACGATCGTGCCGCTCTTCGCCGGCATTTATAAAAAGGGCGCGGGCCTTGGCCCGGCCATCACTTTCCTGTTCTTCGCCCCCGCGGCCAATATCCTGGCCCTGGTGTACACCGGCAGCATCATCGGCCCGGACCTGGCCGTAGCCCGGCTGGTCCTCTCCCTGGCCTTCGGTATCGGCATCGGACTGATCATGGCGCTGATTTTCAGCCGGGAAGACCTGGCCCACGACCAGGCTGCGGACAGCATGTTCTCCGCCCGGCGCTCTATGCGCCGCCCGGCGCTCGTTTTTCTGCTGGTAATGGTCGCCCTGCTGCTCTCCGGCACGCTCAAGATCGGCCTTTTCACCAACACGTACGCACTAGCGACCCTGCCGGTGGCCAGCGTGGATCGCTTCCAGGAATATCTCTACCACCTTGTGCCGTTCGATGCTTCCAAAGGCGAGGAGGGCGTCACTGCCCAGGGCGCGGTCCTGATCGGGCTGCTGGGTCTGATCGGCCTATCGGCCTGGAAGGGTTTCGAGAATATACATAACGGTTTCAACCGCTGGACCTGGACGGCGCTCGGGCTGGTAGCGCTCACGCTGTTGATCGCCGCCCTGGAGATCGTCCCGCAGGCGGGCGAGGTGGACATTCATTTCACCGGGCGCTTCTTTGGCGTGCTGCTGGCTTTGGGGGCGCTGGCTTACATCGGGCGCTATCATCTGGATACTTATGAAATCCAGGCATGGCTGTGGGAATCCTGGCGCTTTGTCAAGCAGATTTTCCCCCTGCTGGTGGGCGGTGTGTTCGCGGTGGGCGTCATCCGCCAGCTCATCCGTCCAGAGTGGATACAGAGCCTGGCCGGGCAGAATACGGTCCTGGGCAACCTGGCGGGGGTGTTCTTCGGGGTCTTTATGTACTTTCCCACCCTGGTGGAAGTGCCGATCGCCCAGATGTTCCTCAGCCTGGGGATGCATCGCGGCCCGTTGCTGGCCTACCTGATGGCCGATCCGGAGCTTTCGCTGCAGAGTATCCTGATCGTCTCCAGCATCATCGGGCGGCTCAAAGCCTGGACCTATGTGGCCTGGGTGGCGCTGTTCAGCACCCTGGCGGGACTGATCTACGGAAGTTGGGCAGACGGGAGCAGCCCCTGGCTGATCGCCGCCTACCTGCTGGCTTTCATTGGCTTGCTGGCTGCCGTGCTGGCGGGCATCAACCGGCGCAACCTGCAGAAGGCCGCCGCAGCCCGGTAGGTCTATCAGGTATAGGTTCAGCATATGAGCCGTCGATTTCGTGGTTGGGCCTCCGTCGATGACCAGGGAAGGTTAGTGTTCGATCCTCACCTGGTCGACCGATTGGGCCTGCTGCCCGGGACAACGGTCAGCCTGGAGATCGAAGAAGGCGAGATACGCCTGAGTCGCCCGGTCACGCGTGAGAACGCCCGGTTGTATCCGGGCGGCGGGGTCAGCCCCTGCCTGCCCCTGCTGCATACCCATACCAGCTATTGGGAGGGCCGCCCGAGACTATCCAGGCGCTGTAAGACGGGCAGCCTGGAAGATCGCTCGCTGGAGCAGATATGGAATGATCCGGTCTACGTGGCTTTCCGGCAGAAAGTACAGGAGTTTGATTTCTCACCCTGCATCCTATGCTGGAACTGCGAGCTGTCGGACACGAACGAAGAAGATTGTATTTGGGAATCTACACCCCACCTGCGGCGGTTGCCTCTAGGCGCAGGGGGTATTTCACTGTCCGTAATCTGAATATCGCAATGGAGGTTCAAATGCTGAACATTCGAGTTCTTGGTCCTGGCTGCCCGAACTGCAAGAAGGTGGAAACCATCGCCCGGCAGGCTGTGGAACGCATGGGTCTGGAAGCGGAGATCGTCAAGGTCACCGATTACAACAAAATCCTGGAATACAACATCCTGTCCACACCGGGTTTGGTGATCAATGAGAAGGTGGTCTGCTCAGGGCGCATCCCCACTGAAGCCGAGGTAACCACCTGGCTGGCGAACGCCGTAGGGTAATCCGCACCCAGGACTACCTCGATCAGGTTGGCGTCGCGGATCCTTTCGCCCAGGGGGCGGGCCGCCCAGTTCACCGGCCGGCGGGCGATGGGGGATTGCCTGGTGATTGTTCCCGGCTACGATGGGCGGGTATCCCGGGTTGCCCTGGCCGATATCCCCAGGCGTAAGGCCAACCTGGTCGCCGG
>CAYMLG010000078.1:10864-16865 GCA_964391195.1 uncultured Anaerolineaceae bacterium | reverse complement strand
CCTGGCATCGAAGCATTTTCAAGTATGAATTCTGCTAATTCCGCGTCCCGGAGAAATTGAAGCAGGATATTCTTGCGTTCAGCGTTCAATTGGCGCAGCGTAGTAACAGTCCTGACTTGCGCGATATCACGAATAGCGAGTTGGTCGGGCTTGAACTCTACCTTCCCATCCTTAGCCAGCAGCACTTCTCTCAGGCTCTTCGTCTCCCTCAACTTATGTTCAAGGATCAGTTCGGCCATCTTGTCGAGATAGTTTTGCAGCGTAGCCTCTTGAATCCGGTCCTCGGAAATCTTTCGCTCGTTCTTGCGCTCCTGCTGATTGAGATAATAAGCGCCGCCTGCAAGGACCGCTGGGATCACCAGCAGCCCCAACCAATCCCACAGCGTTTTCCCGCGTTCTGCTTCTCCGACCTCACCACGATAAGGGCCAAACCCCGTCCAGGGTTTCCACTCGTACCCCAGAAAAGAAACTGCAACGATATCCCTGATAAAAGAGAGCAGCCAAAGCACAAATAGAATCAGGACTACCTGCTGCCACCACTTGAACTTCTGAAATCTGCTCCAACTACTGAATAGCCACCCCAACAATCTGATCCAACTACCGGATGGCCATTCCCTAGACTTTCTCATGATGCTCCTTTAGCGATGATGACATATGGCTATTCGTTGATCCGCTCAACAGCAGTGATCATCCACCAGATTCCCCTGCGCATCTTGCATGCAGGCACAGTCTCCACTGTTATTCCAGCTCGCCGTACCATTCCCAGAGCTCAAACCACAGGATTCAGGATGGATCTCGTTCGTATACACCTTGCATTCTTGCCCTGGCTGCATCAAAAAAACTGGTGGATCGGTTCATTTACTTGCCATTGTTTTATAGTGACAGATTAATAATAGCTGATTATTTGGATATGATCAACATCTATTCCCGAGGCCCAGGCAGAAGATCAAACATCTCCTTATTTTGAGCCTTCCCCCGGCGGGATTGACCCCCGGAAATCACCCCTGCCGGATCGGCCGGCGGGCTGTATAATCGGTCTGGTCATGTCCACTCGCAAACGGCTCCCCTGGATCCTGGCCTTCGGGCTGCTGTTGGGCTACGGCTGCCGCCCGGCGCCTGACCCCATCCCGGCCAGCCCGACCCCCGCCCCGGTCGCCGCCCGGGCTGCGGCGGACGTCCTGCCGGCTCCCGCCGCCTCTTCCACCGCGGCTCCCACCGCGACCGGGACCGCTCTCCCGCCCACCGCTTCACCCAGCCCCACGCTGGCCGCCGGGCTGTGCTCCCCCCTCGTCCAGCATCCCCTGGCCGAGCTGCCCGAGATCGTCTCGGACCCCTACAACCCCCCGCCGCCGGGGAAGGAAGACCGCCACCACGGGTTCGATTTCTCCTACTACCGCCGGGGCGAGCGCCTCTCGATCGAAGGCATCGACGTGCAGGCGGTCCTGGCCGGGCGGGTCGCCCTGGCGCAGGCGGAACGCTTCCCCTATGGGAACGTGGTGATCATAGAATCGAGAGATGCGGACCTGCCGCCGGGTGCCGGGGAGCGGATCGGTCTAGGCCAGGGGGAGTCGGTGTATATCCTCTACGCCCATCTGCAGGACGCCCCCGGCCTGTCCCCGGATGAGCGGGTGGAAGCCTGCCGGCCGCTGGGCCAGGTGGGGAAGAGCGGGAACGCGGGGATCGCCCACCTCCACCTGGAGACGCGGCTGGGCCAGCCCGGGGCCTCTTTCGCCCCGATGGCCTTTTACCTCGCCCCGCTGACGGCCGAAGAGATGGCCAACTACACCCGCTGGCGCACCGGCGGTGAATTCCGCCACTTCGACCCGATGCTTCTGCTGCTGTCGCTGCCTGAGAATTAGACCCGGATATCCCCCGTTTTGATTACGGCAAGATCAAATGTAAATCGCCGAACTCGTGCCACAGGTAGCCGTGTTCGAGGGCGGCGGCATAGGTCCGGCAAATGTGCCGGCGGCCGGCGAGGGCTTCGAGCATCGCCAGGTGGGTGGAGCGCGGCTCGTGCAGCCCGGTGAGCATCCCGTCCACCATGCGCAGCCGGTGCTCGGGGGTGATCACCAGGCCGGTCCAGCCCTCTCCCGGGTGGAGGCGCTCGTCTCCAAACGCGACGGTTTCCAGGGCGCGCACGCTGGTCGTCCCCACGGCAATCACCCGCCCGCCTGCCCGGCGGGTCTCATTCACCAGGCGGGCGGTCTGCCAGGGCACCCGGAAATACTCCTCGTAAGGCGGCTCGTCGTGCTCGAGGCTGGCCACCCCGGTGTGCAGCACCAGGGGCGCGAAGCGCACCCCCTTGGCCACCAGGCGGGCGATCATCCCAGGGGTGAAGGCCCGCCCGGCGGAGGGCATCTCGGCGCTGCCGGGCTCGGTGGCGTAGACCGTCTGGTAGTACTCGGCCGGCCATGGCTTGCGCACGTACGGGTAGCGGATGGGGAAGCCGTGGCGGTCGAGGTATTCCAGCAGGGGCAGGGGCAGGTCGAGCGCCGCCACCCACAGCCGCACCCGGGCCCCTTCCTGGCCGCGCTGTTCCGGCCGGTAAGGGGTGAGCAGCGCGGCCGAACCGCCGCCGGGGAGGGCGAGGGTTTGCCCGGCCCGGGCGGTGTAGAACGGCTGCGAACCCTCGGGCGTGACCCGGCGCAGCTCCACCGTCCACAGCCCGGCCGGGAGCCGGGTGGACAGATGCAGTTCGAGCGGCCCGTCCGCCTCGCTCCGCACATTCAGGGCGGCTTTGAGCGTCCCGCTGGTGTTGATCACCAGCAGGTCGCCCGGGGAGAGGTGCTCCTCCAGCCGGTGGAACCGGGTGTGCCGGATGCTGTCGTCTTCGATGTGCGATACCATCAGGCGCACCTGGTCCCGTTCCAGGCCGCGCGCCTCGGGCGGCTCGCCGGCTTCCAACTCCCCCGGCAGGGTGAACTCCCAGGAGCCGGACCCGGCGAAGATCTGCAGGACCTGGCATTCGGGCGGCGCAGTCGCACGGGCTTCGATCTGTTTCGGGCTGGTCAGCATAACGCCTCTGCTAATTCGACTCGGTCTCGGCCGCCCGGGCCTGGTAGCGCCCGCTCGGAAGCCCGCCGTCGATGATCGCCAGGATCCCGGGCACGCTCTCCTCGGGCAGGGGACGGTCGCTGATGTCTTCTCCCGGGAACGCCTCCTGCTGCATCTGCGTGCGCATATCGCCCGGATCGATCCAGAAGACCCGCCATTGGGGGTTTTCGGCGGCCAGGATGGCGGAGAGATGTTCGAGGGCCGCTTTGCTGGAGCCGTAGCCGCCCCATCCGGGGTAGGCCTCCACCCCGGCGTCGCTGGTGATGTTCACCACCACCCCACCCTCGGGCAGCAGGTCGCGCAGCTCCTGCAGCAGAGCCAGCGGAGCGAACACGTTCACCCGGTACACCTGTTCCAGCACGTCCAGCGGGTAGTCGAGCAGCCCCGGCTGCGGGCTGGGGCCGAGCAGGCTGGCATTGTTGATCACCACGTCCACCCCGCCGGCCGCCCGGACTGCGGCGGCCAACGCGGCCCGGTGGGCGGGGTCGCTCACGTCGCCGGGCAGGGCCGTCACCCGCGTCTGCCGGCTGAGTTCCTCCCGGGCGGCCTTCAGCGCCTGCTCGCCGCGGGCATCGATGATCAGCGTCCAACCGCGCTCGGCCAGGGCGCGCGCCAGTTCCAGCCCCAGGCCGCGCGAGGCGCCGGTGATCAGCGCAGTGAGTGGGTTGTTCATTCCCATCGGAACCTCCTGTTCTCGGTCTGACCGGTGGCATGAGGCGCCACCAGAAGTCAGGATAATCAAAAAACCGGCCCACCGTACTGTGCGGTAGGCCGGTTTGTATCTGTACCTTGGTACAGATTTCTGGAGCGCCCGGGCAGGGATATGCGGCGGGCGGTTACAGGTCGATCAGGCCGAGTTGCGCTGCCAGGCTGACCGCTTCGGTGCGGTTCCCGGCGCCCAGCTTGGTCATGATGGCCGATACGTGGAACTTCACCGTCCGCTCGGTGATGACCAGCTCCTCGGCGATCTCCCGGTTCGTCTTCCCCTGTGCCAGCAGGCGCAGCACATCCATCTCCCGGGGGCTGAGGGTTATGGCTGAGGTTTCCTCCTCCTGGCCCTGGGCGGCGCTCATATGGCGCAGCAGCTTCGAGGCCACCACCGGCTGGAGCAGGGAGCCGCCCTGGCTGACCACGCGCACCGCCTGGAAGATCTCATCTCGGGGGGCGCCCTTGAGCAGGTAGCCCTGGGCCCCGGCCTGCAGGGCGCTCAATATGCGCTCGTCGGTGTCGTAGGCGGTGAAGGCCACAATGCGGATCTCGGGGTAGCGGGCCCGGATCTGCCGCACCGCCTCCACCCCATCGAGGCCCGGCATCTCCAGGTCCATCAGCACTACCTGGGGTTGGTAAGAGGCCGCCTTGTTCACCGCCTCCTCTCCGTTGGCGGCCTCCGCCACGACCACGAAGTCGGGCTGGGTGCCGAGCATGGCCACCAGGCCATCCCGGACTACGGGGTGGTCGTCGGCGACCAGGATGCGGATCGTTGGAGCCATGGGCTTTCCTTCCCTCACAACGGGATGCGGGCGGTGACCTGCGTCCCCTGGTCCGGGGCGCTTTCCACGCTCAGGCTGCCCCCCAACAAACGGATGCGCTCGCTCAGCCCGAGCAGCCCGAAATGCCCCTCGATGCTGCCCGATGGGTCGAACCCCAGGCCGTCGTCTTCGACCGTGAGCTGCAGGTGGTCGGGGGCGAAGGTGAGATGCAGGCGGATGTGCTGCGGCCGGGCGTGTTGGATGGCGTTGTTCACCGCTTCCTGCGCCACGCGGTAGACGCCCATCTCGATCCGGGCGGGGAGCGGCCGCGCGGCGCCTGAGGCGGTGAAGGTGACCGGTAGCCCGGCCTTGGCCGCGTTGTTCTCGGCCAAGGCCTGCAGGGCTTCGTCCAGGGTGCGCCCTTCGAGCGGGGCGGCGCGCAGATCCATCACCGAGCGGCGGGCCTCGTCCAGGTTGGAGCGGGCCAGGTCCAGGGCCTGGCGCAGGAAGTCCTGCACCCGCTGGGCCGGGGCGCCGCTCTCCAGCAGCGCGTCTGCGGTCTCCAGTTTCAAGGCGATCCCCGCTAACCCCTGGGCCAGGGTATCGTGGATTTCCCGCGCCAGGCGGCTGCGCTCTTCGGCGGCGCCGAACTCGGCGCTGTGGGAGAACAGGCGCGCCCGCTCGATGGCGATGCTGAGCAGGTCGCCGACGGTGTACAGCAGGCGCAGGTCCTGGGCCGAGAGCTGTCGCCAATCGGGGCTGGCGACGTTGAGCACGCCGAGCTGTTTGCCGTGGGCGTAGAGGGGGATGCTGGCGTGGTAGCGCAGCCCGCCCGTGCCGCTGATCAGCTTGCGCAGCCGGCTGCAGGTGAGCACGTTGACGTTCGCCGCCCCGTCCAGGTCGCCGGCCCGGTAGGTGTCCAGGCAGTAGCAGGAGCCTTCCATGAGCTGGGGGTTGCGGATCAGGCCGGGGGGCAGGTTTTGGGCGGCGGCCAGGTAGGGCTGCGCGCTGTGCTCGTCCAGCAGCCAGATCCAGCCGGTTTGCAGGTCGAGCAGTTCCGCGACCTGGGCCAGGGCGCTGCGCAGCGCCTGGTCGAGGTCGATGGAGCGGTTCAGGGCTTCGGCGATCTGGTTCAGGATGGTGAGCTCCCGGTTGCGGCGGAGCAGTTCGTCCCCCGTTTCGGCCGGGCTTTTGCCGGCAGAGGTGCTTGCCATGCGTTCTATTATAATAAGGTCTGCGAGGATTGCCCAACGAGGAGCCGTACGGGCCAGGGCAGCGGATGAATCCACCGGCACCCGACCCTCGAACCGGTTGGAAACGGGTCCATGGCCCGGGGCCTCCCCCAACCTGCTTCAGCGGGTTTGGATTAAGCAGGCGCCGATTTCAATCGATGCCGGGCACGGGATGCAAGGCATGCGATGCCGGGGTAACCGCCAGTGGATAAATCCACCGGCTCCGAAAACCCAAACCCGCTA